>JAZQMY010000053.1:0-43096 GCA_045627045.1 Clostridia bacterium | reverse complement strand
TAAAAACAAGGCAAAACTGACCAAACGTCGTTTTTCTTGTCATTGTGCTCTGCTCGACAAACCGGGAGTTATCGGTCAATCCTGACTTCCCACATTGAGTTTTCTTTGGCATTCATTTCTTGAGCAATCATGGTTGTTGCTTGTATCAGGAACTTTTTGTTCTTGTGGTACAAATTGAGTTCCCACTCATCGGCTTTTCCACCATAATCAAATTCTATAGTACCATTATATCCATCTCTATAAACCTTTGCCAATTCGGCTTCTACCTCATCCAACACTCGCATCATCGTGGTACTGTCATTTTGGCGATTCTCGACACTGCTTCGAATTCTTTCTTCGTTTTCAAAAAACCAGCGTGAAAACTGCTTCACTTTTTCAACATTGACTTTTTTCTTAAATCCAAACATTATATTTCCTCCATAAATTCTGATTTGTCAATATCTATTATATCTGATATTACTGTACAAAACCAAAAAACATCCTTATCCACCCGTAGCATTCTCGATGCGTTTTCTTTTTTGTCCCATAATCAAAAGCCCTGTGTCTTTTTCCGGCACGGGGCTTTGATCTTTTTACATCATTGCTTTTATTGATTCGAGCTGCTGATTGAGGGAAGAGAGCATTTCGGTATACTTTGTTACCTTTTCGCGTTCCTGTTCAACGAGTGCCGCCGGAGCCTTTGAAGTGAAGCGTTCATTTGAAAGCTTGCCTGAAGCTCTGTCAAGCTCGGACTGTGCCTTCTCGATTTCACCTTCAAGACGAGTTACTTCGCTTGAGAAATCAACGAGCTCTTCAATCGGGATATAGAGAGTAAGTGTTCCGACTGAAATTGCTTTTGCATTAGCGGAGATTCCGTCTTTTGAAGTTGTGATTCCGAGAGTTTCCGTATTGGCAAAGCGCTCAAGAAGATTTCTGCCTTCTTCAAGAAGTTCGACTGACTTGCCTGTGCTGTCAAAGATAATCATATCGATCTTCTTTGAATTCTTTACGTTCATCTCGGCTCTCATATTTCTTACGGAGCGGATAACGTCCATTATTTCGTTCATCTGTGCTTCGGCATCTGAATTGTTGAGCTTTTCATCATATTCAGGCCAGCTTGAAAGCATGATCGACGGAGCTGTTTCATTGTCTTCGTGAGGCAAGTGGAGCCAGATTTCTTCTGTGATGAAAGGCATATAAGGATGGAGAAGCTTGAGTGCCTTTGTGAGAGTTGTAACGAGAACGTAGATTGCAGTCTTTCTCTGTTCAATATCGTCAGAGTAGAGACGGATCTTTGTAAGTTCGATGTACCAGTCGCAGAATTCTGTCCAGATAAAGTCATAAATCTTGAGAGCAGCAATACCAAGCTCGAATTTTTCAAGATTGTCTGTTACATCCTTAACAAGCTCGTTTGCTCTCGACATGATCCACTTGTCATCAGGTGTGAAGAGTGAATCGTCAGCCGGCTTTTCAAACGGAGCGTTTTCAAGGTTCATTATAATGAATCTGCTTGCGTTCCAGATCTTGTTTGCAAAGTCTCTGTAAGCACGAACCTTGCTGTCATAATAACGCATATCGTTACCGGGAGTTGTGCCTGCAACGAGTGAGAAACGGAGAGCATCTGCACCGAAGTTATTGATGACCTCGATAGGATCAACGCCGTTTCCGAGAGATTTTGACATCTTTCTGCCCTGATCGTCACGAACGAGACCGTGGATAAGAACGTTCTTGAACGGAACCTGTCCCATATTCTCGATTGAGGAGAATATCATTCTTGCAACCCAGAAGAATATGATATCATAGCCTGTTACAAGAGTGAATGTCGGGAAGAAGTAATCAAGGTCAGCAGTCTTTTCCGGCCAGCCGAGAGTTGAGAACGGCCAGAGCGCAGAGGAGAACCATGTATCGAGAACGTTCTCGTCCTGCTTGAGGTTTGCAGAGCCGCACTTGGGGCACTTTGCAGGAGCTTCTTCGCTTACGATGACCTCGCCGCAATCCTGACAGTAGTATGCAGGGATTCTGTGACCCCACCAGAGCTGACGGGAGATGCACCAGTCCTTGATGTTTTCCATCCAGTTGAAATAAATCTTGTCGAATCTTTCAGGAATGAAAACTGTTTCCTTGTTTCTGACTGCTTCAATAGCAGGCTTTGCAAGCGGCTTCATATCAACAAACCACTGCGTTGAAACCATAGGCTCAACTGCTGTATGGCAACGGTAACAATGACCTACATTGTGAACATGAGGCTCTATCTTGAGAAGAACGCCTTCTTCTTCGAGATCCTTAACGATAAGCTTTCTTGCTTCGTATCTGTCAAGTCCTGCGTATTTTCCGGCTGCCTTATTCATCTTTCCATCGTCAGTGAATACCTTGATTATTTCAAGATCGTGGCGCTTGCCTACTTCAAAGTCATTCGGGTCATGAGCAGGAGTGATCTTAACAACACCTGTACCGAATTCCATATCAACGTATTCATCGGCAATAATCGGAATTTCTTTGTGAATAAGCGGAAGTATGACGGTCTTGCCTACAAGAGCCTTATATCTTTCATCATCGGGATGAACTGCAACGGCAGTATCGCCGAGCATTGTTTCAGGTCTTGTTGTAGCAACTGTTATGAATTCGTCAGAATCCTTGATTGGATACTTGATGTGCCAGAAAAATCCCGGATCTTCCTGATATTCAACCTCTGCATCGGAAAGAGCTGTGTTGCATTCACAGCACCAGTTTGTGATTCTTTCGCCTCTGTAAATCAATCCCTTTTCGTAAAGAGAAACGAAAACGTGCTTTACTGCTTTGTTGCAGCCTTCGTCCATTGTAAAACGTTCTCTTGACCAGTCAAGAGAAGAACCGAGCATACGAAGCTGCTTCGTGATTCTGCCGCCGTATTCATTTTTCCATTCCCAAGCTCTTTCAAGGAACTTTTCTCTTCCGAGATCGTATTTTGTTGTGCCTTCCTTTGCGAGCATATCAACGATTTTAACCTCTGTTGCGATGCTTGCGTGGTCAGTGCCGGGAAGCCAGAGCATAGAATAACCCTGCATACGCTTCCAACGGGCGAGAATATCCTGAAGAGTATTATCAAGAGCGTGACCCATGTGGAGCTGACCTGTAATATTCGGCGGCGGTATAACTATCGTGCAAGGCTTTTTGTCTTTGTCGATATGTGCCGTGAAATAGCCTTTATCCATCCATTCCTTGTAAAGACGCTGTTCGGTCTTTTGAGGATCGTATGTTTTTTCCATTGTATCCATATATATGTTTCCTTTCTGTAATTTTCGTTTATGAATTTACTATAAGTATTACGCCGAGTGCGGCAATAAAAATCGAAGCAAATTTGATAAGATTTTTAGTACTGTATGACGTGTCACTGTCTGCTTTGAAGAGCTTCATTATAAAATCTGTGGCAAATGCGGCGAACGCTGCCACGATGAGGCAGACAAAACCTGCGACTGAAGTCAGATTCAGATTCGGGCTTATTGAAAGTGCAATAAATTTCAGCATAAAATAAAAACTCCGTCCATGAAATAAATTCAAAGGACGAAGACTCCTCTCCGTGGTACCACCTTAATTCCGCATATTGCGGCGCTCTTTGATCTGTAACGGGATCTCCCGCAGTCATCTGACGTGGACAAGCAACTCGTAGTCTGTATTTTGCAGGCGGATTTCACCGATTTGCGCCCTCTCTTTGGCAAAGCATATACTACTACCCCTCAAGTCTATATAATTATAAAGGAAAATGCGTTTTTTGTCAAGCAAAATTTTATACAATTTATGCGACATTCTTGCTTGACAAATATTGTGTTTAGTGTATAATAAAAGAGACTGTAAAAGAATTGTTTTTAAGATTTTCCGAGGAAGGAGACACTGAAAATTGAAAACAGAATTACATACGAGATTATCAGATCTTTTGCAAATACGAATGCAGATCTGGTCAATGGCAAAGTAAAAGGAATACGAATTCAGATGCACGGATTGGGCTTCAGCTCGATGTATGACACTCACTCTCCGTCTCAGATTGAAGAGGCAAAGCTTGGAATAATAGAGCTTAAACCGTATTATAATCCGTGGTGCTGGATGAATGACGGCACGGTTTTATTTGCAGACACGCTTGTCGACGTCCTGAAGCAGCACTTCGGTCTTTAAAACGTTAAAATAGCGATTTCCGGCGAATCAATGGGTGGACAGTGCGCGATTATTTATTCCGTCAGATCAAAGCACAGAAACGAAATAGTATCCTGCACCGCAAAATGCCCTGTATGTGATGTGGTTTATCATTCAACGGAAAGAAAAGACCTTTCGAGAACATTCTATTCGGCATACGGCTCACTTGAGCAGGAGGTGCTGAAGAGATACTCGCCGCTTCACGTGGTGGATGAAATACCGGATCACATAGAAAATAATATATTCCGCACGACAGGTGACACTGCCGTCAATAAGACGATGCATTCGGACAGATTTGCAGACAAGATGACAAGAGAACACAAAAAAGTAACTTATTACGAGATATTCGGCAGAGATCACTGCGATCTCGGTCAGGAATATTCTGCAAAATATGAAAAGGCAGCAATAGAAAAATTGCTCTGATGAAAGGAAACAGATATGAGACACAATGATATGTTCGGCAAAGCGATATGGGTTGCCGCAGGAAAATATGCAAAAAGGCAGCAGGAAGAAAGCGATCAGGGCGGAATACCGTTTTTTCCTGTTCTTCACAGGAAATTCACGCTTGATGAAATGCCTGCCAAGGCTTTGATCAGGGTTGTGGGACTCGGCTTTTTTCATTGCTTCATAAACGGAAAGGAAATCACGAAGGATCAGTTTGTGCCGCTTCTTTCTGACTTTGAGGAAAGACCTGATTATCCTTCAGGAGAAAAAGTTACAGGACACAGATTGTATGTTCCCGAATATGATATAAAAGAATTCATCAAAGAGGGCGAGAACGTTCTTGCGATATGGTTCGGCGGCGGCTATTATTGTGAAAAAGGCTGGGGATTTGACGATGCAAAGGCAATATACCGTATGATGTTTGAGAACAATGACGGCAAAACATTTGAAGCAGTTTCTTCGGAGAACGATATTTTCACAGACAGCTATGTAAAGCTCTATAATTTCTCAACGTTTGAAAGGCAGGATTACACCGACTTTGATCCTGAGTGCTTCGGTCTTGATTTTGATGCTTCGGCTTGCAGACACGTTATTGCGGCAAGACCCGTTGAGACGGAGTTTGAGTTCACGGACTGCCCGAAGGACAGAACGGAATACACGCTTTCTCCGATGCTTCTTTGCGAGAAGGACGGAGTGAAGCATTATGATGCAGGAAAGAATATAACAGGCTATCCTGTGCTGAAAATAAAAGCTGCAAAGGGTGAAACCGTAAAGGTTCTCTTTGCCGAGGAGAAAAATGAAGACGGAACGATAAATATGTCATATCACCATGGTCAGTATTTCAAGGTGACTTCATCCGGCAAAGAAATTGTTACAGAAGCGAAGTTTACGTGGTTTGGATTCAGATATTTTTCCGTTGAAGGCGATGCTGAGCCAATTGAGGTCAAGGTCGTAAGATGTGCGGCAAATGTTACAAGCTCGTTTGAGTGCGACAATGAGACATTGAATTGGCTTTACGAAGCATACATTAATACACAGCTGAACAATATGCATTGCGGAGTACCGTCCGACTGTCCTCACATTGAGCGCAGACCTTATACGGGCGACGGCGAGCTAACCTGTCATGCCGTAATGGACATTTTTGATGCGAGGGCATTCTATGAGAAGTGGATAAAGGATATTGGCGACTGCCAGGACGTTTATTCAGGACACGTTCAGTATACGGCGCCGTATTATCTTTGCGGCGGCGGCCCCGGAGCCTGGGGAGGCGCAATAGTCGAGGTTCCGTATGCTTTTTATAAGAATTACGGAGATATCGGTCCATTCAAAAAACTGTTCCCACAGATGCTTCACTATTTCGAATATCTTGAAGCACATTGTGAAAACGGTTTCGTAACGTCTGACAAGCCGGGAATGTGGTGTCTGGGAGACTGGCTTCCACCGGAGGACGTTCAGTTGCCTGAACCGTTTGTAAATACGTATTTCTTCATCAGAACAATGATGAAGGCAAGAGAGCTTGCGCATATTTGCGGACGTGATTGCGATATTCCGCTTCTTGACAGACGGATTGCAGAGCATAAAAAAGCGATGATGTCTGCTTACTTTAATCTGTACGATCACTCGTTTGTCGGAGGAATTCAGGGTGCAAATGCTTTTGCACTTGACATCGGTCTGGGTGACGAGAGAACGTATCAAGGCCTTGTTCGCCGCTATGAGAAGCTCGGCAAGTATGACACGGGTATTTGCGGAACGGATATTTTGACAAGAGTTCTTTTTGAGCACGGAAATGATGATCTTGCAGTAAGGCTGATGGCATCCGAAAAGGATTTCTCATTCTATGAGATGAAGAGAGCAGGCGCTACGACCCTGTGGGAGAACTGGCCGCATGGCTTCTGGGACAGATCAAGGAATCATCCTATGTTCGGTGCCGTATGTGCATATCTGTTTGACTATGTTCTCGGAATCAATCAGGCAAAGGACAAGGCAGGCTACGAAGAGCTTACGATCGAGCCGGGATTTACGTCTCCGCTTACGAGAGCCTCAGGCTCAAGAACTCTTCCTGCCGGAGAAATATACGTTTCTTGGGAGAAAAAGGATAATGAGGCTCATGTGACGGTATATATTCCGGAGGGCGTGAAGGCAGTATACAGATACAAGGATTATTCGGAGAATCTGAATGTCGGAGAGAATCAGATAACTGTAAAGCTTAAATAAAAAACATTGGAGCAGGCGAGAAGCCTGCTCTTTTTTTATATGTGATTAGTATCACTTGATTTTTTAAGCAAAAAATGATAAAATAAGCATATACAACACATATAGAACGAACAAGGATGGATTTACTTTCAATGGGTGACTATACAAAAATTGCTTTTATCATTGCGGCGGCATTTATTGCCGGTGCCGCACTCGCATTATTCTTTGCAATTCTCAGTTCAAGCAAATTAAAATCGGAGAAGGCTTCACTTCAGGCCTCGCTTGAATCCTTAATCAGGGATGCGGAAAGAATCCGCGAAGAGAAGGAAGAAAACGAGATAAAGATGCAGAGCGCACAGGACAGACTGATCGAATCCGAAAGGAAGCTTGCGACTGCGGAGGAAAGAGAAAAAAGCGCCTGGAAGATGTTTCATGACGAGGAAGAAGAAAAGCAAAGTCTTGAGGAAAAGATTGCTTTGCTTGCCGACAAGAATGAATCACTTAATAAAGAGCTTGCAGATATGCACTCAAAGTATGCATCGGAAACGGAGAAAAACAAGTGGGTCGCCGAAGCCGATAAGAGCCTGAGAGAGGCTTTCAATTCGCTTTCAAAAGAAATATCGGACAATAATAATAATGTTTTTCTTGAAAAAGCAAACGATAAGCTCAAGGATTTTGCAGAAAAGCTTGATCAGAAAATGACGGGCGAGAGCAAGAACGTTGAAAATATTATCAATCCTGTCGGCGAACAGCTCAAGGAGCTAACAAAACAGGTGAATGAGATGGAAAAGGTAAGGGCTTCTGCGTATACGGGGCTTAATACCTCCGTTGAAGACCTGAAAAAGCAGAATGAGATACTCCAGAACGAGACAAGATCGCTCAACAGTGCACTCCGCAATAACTCCGTCAGAGGTAAATGGGGCGAAGAACAGCTCAGGCGTATTGCAGAGCTCAGCGGCATGGCAGAGCACATCGATTACGAACAACAGTATGTGGCTGATGACGGAAAAAGGCCTGATATGATGATAAAGCTGACAGGTGAGAAGGCTATCCCTGTTGACAGTAAGGTTCCGATGGACGATTATCTTGCATATGCGCAGAGCCTTGATGAGAGCGAAAGAAAGGCTTCTCTTGAAAGACACGTCAAGGCGGTAAAGAAGCATATTGATGTTCTGGCAAAGAAGGAATACTGGAAGACGGAAGAAAGATCTGTTCAGTATGTTGTGATGGTTATACCGTATGAATCGGGACTTTCGGCAACTTTTGAGGCGGATACGAATATATTTGAATACGGCATGGAGAGAAATGTGCTGTTGCTTTCACCAATGACATTCTATGCTTTCCTGAAGGCAGTATCGCTTGGCTGGGCTGAATATCAGATGAATGAAAATGCAAAGGAAATAGCACGTATTTCCGGAGAGCTTATCGACAGAACGGAAAAATTCTTTGAGCATTTTGACGGAATAGGTCAGAATATGACAAAGACGGTCACAAAATATAACGAAGCCGTAAAGTCATATAACTCAAGGCTTCTCCCGACGTTCAACAAGTTAAGACAGCTGAAAGCTGAAGATGATGCCAGAATGATAGAAGAGGTCAGCTCCGATATACATGTAACGAAAACCGACCTCTGATAAACGATATTATTTTATTCTGTAAGTAAAACCGAGCTCTTCAAGGAAAGGCACATTCTTTACTGTGAAGGTTCTGCCCTTGAGATATTCAAGCACACCTGCATCGGTAGGAAAGTCAAAAGTGAGCTTGTAGGAATAGAGCGCCTGATGCTTGTACTTTACGGTCGACCTTGTTCTGACACCGTATTTCATATCACCGACGAGCGGAAAGCCGTTGTGTGCGAACTGCGCTCTTATCTGATGAGTTCTACCGGTGAGAAGCTCGGCTTCAACAAGTGCTGTTGTCTCTTTCTTTTCGAGAACTCTGTAAAGAGTGATTGCGGTAAGAGAATTTTCATTTCTTCTCATATCATAAACGAATACTCTGTTATTGTCCTGATCCTTTTCGATGAAGTTCTCAAGACGACCTTCACTTTTCGGCGGAAAGCCTTCTGTTACGCAGAGATATTTTTTAGTAATTTCACGGCTCTTGATCTTGTCGTTCATAACACGCAGGGCAGGAGCCGTTTTTGCGATTATAACTATGCCTGCCGTGTTCTGGTCGATTCTGTTGCAGAGAGCAGGGACGAATGTGTTTTCCTTTTCCGGATCGTAGTCGCCTTTTGCGATGAGATAGGAGATTGCACCCTCAATGAGTGTGGCTTTCTTGCCTCCGTCAACCTCATGAACGGGAAGACCTGCCGGCTTGTTTACAAGAAGGATGTTCTCGTCCTCAAACACGATATCAAGCTCGATATCGGTGTGGGCGGCGAGTGCCTTGTTTGTATTTTCGGATGAGAAAAAGTCATCCTTTACATAAACCTGAACGAGGTCGCCTTCGGTAAGTCGCATATTGTTTGTGCCTCTCTTGCGGTTGACCTTGACGTTTTTTGTACGGAGAGCTTTGTAGATCACCGAGAGCGGTAGCTCCGGAAGCGCTTTCCTTATGAACTTATCGAGGCGCTGTCCCTCGTCGTTTGAATTTACAATGAATTCTTTCATAATATTTCCTTTTGATTTGATATGCTAATGATACCACATTTTACCGCTTCGTGTCAATAGAAAAAATGAGAATAATATACAAATATGTTTTTGCGGAGAAATGCCGACGTTATTTTTCACATAATTTTTTGCTGTCTTTCCATTCATGCACACCTACTGGCTTAAAATAGGATTGATTTTTTTGTTTACTTGTGATATAATATCACCGTATGGATTAAAATGTCGGAAAAGAGTTAAAATCTGATTATTAATTCCAAAAATAAATTATTTATTTGAAAATGGTGCTTTGCAGAAAAACAAAGCGAAGAAAGGTCAGGAATTTTTATGAAAAACAGTATCAGATTTGATTATAACTACCTCATGAAAGATTTTGTGAGCGACGGTATAACAAAAGAAGAACTCAGTGCATATGAAGATGCAATTGCAAAGATTACGGAAATCCTTGCAGAAAAGAGAAAAGACGGTATCAACACTCTTACAGCTTGGATGGATCTTCCTTATTCACAGGATGAGGTTGTTCAGGATATCAAGAAGACTGCTGATGAAATCAGATATAATTATGAGAACTTTGTAGTATTCGGTATCGGCGGTTCAGCACTTGGCCCGATAGCTGTTCAGCAGGCTCTCAATCATATTTATTACAACGATCTCTCAAAGGAAGCAAGAAAAGGCTATCCAAAGCTTTACGTTATCGATAACGTAGACCCGGAGAGAATGGCAGCACTTTTTGATGTAATCGACATCGAAAAGTCAGTATTCAACGTAATCACAAAGTCAGGCAGCACTTCAGAAACAATGTCACAGTATCTCCTCATCAGAGATATGCTCAAGGCAAAGCTCGGCGATGAATATATCAAGCATATCATCGTTACAACAGACGAAGTAAAGGGCAACCTTGCAAAGATCGTCAAGGATGAGCCCTTCAAGAAGTTCATCGTTCCGGATGGCGTAGGCGGCAGATTTTCAGAAATGTGCCCTGTTGGTCTTCTTCCGGCTGCTTGCTGCGGTATTGACATTGAAGAAATGCTCAAGGGCGCTGCGATCATGGATGAGATATGCAAAGAGAAGAACCTCTTCAAGAACCCCGCAGCTATGTTTGCAGTTCAGCAGTTCATTGCTATTTCAAGAGGCAAGAACATTTCAGTTATGATGCCTTATGCTGATTCTCTCAAGTACATTGCTGACTGGTATGCACAGCTTTGGGCAGAGAGCCTCGGCAAGAAGTTCGACAACAACGGCAAGGTAGTAAACAACGGACAGACTCCTGTTAAGTCTATCGGTGTTACAGACCAGCATTCACAGGTTCAGCTCTACACAGAAGGTCCTTCAGATAAGGTCGTAACATTCATCGGTCTTGACAATTACAGAGCAAATGTTGAAATCCCCGGCGGATATGATGATATTCCTTCACTTTCATTCCTCAAGGGCCACACATTCAACGAGCTCATCATGACAGAACAGTCAGCTACTGAGTATGCACTTAACTGCGCAGACAAGTGGAGCAGAACTATCACTCTCTCAAGCCTCAATGCTAACACACTCGGACAGCTTCTTTTCTTCTTCGAGATGGAAACAGCATATGCAGGCGAGCTCATGAATATCAATACATATGATCAGCCCGGAGTTGAAGGCGGCAAGAATGCAACATATGCACTTATGGGCAGAGCCGGATACGAAGAGAAGAAGACAGAGCTTGACAACAGAGTTCAGAAGAAGTCTGAATTTGTTATTGGCTGATATGAAGAAAATCATTCTTGCGTCGGGTTCACCCAGACGAAAAGAAATACTTTCAAATGTCGGGGCAGAATTTGATATAATCGTATCAAATCTTGACGAAAGAAAATACATAAGAGACAAATCTGTTCTTTCCGGAGAGCTTTCTCCGGAAGAACAGACAATGCTTCTTGCGGAAGGCAAAGCATGGGACGTATTTGATGGTCTTGAAAATCAAGCGGATTTTGTAATAATAGGCGTTGATACGTCAGTTGTAGTTGATACAGAGATATTGGGAAAGCCAAAAGACGCCGATGATGCAGTCAGTATGCTGATGAAGCTCTCAGGCAGAAAACATCAGGTCATTTCTGCGTTTGCAATCATTTCTTCAGAGAAAACGGTTGTCGACAGAGAAATTACCGAAGTATACATGAAGCCTTTTTCCGAAGCTGATGCAAAGAAATATGTCAGCTCAGAGTATGTTCTCGATAAAGCCGGTGCATACGCCATTCAGGGAAGGGCATCTTTATTCATTGAGAAAATAAACGGCTGCTATTTCAACGTAGTCGGTTTGCCGATTTTTAAATTGAGTGAAAAACTGACCGGTTTCGGCATATATTTATTATAAAACATTTCAGGAAAGCAAAATAAATGGCTAAAAAGATTTCAACACTAAAAATTGTATTAATCAGTGTTCTGTGTCTTATAGTGCTTTTTGTTGCGGTTGCGATAGGCATTGTCCTCAATAAGGTCAACAATATCATTGAAAAGCCGGACAGCACGATTTTCGGAACGGATTCAACAGAAATGCCGTCCGATGCAGTTGAAAATTACGAACATGATTTCAGCGGCGTTTACGGTGAAATTTTATCGGGCGAGAGCGATGCGGAGCTTGTCTGCTATATTGTAACAAGCGGAAGCAACTATGATCTCGTTGCAAAGAATGTCGCAGAAAGCTTTTATCTCTATAAGCTTGTGCTTGAGAAAAACGGCGAAGAGATACCAGCAGACGGAAAATACAGAATTCATATCTTTGCAAGAGGCGGAATCAATCCCGACAATTTCAACGCTTATTCAATTGGCGGTGACAGAAAATTTTACGGTACCGATTCGTCTTTTGATGAAGAGTTCTTTGAAATAATAATCAATAGCACGGGACTTGGCTATTTTGTTGTCACAGACAGCAAAATCGAGTCGGCAGAGCCTTATCAAGGTGAGCATACGGTTGAAACACCCGAGCCTTCAGAGACACCCGATGTCACAGAGACTCCCGAGCCTTCAGAGACACCCGATGTCACAAAAACACCGGAGCCTTCGGAAACACCCGAAATAACTGAAACTCCCGAGCCGTCAGAGACACCTGATATTACGGAAACACCTGATGTTGCGGAAACTCCGGATATAACAGAGACACCGAAGCCCACTCCAACTCCCACGCCGAAGCCGACGCCGACACCTACTCCGACACCTACTCCGAAGCCTACTCCAACTCCTCAGCCGACGCCAAAGCCGACACCAACTCCGAGACCGGAATATGGTTCAAACGGAGATAAATTCACGGATAACGGCTTTACTGTACCGAATTTTGAAAAGAGCGGTGTTACTAATATTCTTATCATTGGCATTGACACAAGGCAGAAAGTTTTTTCGGGTTGCAGATCCGATGTTATGATGATCCTTTCCATCAATTCAAAGACGAAGACCGTTTCGCTCACATCAATTATGAGAGACCTGCGAGTTCAGATAGCCGGCAAGAATTATTCCACAAAGATTAATGCGGCGTATGCTTATGGCGGGCCGAGCTGTCTTATGAAGACGATAGAAAATCACTTCGGAATACCGATCGATAACTATGTTGTTGTCAATTTCACAGGTGCAACAGATATAATCAATAAGCTTGGCGGAACTGAAATGGATCTTACAAGCAATGAGGCAGAGGCTCTCGGCTTTACTTCCGGCTCCGGAAAATATAAGCTCAACGGGCAGAAAACGCTTGATTATATGAGACTCCGTCATACGGATAATGACTATTACAGAACAAAACGTCAGGGAAAGGTGCTCTCATATCTTTTCAATAAATATATGAGCAGTTCACTTTCTGATATCCTTGAAATTGCCGATGACTGCACAAAATATATCAAAACTGATTTGTCTGCGGCACAGATGGTCAGTGTTCTTTCAAAGGTTTACAGCTACAGAGAAAACGGACTTAATCATGATACTTATCCGTACTTCTTCAGTTACGGCAACCCGGGAAGATTATCAATAGCCGGATCATCCGATATCAAGGAATCGTCGTATCCGGTTCAGATAAATAAGCTTTATCAGAAATTATATAATTACATTCCTGCTTGGAATTAATCATGGAGGATAATAATGGAAGAAAAAAAGTATAAAAGACAGCAGGCTGAGCAGAAGCCCAAGAAACATATCGCAGGATGGATTATTCTGGGTGTGTTCGTTCTTGCCGTTCTCGCAATAGGCGTATTTTTTGCAAAAGAAATAGGCGAGTTTATTGTAAGCCCTTCATCAACGATTTTTATTGATCCGGACGTAACAATTGATCCGGGTTCTGTTTCAACTGCAACTCCGAGACCTGATGCCAAGGCTTTGAAGGCAGACGGTACAAAGTACGGAAACTATGTTTTCATAGATGAGTATTATTCAGGCGATACAACAATCGAGAAAGAAGACTATCTCTATATCAGCAAACTGACGGACAAGAATTTCTGCCTTGTGAATGTATTTATTGATGATGCAGAATCACCTTTTGAAGAGCTTTCGGAGGAGGTCGAAGTATATCTGCCAATCCCGGACGGAATGGATCCAAAGAACTGCAAGGTCAAGAGCCTTTCCGGAGAAGTCCTTTCAGATATGAACGCCACAACTGACGGCAGCCACATCATTGTTAAGACTACAAAGCTTACTCCTTTTGTTATTTCAGAATATGAGATTTCAAATGAACCTGTTGTAACTCCTACCGTTGAGCCGACTGCAACACCTAATCCGACTCCTACAGAAACACCGGATCCGACACCGACAGAAACACCGGACCCGACACCTACACCAACGCCGGACCCGACACCTACACCTACGCCGGATCCGACACCTACACCGGACCCGACTCCTACACCTACACCGGACCCGACTCCTACACCAACGCCTGACCCGACACCTACACCGGACCCGACTCCTACACCGATTCCGACTCCGGCAGAAACTCCTGAAAGACCTACGGATTTGGATAAGGTAATCAATATTGCAATTTTCGGAATTGATGCTTCAAGATATGTCGGCGATTCAGCGAACGTATTCACAGGCAGATCAGATACGATAATGATAATGTCACTCAATACAGAGTCAAATAAGATGACACTTACATCTGTAATGAGAGACCTTTGGGTTGAGCTTTATAAGGACAGCAACACTGCAACAGGAAAATATTCCAAGATCAATGCGGCTTACTCATATTACGGACCTTCAGGTGCAATGGCAACTCTTGAACATTATTTCGATATCAAGCTCGATCACTACGTTGTAGTAAACTTTGCAGGTGCTGAGGCGATTATCGATATTCTCGGCGGTGTTGATGTTGAGCTCAGAAACTTCCAGTTCGGCTATAAGGATAAGGAAAAGAAGGTGCCGTTCATGATCAATGAACCCAAGCTCGTTCTTTGGGAAAGAGAAGGCGGCGTTGATATGCCTGCAGGCGTATATCACCTTTCCGGTCGTGAGACAATAAGATATATGTCGATAAGAAATGATAACGACAGATACAGAACGCTCAGACAGGGTAAGGTTCTTCAGCTTCTCATGGATAAGTTCAAGGATGCTTCGTGGACATCGCTCCTCAAGCTTCTTACGGAATGCTCAAACTACATCAAGACAGATATGAATTTTACAACGATGATCAAGGTCGCATCTGCAGTTTATTACTGCAAGGATACCGGACTTCAGCACAACTCATATCCTGCAAAGTTCAGTTGTCCGACTATCAGCGGTCAGTCAGTTGTAGTTGAGAACAACTTTGAGTACAATATGAACTGGTTGCACGGAAGAATATATAATTACGTTCCGAAGGAATAAAAACATAATGAAACCGGGCGCAGGGCTCCTTGAAAGGTCTGCGCCTTTTTGAAATAAAAGAACGGAGAAAATCATGAACAGATTTATTTCAGATACTGACAAAAGCAGATCAATAATCAGTCTGCCGGAAGAGATGAAGCTTACCGAACCGTTTACATTGCCGGAAGCGCTCGGAGAGTATGATCTGAAAAAGGTAATGCAGAATCTTGCAGGAAGAAATATTTCCGCAAGCGATGCTGTATGCTTCCTCGGTGCAGGTAATTACGATCATTTCGTTCCGTCACTAATAAGCAAGGTCGCAGGTGATTTCATCTATGCGGACAGAAAAGCAAGGCTCAGGGCGGCAAACGATTACAGAACATATATGAAGGCTATCACGGGTATGGACGAGATTGCCGTGACGGTGAAAAACACTGCCGATGCATTCGCAGAGGCGCTGACAGCGGTTGCAGGGATTACAAGCAAGAGAAAGCTTGCAGTTGCCAGATCGTCGGATCCGGAGCTCAGAAGGGCAATCAGAAGCTATGCGGAAGCGCTTTCATTTGAAGTCAGGGAAATACCTTGTCCGGACGGAGATACAGATCCGGAGGGGCTAAAAAAGATTATAAACGAGGATTATGCCGCTGTATTTGTTCAGTCGCCGAACTATTTCGGAATAATAGAGGATATGCAGTCGCTTTCCAATGTTGCACACAGTGCATCGGCACTGTTCATTGCAGGAATTGATCCTGTTTCTCTTGCGATCATTAAAACTCCGGGCGAATATAACGCTGACTTTGCGGTGGGAAATGCCCAGCCCTTCGGCGGCGCAATGTATTACGGCACACCGTATATAGGCATCCTCGGAGTGAAAAAGGAATACGAATCATACATTTCCGATTGCCTCATCAAGGAGGAAGGCGACAGCTTTACTTGTGTGAATGAGTGCAAGATTCCTTTTGCACAGGCATTCAGTGCGGCTTCTTACATTGAGCTTATGGGCGCAAATGGACTCAGAACTGTTGCTGAAACGTGCTATTCTAACGCTTGTTATACATATGAAAAGCTTACTGCAACGTCATCCTTCAAGGCCTTGTTCAATAAGCCTTATTTCAGAGAATTTGCAGTCAAGGCAACAAAGAAAAACGTAAATGATATTAACAACCGTATGCTTGATTATGGTATGATAGGCGGCGCAGTAATCAAGAATGATTACCCGGAATTCGGTAATTCCTGGCTCGTTGCAGTTACTGAAAAACGTTCGGCAGACGAGGTTGAATTGCTTGTGAAGGAGGCATCGAGACAGATATGATCAATAATTCCGCAAAACAGACATGGACACTTCCGGGAACAGGAATATCCGAGTATTCAACTGACAGCATAAGCGAGCGTCTGCTCAGGGAAAAACAGCCCGAGCTTCCCGAATTCAGCGAGAAAAATGTATTTGATAAGGTTAGAACGATTCTTAATTCTTCAGAATATGCACCTTCTGATTACGGCGTTTCGATAATCGAAGACACTGCAAGACTTGACGGCTTTACAGGCGCACATCCTTATCAGCTTCAGGATGCTTGTCAGGGTGCGGCAGAGCTTATGTTCAACATCGAACATATGTTAGAAGACATTCTCGGAGTGTCAAGAGTATCAATGCAGGCTGTTTCACTCAAGCAGGCGGCGTTCGAACTCATAAACGTTCTGAAGGCATATAAGAAGGACAACAAGAATTACAGAAATTCAATTTATGCAGGCAATGTTCCTGCCGAGCTCAGGAAAATCATTTCTCTTGCTGGCTTTGAAGTAATCCGTAAAGATGAAATCAACGAGGATACACTTGCGGTAATTCTTTCGGAAGATGATATCAACGAAATCAAACAGTTCGCTTCTTTGAAAAAGGAGAAGGACTTCTTGCTCATACTTGATGCCGACGGCATGGATTGGCTTCCTGCCGTTACAACGATGTCACTAATGGGCATTGATGCCGTGTTCTTTGACGCGGCTTCGGTATTTGCAATTACTGGCGTTAAGGGTGATACATCCTGCTTCCTTTTCGGCGCAGGAGATGAGCTTTCTGATTATCTTCCTGCACCTATGATGGATATCGACGAAGAAGAACAGTATTATTTCAAGAACGATCTTGCAAAGGCAACAGGAAAGGTCAATACTTTCCACGGAGATTTTGCGGCTCTTGCAAAGTCCATCGGCTATATCCTTTCAAACGGCTTTGAGGGACTCCTTGAAATTTCAGAGAAAGCTGTTGACAAAGACGTAAAGTAATGATTATCTGGAATCCCTGGCATGGCTGCAAGAAGGTAAGTGAAGGCTGTCAGAACTGCTATATGTATTATCTTGATAAGAAACGTGACAGGGACGGAAGCGTTATTTACCGGAATAAAAATGATTTTTTAATGCCTCTTCAGAAGGACAGGCACGGACAGTACAGGATAAGGACAGGTGAGTCTGTCTTCGTGTGCCTTACGTCCGACTTCTTTCTGAAGGAGGCTGACGAATGGCGCTGCGAGGCATGGGACGTTATGCGCAAGCGAAGTGATGTTAATTTTTCACTTCTGACAAAACGCCCTGAAAGAGTGCTTGAAGCCCTTCCGGATGATTGGGGTGAGGGCTGGGACAACGTTTCCTTCAATGTCACCTGCGAAAATCAGAAGCGCGCAGATGAAAGGCTTCCCATTCTGCTTGAGCTTCCGTTCAGAGCCAAGGGTGTGATGTGTACACCGCTTCTTTCCGCAATAGATATGGAGAAATATCTTGATTCATACAAGATTTCAAAGGTGATTTGCGGAGGCGAAAACTATGATGGGGCAAGGCCGTGCCATTATGAATGGGTGAAGTCACTTTACGAGCAATGCGTAAGACACAGAGTACCTTTCAGCTTTGATGAAACGGGGTACCGTTTTGTCAAGGATGGAAAAGAATATGTGATTCCGAGACTGCTTCAGCATGAGCAGGCGATAAAATCGGGGCTGAATTATCCCGAAAGAAAGCAGACGGTAATGATCCGGGAGAAATGTCGGGCATGCAGCAGACGTTTTATGTGCAAGGGCTGTGATAACTGCGGAAGATGCAGTGACTGACAGGCAACGGCGATTTATTGTCTTGCCGCTTTCGGAAACGTATTAAATGTATTGAAGAATTTATCAGACAGAACAAAAAGGAGGGATTTCTTGTATGCTTCTTGCAGACAGAATAACAATGCTCAGAAAGAAAAGCGGATGGTCGCAGGAGGAGCTCGCGGATAAGCTCAATGTATCCCGTCAGTCCGTTTCAAAGTGGGAATCGGCGCAGTCTGTTCCCGATCTTGATAAAATACTCAAGCTTTCGGAGCTTTTTGATGTTACGACAGACTTCCTTCTCAAGGATGAAATTCCGCAGGAGAAGGACGAAGTAGCTGAAGACTCCGAGGTTATCCCACCGCAGAAAAATACGGAGGATATTTACAGAGTGAGCCTTGAGGAAGCAAACAGATTTCTCAAATCCAACGGAACTGCATCAAAAATAAAAGCTTTTTCCGTGGCTCTTTGCATTTTGTCTCCGATTGTCCTGATAATACTTGAGGCGTTTGCATATGATGAGAAATTTGCTTTGACTGAGCCTATCGCTTCTGGCATTGGATTGATTATGATGGCTCTTTTTGCGGGCACTGCTGTCGTGGGCTTCTTTTTCTCGGCACTCCAGTCAAAAAGATTTGATCATCTGCGTAAATATCCTTTTGAGACCGAGTACGGCGTTTCTGAAATGCTGACCGAGAAAATAAGAGATTACAGAGTGGTTCATATGATCATGAATCTTGTGGGCTTCAGACTCTGCATCACTTCTATGATTCCGTTTATAGTTGCGAAGATGCTTGATCTCAATGCGGTGGTGCTTTCAATCCTTTTTTCATACGGCTTGATTTCGATTGCGGTTGCGGTTTTCTTCTTCCTTGTAACGAACTCAAGGTGGTCCTGCTATCATCTTCTCAAGGATGAAAACGGTAAAAAATACAGAAAAATATGAAGACAAGTCCTGTTTCTCCATTATAATGAAGAAACAGGATATTTTTTACAAAAATTTCATAAAGATTTCATCTGAAAAAGAGGAAAATTTACATTTGTGTCGAATATAATACATGGGAAAAATAAATATTACAGGATAAGGAGCGGAACATGATCAGAGAAGAGATTGAGAACAGAGAAAAGCTTTTTCTTTCAAAATTTGCATCACTTTCTTCGGGTTCAAAGGGCAGGCTGAAGCCTATTGAAGAATGTGATATGAGAACCTGCTATCAGCGGGACAGAGACAGAATTTTGCATTGCAAATCATTTCGTAGGCTGAAGCATAAAACCCAGGTTTTTATGGCGCCGCAGGATGACCATTACAGGACACGTCTTACGCACACTCTTGAAGTTGCACAGATTGCAAGGACAATTGCAAGATGCCTTGCGCTGAATGAGGATCTGACGGAAGCCATTGCACTCGGTCACGATCTCGGTCATACTCCGTTTGGCCATGCCTGCGAGAGAACACTCAATAAGCTGATGAGCAACGGATTCTCACACAACATCCAGAGCCTCAGAGTGGTTGATGTGCTTGAGAATGACTTCAAGGGTTTGAATCTGACATTTGAGGTCAGGGACGGAATCGCAAGGCATACGGGCGATGAAATGCCTCTGACACAGGAGGGTCAGATAGTCAGACTTTCGGATAGGATCGCATATATCAATCACGATATTGACGATGCTATCAGAGCAGGAATGCTTTCAAACGATGATCTCCCCAAGCATTGCATTGATGTGCTCGGCAAAACACACGGAAACCGCATTGATAAGATGATATCGGATGTTGTGAGCATCAGCGCTGACGGAAATGGCCTTCGAATGAGTGATGAGGTGGGACAGGCAACCAACGAATTGAGAGAATTCCTTTTCCAAAATGTCTATATTGATACTATTGCACAGAAAGAAAACGAAAAAGCCTGCAATATAGTAAAAATGATGTTTGAATATTTTTATCAACATCCCGACAGACTGCCTACGGAATTTATCCCTCAGACGGAGATATACGGAGTTGAGCAGATAGTCTGCGATTATATTGCCGGAATGACTGATCTGTATGCGATCAGAAAATTTGAAGAGATTTTTGTACCGAAGGTATGGAGCGGTACAGAGCTCAACTGACAGAGGAAAAAATAATGGCACAAACCGATTTTTCGGCATGGATAAACGAGCTTAAGGACAGAAGTGATATAGTGTCCGTTGTTGGTTCATATGTGAAGCTTCAGCGGAAGGGCAGGCACCATTGGGGATTGTGTCCTTTTCACCATGAGAAGACACCTTCATTCAGCGTAAACGGTGATTTGCAGATATTTAAGTGCTTCGGATGCGGAAAAGCAGGAGATGCAATCAAATTCGTTCAGGAAGTCGAGCATACGGATTTCAACGGTGCAGTTGAAATACTTGCCGAGCGTGCAGGCATGGAAATCCCGAAGTTTGGCAAGGAAGATAATGCGGCGGAGCAAAAACGCAACAAGCTCATTTCGATAATGAATGCGGCACAGGAATTCTTCGTGAAACAGCTCTCGGTACCTGATGCGGTAAAAGCAAGAAAATACATAAAAGAACGCGGACTGAGTGAGGAAATAGTCAAACGGTTCGGACTCGGATATGCTCCGGAGGGCTGGGAAAACCTCAAAACATATCTTTTAGGAAAAGGCTTTCAGGAAAGCGACATAAAAGAGACCGGACTTATGTCCGAAAAGGGCACCAGCTGGTACGATAAATTCAGAAACAGGATAATGTATCCAATTGCCGATGAAAGAGGAAACATAATCTCTTACGGCGGCAGAAAAATCAATCCTGAGGATGAACCGAAATATCTTAATTGTCCGCAGACTTTTCTTTACAATAAGTCAATGACGCTTTACGGTCTTGACATAGCAAAAAACTACGGCAGAGGCAATTCGCTGATAATAGTCGAGGGCTATATGGATGTAATTGCGATGCATGAGTTCGGCTTCAACACTGCGATAGCATCCTGCGGAACATCTCTGACTCAACAACAGGCGAGAAAAATCAAGCGCTTTGTTGATAAGGTCTACATAGGATATGACGGCGATGCGGCAGGTCAGCACGCAACGATAAGAGGACTTGATATTCTGAAGGATACCGGCCTTGAGGTCTTCGTGCTTTCGTTCCCGGAAGGTCTTGATCCTGACGAAACTTTGAGACAATACGGAAAAGAGTATTTTGATGATATAATTAAAAATGCATCAAGACTTGAAGAGTTCAAAATAAAGAACATATTCAAAACTGCAGACCTTTCCACAAACGAAGGTAAGCTTAAAGCGGCAAAGGCGGCAATAGCGGTTGCGGCAAGCGTTGAGCTTGATATCGAGAGGGAAAGATATGTCGGGATGATAGTTGAAAAGACAGGATATTCCGAAAGAGCTGTTGTGAATGACATTGCAAAGGCTTCCGGTAAAAAGACTGAAGCACAGCCTGCGGCAGAGACCATTGAAACCGGAAACACTCAGAAGTTTCAGCCCAGAAAGACACAGGCACCTGCGCCTCCGAAAAACAACGATCTTGCGGCAGAGGAAAAGCTTATATGCATCATGGCAAGAGACAAGCAGGCTGCACTGAAAGCCGTCAGCATAGCGGCTCCGTCGTGCATTTCGGATAAAACGTGCCGTCAGCTTGCAAATAACATTGTGAAGCTCGCAAATGAGCGTGAAAATTACAATGTTGACGACATCACTGCAGGTCTTCCGGAGGAAGAAACGGCTTCTGCTTATAATATACTGATGACTGAATTTGATCCGTCGGATATATTGGAGCAGGCAGTTGTGTTTGCAAACAGAGTCAGATCGCAGTATTGTCTCAGGCGTGCCGACATACTTCAGGCACAGGCAAACGAGATGATAAACGCAGGCAAGCTCAGGGATGAGGAATGCCAGCGGCTTATCAAAGAGACACAGCGATACAGAATGCTTTCAAAAGAAATAATTAAGTAAAGTTTTTTAATATAAGAATTATCCACGAAAGGAAAAGGGATTTGCCCTTTAGGGAAGAAACATGAAATACGAAAACGATGACGAATTGCTGGACGAGATGCTTGACGGCGAAGACGATCTCATGGAAATGGAAGACTATGAGGGAGAATTTGTTGATGAAGAAGGCATTGAAGAAGAAGGCTTTGTAAAATCAAAGGAAGAAAAGTCAAAAGAACTTATCGACAGAGGTCAGGAAAAAGGCTTCCTCACATATTCTGAAATTATCGATGCTTTTGATAACGTTGATATTGAGCCTGATGAAATAGAAGAATTCCTTGAAAGCCTCAAGGCTATGAATATCACTATCGATGAGGAATTTGATGATAAGAAGATCGAAGAAAACTTTGCAGAGCTTCCTGACAGCGTAAGAATAGATGACCCTGTCAGAATGTATCTCAAGGATATCGGTAAGGTTCCGCTTCTTTCACCTGAAGATGAAATAGAAATTGCAAAGAGAATTGAGTTCGGTGATAATGTTGCAAAGAACAGACTCATTGAATCAAACCTCCGTCTTGTTGTCAGCATAGCAAAGAAGTATCTCAACAGAGGCATGTTCTTCCTTGACCTTATTCAGGAAGGCAATATGGGCCTTATCAAAGCCGTTGACAAGTTCGATTACAGAAAGGGCTATAAGTTCTCGACATACGCAACATGGTGGATCAGACAGGCCATTACACGTTCTATCGCCGATCAGGCAAGAACTATCAGAGTGCCTGTACACATGGTTGAAACGATCAACAGAATGAACAGAATTCAGCGTAATATGCTTCAGACTCTGGGCCGCCAGCCAACCCCTGAAGAGCTTGCAGATGAAATGAATATTCCGCTTGAAAAGGTAAGAGAAATACTCAAGGTCGCACAGGATCCTGTATCTCTTGAAACGCCTATTGGCGAAGAGGAAGACAGCCACCTTGGAGACTTCATTCAGGATGATGATGTAATGTCTCCTTCTGACTCAACAACTTACGACCTCCTTCGTGAGCAGCTGATGGAGGTTCTTGAAACACTTACCGACAGAGAAAAGAAGGTTCTTATGCTCCGATTTGGTCTTATCGACGGCAGAGCACACACTCTTGAAGAGGTAGGCAGAACGTTTGATGTCACACGTGAAAGAATCAGACAGATTGAGGCAAAGGCACTCAGAAAGCTCCGTCATCCTTCAAGAAGCAAGAGACTCAAGGATTTCCTTGACACCTGATAAAAGCAATGTTGTCAAAAGACGGTATTTATTGGATATGGTATCAGAACATACCCAAGCTCAGCGCAAAGGTAAAGCTTTGCCTGATACGTGAAACAGAATCACCCAGAGAAATATTCCGCACTGCAGGTGCGTGCCTGAAGTCGCTGAATGTTTCTGATGACATAATATCCGTAATAAAGAACAGCTCGACGGTTGAGAACATATCAAAGCTTGCCGACCTCATGGAAAAGCACGATGATATATCAGTTACTACATATTTTGATTTCGACTATCCAAAGCTTCTCTGCGAAATAAACGATCCGCCTCTTGTGCTGTATTACAAGGGTGATATTTCGATCCTTCAGAACAGATGCATTGCCATGGTCGGGACGAGAAACGCAAGCGAGAAGGGCTGCTATCATGCGAGAAGCTTTGCAAGAGAATTTGCGGCTGAAGGCTATACGGTTATAAGCGGTATGGCAAAGGGCATTGATGCGGCGGCACATATTGGCGCACTCGGCGTCGGAAATACCTGTGCCGTGCTTGGCTGCGGAGTTGATGTGGTATATCCGAAAGAAAATAAGGAATTATATAATAAGATATGTCAGAAGGGCGTTGTTATTTCGGAGTATCTGCCTGGCACAAGACCTGAAAAGTGGTCTTTCCCTGTAAGAAACAGAATAATAAGCGGCCTTTCAGACAGCGTTCTGCTTGTTGAAGCGCCTGCAAAGAGCGGAGCCATCAACACTGTCCGTCATGCGGCAGACCAGAACAGAGATGTATTTGTTCTTTATGACAATTCGGAGGAGCCTGGTTTTGAAGGTAACAGAGAGCTGATTGCGGATGGCGTGACTTCTGTTACAAATCCGTATGACATAATCAATAAATTAGGCTTTTCGGCATTCGATTCGTTATTTGATGATAGCAGACCGCAGAAAACACTGAAGGTTGCTGAGGACGTTGTAGTCCCGCCCGAATTTACAAGAGATTATTCAGAGCTTGACGAAAACGAGTTCAGGGTAATGGAGCTGATCCATTCCGGAATCAGGCAATTCGATGAGATTGTAATGGAGAGCGGACTCGACATTTCAACTGTCGGGTATGCCTTGACAATGCTTGAATTCAAGGGATACATTATTCAGAAGGTAGGAAAGACCTACGAAGAAATTTTTAATTAGAACTGGAATATTTTATGGCAAAAAAACTGATCATTATAGAGTCACCCGGTAAGATCAAAACGATCAAGAAATGTCTCGGATCAAATTATAACATAGAGGCATCGATCGGTCACATAAGAGATCTTCCGAAAACAACTCTCGGAATTGAGGTCGACAATGACTTCAAGCCGAGATATAAGGTGCTGAGCGAGAAAAAGGAAATTGTTGACAACCTCAAGGCCGCCGTAAAGGAAGCCGATATGGTTTATCTCGCAACCGACCCTGACCGTGAGGGAGAAGCAATTTCATGGCACCTTAAAGAAATACTTAAGCTTGACGAGAAAAAGTATTGCAGAATTACATTCAACGAGATCACAAAGAGTGCAATCACTGCCGGCATCAAGTCACCCAGAAAGATCGATATGAATCTCGTTGATGCACAGCAGGCAAGAAGAGTACTTGACAGACTTGTGGGATACAAAATCAGCCCGCTTCTCTGGCATAAGGTACAGTCAAGGCTCAGCGCAGGAAGAGTTCAGTCCGTTGCGGTAAGACTTGTATGCGACAGAGAGGACGAAATCGAGAGCTTTACGCCTGAAGAATACTGGACGCTTTCAGCAGAGGTAACTGCGGCAAAGAAGAAATTCGAGGTTGAGTATTTCGGAAATAAGGATGGCAAGCAGAAGCTTTCAAGCAAGGAAGATGTAGAAAAGCTCAAGGCTTCCTGCACGGATGAATTTACGGTAGTATCCGTAAAGCACGGCACAAAGGAAAAGCATCCTCTTCCGCCTTTCATCACATCAACACTCCAACAGGATGCATTCAGACAGCTCGGCTTTTCAACTGCAAGAACAATGAAGAATGCACAGGAGATATACGAAGGCGTTGAGATTAAGGGCCACGGCACTGTCGGTCTCATTACTTACATGAGAACTGACTCAACACGTATTTCCGATGAAGCACTTTCATCAGCAAGAGCGGCAATAGCAGAGCGCTACGGAGAACGCTATCTGCCTTCAAAACCGAATTATTATCAGCAGAAGAAGTCTGCACAGGATGCTCACGAAGCAATCAGACCGACTTATATCGACCTGACACCTGAATCGGTTCAGGATTCACTTTCCGCTGATAACTATAAGCTTTATAAGCTCATTTATAATAGATTCATCGCTTCACAGATGGAGAGCGCCGTATATGATACGGTATCGATCGAGACGGAGAACAACTCATCTGTATTCAAAACAGGAAGCTCATCACTCAAATTTGACGGCTACAAGAAGATATATGAGGATGAAGACAAGGATTCAAAGTCAAAAACACTTCCCGAGCTTGCGGAAGGTGATAAACTGAAGCTTTCAGGCTGGAACGAACAGCAGCACTTTACACAGCCTGCTCCGAGATATACCGAAGGCTCACTTGTCAAGAAGCTTGAAGAACTAGGAATCGGACGTCCGAGCACATATGCTTCAACAGTAACGCTCATCCAGAAGAGAAACTATATTGCGAAGGAAAAGAAGGCTCTTTATCCGACAGAGCTCGGAAGAACCGTTAATAATATTCTTATTGAAAACTTCGACAGCGTTATTTCATACGGCTTCACGGCTGATATGGAAGATAAGCTCGATGACATAAGCAATGGCAAGCTCGATTGGGTAAAGGTTATCAGAGACTTCTATCCGTCCTTTGAGGAAATGGTTGAGGAAGCCGACAAGACGATTGAGAAGGTCAATATTGAGCCTGTCGTAACGGATATACCATGCGAGAAGTGCGGCAGAATGATGGTTATCAAGCAGGGCAGATTCGGAAAATTCCTCGCTTGCCCCGGTTATCCGGAGTGTAGCTTTACGAAGGCTATTGTTGAGGAATCAGAGTACAACTGCCCAAAGTGCGGCAAGAAGCTTGTATACAAGAAGAGCAAAAAGGGCATGAGATTCCTCGGATGCTCAGGCTATCCCGACTGCGACTTTGCTTCAAACTATCCGCCGACTGGAGAAAAGTGTCCTGAATGCGGCGATTGGCTTGTTGTACGTCCTACGAAAAAGGGCGATATGATCGTATGCAGAAACTTCAAGTGCAAATATAAGAAACAATGACAAGAAATACGGTTAAAATAATAGGCGCAGGACTCGCAGGAAGCGAAGCCTGCTGGCAGCTGGCAAAAAGAGGCTTTGATGTTGAACTCTGGGAAATGCGCCCTGAAAAAATGACTCCCGCACACTCTACGGGAAACTTTGCAGAGCTTGTATGCAGTAATTCACTTAAATCTGCATCGCTTTCAAATGCCTGCGGTCTTCTTAAAGAAGAAATGCGCAGACTTGATTCAATAATCATGGAGGCGGCAGATGCAACCGGCTTCGCTTCCGGGGCGGCGCTTGCAGTCGACAGAGAGAAATTCTCCGCATACGTTACGGAGAGAATCACTGCTCTGCCTAATGTGAGAATAGTTACAAAAGAATATACAAATGAAGTTCTTGAGCCTTATACGATAGTTGCGGCGGGACCGCTTTGCTCGGATAAGCTTTTTGAGACTCTCGGGACAAGCCTCGGACAGGGCTTCAGAAATTTCTTCGATGCTTCCGCACCAATAATTGATGCAGACAGTATAGACAGAAGCCTCTGCTTTGAGGGCTCAAGATACGGCGAGGGTGGAGATGATTATATCAACTGCCCGATGACGGAGGCGGAGTATTCCGCATTTGTGAATGCGCTTCTTTCGGCTGAGACGGCAGAGGTCCACGGCTTTGAAAAGAACATGGTTTTTGAAGGATGCATGCCTGTTGAAGTTATGTGTCAGCGAGGCTTTGAAACACTCAGATGCGGCCCGTTAAAGCCGCAGGGCATTACGCTCCCGAACGGAACAAAGCCATATGCCGTTGTTCAGCTCAGAGCGGAGAATACCGACAAGACTATGTATAACATGGTTGGATTCCAGACCCATCTCAAGTTTCCGGAGCAAAGAAGAGTATTCTCAATGATACCTGCACTTCACGATGCAAAATTTCTCCGTTACGGAGTAATGCACAGGAATACATACGTTGATTCACCGAGACTTCTTGATAACTGCTATTCATTGAAAAAGAATCCTACAATATTCATTGCAGGTCAGATATCAGGCGTTGAGGGATATGTTGAGTCTGCGGCTTCGGGACTTTCAGCAGGCTTGCTGTTTGCATCGCGTATGCTCGGACATGAAAGCAAGCTTCCGAAGGAAACGATGATCGGAGCGCTTGCATCATACGTATCAAATCCGGGCGTGGTAAATTTCCAGCCAATGAATGCGAATTACGGAATAATTCCGAAGATATTCGAGAATATTCCGAAGCAGGAAAAGGGCGAAAGATACGCACGCAGAGCATTTGAAAAGCTTGATGAATTTATTTCAGCTTCACCGTGGCTTTTTGAATGAACAGATCAAAACATGAAAAGAAAGGAATTGAATATATAAATGGAACATAACGACAGATTACTTGAAGCAACCACCATAATTGCTGTTCAGAAGGACGGCAGAAGTGCAATCGGCGGCGACGGTCAGGTTACAATGGGACAGAGCGTCATAATGAAGCACGGAGCAAGAAAAGTCAGAAGAATATATGACGGAAAGGTGCTAATAGGCTTTGCCGGCTCGGTTGCAGATGCATTTGCGCTTTCAGAGAAATTTGAAGCAAAACTTCACCAGTATTCGGGCAATCTCCCAAGAGCGGCAGTTGAGCTTGCGAAGGATTGGAGACAGGATAAGGCCATGCGTCAGCTTGAAGCAATGTTGATCGCTCTTGATAAAGATAATCTTCTTATTGTATCGGGAACAGGCGAGGTCATTGAGCCTGATGACGGAATAGCCGCAATCGGTTCCGGCGGAAACTATGCTTTTGCTGCCGCAAGAGCATTGAAAGAAAACACAGATCTTTCCGCGCCCGAGATAGTACAGAAATCAATGGAGATAGCTTCTTCCATATGCGTTTTTACAAACGATCATATCTATGTTGAGGAGGCGTGAGAGAAATGAGCGAAATGACACCTAAGCAGATCGTATCTGCACTTGATAATTATATAATCGGTCAGGAAGAAGCAAAAAAGGCTGTTGCAGTTGCTCTTCGCAACAGATACAGAAGAAGCCTTCTTTCCGCAGAGCTCCGTGAAGAGATCACTCCGAGAAATATTATTATGATGGGACCTACCGGAGTAGGTAAAACCGAAATTGCAAGAAGACTTTCAAAGCTTGTGAATGCTCCCTTCGTAAAGGTGGAAGCAACGAAGTACACTGAAGTCGGCTATGTAGGCAGAGACGTTGAGTCAATGATAAGAGATCTCGTTGAGGAAGCGGTCAGAATGGTTACAAAGCAGAAGGAAAAGGAGATTGAAGACATTGCAAGAGCAAATGCAGAGGAAAGAGTTCTCGACCTAATACTTCCGAATATCAAAAAACCTGAAACACCTTTTGCAACTACAGAGAATCCTTCAAATCTGCCTACGCAGACAACCAGAGATAAGTACCGCACGAGACTTCGTGAGGGCAGACTTGATAATCTCCCTATTGAAATAGAAATTGAAGAGGATCAGGGCGCGGCAATCGGAATGATTCCGGGCGCAGGCGAAGACGTTATGATGCAGATGCAGGATCTTTTCGGCGACTTCCTTCCCAAGAAGCACAAGACAAAGAAGACCACAGTTGCAAATGCGATGAAGATCCTTACAGATGAAGAAGCAGAAAAGCTTATCGACAAGGAGGATATCAATTCTCTTGCGATAGAAGCAGCTCAGTATAACGGAATAGTCTTTATTGATGAAATAGACAAGATCGGCTCAAGAGGTTCTTCAAATGGCCCTGACGTTTCAAGAGAAGGCGTTCAGAGAGACTTCCTCCCGATCGTGGAAGGCACAACAGTCAATACAAAGTACGGCTCCGTAAAAACAGATCACATTCTTTTTATAGCGGCAGGCGCATTCCATATGACGAAGGTGACAGACCTTATCCCGGAGCTTCAGGGAAGATTCCCGATAAGAGTTGAGCTTCACAGTCTTACAGAGGAAGACTTCAGAAAGATACTCACAACTCCTGAAAATGCACTCATCAAGCAGGAAGCATCTCTCCTTGAAACAGAGGGAATAAAGCTGAAGTTTACTGATGAAGCTATAGCCGAAATAGCTCATTCTGCATTTATCATGAACGAAACTATGGAAGAAATTGGCGCAAGAAGACTTCATACAGTAATGGAAACACTTCTTGAGGAGATTTCATTCAATGCAGATGAGTATCAGGGACAGGTTTTTGAAATCGATGCAGAGTACGTAAAGGAACGCCTCGGCAAGGTTTATAAAGAAAATAATCTCGGAAAATATATACTTTGATCTGATTAAGAAAGGTTCTGAAAAATGAGCAAGCTTTTTAACAAAATGTATATAGGTAATCCGAATAAAAAGGATCTTACCAAAAAAGATATTGAAAAGGAATCAAGATTTCAGCTTTTCTTCACCGTAATAAAGGTGAGAGGCTGGAATCTCCTCGGACTCAATCTGCTTTATACGCTTTTCCTTATTCCGCTGATGATAGTGCTTTACTTTGCAATGTATCAGTACTATTCAATGCTCTCCGGAAGCGGCACTATGGGCTTTGAGGACCTTTTCATGTATATCTATCTGCTTTTCCCATGCTTTCTTATTGCGTGCCCCGGAACGCTTGGCTTCACAAACGTTCTTCACCGCTGGGCAAACGATGAGCACGCATGGATGAGCGACTTCTGGACAGGCATCCGGAAGAACTGGAAACAGGGACTTATAGTCACAGTAATAAATTATGTTGTTATGTTCCTGCTTTTCTTCTGCTTCTGGTTTTACAGAGAACCGATGAAGGATATCCTTCATGAGGCTTCGGAAACGACCTTTTCAGTAAGCACGATAGCACAGTATTTCATTTTCGGCTGCGCTATCGTATACATAATGATACATATGTACGTATTCCCGATGCTTGTAAGATACAAGCTTACTATCAAGGAAATTTACAAGTTCTCTTTGATACTTGCTTTCAGAGATTTCTTCGGATCAATGGCGCTCACAGTCATTATCGGAATAGTTCTCTTCCTCCTTTTCGAGTTTGTACCGACACTTGCATTCTGGATACTTATGGGCATAGTGCTGATAGTATTCTTCTATCTCATTATTTATGTTCATATCGGAAAAGTTCTCAATAAGAACGTTTTCCTTGATATTAAGGATTATTGATGGAACAGTTTTGTGATTTTGCTTACATTTACGATAAGCTCAACGTAAATTATGATAAAAAAAACATAACGTCAAGACTTTTGTCTCTCCTTTCAGGAAGGAGAGACATTCTTGATCTTGCCTGCGGCACAGGTGACGTGGCAATAGCACTTTCAAAAGCAGGCCACAGAGTTACGGGTGTTGATATTTCGGAAGATATGCTGAATGTAGCAGTGCAGAAAGCGGCATCAGAGGCGGCAAGAGTTATGTTTCTCTGCGAAGATGCAAAAAAGCTTGAGCTTATGTACAAGGTTGATGCGGTCTGCTCGGTTTGCGACGGTATGAACTATATGCTTGGAAAGGAAGAGCTGGAAAAAGTATTTGTTTCGGTCAGAAACATACTGAAGACCGAAGGACTTTTCATTTTTGATATCAGCACGGTATACAAATATGAAAATATTCTTAAAAACAACGCTTTTACATTTGACTATGATGACCTTTTCCTCTCATGGCAGAATGAGTACGATGAAAAGAAACACATCTGTACTATGAGTATAACAGGCTTTGAGAAAAAGGGCAAGAATACATATACCCGTTTCGATGAGGAACACAGGCAGTATGCTCACAGAATAGAAGATGTCAGGACAAGCCTTGAAGCGACCGGCTTTGAGGTTATCGGCATATATTCGGGCTATTCTGATGAAGCATTCAGGGAAAACGATGAAAGAGTGCTTTTTGTCACGAAGAAAACAGAAAGGAATGATAAATAAATGGGAGTTCTCAGAGGAATTTCAAAAGACAGAAAAATAAGACTTTTTTACTGCAATATAACAGATACAGTAAACGAGATTGCATCAATACATAATTTCACAGGAGCCAACAAAAAGATCCTTGCGGAAACTGCGCTTGCTACAACGGTTCTTTCCGCAGATATAAAGGAAGAAAACAGTACATTCAGCGCAATGCTCAGGGCAGAAGCTCCGTACAATAACACTGTTGTGGTTACGAATAAGCAGAATAACCTGAAGGCATACAGCACGGCAGAAAAGCTTGAAAAGTATGATTTCGAGAATGAAATCAGAAATAAAGCCGTTTTCGGAATAATGTACGATCCCGGAATGAAGAATGTTTATACGAATGAAATGCATGTTTCACAGTTTACCTTTGAAACATGCATTTCAGACTATCTTGAGCAGTCCCTCCAGCATCCGGGCATTGTGCATTTCTATGCCGAAGAGAATAAAACAGTAGGTGTTTTGATAAACCCTGTGCTCAATGAAGAATTCACTGAAATTGAGGAAAGAAGAGGCGAGCTTGAGGATCTTTCTGCAGCTCTCAAATCTGCAAATACTAACGATGAAGCATGGGATATCATTGAGGGTGCAGGCTTCTACGTAACTGCTGAATATGATATGAAGGCAGAATGCGATTGCAATCAGGATAAGATTGAAAACGTTATTATTTCGATCGGAAAGAAAGAAGCAGAAAGCATTCTTGAAGAAATGGGCTTCATTGAAGTTGTATGTCCGTACTGCCTCAAGAAATACAGATTGAATGCCGACGATGTCAAAGCATTGTTTGCCGAGTGAGGAGAAAAAATATGAATTTTGAAAAATACAGAAGGATATTCGGTACAAACAGACCTGACGAAGAGGTCACTCTCCGCAAGGATGACAGCTTTGTTTTCCCGTTTGTTCACGGAAATCCGGATAAAAAAGCATACCGACTTTTTTTTACGGGAGAAACGACGCTTTTCTATTTCTGGAAAGGCGAATATGATTGTGTTGCCGAATACTGCAACATTGAGGATGCGTTGAATAACAAGGAAGCAATGGTTGCACCTTATTGCCTTGACCTTACGAACAAGGAACCTGTGACATATCCGAAGATTGCTTTCAAGAAGACACTTTTCCCGCCTATGCTTTCATACCTCAGGCTCAAGGAGCCGTATACTTCCGAATGGAAGGCTGGTATATTTGCAAAGGCGGAGAATCTGATGTTCGTCAGAAACGATGCAAAGCTCAGAATCACCTATGAAATCAGATATAAGAAAGATGACCTGCCGAATTATGCAACAATAAATGAGCCTGATGAAGTGAAGTCATTTGATATTCCTGTCGGAACGTACGATTGGCAGGAGATATCCATTGATCTGACACTTGATAAAGAAAAAATCGCAAACGTTGTTACATATATTGAGTGCGAAGGCTACACAGGCAAGCTTCTTCTTGAAAGACCTTTTATCACTTCATCAAACGGCTTCAATATTATGCCTGATTTTCAGCCGCCGTACCTCGACCACGACGCAAAGGGCTGGATAGGTGTGAACCTTTCAAGAAAGGAATGGCCTGAGTTTGAAATCAAGCTGAACGGAAGCCTTGTATATAAGGGCGAGATGTTCGAGCGCTGCCACAAGTATTCCGAATGCGAGTGCGAAATACCTGAAGGCTTGATTAAGGAAGGCGGAAACGAGCTTGAAATCAAGCTTATTTCAGATTATCCGAATCCTCTGCCTTACACGATAAGGGAAATCGGTCTTTTTGAAAAGGAAAATGATAGGGTGAACATTATTGCCTGCCCAGAGAATGTTCCGTCAGACGGACTTCTCTGCATTCTTCTTAAAACAAAAAAAGCAGGAATGAAGGTCAGCCTCGAATGCGAAAGCGGAAGCCTTGTCGCTGATGAGATTATTTTCCCTGATGCCGGATATAATGTATTTACGGCAAGAACGGGCAAACCTGCAAATGATGTTAAGTTTGCTCTTGTATCGGGCGAAACGAGAAAAGAATATACTCTCTCAAGAATTGTTGTTAAGTCTGATGATAAAGTGCTTACGGGTACAGGCGATATGGTTTACATCAATCAGGAGAGACCTGATGATGTTATGGAATACATTTCATGGTACCTTTCAAACAACATAGGAAACCTTTTCACGATCAGACCGACATACAGATGGTGCGGAGCGAGAGTCCTCAACGAAGACATCTGGAAAAAGGTTGCAGAGCTTATGAATAAGCTCCATATGAAGTACGTTCATATGACTGACGGAAGAGAATTCCCTGGCGCAACGGCAAATCCTTCTCTTGAAACGCTTGCGGGAGAGAACTTCCTCGGCAGACAGTCACACGAATTTGACGGTGCTTTCGGATACTGGCCTCATTATGAGTTCGGTCAGCTCGGATATCTCACTGCTGACTACTGGATGAAGCTCATCCGTGAAAATCCGAAGACGGCAAATACACGTTCTATGGCGCATAATTTTGTAATAGACAAGAAGTCCGGAAAAATGTATAACTATGTTGATCCGTACAACGTGCCTGAAAATATGGACGAAGCCGCAGAGCTTCTCGTGACTAACCTCAGGGACTCAAAGGCTGACCACACAAGACACACAGGTCCTTCTGTTTCATTCAAGTATTTTATTCAGGCCGGCTACAAGTGGGCAGGCGCAGAGCTTATGTACGGTCCTCTTGAAATGATAACGGCATTCATGAGAGGTGCTGCATATTGCTATGATACAGGCTCGACAGGCGGCCACCTTGCAATTCAGTGGTCGACAACACCTCATGATACGTTCCCGAGATACAGACGCTATCAGGCTTCTCTTTACTCTGCATACCTTCAGGGCATAAACGATATAAATACCGAAGAAGGTCTCTGGCATATGGAAGAGTATTACAACTATTTCAACAGAGAAACAGATGCCTGCAAAGAACATAAGAAAGCACAGCAGACTTTCTTTGATTATGTATCCTCACATTCACGAACAGGTAGCTTCTATACTCCTTTTGCGTTCATATTCGGCAGAGCAGACGGATTCAGATGCTTTGGCATAGACACTGTCTTTGCAAGAGCAGAGAGTAAGTCCGAAGCTCCTGAGTATTCATGGGAGCTCCTGAATGAGTTCTATCCGCTTGAGAGAGCAAACGGCGATATTTATCTCCATCCGTGTCCGGAGGACCACGAGGTCGGTATGTTGTCGGGTACTCCGAGAGGAAATGCCGATTGCGTTCCGATTGAGACATCTCTTGAAAAGCTTTCAGCTTACAAGGTGCTCTTCTTCCTCGGCTACAACAAGGCTGTTGATGAGGATATGGACAAGCTTCTTGCATATGCGGAAAACGGCGGAACCCTCGTTCTCGGTTGGCCTCACATTTCTGAAACTGTCAGAAGAAGCGACGTTGTTTCATACAAGCATACATATTCAGCTTCAAAGCTTGCGGCGCTCATTTGCGAGGACAGAGATTCTTTCGTAAAGGATACTATAAACGGAGAAAAGGCAATCGTAAATACGGCTCTTGAGCTTGAGAACGCCGAAGTGATTTCATCAACTGATGCAGGAATTCCGCTTGTTGTAAAATACAACACAGGAAAGGGCAGAATATTCTTCGTCAATGCAAAGGAATATCCTGCTGAAAAGGCAGTTGAGCCTGTTTACAGAGAGCTTATCAGAAAGCTTTCCGACGAATTGAACAACGAAGAAAAGACATTCGTTGAGTGCGACGACCTTGTTCAGTTCGCCGTATATAAGCAGGAAAACGGTAACACGCACATTTATGTGACACCTGTTGACTGGTATCATGAGCCTGATGAAGAAAGAAAAGCAACGCTTGTTCTTGATTCGAAGAGGTTCGAAATGACAATGAACTTCGGCACTATCATAAAGATAGTATCAGACGGCGTGAATGCTGCCTGGACGGATCGCAACAATTCAGAAGTACTTTCGCTTGCTGATAACAAAGTAACCTTGCAGGGCAAGGGAGAGGCTGAAGTATTCATTGCCGGCAAGAACGGAATCAAGTCAGCAAGGGTAGTGTTTGACGAAGCCGTCAAGACAATAGATTTTTAAGAAAACGGAAAAAATGAAGAAAACGGTATTGATTTTATTATCACTCCTTCTTTTTACAGGAATTCTCAGCGGTTGCACAAAGAAAGAAGAGGTAAGCCTTTCAGATCTGTCGGAATACAGCATTGTATATCCGGCAGACTGGTCGGAATGGAAAATGGAGGACGTCAACGTTCTCAAGAATACGATTGAGAAAATATCGGGAAAAGAAATAAAGCTTGTTCCCGATACGGAAGAACCGGAAGGCAAGGAAATCATCCTTGCAAGCTCGTCAAGAAAGACGAAATATGATGAGAAAATAGCCGCATTTGACAACACAATGTGCTATCTTATCGGCACAGACGGCGACAACATCGTTCTCGGCGGACAGAACTTCTATTCTGATATGAGAGCTATTTACGATTTCGTGAATAACTATCTCGGCTATGACGACCTTGAGGACAAGTATTCCGATATGAAGAAATCCATAGAAGGCGAGAAGGTCACTCTCTGGGAAAAACCTGTTTTTCACATTTCAGGATCAAACTTTTCCTGCGATCCTTACACTGAGGCATGGCAGATAAAAGATTTTGCTGATTGCAATTTCAATATGCTTATGATTCTCTATCAGTATTATAACAATGAAAAACCTGTAAAGAATGTAGCGAAGTGGTGCGCAAGATTCGGCATTGAGCTTCTGTACTATCCGAGAACGGATAAAAACGAGCTGGTTATCGTGCTTCCTGACGAAGAAGGCTTCATTGATAATCCTGCAATCTGGGGCTTCTATGTTGTGGATGAGCCGCGAAAGGAAGAGGATTGCCTGAAGTATGCTGAAGTCCTCAAAAATTCAAAGGAAAAATACAAGGATACCGGCTGGAAGTTCTTTATCAACACCTGCACAGACAGTGCCGAGGATGATTGGCTGAAGTATTTCACGGACAGCGATGTATTCTCATTCGATTTGTATATCAATAACTTTGCGGACAGAAATACACCTATAGCTTCGATCTGGGATAAATACAGAGCACTCAGTAGGAACCTTGATCAGGATTATTTCATCTATATTGATGCATTCAATCTGAAAAACAGAGGCGGCAATACAACAAAGATGTTCAGAAGCCATATGTATCTTGCATTGGTGTTTGATGCTGATGCGATTGAATATTTCCAGTACGGAGATGCCTCAAAGAATTATTCGGCTGAAGGCCCTTGGGATAACGGCAGCCTTATAAACTATGACTACACGAAGAACAGCTATTGGTATGATGCACAGACTGCAAATGCCGAAGTGATGAAGATTGCGGAAATTCTTGATAATTACGAGTATCTCGGAGCGTTTTCGGACAGATTCCCGAATGACCCCTTCAAAAAGCTTGATAATCCGTATGATTTCTCTGATGTTGTTACGTCAATTAAGACTTCTAACGATTGTTCGTATCTCGTAGGCTGCTACGAAGCAAAGGACGAGCAGTCATATGCAATGATTCTTATGAATTGCGACAAGCTTGACGACTATGTTTACGGCGAAGGTGAGCTTATTGATGAAGCAAACATCAAGATCCTATATGACGGCGACGAAATGTATATGGTAAATATACCTGATCGTGTAAAATTCACTGTAAACGGAAGCAAGGTTACCTGCTACCGCAATGCCGAGCCGACAGTGCTTGAAGCTGATGATAACGGCACATACGCAGTAAGATGCGAAAACGGCGATTGCCTGCTTCTGATAATAGAGAAGTAATTTCTAAAAAAGCAATAATACGGAGGAAAACAAATGAAAAAAGCATTGTCTTTGGTTTTAGTATTTCTTGTGCTTGTCAGCTTATTCAGCGGATGCGAGAAAAAGAATGAAGAATCAATCAAGCTTTCAACACTTTCGGATTACAGCATAATTTATCCGGCAGACTGGACAGACTGGGAGCTTGAGGACGTCAATGTTCTCAAAAATACGATTGAGAAAATATCGGGAAAAGAAATAAAGCTTGTTCCCGATACGGAAGAGCCCACGGGCAAGGAAATCATCCTTGCAAGCTCATCAAGAAAGACAAAATATGATGAGAAAATAGCCGCATTTGACAACGCAATGTGCTATCTTGTGGGTGTTGACGGCGAGAACATTGTTCTCGGCGGACAGAATTTCTATTCTGATATGAGAGCTATTTACGATTTCGTGAATAACTACCTCGGATATGATGACCTTGAGGACAAGTATTCCGATATGAAGAAAACGGTTGCAGGTGAGACGGTTACACTCTGGGAGAGACCGAGCTTTCACATTATGGGCTCAAATTTTTCCTGCGATGCCTATACCGAGGCCTGGCAGATAAGGGATTTCGTTGACTGCAATTTCAATATGTTTATGGCTTTGTTTTATAGCTACAATGAGGAAGAGCCTGCAAAGGATGTAGCAAAATGGTGCGCAAGATTCGGCATCGAGATGGTGTATTATCCCGATATCGACTGGAATGCAATGACTATTATGCTTCCGGAAGATGAAGGATTTATTGATAATCCTGCTTTATGGGGCTTTTATGTTACTGATGAACCATGGGAAGACAATACCTGTGAAGCTTATAGACAAATACTGGAGAATTCAAAAGAAAAGTATAAGGATACAGGCTGGAAGTTCTATGTCAACACCGCTCTTAATAGTGCCGAAGATAAATGGAGGCAGTATTTTGAAGACAGTGATGTGTTTTCATTTGACTGGTATATCAACAACTTCAAGAATAGAGGCGACAATGTATGTCAAACATGGGAAAAATACAGAGATCTTTCCTATGATTTGAATCAGGATTACTTCATTTTTATTGATTCATGGAACCTTGTTAACAGAGGCGGCAACACTACAAAGATGTTCAGAAGCCATATGTACCTTGCCATGATTTTTGATGCCGATGCGGTCGAATACTTCCAGTACGGTGACTGTTCACAGAATTATTTCCGTGAGGGCGACTGGACAAAGGGAAGCCTTATCAATTATGACTTCACAAAAAACAGCTACTGGTTTGATGCTCAGAAGGCAAATGCGGAGATATATAAAATAAAAGACATTCTTGATGATTATAAATATCTCGGTGCTTTCACTGACAAATATCCGATGGAGAACTTCAAAAAGCTTGATCATCCTTACGATTTTTCTGCTGTAATTCCGGAGATGAAGACATCAAACGATGAGTCATATCTTGCAGGATGTTTTGAAGCAAATGACGGTAATTCTTATGCAATGCTCCTTATGAACATCAACAAGTTGGATGATTACATTTACGATGAGATTGAGATAGTTGAAGACTTAAATATGATATTGGCGACGGACGGAAAGACGCAGTATATTGTTCCGCTTCCCGATCCGATACAGATGAAGATAAACGGAAGCAAGCTTACCTGCTACCGTGATGCGGAGCCGACAGTGCTCACTCCAAAAGAGGACGGGTATTACTCAATAAAATGCGCAAACGGCGATTGCCTCCTTTTTGTTATCGAAAAGTGAATTGAAAAAAGAGAATAATAAAATCCCCTGAATAATGAAAAACATTGTTCAGGGGATTTGCGCTTTGAAATTAAAGTCTTTCAAACCATACGTTGCGGAATCTTACCGGGTTCCAGTGATCCTGCAGCATAAGTGGTCCTTCTTCAACTTCCATTCCGGGAACACCGCCGGGAGTGTTTGTGGGAAGGACGATATTATTGTGAATGCATTTGCCGTTGAAGATGACAGTCATTCTTGCGTTTTCAATCTTTTCCTTGTTCTCATTGAATCTTGGAGCACGGAAATAGATATCATATGTCTGCCACTTTTCAGGCTCAATGTTTGCGTTGACGTCAGGAGCTTTCTGGTCATAGATTGCGCCGCAATCGTTTTTCTGCGGAACTTCAATGCCGAAAGAATCAAGTACCTGAATTTCGTAACAACCATGAACGTAAACGCCGCTGTTTGCTCTTGCCTGACCGACACAATCATCGGGCATTTTTGGGAGCCAGAATTCAACGTGAATGTGTGCATCCTTATAAGTATCCTTTGTAAGAATGTTTCCGCCGCCTGCAACCATTGCGCCTTCTTCGTCGATTCTCCACGGAGCCGGATTATGGAGCGTCCACTTGACCCATTTATCCAAATTTGTTCCGTCGAAAAGGATTACTTTTTCACGAGCCATAAATAATCTCCTTATTATCAGAGTCTTTCAAACCATACGTTACGGAATCTTACCGGATTGCCGTGATCCTGGAGCATAAGAGGACCCTCAGATACTTCCTGATCAGTTATGCCGCCTGGAGTGTTGTGGGGAAGAACTACATTGTTATGTATACACTGACCGTTAAAAATAACTGTCAATCTTGCATCTTCGATCTTCTCATTGTTTTCATTGAATCTTGCAGCACGGAAGTATATATCGTATGTCTGCCACTTTTCAGGCTCGATATTTGCGTTTACATCAGGAGCTTTGATGCTGTAAATACCGCCGCAATCAGAGCATGTGAAATCCTTTACGCCGAATGAATCAAGTACCTGGATCTCATAACGTCCGTGAACATATACACCGCTGTTAGCTCTTGCCTGACCGAAACAGTCAGCCATGAGAGGAAGCCAGAATTCAACGTGGATGTGAGCATCCTTGTATGTTTCTGTAGAAACAATATCTCCGCCTCTGACAGTCATTGCACCGTCATCACCGACTACCCATTCAGCCTGTTCATTGGGAGAATATCTCTTTGTCCATTTTGCTGTGTCTTTTCCGTCAAAAAGTATAACTTTTTCCTGTGCCATAATTATTTCTCCTTTGCAATTCTGTTTAGATTTATAATAAATTATAGTCTTTCAAACCAAACGTTGCGGTAACGAACCTTATCGCCGCAGTGATCCTGAAGCATCAGAGGACCTTCTGCAACTTCGTAATCTGTCATGCCACCCGGAGTGTGGTGGGGAAGAATGATGTTGTTGTGAACACAGATGCCGTTGAAGAGAAGAGTTAGTCTTGCATCTTCGATCTTCTTGCCGTTCTCATCAAATCTTGCTGCTCTGAAGTAGATATCATATGTCTGCCATTCTTCAGGCTTCTTGTTTGCGTTTACGTCAGGCTCTTTGATGCTGTAAAGACCTGAGCAGTCAGAGCATGAAGGCTTCTCAACGCCGTAAGAGTCGAGAACCTGGATTTCGTAGCAGCCCTGAATGTATACGCCGCTGTTGGCTCTTGCCTGACCCTGGCAATCAGCCATGAGAGGGAGCCAGAACTCAACGTGAATGTGAGCATCCTTGTATGTTTCCTTGCTTACGATGTTGCCGCCGAGTACTTCCCAGGAACCGTCTTCCTGCTGTACCCATGTAGGAGCAGTCTTGAGGTCTGTTTTTGTCCAATGATCAAGTTTATTTCCTTCGAAGAGGATTACTTTTTCCTGTGCCATTATATTATTCTCCTTTGATAGGTGAGTATATTTCAAAGCAATTATCTGAAATTGCGTTTTGACTTGATATGTGTTATTTTTTCCTTTATTCTTGATGTCAGCTCCGGTGCAAAGAAAATAAGATAATTTCCAACTGCAACCAGTATTGCCACCTTTGAGGTGAGCGGATTAAGAATGAATGAAACAATAAAGAAAGCAAGATCGATATAAGCCAGATACTTTACTTTAACAGGAATGAAAAAGAAGAGCATCAGCTCATGATCGGGGAAGAGCGTTGCAAATGCAAAAAACAGAGACATATTGAGGTAATAGTTTGTTGTTGCCCCGAAAATCAGCCCTGAAATAATCGTGCAGATAACGCCTATAAAATAATATGCTCCGAATCTGAAGCTTCCCCAGACATTCTCCAGCGCTGTGCCTATAAAGTAATAGAAATACAGGGAGAATATCATAAAATAAATAGAAGAATCGGGGTAGAGAAATATGAAACTGATCCCTCTCCACACTTGCCCCTTGAGTATCATATCTGTGTCAAATGTTAAGAGATTATACAGACTGCTTACGATTCCTGTCATTGACAGGATGATATCCATCACAAATATTACCGCCATACCTCCTACGATGTAGTACATCAGATTTTCTATGGCGTATCTTGAATATTTGTATTCAAGCCTGTATAAGAGTTTGTTCATGGCAATTCTCCTAAATACTATTTATCAAAAAATTTATATCATTATTATTGTATCATAAAATACCCAAATAATCAATTATTATTTTGTGATTTTTTGAAAAAATAAACGAAAAAAGCATCCGATATTTCGCGGATGCTTTTTTTACGATTGTTTTTTGTGTCTGTTAATTAGTTCTGGCCAGCCTGCTTAGCTACTTCATCAGCAAAGTTGTCAACTCTCTTCTCGAGGCCTTCACCCTTCTCAAAACGTGCGAAACGTCTGATCTTGATGTTTTCACCTGTCTTAACGATGACTTCCTTTACTGCATCGAGAACTGTGATATCCTCATTGAGGATCCAATCCTGTTCTTCGAGACAGATTGACTTGTAGAACTTTTCCATTCTTCCGTCAACGATCTTATCAACGATCTTTTCAGGCTTACCTTCGTTGAGAGTGATGTTTCTCTGAACTTCACGCTCAGCATCAATTTCGCTCTGAGGAACGTCCTCACGGCGAACATACTTAGGAGCATACATAGTGATGTGAAGAGCAATGTTGTGAGCGAGCTTCTTGAATTCATCTGTCTTAGCAACGAAGTCTGTTTCGCAGTTGGGCTCAACGAGAACACCGATTCTGCCGCCGATGTGCTGATAAGCTTCTACTGTGCCTTCAGCTGCAATTCTTGTAGCCTTCTTCTCAGCCTTCATCATACCTGATTCTCTGAGAAGCTTGATTGCTTCTTCGATGTTGCCGTCTGTCTTAACGAGAGCCTTCTTGCAATCCATCATGCCGCAACCAGTCTGATTCATCAATTCCTTAACCAATGCTGCTTTAATTTCCATGGTACAATCCTCCTAAATTATTCCTGAACAGGAGCTTCTGCAACTGCTTCAACCGGAGCTTCAGCGGCTGCTTCTGCAGCAACTGCATTATCCTCAGGGTTGTACTGTTCACCCTGAACGCCTTCGAGAACTGCGTTAGCAATAACTGAAGATATAAGCTTTACGGCACGGATAGCGTCGTCGTTACCTGAGATAACGTAATCAACTTCATCAGGATCGCAGTTTGTATCTACGATAGCAACTATCGGGATACCAAGAGCGTGAGCTTCTGCAACAGCAATCTTTTCCTTCTTAGGATCAACGATGAACATAACATCCGGGATGCCGTTCATATCCTTGATACCGTCAAGGTTTGCATGGAGAGTAGCCTGTTCCTTCTTAAGCTGAACAACTTCCTTCTTAGGAAGACGAGCATATGTTCCGTCTTCTTCCATAGCATCGAGCTGCTTCATTCTTGCAATTCTTGTAGAAATAGTCTTGAAGTTTGTGAGCATACCACCGAGCCATCTCTGGTTAACGTAGTACATACCGCAACGCTTTGCTTCTTCTTCAACTGATTCCTGAGCCTGCTTCTTTGTTCCTACGAAAAGAACCTTGCCGCC
>JAZQMY010000052.1:0-28001 GCA_045627045.1 Clostridia bacterium | reverse complement strand
TTTGTGAATGACTAAGTACTTTCCGTTCAACCCCAGCTCTTCTGCTTGCCTTGAATGCAATTTGTATGCATATACGTCGCCTACATTCCAAGGGTTTGATTCAAAATAAGGTTCATTTTTTACTGTCTTTCGTTTTGGCATACGCTTCCATTTGTCGTATATTTGTTTTAAGTCATATTTAGATTCATCACCATCAATGATATTGTATGCAATACATCTTACTGTAAATATCGGATCAAATTCAGCTTGAAAAGGTGGAGAAAAATCTTTATCCAGAAACCCCATTAATAACGGCCTATTCACAAAAGAATCTTTTTCTATATCAGCATGAAACCCCCAATAAATTGACTGATTATTTTTTACACAGACTTCACCAAAATTTTTGAACAAGGTTTTGAACAAGATTTTTGCGTTTTTGTATAAAAAACTTGACATAATACATAAGTTATGATACAATTTTAATGTATAACTGTACGTTAAACGCATTGCTTCTTTGCAATTTGCAACATAATGAAAATTATGTTGCATCCGCTGTTTTCAGCGGATTTTCTATATCACAAGGCGCATTGAGTCCATCAGCTTCCGGTGTTCGCTTCCTGAGGAAATAATATATATCCGTGTTGTCTCGATATTGCTGTGCCCGAGAATGTCGGCAAGCTTGGCAATGTCCTTTTCTATGCCGTAAAATACACGGGCAAAAAGATGACGCAGGTTGTGCGGAAACACTTTTTCGGGGTTTACCTCTGCTTCAAGGCAGAGGCTTTTCATTTCACGCCATATATTCGTGCGGCTCATCGGCTTGCCGGTTCGGGTTATGAAAACCGCGCCTTCCGTAATCTTCTCAGCAGAGATATAGCCGAGCAGCTTCTTTTGCAGCTCCCGGACGAGTAAAATGTTTCTTGTCTTTCCTTTCAGCGATACTATAGCCTTGCCTTTTCGGACGGCTTCAACAGTAATGAATTGCAGTTCGCTCACACGGATTCCCGTACTGCATATCGTCTGCAATATCAGGCAGAGCCGCTCGTTGTGCTTTCCCTCTGCGGTTCGGCACAGGCGGACGTACTCCGCTTTCGTCAGCTCCTTTTCCTCAGGGCAGAACATCTGCCTCTGAAGCTTCACCGTTTTCACCTTGCAGTCCGTCCATCCGAGAAAATCGAAAAGCCTGTGAACGGATGCAAGCATGGAGTTTATGCTGCGCGGCGTGTAACCTTTTTCCGTAAGATACGTTTTGTAGGCAATAACCGTCTCTTTTGTAATTCCTGCACCGTCTGCAAATCTTGCAAACGCTTTTATGTCACGGAGATATTTTTCCACCGTTGCAGATGCTTTTTCCTCTTCTTTCAGCTGATTATGAAACGCAGTGATTGTATCTGCCGTAATGATTCTTTCTTCCATTTGGTACCTCTCTCAGTTTAATCTTCAGTTTATAATTATATATTCCAAGAGAGAAAAACGTCGCCGACTAAAAATTTTATATTTATTTTTTGATCCCATTCGGTTCATTCCGAGTGGGGTTTTTGTTTTTCAGAAAAAATTTCTCAAATAAGGCTCAACAGGGTTGTATTTCGGGCATCTCAATTCCATGCATTATGGAGAGAGAAAATATTTTTGAAAAACTCCGAAAACACCCGATATTTCGGCACCCCTTTGTGCATGCATTATGGAGGGATAAAAATATTTTTGAAAATCCGAGCAAAAACCCGAAAATTCGGCATCCCTTATTCCATGCATTATGAAGGGATAAAGATTTTCAGAAAAATTTTTCGAATTTCCTCAGAAAAACCCTAATAAATCGCATGTGATTGTGCATGCATAATGGAGGGATCAAAAAACAAGCAAAAAATTTAATAAGCCATTCTGAAAACCGTTTAATTTCGGCCCCCTTATTCCATGCATTATAGAGGGACCACTCTTGACGGCAGCACCGGATAGACTCGTACACATTGCGAGATTTTCAAAAATTTCAAAAAAATAATCCGAGAGGCCGCAAACAGGGTTATCTTTTGCCACCCCTTATTCCATACATTATGGAGGGCTCTCGTGGTGGCGACCCGAATGGCTCTGCACCCATCACGGGATTTGCGCAGATTCTCAAAAAAAATAAGCAGAAATGCTTCAAACAGGGTTATCTTTCGGCACACCTTTGTGCATGCATTATGGAGGGATAAAAACAAAACAAAAAAATACAGAGATTTTCTCTGAAACCTGTTTAGTTTTGACCACCCCTTGTGCATGCACTATGGAGGTTATCATTCCTCCGCTGTTCCTTGACAACTGAATAGACGAATCTTCGGTACTTTATCCCGGATAACGAGCCAGACGGCGGTACGCCACGACCCTTCCGTAAGGAAGGCGAGCAATAACTCCGACCGGACAGGCAGAGCTGTTCTCTGTCGGGCGATGACTTTCCGGGTGACAATGATACTTCCAGCGGTGGCCGGCCACGTAAGAGGCGGGGGTGAGATTCCCGGGATGACGTAAAGCAAACGTCAGCTGAAGATTCTATTTTTGAAATTTCCAAGCCGAATAGTACCTCATCAAACGAGGCTTAGGCAAGGAATAACTACATGCTCTGTTTTTCAGAGCAAATTAAAGATAAGCGGTTCAGAGCCGCAGGAGGACATACAGTGAACATCAAAAAAAAACAAAGGAGGCGGTGCCCATGCTTGCCCATATACTAATACTAAGTAAGTAAACAAATAAGCAAATAAATACAAAGGGTTATCTGAGAATAGAAAAAGATAATAATTATAATTCCGTCCGTTTTTCAAAGTGCAAGTGCGAATTACACGAATCAAGCAGAAGATGATTCGCCGGGATTTGCATTGCGTTCCCTTTTCTCAGAATACCCTTTCTATTTTACCATCCGACAAAAATCACCAACCAAAAGAAAGGAATCAACCATGAAAACAGAAATCAAGACACTTGAAGAAATGCGGAACGATAACATTCTGACAGACGATTATGCCGTCAATCTCGAAGTAGGAGAATTCACAGGAAGACTTGTTATGTTGGCCGAATGCAGCAAGACTGGAACTCTGCGGGCGTTCTTCCAATTTGATGACGGGCGAAAGGTTTTTGCCCTGCTTCAGTTTTTTAACCGTTATCTGAACATCTTTTCCGTAAGCCCGGGAGACCGTGTGAAGCTCTTCTACCACAAAATTCCGAATGGCGTTTACCCGTATAAGATTGAGAGGATTGAATGAGCGGAGTTCGTATAGCAAGCATCGCCTTTGTGATACCACACGGCAGCTTGTTATGGGCTGAAGCCCCTAATACCCCGACAAACGAAAGGAGAAAAGACAGTGAGAAAAAGAAATAATCATATTCAATGCTGGCTGAATGACACGGAGTTCCGAAAGCTGAACAGCAACGTCAAAAAGACCGGGCTTTCAAGAGAACATTATCTCCGTTCCGTCATTATGGGGACAGTTCCTAAAGAGCTCCCTCCTGCCGAGTTCGGCGAAGTGCTGAAGGCATTGCGGCAGATTGGAAACAACATGAATCAGATGGCGCTCCGTGCCAACAGCGGAGGAGAAATTCCGCCGGAAGAATACAGACAGAACTGCGACGCCTTGCAGAAAGTCGTCTCGGAAATTCTGAAGGAGGTGCGCTCCTGATGGCGGTCACATCGTTATGGCGCGTACACGGCGAAGTCGGTAAAGTCGTTATGTACGTTGAAAACCCCGACAAGACCACCGACGGCAGAACTGTGGAGCTGAACGCAGACGGTGCAGAAGGCGTTCTAAGGGCCCTTACAGACTATGTAGAGCGAGACAGTGCAACCAATCAGAAAAGATATGTCTGGGGCCTTAATTGTGCTCCAGAGACGACTACAGAGGAGATGATGGATATCAAGCGGAAGTTCGGCAAGACCGGCGGTGTCGTTGCCTATCACGGGTATCAAAGCTTTGCTACGGGTGAAGTTACACCGGAGGTTGCGCACGAAATCGGTGTGAAACTTGCTGAAGAACTGTGGGGCGACAGATATCAGGTTGTAGTAACAACCCATCTGGATAAAGCCTCCCACCTTCACAATCACTTCTGCGTAAACACGGTTTCCTTTGTGGACGGAAAGAAGTATCACCGTACCGACGATGATTACCGGGAGATGCAGGATGTATCCGACCGACTGTGTAAGGAATACGGTCTTTCCGTCATCAGGCATCCGCAGGAAAAAGGCATGAACTACGGAGAATGGAAGGCTGAACAAGACGGACATTTTACCGTGCGAGGCGGCATACGGCAAGCCATCGACGTGGCTATTGCCGCATCCGTGAACCTTGAACAATTCAAAAATGTTATGGATCAGATGGGATATGTCATAAATACGCATGGGAAATATCCGAAAATCAAATCTGCGGAGGCTGAACATTTCGTACGGTTCCGCTCATTGGGGCCCGGGTATGACGTTGAAGATATCTTCGACAGAATTATGCGGAACAACCGTCCGAAATATCCGAACCTTCCTCCGCAAGAAAATCCGTTGAACATCTTTGAAGGCGATGAGACTCCCGTGCGTGAAATGCCGATTTACTGTGTTTACGGCTGCTTTGTCAGAGCAATTGAACTTACCATGACACGACCGGAAGCCAATTTCCATATGTATTACCTTCTCCGTGAAGAGCACCGTCAGTTCGAGCAATACAAAACCGAGTTCCGCATTGCCGCCGAAAACAAACTGGAAACGGACGTTGATCTTGCTAATTTCAAAATAAAAACGGAGGACAGGCTTTCCAAAGAAACAGAACGGCGGAAGGACTTGCGAAACGCTCTGAAACGCGCTGAAAGGGCCGGAAACGGCACGGAAGCAGAATCCATACGGAAAGATATTGTCGAGGCATCCAAACGTATTAAAGGTCTCAGAAGCAATCTGGAGGCTTGCTACAGGATCGGTGAGCGTTCCGGAATTATCCGTGAAAAGCTGGAACTCATTCATTCCGAAAAATTCAGAGCATCGGAAATCACCATGACAAAAGAACACAACAACAATAACGGAAAGGCAAGAAAAGAGAAAACGAAGTAACAAATAGTTTTCAAGGCTTGTGAGAAAATTACAAAGCCACATTTTGAGCTGCGTTATCGGCTATACGGACAGAAAGGAGTCATTAAGATTGACCGCCATCGACGACATGCAGTTGTTTGCCGATATGCTCGGAAATCTGATAGCAAAATACTATAAAAAGCTTGACTTGGATAAGCTCCCCGACCCACCAAAGGCGGAAACAGCAAGCAAGCAGACAGATTCCGAAGACAAATAGCTTTCAGAAGGGTCAAATGCTCAAATGTGATTGGCCCGGATACATTGTGACATAATTATCATGAAATCGCTTATTATGCCGTTTTGAAATAAATTAGCGTCGTCCGATCAGGCGTTACCATCTTGACAAAAACCGGATTATTTGATATAATAATCATGACAAAAGTGTCCAAACCGCAAAAACTTCAGGAGAATACTATGGGTAGCAAAAAAGAAAATGTTAAAGTATATACTTACATACGTGTATCCACCGCCATGCAGGTGGATGGGTATTCTCTGGATGCCCAGAAAACCCGGATAAAAGCCTATGCGGATTTTAACGATTACGAAATTGTCGGAGAATACGAAGACGCCGGTAAGTCTGGAAAGTCTGTGGAAGGGCGTATTGGGTTTAATCGTATGATGGATGACATCAAGTCCGGCAAGGACGGTGTTTCCTATGTTATGGTGTTCAAACTTTCCCGCTTCGGAAGAAATGCTGCCGATGTGCTTTCTGCATTACAGGAGATGCAGGATTTCGGAGTGAACTTGATATGCGTAGAAGACGGAATCGATTCTTCAAAGGATGCGGGTAAACTGATGATATCTGTTCTTTCAGCTGTGGCTGAAATCGAACGTGAAAATATACGTATCCAAACTATGGAAGGACGGGTGCAAAAAGCTCGTGAAGGCAAATGGAATGGCGGCTTCGCACCTTACGGATACACTCTGGAAAACGGTGAGCTTCACATCAACGAAGAAGAAGCGGCGGCTATCCGAATGATTTATGACCAGTATGTTAATTCAAATATGGGTGCAAATGGGCTTGCAAAATATCTCGAATTACATGGGATACACAAAATAGCAAGGCAAAACGGAAAGAATCCCCTGTTCGATGCAGCACTGATTCGAAAAATAATAAAGAACCCCGTTTATTGCGGAAAAATCGCTTATGGGCGCAGAAAGACAGAAAAAATACTTGGGACGAGAAACGACTATCATCTTGTAGAACAGGATGACTATATTCTTGTTGATGGTTTGCATGAAGGAATCGTATCTGAAGAACTGTGGCAGGCAGCGCAGATCAAAATTGCTGCACAGTCAGAAAAATATGAACATGTAAACCGTGGTAAAGATGAGCATGTTCATCTTCTTTCCGGACTTGTAAAATGTCCTGTATGCGGTGCCGGCATGTACGGCAATAAGTGTACAAAACACAAAAAAGACGGAACAAAATATAAAGATTATTACTTTTATGGTTGTAAGCACAGAACCATGACTCGCGGTCATAAATGCGATTACAAAAAACAAATTAACGAGGAAATGCTCGATGATGCCGTCTTATGTGTCGTAACCAAGCTTGTCAGCAATCCAAAGTTTGCAACAATGATGAAGGATAAAATCAATATGAACATTGATACTTCCGTCATTGATAATGAAATCAGCTCACTGGAAAAACAACTTCGAATCTTCTATTCTAAGAAGATTCAAATTCTTGAGGACTTGGATATGCTGAGTCCAAACGACAAACATTATCGCAGGTGTAAAATTGACCTCGATGACAGACTCTACAAGATGTATGACAAAATCGAGGATATCGAAAGCGAACTGACAGAATGCAAAGCTAAAAAGGCTACACTGGAATCTGAGAAGATTCAAAGTGATAACATCTACAAAATACTTGTTTACTTTGACCGACTGTTTGCCGTTATGAACGATGAAGAGCGTCGTCGCTTTATCGTAGCACTTGTGTCTGAAATCCACATATACGAAGGAGCTCAGCCAAACGGTCAGTGGTTGAAATCCATTGTTTTTAATCTTCCGATTATTGATGAAGATATCAGTATAAGTTTGGACAATGGACAACAAATTGAGACGGTATGTTTGTTAGTTCCGAGAAATCCCGTAACCCATATCAACATTGAGGTGGACGTGGAAGAACCGGTGCAGAACAATCGCAAAACAACGACCAATGAATAAGTAAAAAAGGAGTAATCTCTATGGAAAGAAAAAGTACAGCAATGATTTTGGCGGTTTTGATCGCAATTATGTTGCTTACAGCATGCAGCAGCAAGACCGTAAAGCAGACATATGATATCATACAGGATAATAAGTACGATTCTGTTTTTTTGGATATTTCTATCGATGATTTTATTGCATCCGGCTTCCATTTCGGTGACAGCTGCGATATTACCTTCAGCAACGGTCTGACATTTGAAGATATTCCGTTTTTCAGTGGCTATTATGTGCGCACCGGTATGCCGCTGATCGTTGGTTATCCCGGCTATGAATATATTTCTGTTACCCGCAATAATCAGGGACTGTGGACGGATGCCGGGATGACGGAAAACGACACGGCCGTGGTAACGCTTCATGAAGCCGGCAAGTATCTGAATGAACAGGAAACCTTGAGTCAGTCATATTCAAACGACAAAGACGAATATCGGGATGACGTTCAATTCGCAAACTTCCGTGAGCTCAGCGGCGGCGAGTTGAAAGAAAATTTCCTGTATCGTGGTGCTTCGCCAGTGGATAATCAGAAAAACAGGGCAGCAAGTGTAAATACTCTGTTGGAAAAGAATGAAATCCGTTTTATCCTTGATCTTGCAGACTCTGAGGAAGAGTATCTCGGTTATCGGAAAGAAGCTAACTTTTCTTCGTTCTATGCCGCCGAACTATATGATGAGGGCAACACGGTGCTGCTGGATATGAGCTCCAGCTATGGCTCTGACGTATTCAAGCAGAAGTTGGCGGTAGGTCTTCAAAGAATGCTATCGGCAGAGGGCCCTGTATACATTCATTGTCTGGAGGGCAAAGATCGCACCGGGTTTGTCTGTGTCCTGCTTGAGGCTCTTGCCGGAGCAGGTTATGACGAAATGCTTGACGATTATATGAAAACTTATGAAAACTATTACGGCATCACAAAGACGGGTAGTCCGGATAAGTACAATGCGGTTGTTTCCCTATATTTTGACGCTTTCGTTGCTTATCTGCACTGCACAGAGGACCTTGATGTGCTGACTTCTGCCGATTATTCACAGGATGCCGTGAGTTATCTTCTTGATGCCGGTATGACGGCGGACGAAATAGCGGCTTTGCGTAATATGATCACAAAGGATTCGAACGAAACCTGACCGCTAAAACGGCAAGCGCGCCGACGGTCATCTGATTAAGACGATCACTTCATGTTCCCTGTCACATACGACGGTGAAAGTGGAGTCTTATTTCTCAGAACCAATGAACAGCAAGTTGAGACTGTCGTCCTTTTGTCCCAGCAGTGACCGGACAGCATATAAACAGTTTAGAATAAACAACAGGAGGTCTTACTGATCGGATTCATTCAGAAAAGCAACGGATCCGAATAGCAGATGAAATTATTTATGAGTGAAGATAACAGCAGACAGGAAAAATATCTTTCCAATCTGTCAAAAATAATACAAAAGGAAACGGTTTCCGGATTCAATCAGCAGGACCTCGGCAAATTCAAAGAATTTCAGGATATGCTGAGACAGATATTCCCTCACATTTTCGGGGTATGCGAATTTATGGATTTTGACGGCTCTTTCATTTTATTATGGCGAGGCAGAAATACATCAAAGCTTCCGGTCATGTTCATGAATCACCACGATGTTGTCCCTGCCGAGGGCGAATGGCTTCACGGGCCGTTTTCAGCCGACATAGCTGACGGCAGAATATGGGGACGCGGTACGCTTGACACCAAGAGCGGTCTGTGGGGAATGCTCCAGGCAGCAGATGAGCTTGCGGCAGAGGGATTTGTTCCCGACAGAGATATCTATTTCGAATCAGACTGCGACGAAGAGACCAGCGGCAACGGGGCCGACACGATTTCAAAATGGATGCTGGAAAACAACATCAGACTTGAGATGTCGTTTGATGAGGGCGGCATGGCCATGTACGATCCTATCGGAGGTGCAGACGGCACATTTGCTATGGTAGGTGTCGGTGAAAAAGGCTGTGCAGAAATCAGATTCACCGCAAGAGGCAACGGCGGTCACGCATCAACACCCGGTAAGAATTCTCCGTTGGTTAGGCTCGGCAGATTCATGACCTACGTCGATGACAAAAAGCTGTTTGATGTGGAATTATCCCCTACCATCTGCGAAATGTTCAGAAGGATTTCCCCATATATGGGTAAGGTCGGAAAGCTCCTGAAGAAACCCGAAAAACTAAAATGGCTCTTATCAAAGGCATTGCCCCGGATCAGCAATACAGCCAACGCTCTGCTTCAGACCACCTGTGCATTCACTATGGCCGAGGGCTCGGATGCAAGAAACGTTCTTCCTGCCGAGGCATGGGTAATAGCAAATGTAAGAATCTCACATCATCAGGGCGGAGAATCCTCAATCGGAGTTCTGAAAAAAGCGGCAGAGAAATTTGATCTTGAGATGGAAATTCTTGATCCCGGATTTGAATCGTGCATCACTGATTACAACGGAACAGCATTCAGATTGGTTGAAGAAGCAGTCAGAGCAAGCCTGAAAAATGTTGATGAAACCGTTCCGTACATAATGACAGGTGCTTCGGACAGCAGATTCTTTGACAGAGTATGCAACCAGTGCATCAGATTCAATCCGTTCACGATCACAGAGGAACAGATGGAATCCATTCACGGAATCAACGAGAATCTTGATATAGCTGCGCTCGTTCCGGCGGTAGATTATTACAGATATCTGATGACTAACTGTTAAGAGAGGTTAAAATATGAGTACAGAAGAAAAAAACGGTCTTAATATCAGAACAAAATCATTCATCACTGCAATAGGAATAATCCTCGGGCTTATGGTCCTGACATACGTTCTGACTTTCGTCCTTCCGGGCGGTGAATACGCAAGAGCCATTGATGCCAACGGCAACAGTGTCATAGACATTGAAGGCGGCTTCAAATATATAGATGGCGGTATGCCCTTCTGGAAATGGGCGTTGTCTCCGATTCTTGTCCTGACGGCAGAGGGTTCAGGCACGATCATTGCTGTAATTGCGTTCTTACTTGTTATCGGCGGAGTTTTCAATGCTCTGAACGAATGCGGTCTGATGAACTATATGCTGAACAAGATCGTAAATAAATACAGAGGCGTTAAATACATACTCATGGCAGTATTGTGCTTCTTCTTTATGGCAATGGGTTCACTTGTCGGATCATTTGAGGAAGTTGTGCCTATGGCGCCGATAGTCGTAGCGCTTGCCGTAGCACTCGGCTGGGACAAAGTGACAGGCGTTGCTATGTCTTTGCTTGCAGTCGGATGCGGTTTTGCCGCAGGTGTTGCCAATCCGTTCACTGTCGGAGTAGCTCAGGGTCTTGCAGGACTTCCGATGTTCAGTGGAATATGGCTGAGATTGCTTTCTTTCATCCTGATTTACATATTGCTCTTTGCATTCATCAGGTTCCATGCAAAAAAGGTCGAGAAGCCATTTGATGCAGATAAAGTCGGAGCTGACTTTGTTCGTGATGAGCGTATGGAAAAGGCGCTCAGGAGCTTCGGAATTCTGCTCGGTATCGGCATCGTTCTGGTGCTGTGTTCTCCGTTCATTCCGTTTCTGCAGGATTTCACAATGATAATCGTTGCTCTTATGTTCCTTGCGGCAGGACTTGTGTCTGTGTGTCAGACCGGAATGAAGGGCAAGGTTCTCGGCAAATCATTCGCATCGGGAATCGTATCCATATCTCCTTCAATCATAATGATACTGATGGCATCATCCATCAAATACATACTCGTTGAGTCCAATATTCTCGACACAATGCTCCACGGTGCAGTAGGTATTGCAGAGCATATGCCCAAATTTGAGGTAATACTTTTCATTTACCTGATTTGCCTGATTATGAATTTCTTTATTCCGTCAGGCTCAGCAAAAGCATTCCTCCTTATACCTCTCATCGTTCCGATAGCACAGATTTTCGGCATTTCAGCGCAGTTGTGCATACTGGCATATGCATTCGGCGACGGATTCAGCAACGTATTCTATCCGACAAATCCCGCGCTTCTGATTACTCTCGGATTGTCCGACGTCAACTACGGCGGTTGGGCAAAGTATTCGGTCAGGTTCCAGTTAATAAATCTTCTCTTGACGAGCGGAGTGCTGCTGCTTGGTCTGGCAGTCGGATATTAAAATAAAAAAGCAAACTATGTGGGAGGGGTCAATGCTCTCCCCTGTCTTTATCAACCGCTTCCGGCAATGCAGCCGGCAAAGAACATTTTTTATTTCATGAAGGATAATTTTTTATGGCATCGAGTAAAGAATATCTTGAATTCATAAGAGATCAGCTGTCAGGGCTGAATGACATTACATATAAGGCAATGATGGGTGAATACATTATTTATTATCGCAGTAAAATTATCGGCGGTATATACGATGACAGATTTCTTGTCAAGCCCGTAAAGTCCGCAGTCAAAATGATGCAGGATGCGGAATATGAATTGCCGTATGAAGGTGCAAAGGAAATGCTTCTGGTCGATAATGTGGACAATAAAGAATTTCTGGCGGAATTGTTCAATTCAATGTATAAAGAATTGCCCGCGCCAAAGCCAAAGATAAGGAAGAAATAATAAATAAGCCGGAATCTCTCTGCTTGCGGGAGATTTCGGCTTATTTTGTTTTTAATAAAGGTTTTTGACAAGCAATGCCGTTTTTTGCAGTCTTTATTTTTCAGCCGAACACGGCGCAAACAACATGAAACTGCAAATACAGCAAAGCCAAAAATTATATCAGCAGATATATTTTTTTACTTTTTCTGTTCGTCATTATTGTCTACTGCTTTTTTCAAGAGCACAAAGCCAAAAGCAAGAAGTGCCAGGCCAAGATACATAGAAATTTTGTCTATTGCAAATGTAATTTCGGGTATAAGGCCCGTAACTACAGATACGCAAAACAGCACCAAAGCTACGCAGAATAATGCCATGCTCATTTTATACTCTTTTGATTTTTTCATTTTTATTTCTCCTTATATAATAATATATTTTTTGATTTGTTTCTGCATCTATGTGAACAGACAGTTAGTTGTGCTTCGTATAGAGCATCAGATCATCATTCAGATCTGCGCCGCCGACATATTCCTGTGTGCAAGCTTCATCGGTATAGAGAAATGAATGCTCCGAAGACAATCCGACATGGATAATACAGCCCTTCGCAATGGTCTGTTTGTAGGTGGTCTCGTTACCTGTGCCGGGGTCTGCAATAATTGTTACCACCCTGCTGTTCTCCGCATTGATAGCATCGATAACAGTCGTGTCAACTTTGTATACTTCCGGATTATCCACACGTTCATTCTTTATCAGCAAAAAGTCTTTCTTACCGAAGTTTGCATAAACGTTGTAGCACTTTATTTCATATGTCTTCGGATCCAGAACATATTCGTTGATGATCGAAAACGTTTCAGGCACGTCATAACCGTAATAAATCATCATAAATTCCATGTTTGCAAGATTACCCTCGCCTTTTTCCTGCGTACGGACAATCAGATTTCTGCCATTTTTGTTTACAGAAAGAACAGTCTCGCCGGAACTCGGTGAATAACCGGTCGCTTCAACTGAATAATATTCAGCGGAGTCATCCAGAAACAGGTAACGGTATACGTTCTTTTCATAGTTGTCATAGCCGTAAATATCGCCCTTTTCATTTATCTCAGTACGATCCGCACTTTCATAAACAACACGGTCAGGGTCAAGATAAGCATAACTGCTGTCTGTATTTCCCTCAGCATCGTAAATGTCTGCACGGAAGGCCAATATTTTTCCCTTTTCCTGAAGTGCGCTGTTTGAATTTGCATCACAGATCTTTTCCAGGATGTTTTCCTCATCAGCAACACCGCAAGCACTCAGGCATAAACATGCCATGCAAATAAGAAGCGCCAATACTATGTTCTTCTTGTTTCGTATCATCTGATTTCCTCCAATTTTAGCTTTTGTCTTACTAATTCATGTTCTTTACCATAATACTTATTTATTATATTACAAAGTAATGAAAGTGTCAAAGCATATTTAAATATTTCATAAAAATCTAATTAACAGCACAAAATATCCACCGGTGTCAAGCAATTTTAACTGTTAAAGAAGCATATTCGTTGAGCTGCCTCTGAACTTCCTTCCGGGGGCTGAAACTTTATTTGCGTTGCTGCTCAATCCGGATAATCTCCATGCTTTCAGAAAGGTAAGCTGACTTTGATGTGAAACTGTGGCTGTGATATTCCCGCTGTGCAAATGACCGGTTCTTCTTCCATAGAACTTGTTAAAGCCGAACAAGCCTTCAAAAACGGCAGAATGGTTGAATCCATTCTGCCGTTTCTGTTATGACCGATTATTCAACCTTTTCTCTTTTTTCTGATGAGGAGGAGCGCCGCAACAGCACAACCTAACACTGCAACAACCAGAATCAGAACAAGTAATACTGTATTGTTGCTTTTTTCGGGTGTAACCGGAGACTCGCTCTTTGTCCACTTTGCATAAACCGTAACATCTGATGTAATGCCTGTTTCAAAGTCAAACGCTTCAGTTAAAGTTTCATCCCTGTACCAGCCGCCAAATGTAAAGCTCTCTGCCTCGGGATTCTCGGGCTTTATCGCCTTTTCCCCTGCATTGACAGTCTGTGCCTCAACCTGTTTGCCGTGACCGTTCAGCTCAAAGCTTACAGCGTATGATTCCGGAGCAGCTTCACTGCATTCAACGTTCACATCAAGGAAAACGATCCTGCCATCCGATTCCGTGTAAGCAAATGTGCCGCCGTTTACAACGATTTCACCGAGATAATCATCTCCGCTGCACTCAAGCTTATATCCCTCTTTAGGAGCGATATTTACGCCGAAGGAATATGTTTCGCTTGCTTCAAACGTTCCCGTAAAGTAGCTTCCCGAAACGTCCCACCAATCTCCGTCAGAAACAGTGACCGCATTTTCAGGAACAGTTGTGATTACAGGTGTTGTTTCCGTTTCTGCACGAGTTTTTCCTGCAACTGGTGTGGGTGCTGTTATTTCTATCTTTGTAATTTTAATAAGATCCTTTGTCCACTTTGCATAAACAGTAGTGTCTGACGTAATCAGCGCATCAAAGTCAAACGCTTCAGTAAAAGTTTCATCCCTGTACCAGCCGCCAAACGTAAAGCCCTCTGCCTCGGGATTCTCGGGCTTTATCGCCTTTTCCCCTGCATTGACAGTCTGAGCCTCAACCTGATTGCCGTGACCGTTCAGCTCAAAGCTTACAGTGTACCTTACAGGTTCTTCATTAACAGCATAAATCGCGGCGATTATTATGTCTTCGCAAGGCATTGTAAAGCTCGTGCTCGCGGAATATTTGTCATCAAGCTCGAAACCTGCAGGAGCGGATGCAATGCTCCATGAATCAAAGTGCTTTCCCTCGGGTGCAATGTCCGCAGTAATTGTAACGATCGTTCCTGCTTCAGCTTCAGAAAGAGAAGCCGTTCCGCAATTTATGAATACAGCGTACTTCGGAGATATCCACTTTGCATAAACAGTGGTGTCTGACGTAATCGGCTCATCAAAATCAAATTTTTTAGTGCATTCCTCGTTCCTGTACCAACCGCCAAATATCCACTCTTCATCCAAAGGATCTTCAGGTCTTTCGACTTTATATTTTTCATAAACCGACTGCGTATTGACCGCTGTGCCGTGGCCGTTCATTTCAAACGAAACATTATAGCTTTGGAAAGGAACAAGTGTTACGGTAGCAGTGCCCGATTTGCCCGGATCGGCAACAGAAGTCGCCGTGATTGTGAGTATATCTTCAGTGTTATAATCCGCAACAGCAAGCAGGCCTTCGGAAGAAATGTTTGTTCCGTAGTTTCCTCCTGTAATGCTCCATATCACTTCATCACTGAAAGAACCAGTTCCGCTTACAGTGGCAGTAAACTGTTGCACTGAGCCCTTCCGAATCGTTATTATGTCAGGCGAAATTACAACATCAATGATGCTTGATTCTTCCTCCTGATTCGCTTCAGCAAATACGATCTGTGTCACAGTCAGGCACAGCATAAGGCATAGCGCCAAAGTCAGTATTTGTCGAACTGTTTTTGCTTTCATAAGCAAGTCCTCCTTTATTCTTCTGCCGTTTCAAGGCTTACTGTAATGAAAATGGCATACCAACCCATTTTCATTATTATACCATATATTTTCAACTAACACAATGCCATATTGAAAACTTAAGCCTGCCCGGGAACAGATTTCTCTTTTATAATTATTAAAAACAGATTTTTTGTAAAAAGTTTCAACTTATACATTGAGTATTTTTCTATTATGTGATATAATAATACATAATGCGTAAAATATAGCTCTGTGTTGATTCCGGGCAATATTGATTGCACAATCTGCCGATTCCGTCAGCGGAATCAGCTATATTTTTTATACAATATCGGAGGAATATCAAATGGAATTTGATGAAGCAACGATTGCCAAAGCGGCACGTTATTATGATGAAAACGGTTTACTCAAGCAGTATCCTTCAAAGCAGCCCCTGAGACAGCTCGCTCTTTACAGAATTGCAGAAAAATTCGAGGCAGGCAAGGATTACACACAGAAGGAAGTAACGGAAATTATCCGCAACTGCATTTCTTTCCCGGATGCCGAAACGATCAGAAGAGAGCTCATTGACTATAAGTTCATGGGCAGAGAAAGAGACGGCTCAAGATACTGGAAAGAAGAAAAGTAAATCAGAAATTACTATGAATCTGACAGTAAAAAAGATTACGGGCGAATTCTCTGTCTGCAAGGTCAAGGAAATAGCCTCGTCCCTACTTCTGGACGAATTCTGCTTTGTCGGGAAAACCGATAACGAGCTTTCACTCGTCTGCCGTACCGAAAAAGTGCCTGATAATGTTCTTGTCCGTGACGATTCGTGGAAATGTTTTCGCATAGAAGGCACGCTTGATTTCTCGCTGATAGGAATTCTTGCTGATATTTCAGGTATCCTTGCAGAAAACAAAATCGGGCTTTTCGCCGTATCCACATACGATACGGATTACATTCTTACTAAATCGGAAAACTACGAAAAAGCACTTGATGCGCTTTCAAGGAGCGGTTACGGTATAGTGTCATGACGGAAAAGACGAAAAAGCTCACGTTTGCCGCCGCAGGAACAGGTATTCTTGTCATCTGCTCGTGGATAACAGTGCCCTTCACTGTTCCGTTCACTCTGCAGACATTTGCGGTATTTCTTCTGCTGAACTTTCTCGGAGGAAAACTCGGCACCGCATCAATCGCAGTGTACATCCTTATGGGAGTGGCAGGACTTCCTGTTTTTTCGGGCTTCACAGGAGGAATAGGAAGGATTCTCGGACCTACCGGCGGGTATATAATAGGCTTTCTCCTTTCAGGCACAGTGTATATTCTGTTTGAAAAGCACTTTTGCAAGTCATTTGCATCACGAATGATAATTTCATTCACGGCACTCATCATTTGCTATGCCGCAGGAACAGTGTGGTTCGTATCCGTTTACAACACCACGGGAAGCATATCCTTCGGTGCGGCGCTTATGAGCTGTGTGGTTCCGTTCATTATTCCGGATGCAATCAAGCTCGTGCTTGCTGACTTCGTAGGTGTAAAGCTGAAAAGAATACTTCTTTCAGGGAAAGATAACATCGGTCGCTGATTGAAGCAGTTAACAAAAGAAAATAAGCAGGCATTGCCTGCCAAAATAAAAAAAGAAAAGGGAAAAAACATGTTAAGAGAAAATTTTAAATCTCGTCTTGGCTTCCTGCTCGTAAGTGCAGGTTGCGCCATCGGCATAGGAAACGTTTGGCGTTTCCCCTATGTCACAGGTCAGAACGGCGGAAGTATTTTCGTATTGTTCTATCTGCTCTTCCTCGTTATTATGGGTCTGCCTGTAATGACAATGGAGTATGCAGTCGGTCGTGCCGGAAAGAGCACAGCAATGAGAGCCTTCCAGGCTCTTGAGCCGAAAAAGAGCCCGTGGCACATTCACGGTATCGTCTGTATGATAGGCTGTTACATCCTGATGATGTACTACACCACAGTATCAGGCTGGATGGTAGGCTACTTCTGGAAGTTCCTTACCGGAACATTTGATTCCATAACAACAACTGAGGAAGTTTCCGCAGTATTCGGCAATCTCGTAAGCAGTCCTTCAGAGCTTATCCTCTGGCTCGCCATCACAGTAGTCTGCGGTTTCGTAGTTCTCTGCTTCGGTCTCCAGAAGGGTCTTGAGAAGGTCAACAAAATCGTTATGTCTTGCCTGCTCGTGCTCATCATCGTTCTTGCGGTAAGATCCATCCTTCTCCCCGGCGGCGGCGAAGGTCTCAAGTTCTACCTCGTACCTAACTGGGAAGCCGTTCAGAATGTAGGTCTCTTCAACGTAATTACAGCCGCAATGAACCAGGCATTCTTCACATTGAGCCTCGGTATCGGTTCAATGGAAATCTTCGGCAGCTATATGTCAAGAGATTATTCACTCACAGGCGAATCGATCCGTGTTATCATCCTCGATACATTCGTTGCTATCTGCAGTGGTCTCATCATTTTCCCTGCTTGCTTCGCATACGGTGTTCAGCCTGATGCAGGTCCTAACCTCATCTTCCAGACACTTCCTAACGTATTCATCAACATGAACAGCGGAAGAATCTGGGGTACTCTCTTCTTCCTCTTCATGACGTTTGCAAGCTTCTCAACAGTTATTGCCGTATTTGAAGCACTCATTGCAAGCTGCACAGATAACTTCGGTTGGAGCAGAAAGAAAGCCATCATCATCAACATCTTCTTCGTATTGGTTGCGAGCCTCCCATGCGTTTTCAGTTTCAACATCTGGAGCGACATCACGATATGCGGCCTCGGAATCATGGATCTTGAAGACTTCATCGTAAGCAACCTTCTCCTTCCTATCGGTGCTTTGGTATACCTCCTCTTCTGCGTTTCAAAGTGGGGCTGGAAATACGACAACTACCTTGAAGAAGTCAACACAGGCAAAGGTATCAAGCTTTCCAAGAGCAAGCTCATCAAGTGGTACCTCCAGTATGTGCTCCCGCTTCTTATTCTCGTAATCCTTATTTCAGGTCTTCTCTGATCTATACATAAGTATGGCTAAGGAGCATCCGTCGTGAGTGACGTAAAAAGCAAAAAAACAGTGTCAGAATCCCGCACAACTCACGTGCAGGTTCTGACACAGGCAAATATAAACGGATATAACCGTCTTTTCGGCGGAACTCTTATGAGCTGGATGGACATAGTCGCCGCCGTAACCGCCAGAAGACATTCAAACAGAAATGTTACCACGGTATCCGTTCAGGGACTTGAATTCAAAAAGCCTGCATACGCAAATGACACGCTCGTTATTACGGGAGAGGTTTGCTTTGTGGGAAAAACATCAATGGATATCAACGTCAAGGCATACGTTGAGGAGCTTTCCGGTGAGCAGACGCTCATCAACGAAGCACACTTCATAATGGTCGCCCTTGACGAAAATGAAAATCCCGTTCCCGTGCCGGGGCTCATCATCGAAACCGAAGAACAGCAGAAGGCATGGGACGAGGCTTATCGCCGTAAATACGGTAAGTAAGCAAATATAAAAGCATTTTATCGCCTCCGGGATACGGTTTTATCCCGGAGGTAATACATCATAAAAAACTCAAATCTCTATCAATTCGAATACAATGCATCCAATGAAAAGCGATGTCCTTGCGACATCACTTTTCATCCTGCAATATAATAAATCATCAGGGCTTGAGCAAATAAGGCTCAATCCCGTCAGAAGACGATCAATTCAAAACGTCAATTATGAAAGAAGAAAAAATGGAAGAAAAAAAAGTATTTTCAGATAGAAAATTTTCAGGCAGAAAGCCCGAAAAAAAGTTTGAAAGAAACGGTGCAAAGAAGCCTTATTTCAAGAAAGAACCGAGCAGAAAATTCAAGAAGCTCAATATTGATTACCTTGATAACGAGTGCAGAGGCGTTTCCGAATTCAAGGGAACAAAATATCTCGTAAAGAATGTACTTGAAGGTGAAAGAGTAGAGGTCGAGCTTCCGAACTTCAAGAACAAGGAACGTGCTCTGGATTATATCTACACACCCTCAAAGATAATCACTGCTTCAAAGGACAGAGTCAACGTCTCCTGCCCTTATTTTAACGAATGTTCGAACTGTAATTTGTTGCATTCATCCTACAATTCACAGATTATCAGAAAAAAGGCAATGCTCTCCGAAGCACTCAAAAAAGCAGGTGTATCAGTTGACGGATTCGTAGAAGGCAAGCCCTTCGGATACAGAAACAAGGTTCATCTTGCATTCACAGATGTAGGTGGAAAAGCTCTTGTCGGCTTCTTCAATGAAGAAACTCACCGCGTTATCCCCGTAAAGAAATGTCTCCTTCACGGACAGTGGTTCCGGACGCTCGTTGAAACGCTTAACGAATGGGCAGGCGACAATCACCTCACTGCATTCAAGCCATGGGATAACGAAGGTCTTCTCCGCTTTGCGGTTTGCAGATATCTCGACGGAAATCTGATGGTCACCATAGTTGCAAGAGAAAACGTAAGATGTCTTGACAGTCTCTATGATGCCCTCACGGCAAGCTTTGATTCCGTTTCTCTCTGGCTGAATATCAATACGCAGGAAAACAGTAAAGTTTTCAGCGAAAGATTTATTCACATCGACGGAAAGAACAAGCTGGAAAGCAGTCTTCTCGGAATCAGCTTCTCCCTCAGCCCGAATTCATTCTTTCAGGTCAATGAACACATCGCATCAAGAATCTATGCTGATGTAGTAAGCGCCGTAAAAGAAAGCGCTCCGTCACAGGTCGTAGATTTGTACAGCGGAATCGGACTCACAAGCATTCTTTTTGCAAAAAACGGGTTTGACGTTACCTCAACCGAGATTGTGGTAAAAGCCGTCGAAGATGCAAAGGAGCTCGCTGAAAAGAACGGAGTATCCGATAAAATAAACTTTGTCTGCGGCGACTGCAACAACATTCTCCCCAGGCTCGAGGTCAGGGAAAATTCAGTTTTCTTCGTTGATCCTCCGAGAAAAGGTCTCGGCCCGCAGGTTTGCAGATCTATCCTCAAAAAGATGCCCGGAAAGATCATATATCTTTCATGCGGCCCCGATAGCCTTGCAGATGATCTGAAAACGCTCATGTCAGGTGGATATACCGTTGAAAAAGCAACAGGCTACGATATGTTCCCGAATACAAAACACATGGAAACTCTTGTAATTCTCAGTAAAGGAAAATAAATATTATGAAAAAATCCGTAAAAATCATTCTTATAGCAGTAGCTGCTCTGGTTGCTTGTCTGGTTGCCTTCATCGCGATCTTCATTTACAACTCTGATTATCGTCCAAATGACGTAGCAAGCTTTACCTCCGAAGACGGAAAATACCATCTCGATCTTCAGCAGATAGGAACACCTGAGTTCCCGTTCGGAAGCACCAAAATCAAAGTCGTGCTCAGAAGCGGCAACAAAAAAATATCGGTTTATAACGGCAAAATAGCCAATGACGGCAAGAATGTCGATGAAAGCAACTTTTCCTGTGAATGGAGCGAAGACGAGGTTCTTATTTCCCTTATCGGTGAAGAACAGCCATTGTTCAGGCTTATGATGGCTCTGGACGGAAGCGACATTTCCGAATTCATTGATCTGACAGACTAAAAAGCCAAAAGAGGATTTATTATAATTTTATAAATTCTTCCGTCTTTCAAGGCAAAACAAGCTTTCCAAAAGCCTTTTTCGCTGCGCAGGCTTTCATTCCGCCGCATACTATGTTCCGAATGTAAAATTTCTCTTTATTCTTGCATAGTATCCGGAGGTATGATATAATATGAATTGGATAACCGTCCTGGGTCTGATAATTCCGTTCATCGGAACAAGTCTTGGCTCATTTTCCGTATTTTTTCTGAAAAAAGGCACATACGAAAAGATGCATGCACCGCTCCTCTCATTCACTGCAGGCATAATGACTGCGGCATCGTTCTGGAGTCTGCTTGTTCCTGCAATCGAAAAGTCATCGTTTCCCGATGCTTTCGCATTCGTTCCTGCCGCAATCGGATTTATTATCGGAATGGCGTTGCTTATGCTCACAGACAGATTTGTTCCCGAGACATTGCTCTCGCCAAGCGGTAATAATACGCCGAAAAAGACGGCAATGCTCGTAATAGCAGTTATTCTGCACAATATTCCCGAAGGTATGGCTGTGGGTGCCGTTTTTGCGGCATCATCATCTGCCGACATTCTGCGGCTTTCCGCTGCAATAGCTTTGCCGGTCGGCATTGCGATTCAGAATTTTCCGGAGGGTGCCATTATTTCAATGCCGCTTGCCGCCGAAGGGATAAAAAAAGGCAAAGCCTGCATAGGAGGCATTCTGTCAGGCATAGTTGAGCCCATTGCAGGATTCATCACGGTGCTCCTCTCCGGACTGATCACCCCTCTCCTACCTTATCTTCTCGGATTTGCCGCAGGAGCAATGATGTTCGTGGTTACAAATGAGCTTCTTTCGGAGCAAAATAATAGTATTGCTTCAACCGTTTCATTCACTTTCGGTTTTGTGCTGATGATGGCACTTGATGCGGCATTCGGTTAAAAGCATATTCTGACAAATAATAAAAATTAACGGAGGACAAGGCAAATGAAAAAATTAGGTTTCGGTCTCATGAGGCTTCCGCTCAAAAATCAGGATTCAGCTTCAAGCATTGATATTGAGCTTTCAAAGAAGTTGGTCGACATTTTCCTTGAGAGAGGCTTCACTTACTTTGATACTGCATGGATGTACTGTGCTTTCAGCAGTGAGAACGCAGTCAAGGAGTTTCTCGTTGACAGATATCCGAGAGACAGCTATACTCTCGCCACAAAGCTTCATTGCGGTTTTGTCAAAACGCTTGAGGACAGGGACAAGATTTTCAATATACAAAGAGAAAAAACCGGAGTTGATTTTTTCGATTACTATCTTCTCCACGATATAAACAGCTCTCATTACGCAAGATACGAAGAGCTTGATTGCTTCAACTGGATCATCGAAAAGAAAAAATCAGGTCTCGTAAAAAACATAGGCTTCTCATTCCATGACAATGCAGATCTTCTTGAACAGGTTCTGACGGAGCATCCTGAGTTTGACTTCGTCCAGCTCCAGATAAACTATCTTGACTGGGACAATGAAGGAATTCAGTCTCGCAAGTGCTACGAATGTGCCGTAAGACACGGCAAGAAGGTTATCGTAATGGAGCCTGTCAAGGGCGGCACGCTCGCAAAGGTTCCCGAGGAAGCAGAAAAGCTTTTCAAAGCAAAGGCGCCTGAAATGTCCGTTTCTTCATGGGCAATCAGGTTTGCCGCAAGCCTTGAAAACGTTATGGTGGTTCTCAGCGGAATGAGCAATCTTGAGCAGATGCTCGACAACACAAGCTTTATGTCCGACTTCAGACCGCTTGATGAGAGCGAGCATGACACAATAAATAAAGTTCTTGATATCATCAACTCAAATATAGAAATTCCCTGCACGGGCTGTTCATACTGCACGGAAGGCTGTCCTATGAATATTCCCATTCCGAAGTACTTCTCGTTATATAACGTTGACCTGAAGGAATGCAAGGAAAAAGGCTGGAAGCCGCAATTCACATATTACATGAATCTTACGGAAAAATACGGAAAAGCAAGTGAATGTATCGGTTGCGGACAGTGCGAGAGCATTTGCCCTCAGCATCTTAATATAATCAAACATCTTGAAAAGGTCGCAAAACATTTCAATGACAAATGATAATTCATTACTGAAAAACCGCCCTATCGCCGTATTTGATTCGGGAGTAGGCGGAATCAGCGTTCTGAAAGAGCTGATAAAGCAGATGCCGGATGAGGATTATATCTATTTCGGTGACACGGGAAACGCTCCCTACGGCTCCAAGGATCACGGCTTCATACACGATTTGACGCTGAGAAACGCCGCAATGCTTGTCAATTCGGGAATCAAGGCTCTTGTTGTTGCCTGCAACACGGCAACAAGCATTGCCATAAACGATCTGAGGAAAATTTACAGCGATATCGCAGTAATAGGCGTTGAGCCCGCCATCAAGCCTGCTGTGCTTCAGAAGGAGCATCCTACGGTAGTTGTAATGGCAACCCCTGCTACACTTTCCGAGGGTAAATATGTGGCTCTCACGGAACGTTATAAGAACAAAGCCGAAATCATACCGCTCCCTTGCCCAAGGCTTGCAGGGATGATCGAAAAAGGAATCGTTTCGGGAAAAGAGCTGGATGATTACCTTATTGAGCTTTTTGCTCCTCTGAAAGGCAGAAATATTGACTCGATCGTGCTCGGGTGCACACATTATCCCTTCATCCGGGGTGAAATCGAACGAATGTTCGATGAAAATGTGACGCTTTTCAACGGTGCACAAGGCACTGCGGCTCACACAAGGCACGTTCTTGAAGAGCAAGGGCTTTTAAGAACCGACAATTCGGGCGGCAACATCACTCTTGCCGCAAGCGGAGATAAAAAAGAATTTGAAGAGCTCTTCTACAAGCTTTTCAAAATGAATATCTGACAACAAAAGAAAGGTTATTTCAACAACATGAAAAGTATTCTTTGGTATAACAAACCCGCAAAAGACTGGAACGATGCGCTCGCTATCGGCAACGGTATTCTCGGTGCAATGGTTTTCGGCGGAGTTGACTGCGATGAGCTTCAACTCAACGAAGAGACTCTCTGGTCAGGATTCAGCAAGAATGCAGAAAACCCTGAGCTCAAGGCTCATCTGCCCGAGCTTCAGCAGCTGATTTTTGAAAAAAAATATGCAAAAGCACAGGAGCTTTGTGGAAAATATCTTGTATGCGGCGACGAAGGCAGCCACACAACGTTAGTAAACGGTCACTATGGCTCTTATCAGACCGCAGGCGAGCTCTATATCGAAAAGGCTCACGGAGAAACAGCTTCATACAGAAGACAGCTTGATATAGAAAACGGTATCGCATCAACGGAATTTGACGGCGAAAAGCGTGAATATTTTGCTTCCTACAAGTACAATGTGATTGCCGTGAAGATTACGGGAAATACGGACGGGCTCAAGTTGAGATACGAAAGAAACGATCCCAACGCACCGTCAGACATAAAATATATCGACAACAACACAATTACCGTTACAGGCTCTCATCACGACGGAAAGGGCGAAAACTATGCCGTTGTTATCAGAAAGATCGATACGGATTTCGGTTGTGTCATCTATTCAACCATAGCAACAGATTACGTCGATAAGTCTTCTCCGCTCGATCGTTGTCTTAAAACAATCGACGCTGCCGCAAATGCAGATATTGATGAAATGATGAACGAGCACAAGGCTTACTTCAGAAAATATATGGACAGAGCCGACATTGCACTCATTTCCGATGACAGAGAAAGCATCCCGACAAACGAAAGACTTCTTGCTCCGGAGGGCGATTTAGGTCTTGTTTCGCTCTACTTCCAGTTCGGCAGATATCTTCTCGTTTCATCTTCAAGAGGTGTCCTCCCTGCAAACCTTCAGGGTATCTGGTGCAAGGATTACATCGCTCCGTGGAACTCGGACTATCACATAAATATAAACATCCAGATGAACTACTGGCCTGCCGAAATAACAAATCTTTCCGAATTTGCGGACCAGTTCTTCAACTACATCAAGCTTCTCTCCGAATGGGGCAAGAGAACTGCCGATGAAACATACGGCTGCAGAGGCTGGGTCGCTCATACGGTAACAAATCCGTGGGGCTTCACTGCTCCGGGCGAAGCTCCTTCATGGGGTGCGTTCATGTGTGCCGGCGCATGGTGCTGCCGCCACATCTGGGAGCATTATCTCTTTACGGAAGACAAAGAATTCCTCAAGGAGTATTATCCTGTTATCAAGGGCAGTGCGGAGTTCTTCGAGGATTTCCTTGTGCGTGATCCGAATACAGGCTGGATGGTTACCTGTCCTTCAAACTCTCCCGAAAACTCATTCTTTGATCCCAATACTCACGAAGAAGTTGCCATGTCACCCGGACCTACAATGGATAACTCCATCCTCTATGACCTCTTCACAATGGTAAAGGATTGCTCAGATATTCTCGGAATCGACAGCGAATTTGCAGGAAAAATGATCGAGCTTCGTGATCAGCTTCCGCCGCTCAGAATAGGCAAATACGGTCAGCTCATGGAATGGATCGAGGATTTTGATGAGGTCGAGCCCGGTCACAGACACGTTTCAAACCTCTACGCTCTCCATCCTTCAGACAGAATTACCTGCACAAAGACTCCCGAGCTTTTTGCCGCATCTGCAAAGACACTTGAAAGAAGACTTTCAAACGGCGGCGGTCATACAGGCTGGAGCCGTGCTTGGATCATCAATTTCTACGCAAGACTCCGTGAGGGAAACAAGTCCGGTGAAAACGTTGAAGCCATCCTCAAGAAGAGCACGCAGAGCAATATGTTCGACAGCCATCCTCCGTTCCAGATCGACGGTAACTTCGGTGCTACTGCAGGTATCGCCGAAATGCTCATCCAGAGCCACGAGGGATTCGTCAATATCCTCCCTGCTCTTCCGGATTCATGGAAAAACGGTTCATTCAAAGGACTTATGGCAAGAGGCGGCTTTGAGGTTTCCTGTGAATGGAAGGAAGGCATCGTTACGAAACTTACAGTTAAATCCGTTTACGGCAATAAGCTTGATATACTTGCAAATAACAAGCATTTTGTTCTTGATACCGAAAAGGATAAAGAATATAAGCTCATCTGATATTGATTCAGTTTTATTTCCGGCACCCGAGGCAGACCGAACTGCTTCGGGTGTTTTGTTTATGTCGGTGGTTGAGCAGCTTGTTTGTTGTGTCTTTCACGGGCTTATTCCATTCCAAACTGTGGATTGATAGGACTAAATGAGCTTTTTTTCAGAAAAGGTATTTACAATTTTGTTATTTTGTGATAAAATAATACAGATGAATTTATAATAGTGAAAGGATCGCTTATCCTGTTACTAAAGATAAGCAAAGGTCAGTAAATATATGTCAGGACATTCAAAATGGGCTAACATCAAGAGAAAAAAGGAAAAGACGGATGCCGTTAAAGGCAGATCGTTCACAAAGATAGGCAGGGAAATCGCTGTTGCAGTTAAAGAAGGCGGCCCTGATCCTGACAGCAATGCTCGTCTGAGAGACGCTGTTGCAAAGGCAAAAGCAAACAATATGCCTAACGATACAATCACGCGTTCCATCAAAAAAGCTGCAGGTGAGCTTGGCAACATCAACTACGAAGAAGTTACATACGAAGGCTACGGCATAGGCGGTGTCGCAGTTATCGTAAGCACACTTACAGACAACAGAAACCGTACAGCAGGCGATGTAAGACATCTCTTCGATAAGTTCGGCGGAAACCTCGGCGCTAACGGCTGCGTTTCTTATCTCTTCGACAAGAAGGGTATAATCGAAATCGAGTTTGAGGACGTTGAAGACGTTGATGAGGATGAGATCACAATGTTCGCTCTCGACAGCGGTGCTGAAGACGTAAACATCGAAGATACACTCGTAACTGTATATACTTCACCTGAAGATTTCGCCGCAGTAAGCAAGGCTTACGCAGAAGCAGGCAAGTACAACATTATATCTGCCGAGCTCGGAATGGTTCCGCAGAATACAGTTGAGCTTGACGAAGCAAAGTCAGAAACGTTCATGAAGATGATCGATAATCTTGAAGATAACGATGACGTTCAGGACGTATGGCACAACCTCGGCTAATTAAATAACAGACATTTCAGCGTGGAAATTCAATTTCTCACGCTGATTCTTTTTTCTAACATCGGAGGTGGCATAATATGCCTGCTGAAAAAACAAACGTAATGCGCATTCTCGACCAGAAAAAGGTCAGCTACGAGGCACATTACTATTATGACACTGATGCTGTCAACGGTCCTGAAATCGTTGCCGTTCTCGGTCAGAATCCGGACAGAACATTCAAAACACTCGTTACCGTAGGCGCATCAAAAAAAAATTATGTTTTCGTGATTCCAATCTCCCGTGAGCTTGATCTGAAGAAAGCGGCTTCTCTTGTACATGAGAAAAACATCGAAATGCTCAAAGCAAAGGAGCTTCTCCCCCTTACCGGATATATTCACGGCGGTTGCTCGCCGATAGGAATGAAAAAATTCTTTCCGACAGTCATTGACGAAAGCACGCTCAATTTTGACACAATACTTTTCAGTGCCGGAAAGATTGGCTATCAGGTAGAGTTGAAAATTGATGATCTGAAAAAAGTAATCCCTTTCTCTCTCGCCGACATAACCAGATAAAATTTGACAAAAGGAAAACTCCAAACGTTTTTTCTTTAATATTAGGAGGTTTTATATATGCAGAACAATAAAAGACCTGATACGATGGCTCGTATCAACAATGAAAAACTCGCACAAGCATTTATTGACGAACAAATCAGCCTTATCAAAAAACAGGTTGGAGACAAGAAAGTTCTTCTTGCACTTTCAGGCGGTGTTGACTCGTCTGTCGTTGCAGCGCTTCTCATCAAGGCAATCGGAAAGCAGCTCGTATGTGTTCACGTTAACCATGGTCTTCTCCGTAAAGGAGAGCCCGAGCAGGTAATCGAGGTATTCCGTAATCAGATGAACGCAAATCTCATTAACGTTGATGCAACAGACCGTTTCCTCAATAAGCTTGCCGGCGTAAGCGATCCTGAACAGAAGCGTAAAATAATCGGTGCTGAATTCATCGACGTATTTGCTGAAGAAGCACACAAGCTTGAAGGCGTGGAGTTCCTCGCACAGGGTACGATTTATCCTGATATTCTCGAAAGCAAGGGCGT
>JAZQMY010000051.1:0-97718 GCA_045627045.1 Clostridia bacterium | reverse complement strand
AATGGAAAGAGAGCCGGGGCCGCTGATGTTCACCGTGCCGTTAAAGTTGATGCCGTAATTCGTGTAGGCGGCACCGGGACCGACGGGCAGATCGATCGCAGGCATATCGATCACGTTATTCCCGATCAGCTTGATATTGCAGCTGCCGACGCTGCCCGCAAGATGGCTGTTGCCGTAAATGCCGCTGAAGCTTTTGTCATGTTCAAACGCGGTCGTGATCGTTGCGTTGTCCAGCGTAATGACATAGGGGGTCTTGCTCACATCGAGATATGCCTTACCGCTACCGCAGTCAATGCCCAGAACGGAGTTGATGTTATCGAACTGCACTCCGTTGACATAGACCCCGTAGAAGGTGTCGGGAATGAACATCGGATTGGCATTTTTCAGTTTATCGTTGCCCGTGCCGCAATGCTCATCGCTGATGAGCGTCATCCACTGTTCCGCGGAGCCGGCATATTCGACAGTCAGCTTGCCGGCGAAGTAGGCGACGCCATTGAACGCATTGTCCCCGATGTCAGTGACGGATGCAGGGATCGTGATCTTCTGCAGATACTGGTCATTGTTGAAAGTGCCCTCAGGGATCTCCGTGATGCCTGCGGGGATCGTCACCTGTTTCAGCGCGCCGCAGGTATCAAAGGCGTGCGCACCGATGGAAGTCAGCGTATCGGGCAGGACCAGCGTGCCGTCAACGGTATCGCCCCAATCGTGGCAGCTTTCGCACTGATAAAACGCGTTTGCACCGATCGCGGTCACGCCGTCGGGGATATTGATCGATTCGAGTTTCTTGCACTGATAGAACGCCTCGGCGCCGATCTCCGTCACGCCGCTCTCAATGGTGACCTTTTCCAGCCCTCTGCAGCCGCGCAGGAGCCCGTTCGGGATCTCGCGGATATTGCCGGGGATCGTCAGTTCCTTCAATCCTACGCAGCCGAAGAACATCCCGCTCGGGATCTCCGTCCAGCAGGCGGGGATATTCACGTTTTCAAGATTCGTGCAGCCGTTCAGAGAACTGCTGTTGATCTTTGCCAGATTGTCGGACAGGCGGAGTTCCTTCAGACCGGTGCAGGCGACAAACGCGGGACTCAGACCAATATCCGTCACGCTGTCCGGCATGATCACGGCGGTCACATTGCTGTTGCCCATAAACATCCCGTCTTTGATCTTCGTGACGGGGATCCACATACGGTCGCCGGTCAGGATCTCCGACGGGATCTCCAATCTTCCCGAAAGATCGTCCGGCCCCGTCAGCATGGCGATATACCCGTGGTTGGTGTCAATGATCTCGTAATCCAGACCGTTTATCCTGAAGTTGCTGCTCGACGCTTTGCGAATGACCGTCACGGGATCGGAAACGTATTTTTTGCCGTCGTCACGCCGGAACTCCGCACGGATCGTGCTGCCGATCCAGGACTGTTGGATTCTGAGCGTGATGTCGCAATCGCTGCAGGAGGTCGGGGTCAGAACGGTTTCGGTCCCGTCCGCGGAGGTGAGGATCCATCTGCCGTACTGGGTTCCCTGATAGGGCACCAGACGATCGTCAAAGAAGTCCATCATCAGATCTTCGCTGCTGCTTCCGCCTGCAATGATGGTATTCCCCGCGAAGGGCGTACCGAAGATCTCAAAAGGGATCGCGGTGGAAGCGCTCAAATACTGTGATTTGCCCAGAGCGTACACGGTCCCGTCCCACATCGCGGCACCGTTGCCGTCTCTGTTCCCGGAAACGAGGATCCTTTCCGGTGCGTAGCCGGTGAACGTCACTTTGCTGCTGCCGTCGTAGACACTGTCTCCGCGCAGCGTCATCTCCGCATTGTTAAAGTCAGCGGAAGAACTGATGGACCCCCATCCCAGAGCAAGTCCGTCGGAGTCGATCTTCAGCGTAACGTCTTTCACGCTCAGATGCGGGGTGTAGATACCGCTTGCGCGCTTATCCGAGTTGCCCACGTTGATCGTCAGCGACCCGTCCCCGAATAGATTGACACTGCCGTTGAAGAAAATACCGTTATTTTCAGTATAGAGGCCTGTCTTTTCGGTAACATTGATAGAGCAGTCGCCGATGACCTTGATATTTATATTCGGTGTGCCTTCCGGCGCAAAACTGTTGCCGAAAATTCCGCAGTAATATACGAGACCGCTGTTTGTCCATCGGTACTCGTTATTGATGACGGCGTGATCGAGGATCAGGGTAAATGGGCTGGTCGTCGTGTCAAGGGTCGCCTTGCCGCTCCCGCAAGGGATGCCCGTTTTGGCATTTCCCATCGTGAACTGCTGCCCGTTGACCCAGACACCCAGATCTCTGTCGGGATCGCTGTAATAGAGATAGGTGCCCTTCCACATTTTTGTGAGCGGTCTGAAGGCGCTGTCACGGTAATCCGTATTTGCGGCAACGGACACCGTGTAAGTGCCCTCTCCCCAGCCGTGGCTGTCAATGTATTCCTTTACGTTGAACGTCGTCTCGGGTCTCTGCGGACCGCCCGAGGCGCCGCCCGTCGGCTTCGTTCTGGTGACGTTGTATTCGTAGATCACCTTGCTCGTTTCCGTCGTGATGACCGGATCGAACGTCAGCACGCCATCTGAAGACAGATGTACGTTCTGCAATTCTGGCAGTTCTGTTGCATCTGCCGCAAGCGCAATTGTCGGCATCAATGTCAGACATAGCACAACGCAAAGAACAAGACATAAAATTCTCTTTCTCATTTTGTTTTTTCCTCCATTTTTTCTTGATATTACTTAAATCATCATTTAACGGTTTCATCAGCTCATAGTCAGTCGGCGACCGGCTGTACTGATATCTGATAATCATCAATAAAGACATAAAATCATCTTGCTTACACAATATCATCAATAATGTAATCTATATTATATCACAACAAATATAAAAGTCAAGACTTTACACTAAAACCCTGAAATATCAGGTTTTTTCTCGATTTATTCATTGTGAATATTTCTTTTTCTCATGGAAAAATATAATCATAAACAGCTCTGCCATCACAAGCATCAGTCGACAAAAAGAAAACGGTGCAGCCTTGTCAGGTAACACCGTTTTATCCATATAAACGTCCTTCAGAACACCGGTCAATCGCCGTTTTTCTGTTTTTACATATCGTTTTTTACTATATCCTCAAGGGATTCCCTTTCAACTCCAACATAGCTTGTACCGTTTTTCAGCATAATAACCGGCGGTCTTGCGACCCTGTTGTAATTGGATGCCATTGAATAATTGTATGCACCCGTAGTCAGCACAGCTATGGTATCATACCTTTTCATGCTTTCGGGAAGCATCACGTTCTCCTGGATGATATCTCCGCTTTCACAGCATCTTCCGACTACCGAAGCACACATACTGCACTCCTCGTCCATTTTGTTTGCCGCAAAAAGCGTGTAGGAAGAGCGGTAAAGCGCAAATCTCGGGTTGTCCGTCATTCCTCCGTCAATGGAAACGTAATTCTTGTAGCCGGGGATCCTCTTCACAGTTCCTACCGAATAAAGCGTCATTCCCGCATCTGCAACTATGCTTCTGCCCGGCTCCATATGTATTTCAGGCAGAGAAATTCCGTATTCTTCCGCCTTTTTGTTCATTTCATCAGCTATTCTGCCGATGATCGAATCTATGCCGCATTCAGGATCCTTTTCAGTATATCTTACGCCTATTCCGCCGCCGAGATCAAACTGCTTTGTCTTGTAGCCGTGCCTTTTCTCCATCATTGCAATGAAGCCGAGCATTATTGCAGAGGCATCAATAAACACATCCGCCTCAAAAACCTGTGAGCCGACGTGACAATGAAAGCCCTCAAGCTCAATATTCTTCAACGTGAGCGCATAAACAGCTATCTCCTCTGCCTGACCTGTTTCGATCGCCGAGCCGAACTTTGAATCAACCTTGCCAGTGGAAACTGCCGCAAATGTATGCGGATCAATTCCAGGTGTCAGACGAAGAAGTATCCTTGATTTAACGTTCAATTCGTCTGAAATGTCATTTATTGCTTCAAGCTCTTCTCTGTTGTCCACCACAAAAAAGCCTACACCGCACTTGATTGCAAATCTGATGTCCTCATCAGTCTTGTTGTTTGAATGGAAATAAGCCTTTTCAAGCGGAAAGCCTGCCTTCTTTGCCGTAAATATCTCACCGGATGACACAACATCAGTTCCGAAGCCCTCTTCGTTGATAATTCCGTACATCCTTGCAAAGGAAAGTGCCTTGCTTGCATAAAGCGGATATGAGCCCTTCGGGAAGTATTTCTCAAACGCCTTTTTATAAATGCGGCATTTTTCTCTGACCTTATCCTCATCGATGAGGTAACAGGGTGTTCCGTATCTCTCTGCGAGCCCGACAGTATCCTGTCCTGCAAAATAAAGTCGGCTGCCTTTTACCGTTACGTTATCTGCTATCATATTATTTTACAAATTCAGCGTAAATTGCTCTTATTGCCTTCTGATAATCGCTTTCTTCAATGCCGATAATGATATTGAGCTCGCTTGAGCCCTGGTCGATCATTCGGATATTGACCTTTGCTTCTGCAAGTGCCTTGAATATCCTCATAGCTGTACCTTCGTTTCTTATCATGCCTCGACCAACTACTGCGATGAGTGCGAGGTTTTCAAAGAGTGTGATTGAATCAGGATCAACCGCCTTAACGAGCTCCGCCGTTACATTGCCCTTGACTTCCTTGATATCCTGTGAATTTACGACAACAGTCATAGTGTCGATTCCGGACGGGAGGTGTTCAAAGCAGATTCCGTGCTTCTCGATTACCTCAAGCACCTTTCTGCCGAAGCCTATCTCGGAGTTCATCATATCCTTCTCAACGAATATCGCCGTAAATCCCTTCTTGCCGGCTACACCTGTGATGACCTCATCCGGTACGGATGTTGCCTTCGGAACGATCATTGTACCGTTATCTGACGGGCAATTGGTATTTCTGATGTTGATCGGGATTCCTGCTTTTCTTACCGGGAATATTGCATCCTCGTGCATTACGGATGCTCCCATATAGGAGAGCTCACGAAGCTCTGTATATGTGATTTCCTCAATCGGCTTCGGATCATCAACTATTCTCGGGTCTGCCATAAGCATACCTGAAACGTCTGTCCAGTTTTCGTAAATATCAGCAGATACTGCTCTTGCAACTATTGAACCTGTGATATCAGAGCCGCCTCTTGAGAATGTCTTGATCGTGCCGTTCGGCATTGAGCCGTAGAAGCCCGGAATTACAGCATGATCGTAGCGTGAAAGAAGCTCTTTCATCGTCTCGTTTGTCTTTTCAGCATCAAATGTGCCGTTCTCGAGGAAGAATACGCCCTCTGCCGCATCAATGAACGGGAAGCCGAGGTAAGCTGCAAGTATCTTTGAGTTAAGGTATTCTCCGCGGCTTGCAATGTAGTCTCTGCCGACATGGTTCAGAAGAGCGAATCTGATGTTGAGGAATTCCTCCTCAAGCGTCATATCCATACCGAGCTCATTTATTATTTCATTATATCTGTCCTTGATTTTAACGAACAAATCGTCAAACTTTTCCTTTGAAGCGGAAATTTCGTAGCACTTGAGGAGCAAATCAGTAACCTTTGTATCATCTGAGTTTCTCTTGCCCGGTGCTGAAGCAACAACGTATCTTCTGCTGTCCTCTTCTTTGATTATTGCGGCGACCTTCTTGAACTGCTCTGCATCTGCAAGTGAGCTTCCGCCGAATTTGAGTACCTTTATCATATAATTATTAAATCCTTTCTGGCATTTTTACCATCAAAGCATATGCGCTATTACTTCTTCTCTCGGCATCAGCGAAAGATCGATCGGTCTGACATCAAACACCGTCTTGCAGCCTGTCTCGCCTCTTGAAGCCATTCTGTAAAGAGCTCTTGCATAAGCGATAATAACCGATGCTGTGAACTCCGGGTTGGAATCAAGCTTCAGGCTGTACTCTATTATGTGCTTATGCTCATTGTTTTCGCCCGTGTATCCGGAGCGGATAACAAAGCCGCCGTGAGGTATGCCCTTATGGTCTCTGTCAAGCTCTTCCTGCGAAATAAAATGAACTGTCGTCTGATAATCAGCGAAGTAATTAGGCATTGTCTTTATTTCATTTTCAATTCTTGCCTTGTCTGCACCCTCTTCTGCAACAACGTAGCACTCTCTTGTGTGCTTTTCGCCTGTGCTGAGTGTGGGGTTTTCACCGTTTCTTACGGCATTGAGTGCCGATTCGATCGGAACCGTGTACTGTCTTGCATCCTTTACGCCGTCAATTCTGCGGATGGCATCCGAATGACCCTGGCTTACGCCTCTGCCCCAGAATGTGTAATCGTTTCCGTCTGTAAGAATAACGTTTGAAAGGAGTCTGTTGAGAGAGAACATTCCGGGATCCCAGCCGAGTGAAATCATTGCCGTGTGACCGGATGCTTCTGCCGCCGCATTTACCTTTGCATAATGCTCTGGAATGCGTGCATGAGTGTCGAAGCTGTCAATTACATTGAAATGCTCTGCAAGCATAGGTGTCATTTCCGGAAGATCCGTGGCGCTGCCTCCGCAGATGATAAGAACATCGACCTCATCCTTGTGAAGAAGCACATCACTTGCCGGCCATACCTTTACGTTTGCCGAAACAGGGTGAAGCTTTGAGGGTTCTCTTCTTGTAAAGATGCCCACGAGCTCCATGTCTTCATTCTTTGCAACAGCAAGCTCACAGCCTCTGCCGAGATTACCGTAACCGTATATTGCTATTCTCATATATCAAAATCCTTTCTTCATTCATTTATTATATCCTGCATGGAATACATTCCCGGAGCCTTGCCCGAAATGAATTCCGCCGCAGCCATTGCGCCCTCTGCAAAAAGAGCCCTGTCGTGAGCCTCATGCTTCAGCGTTATCGTTTCGTTGTCAGTGCCGATTATTACCTCGTGCTGACCTACCACATTTCCCATTCTTATGGCATGAATGCCGATTTCATTCTTTTCTCTCTTATGCTGACCGTGTCTGCCGAAAATAAGCTCTGTTTTCTCTCTTACCTTCTGAATTGCCTCTGCGATCATAAGAGCAGTGCCTGACGGAGCATCGAGCTTTCTGTTATGATGTGTCTCCACAATCTCAATATCAGCTTCGGGCATCGTTTTTGCGGCAGTCTTTGCAAGTTCCACAAGAAGTGCTACTCCGAGAGACATATTTGCCGAACGGAATATCGCAGTTTTCTTTGCCGCTTCTTCTATCAGCTTCTTTTCTTCCTCCGTGTGGCCTGTTGTCGCAAGCACAACGGCTATCTTTTTCTTTACGGCAAAGTCAAGAAGAGCCTTTGTTCCGAGGTGATTTGAAAAATCTATTATGCAGTCGGCATCTTCCGTTACGTCATCCCAGCTTGTGTAGCACGGGAACGGCATTCCCTGCACCTTCAGCACATCGAATCCGCATACCGCTTCGCTGCCTCTGTAACCGCTTTCAGCAAGTTTTATCAACTGTGCGCCCATTCTTCCGCCGACGCCGCTTATTATTATCCTCATATGTTAAAACCTCTTATGACATTATATTCAGACGTTGAGTCCCTGCTCTCTCATAAGACCGAGCAGTTTTGCTTCGTGCTCAGGCTCCATACAAGTGAGAGGAAGACGAAGCGTGTTCTTACAGAAGCCCATTGCCGCCATAGCCGCCTTTACCGGAATCGGATTTACTTCAGAGAAGAGTGCGTTTGTGAGTGCAAGCAAGTCGAGCTGAAGCTTTCTGCTTCCTGCAACATCGCCCGTAAAGAACTTATCGCACATTGCCACCGTCTCTGCCGGCATAACATTTGAAAGCACTGAAATAACGCCTGAGCCGCCGAGCGAAAGCACCGGAACTATCTGATCATCATTTCCCGAATAAATATCCATTTTTCCTTCAACGAGTGAAGCCAGCTCTGCTATCTGTGAGATGTTGCCGCTTGCTTCCTTTATTGCAACGATATTCGGATGATCTGCAAGAGCAAGAGCAGTCTTCGGAAGAAGATTGCAGCCTGTTCTTGACGGAACATTATAAAGTATACACGGTTTTGTGGATGCATCGGCAACTGCCTCAAATGACTTTATCAGTCCGCCTTGTGTGGCCTTGTTGTAATAAGGCGTTACAAGAAGCATTGCATCTGCACCGATATCGCAGGCATATTTCGTAAGTTCTATTGCGTAAGCCGTATCATTTGAGCCTGTGCCTGCTATTACAGGTATTCTGCCTTTTACGGTATCAACGGTAAATTTGAGCACAGCCTTATGCTCATCATCATCAAGTGTTGAGCCTTCTCCTGTGGTTCCGCAGGCAACTATTGCATTTACGCCCTTTGATATCTGCCACTCAAGAAGCTCTTCAAGCTTCGGATAATCAACCTTATAATTATCATCAAACGGTGTAATGAGTGCTGTTGCTACTCCCTTAAAAACATGTTCCTTTTTCATTTTACAAAGTTTCCTTTCGGTAAGTTATTTTCTCTTATGAAAAAAGGCAGTCCTTGTGCATACTGCAACCAAAACTGCCAGAACGTGTTCTTTGAATGCCATTGCACTCCCAAACAACGAAAAAAGCCGTTTTAACCGGCCATCGTTACATCAAAACGTATAAAAACGTTTCGGTAAAGATAGCTCTCCGCAATATGCGACAACAAAACATATCTTATTATGCTTTGCCAGATCAATCCGGGCAGGACCGTCTTCGGCATCTATGCCTTTCCCTGCTGCAACGCTTTGCCAGAGCTTTATTCACAGCAGATACTCATCAATACGATGCGCCTCTATCATTTATGGGGATTATACCATAAAAAGTGCCTTTTGTCAATAATTATTCTTCACTTTTGTCAAAAAAGTTTTTATATTCTATTTTTTAAAAGATTTGCCCCGCATATTGAAAAAATAGAATTTATATGATATAATTATTATTGTTCGGAGGGAATCTGATTTTATGATTTGAAAATTCTTCCGCTCGCCAAAAAATAATACCCGAATTTTTCGGGCTTTAAGGAGAAAACATATGGTTGAAATTTTATCTCGCAGAGAGTACGAGAAAAAGCTTGCCGAAACAAGAGACAAGCGTATGGCATGGTACCGTGATGCACGTTTCGGTATGTTCATTCACTACGGTCTTTTTTCAATGATCGGCAGACACGAATGGGCACAGGTAATCGAGTGCATCCCGAAGGAAGAGTATCAGGAGCTTGCAAAGCAGTGGAATCCTAGAGAGGGCATCTGCCGTGAATGGGCTATGCAGGCAAAGGCTGCAGGTATGAAGTATATGGTTCTTACAACACGTCACCACGAGGGTTTCTCTCTCTGGAACAGTAAGATCAATCCGTTCAACTCATACAACTATTGCGGAAGAGATATAGTCAAGGAATTCGTTGATGCCTGCCACGAATTTGATCTCAAGGTTGGTTTCTACAGCTCACTCATGGATTGGCATCATCCGGATGGCTATGCCTGCGCTTATGACAATGCCGCAAGAAGACGTTTCCTCGATTACATCGAAGGTTTGAACACAGAGCTTCTCACAAACTACGGCAAAATTGATATTCTCTGGTACGATATTCCCGCTCCTATGGAAACATGGGAAGGCTGGGATTCTCTTGAGAGAAACCAGCGTCTGCGTGCTCTTCAGCCGGATATCATCATCAATAACAGAAGCTATCTTCCCGAAGATTTCGGCACACCTGAAGGCAATCTCGGTGCTTGCTCAACAGACTGGGAAGCCTGCATGACATTCAACGATATCGCTTGGGGCTACATCGATGAAAAGCAGGCAAAGCACTATTCATACAACGCTTACGGCATCATCCGTATGCTCCGTCAGGTAAGTGCAACAGGCGGCAACCTCCTTCTTAACATAGGTCCGAAGCCGGATGGCTCTGTTCCTGCTGATGTTAAGGAGCCTCTTAATCAGGTCGGCGAATGGCTCAGCAGAAACGGCGAAGCATTCTACAAGGGCGACCGTCTTTCCAACCACGGAGAGAGAGGCCGTGACTGCAACCTCGTTTCTCCTGCAACAATTTCCCGTGACGGAAAAACGATTTACTTCTGGAACCTCATCTGGCCGGAAAGCGGCACGATGTCATTCGGCGGCTTCAAAACTCCTCCGAAGTCAGTTGAGCTTATCGACGGCACAAAACTCGAATTTGAGCATAAGGGCTACCGTACAATATTGAAGAATCTCCCCACAACTCCTCCGGATCCGCTCGGCGTAACTATCGTCAAGTTCATATTTGATGAAGATCCTGTATACCTTGAGAAGAGCTACTATCCTCAGCTCACAGGTGGATACGATCAGACTAAGGGAATGAAGATCTGATAGCATACAATACAAAACATAAAATCCCGGGAAGCCAAGCTTTCCGGGATTATTTTACTCAAAAATATATTTTATTTTACCATTTTCATTTCTTCTGACTTATCTGCTTTCCTGTTTATCTCCTCAGGCTCATGGAAAGTCGGAACTACCTTTGCTATTGCCGCCTTGATTATTTCAGATGAGCAAGTATCCGTCTCTTCGACAGCCGCCTTCAGTACAGCAAGCTTGTCCTCGACCTCCTGTCTTGTGTAAGGAGTATCTCTCTCAATGAATATCATGTTGTTATCCGTCTTATCAAGTGTCTCCGTCTTCATAAGAAGCTCTTCATAGAGCTTTTCACCCGGACGGAGTCCTATTTCTTCAATTTTGATATCCACATCAGGCTTGAAGCCGGAAAGCTTGATCATATTGATTGCAAGATCGTAAATCTTTACAGGCTTGCCCATATCGAGAACGAACAATTCGCCCTTCTTTGCCATTGCGCCGGCCTGCATTACGAGCTGGCTTGCTTCCGGGATGGTCATGAAGTACCTTATGATTCTCTTATCCGTTATCGTTACAGGACCGCCCGATGCTATCTGTCTCTTGAAAAGCGGAATAACAGAGCCGTTTGAGCCGAGAACGTTGCCGAATCTTACTGCGGCAAACGAAGTATTGCTGTCTATTCTGCACTGAATTACCATCTCGCAGAGACGCTTTGATGCGCCCATGATGTTTGTCGGGTTAACTGCCTTGTCTGTCGATACGAGAATGAACTTCTTGACACCGTATTTTTCAGCCATATCAGCCGTATTGTATGTACCGAGAACGTTGTTCTTAATCGCTTCGATTCCGCTGTGTTCCATAAGAGGAACGTGCTTGTGCGCCGCCGCATGGAACACGATGTCAGGATGATAGTAACTGAACACCATCTCAAGTCTCTTTCTCTCTCTTACAGATGCTATTTCTACTGAAAGATCGAGCTTGTCTCCGTATGTTCTGATGAGCTCCTGCTGGATATCGTAAGCGTTGTTCTCGTAAATATCGAGAATAATAAGCTTCTTCGGATGGCACTTTGCTATCTGTCTGCAAAGCTCGCTTCCGATAGAGCCGCCGCCGCCTGTTACAAGCACTGTCTTGTCAGAATAGAAATCGAAGGCTTCCTGATTGTTGATCGTAAGCGGTTGTCTGAAAAGAAGATCTTCTATTCTGAACTCTCTGATCACGCTCTTCTTGTTCTCATCAATAGGCGTTTCGTAAATTTTTACCTCACAGCCCATCTTTGAGTACTTTGTAAATAGCTCGTTTGCATCCTCTGCACTGATCTTTGTGATCGAAATAATAACAGTGGAAATCTCGCCGTCTCTTATGTGCTGCTCTGCTTCTGCTTCACTGTAAACCGGAAGTCCGCTTATGATGTTTCCGATCTTGGTTCTGTCAATATCAACGAAGAATTCAGGTCTGTATTTTGAATTTATCTTGAGCTCACTCGCAAGTGATACGCCGAGCTGACCTGCTCCTACGATTGCTACTGTCTGACCTTTGTCGGATGAATTGCGTTTCTTATATATAAGTCTGTAAACAAATCTTGACGAAAGTGCAAGCAATGCATTCAGTGCACCGACAACAACATAATGCCATATTCCCTCATATGTTGTGTATGCAAAATTCATTATGCCCAGAGCAAGCACACATCCGATACAGTCGGAGAGTACAAGCTTGAAATAAGCGCTCGTGCTTGAATATCTCCAGAGGTTTGCATAGACCTTAAATATCGTTCTGCATACGAAAATCAGAAGGCCCATGACAAGAGCGTTGATAAAGAAGCCTTTTGCATCGTCCACAGGTATGCTGTAATATGCATATTTACAGAGGAAATAGAAGAAGGCATTAATAAGTGCAAAGCACACTATATCAAACCCCACGAGTATCGCTTTCCTGTAATTACTGTTAATAAACTTTTTAATGTAACTCATTTATTTTTTCCTTACTGTATTTTACAAACGAATATATGTTTATTATACCCTATTTCATGCGCAATGTCAACTGAATTTTGACCGTTTTAGTCATATAGAGTAGTATTATTTCATTTAATGTCGTCTATTTGTTTTCCTTTTCCGAGTAATACACGCAATATTCAGCCAAAGGACAGGTGCCGCACGCGGGCTTCTGCGAATGGCACACTCTTCTGCCGTGGAAAATCAGCCAATGATGTGCTTCTGCCCATTTCTCCTCAGGTATCTTTCTGCAAAGCTGCTCTTCTACTCCGTCGGGGGTATTTGCTTTTGCAAGGCCCGTTCTGTTCGCCACCCTGAAAACGTGCGTATCGACAGCTATCGCAGGCTTGCCAAAGCCCACGCTCAGGACAACGTTTGCCGTTTTTCTTCCCACACCGGGGAGCTTCATGAGCTCTTCCCTCGTATCCGGTACTCTTCCGCCGTACTCATTTGCAATTATTTCTGCGGTCGCCTTTATGTTTTTTGCTTTATTCTTATATAATCCGCAGCTCTTTATGTATTCCTCAAGCAATTCCGTTTCCATTGAATCCATTGCCTTTGCATCCGGGTAGTCACGGAAAAGCACTGCGGTAACTTTATTCACTTTTTCGTCCGTACACTGCGCCGACAGGATCACGCTCACCAAAAGCTGAAAAGTGCCCGAAAACTTCAGCACAGGAGCGGCTCCGTCATACGTTTTTGATAATATTTCTATCATTTTCTGTTCGTTATACATATATTCTTCCTTTTCACGTTATAATCTCATCATATCAGCATAAAATATTACCGTAATACAAGCAGAAAGGCAATATCTATGTCAAAAATCAAGCTGAAACCGCTCATTATTTCACTTATCATTCCACTTACGGTGGGTGGGCTTGCCGCTCTCATCACAAGGGACAATATGCAGATTTACGAAGACATCGTTTCTCCGCCGCTTTCTCCCCCAATGTGGCTTTTCCCCGTCGTGTGGACGATACTCTATATCCTGATGGGCATCTCATCCTACATTATCTATGAGGAAACAGACGAAACCCTTCTTTCCCCTCAGATGAAGCTTTATGCCGTCCAACTGATAGTCAATTTTGTCTGGTCGATACTCTTTTTCAACCTTCGTGCCTTCCTCATTTCATTCGTGTGGATAATCCTTCTGGATATTCTCATTGCCGAAATGATAGCATCGTTCGCAAAGGTCAGCAAAGCTGCCGCAAAGCTTCAGATCCCGTATCTCATCTGGGTACTTTTTGCATCATACCTGAATGCGGCGATATATTTCCTGAACAAATGATTCAGGGGCTTACAAAAGGCTGCCGCAAATTATTATTCTGCGGCAGCCTGAGTGTTTATCACATTTTATCTGATTTGTCGTCCTGCTGTGAAAGCGGTATTACTGGGGACTGCTGAACCTGACCCTGTGCCTGGTTCTTTTCCATCAAAGCAAAGAAGTCCTGACCGGGCTGGCATATCATCGTGTTTGCAACGATATGATATCCAAGCTTTGCATACATATTGAGCTTTTCTTCAAGCTCTTTTGCATTGAAGCCTGTCTTCTTGTCAAAAGGCTGAGTTACAATCTTGTACTTTGACATTTCCTGCATTACGGAAGCCGTCTGAACTCCTGTGAGCTTTCCGTCCTGCTCGGAGAATTCTATCTCGCCTTCCTGTTCGCTTAAATCGTCTGCATAATTCGGAATACTGATCTCTTCCTCAAATACGTGCGGTTTAAGTTTTCCCTGCTCCGGATCGTCATTATACTTGAGTGAAGGATTCGTTTCTGCCATCAGATCGTTGTTTTCGATATATACAGTCTGTGCAAGCATTGAATTCTTTTTCTTGATACCGGCTTCCTTGACGCTTGTTGCATTTGTGTTTGATCTGTTCATCTGAACAACAAATGCAAGAGATTCTCCGCAATTCTGGCATACCGTTGCGCCTGCCGTTACTCTGGCTCCGCAAAGCGGGCAAAAATTCATCATAATCTATTATTTCCTTTCAGCTATTGTATTTGATCACTGCGCAGTCATAAAAAACTGCACAGCTTCGGTATTAGTTCAATTTACTGTCGTTGTAGTGCTCCACCATTCGGTCTCGATCATGTAATCAAGATACCACTTGGCAAGCTCTACTGCATTATCATAATTCTGTGTGTAGCTCGTTATTATTAGCACCTTGTCCGATGTATCATAAGTATAAGGGAAAAATTCATATCTGTCAAGAGGTATTGCAAAGATATGTGACGTATCGTCATCCGCTATCCTCATATCCACTGTCTTGAGGCTCTCGGGAGATATATTCTTCAGGTAATCACCCAGCACATCCTCCAGCGGTGCAAATGCTCCGTATCTCACAAGATCCGCAAACTCATTATACGGTATTATCATTACGTCACCGTAAGAGTTTGATATCATGGAGAGGAATTTCTGCTTATACGTCGATGCCATCGTATTATTCGTATTATAAGCGAGGTTTTCGCAGGCAACTACCTTCATATCAGGGAAAGCCTTTGTCATTTCTTCAAGAAATACATAATAATATGAAGCATTTATATAGTCGCCGCAGATATATGAAGCAAGCTTATATTCCGGTGCCGCTTTCTCATTGATCATCGTTATTCCCGTATCAAAGAAAGTTGCCGAAAAGACGATCGCCAATATGTACGCAAGAGCATAATATCGGAAATGATCCTTCAGGCTTTTGCCCGTGATTCTGAGTTTCAATCCCATCTTTAATTCTCCAATGAAGCATATTCCGGAGTATACTTTTCGAATACTGCCTCATATTTTTCTGCGATGTAGTCATCAACGTCGCCGGCATAATCCGAATTCTTGAATTCATCCTGCCACTTCTCTTCAAGAAGAGCTCCGGCAAGTGCCTTCATATTGTCTTCCGCAAGATATTTGAGGTATTCATCAACAGATACTCCCATGCCTTCTGCCACAAGCTGCATCTCTGCCATGCTTTCAAGCGCACTCTGATAGATATCAAGGTCTGTCTGATCGCTATAAAGATCAACTATTGCAAGGTATGTTGAATATGTTGACTGCATCTGCTGATAAGCAACCGAATCATCCATATGTACGCCTGCTTCCATAGCCTCCATGTAAACCATTTCGACCTTTGCAAGGCTCGTCAATATTTCTTCATCCGTTGTCCTGTGAGGTCTGAGCTTTTCCTTTTCCTCATCGGAAAGGTCTTTGCCGTCGCCCTCATTGCAGTATACTTCATACTTTTCAAGCAGAGCATTGAACGTGTAATCATCCGCAATTCTCAGCTTGTAGTATTCCTTTTTTGTTATCTTTGCATCGCCTACTTTAACGATGACCTTATCGCAATCGGAATAAGTCTCATCTATTCCGGCAAGTGCCTTACCGTAGGCCTTCCAGTCAACGTCAAAGCTGACCTGATCTTTGTTGAAGAGCGCCTTTGCCTTATCAATCACCGGATCAAGCACTCCGGTGTCAAGCAGCATTGCAAATGCCGCAATCAGAAGCACCACTGCCACTGCTATCATTATTATTCCGGAGGCTCTGCTCCTTGCGGCTTTTTTGTTTTTATCCTTTGCTACCTTTTTTTCAAGCTTTGATATATTCTCAGCCATAATTCAGGTCCTCCTCAGGTCAGTTTGATAAATCCGCCTATATAGCTCATCAATATATTCGTTTCGTAGAAGACAGATGCTATCGGTGCGTCGGAAACGTCTCCGAGGTATTCTGTTACGATAGAATCCGGTATAACGAGAAGCAATGCCGGAAGAATGAGGAAGAATACATAAACAAGGAAAAGTCCTCTGAGGAGTCCGAATGCAGCTCCGAGAAGTCCGTCAACATATCTGAGTGCAGGAAGCTTTACGGCTGCTTCAAGTGCGGCCTTGATAATCGAAAGAACGAGTGCCGAAACAAGAAGTATTGCCACAAAGCACATAATGTTCACTATTATCGAGCCTACCGTGTAATCGAAGTAATCGCCGAGAGTTTCTATTGCCGTGAAAACTCTGTTTGAGATGTTCTCTGCTACGTTCGTCTTGAAAAACTCAGGCATTTTTGCCGTTTCGATCGCATTTGCAATCGTCTCCTCCGACAGGGAGAATATGCTTGCCTTGCGGAGTGTCAGATCAACGATTTTCTCATCTGCCTGTACGTAATATATTATTTCTTCAAGGAAATTCGTCTTCTGCTGTATATAGAGAGCAAGATCATCTGTGAACATGAGCGCCGCGATCCACGAAGCAACCGTGACGAGTATTCCTCCGGCAGAAGAAATAAATCCTTTGTATATTCCGAAGATAATACTGATTGCGAATATTGCGATCACTATATAGTCATAATACGTCAATTCCATAAAATTTGAGTCCTTTCAAAATCAATCTGTATTTTTCAGGAAGATAACCTGGTTTCTCTTCACTGCCACAAGTCTGTCCTTCATAACGCCTATGGATTTGATATCATCATCGCTCAAAAGAACATTTTCGTCAAGTAATGAATCGCTCCATGAGTAAAGTCTTACATATTTTCCGTCAAGATAAACCATCTTATCTCCGAACGGACAAATTACATCGCAGTTATTGAGTGTCAGATATGATGTAGTCTCGGGGCTGATCACAAGCATATTATTAACGCCGTTAAAGAAAGCATCCCTGAGATAATATACTATTTTTCCGCCGAATATAAATTTTTCCATTCCTTCTATGTCATAGCAATAGAACGTTCTCTTTACGAGAGTATTCGCATTTACGACAAGAAGCGCATCGTCCGTGTAGAACACGAACATATTGTTGATATAATCGTAGGAATTATACACCACATTGTCCAGCTCGACCTTTTTCATTTCAAGGCCGCCGTTATACATTCTCAGGACAAGCTTTATGAATTCGCCCGATGCTTCATATGATATATAATATTCGTTTCCGTTCTCATAGTCAACACAGTAGTCGCAGAAAGAAAACGCTCTGCTTTCCGTGATATTGCTGAGTCCCTGCTGAGGAGTGAATGTATAAAGGTTCACATTCTTGCTTTCGGTGAGCGTCTTGATGACAAGCATCTCTCCGAACTGCTTTGCGGAAAGTATCTCATTCTCATCTGCAAGCTCAAGCTTCGTTACGTCCGAATCAACAGCGTAATAGATATACAAGCCTTCGCTCTGTCTTGTGATGATGTAATCGGCAAATGTATACAATATTTCAACATCGCTGTGGTTTGTTGAATAAAGCTCTGACAAGCCGTTTTTTGTCAGACGGTAAATCGTCATTGTTCCGTCCGCCTTCACAAACAGATCATCGAGGAAATAAATCTCTTCGTCATCCGTGATTTCAGTTCTTGCGAATTCAACATATTCTCTGTAATTCTTATCAAAGAACTTCCAGCAGACAAAGCCTGCTCCGGCAAAAGCTGCCAAGATCAATATTACTGTTATAATCTTTTTCATGAGGTAATTCCTTAATTATCTTTTGATGTAGTGTGTTTTTGCCTTGGTCTTTTTCTTTCCGCCGGAAAGGATTCCCATGAGGCAGAATACCACAACAACTATCATTACGACGCCTACAGTAAGTACAAGCGGTTCGCTTATGCTCTTGAGCCATGTCTTGAAGGACATTTCAGACTTTTCGGAAGGATTGTTGTCGGGATCCTTCTTTCCTTCCTCTTCCTTCTCGTTTTCGCTTGCCTTGATAAGCTTCTGGAGCTCCGCCTGCTTTGCCGATGTCCAGTCGAGGAAAAGCTTTGACTTGGATGTGAGCTTTGCAGTTCCCTTTGTGAGGATATCGTTCAATGTTGCGGCGTTTGCACCCTCGCTCTTTCTGAGGCTGTAATAATCATAAAGCATTCTTCTGCTTACATAATCTGCTATATCGTAATCGTTATTTGAAGAGAAGCAAACCTGCTTATCATAAATCGAAGCAAGTATCTCATTTGCTTCCTTTGTCATTGAAAGCTTCTCATAGCATACCATCTTCATGAATGTAAAGTCATTGGAGGTGAGTCCGAGCTCATCGATCTTTACGATACAGCTCTGATACTGTCTTGTCTTGAAGAGATCTGCAACAGTCTTCTGGTCTCCTGATGTGTAAACATTGGAATAGTACTTCTTGAGAACCTCGAAGTCGATATTGTGATTGATAACGAGCTCTCTGCCTGTTGAACTGATATCCTTCTTGCTGATGCTGAATTCAAGTGCGCCGCCCTCATTTATTGAAGAAGGGTAATAGTCGGGAGTTCTTTCGTAGGAATAAACCTTCATTACCGCACTGTCAACGAGCACGTTCACCATGCCGCCCTCGCCTTCCCAGCAGTTGAGAAGCATGAGCGGAAGGTCAATGCACTGTGTATCGTTTTTGTACATTCTCGTTGTAACAGTGAGAGTGATAAGGAACGTTGCCGTTTCGTTGCTGCCTATTTCCGCATCCCATGTGTAGAATGAAGAATAGTTGCCGTTGCCTGTGCCGATATCAGGGTTTGCAGATGCATCTCTTGATTTGAGCTTGAGAGTCTGTCCCTTGTATGTTACGGAAACGTTCTGCGCCTGGGCAAAGCCGCCGTTAAAGAAAACAGGCAAGCCGAGCTTGACGGTTTTTGCTTCCGAATTATTCTTGAGCGATACCTCAGCCGTCATAGCAAAGTATGATGCGGCAGGTCTTATCTCAACATAGCAGTTCTGAAGAGAAATGTCCTCTTCATTATACATCATTACGTTTCCGTCTGCCTCGGTAAGCGGAGCCACACACGCCGATGCATTTACCGCACCGATCGTAAGTGCCATCAGAATTGCCAGAATTATTGCCAATATATATTTTTTCATTTTAATTTTCTCCTCCGAAGCTTGTTATTTGCTGTTTTCTTTCGGATATTTCTCTCCGAAAAGTGTTATTTCATACGTTCCGTCTTCAAGAAGCCCCGTGAGGTATTTCTCTATTACCGAAACCGTCTGCTTTGAGATGCCCTTCATCTCACAGATCTTGTCCTTGACACGCTCTGTCTTTATTGCTTCCTCCATCGACTTCACCACATAGGAATCTGTCCAGTATTCAGTGAACGTGCAGCCGTATCCCTGAACGTATTCAAGGAAGTCGTCGCCCTCTTTACTGCCTGAGGAAATCATATCCGAGGCCGTTTTCTTCTCGGATGCAATGTATTCATCCAACTCATCCTGTGTCACCACAAGTCCGAGCCTGTCAAATTCCTGTATCAGCATCTTCTGCTCTATCAGGGAATCTCCTGCAAGTGCTCTGAGCTGTTCATCGTTTAGCTTGAGGAACTGCGGCTGAGATAATCTGAAGCTCTGGATAACAAGCTGAATATCTTTTTCGTAGTATTCCGTTCCGTTGATCACCGCGGCAATTTCTCCGTCCTCCGAGTCCACTATCGCCCTTACAGCTTCTCCAAGCTCTCTCCTGTCCACACTGTTCTTATTCAATGCGCCGACCACAAGCACAGTGATTGCAAATGCCGCAAAGAATAGAATTATCGCAAGAAGAGGCGCTCCGTTTGCAGTGAGCTTTTTCTTCCAACTGTCCTTTGTTTTTTCTTCCATTTGGTTTCCCTGACCGTTCTTTTTATGTATTTTCTGATTTTATTGCTTTTATTCCCATTCTGGGTATTTTATTATATTATATATTATACAGTTTTTTATTGCTTTTGTCAAATGTTTTTGCATTATTATCCATGCTTATTTTGATATTTTTTGAATAACGTTGTCTGATGCCTTTTCGTTTCGTCGGCGCCCCCGCTTTCCTGTCATTGTGCCTGATGTAAAGCCGACACAAAGGCTCTGCAATTCTTATTGTATGATTTTCTCTTCCTATTATATTTGCATTTTATTTACACTTTATATACATTATATATACATTCTGTAAATTTTGTCAGATTCAGGGCAAACAAAAAAACACAGCAGGGGGATGCCGTGTTTTTTGCTATGGGAAACGAAGTCTGATCCCGGAAAGAGGTTTCACACATCCATATTGCTTCGGGCTATCGTCTCCTTATATGTATATTCCTTTTTTGGCGATTTTTTCCAATTCTTTCTGTAAACAAATTGTGAACAATTTGTTTTTTTGTGCATAATGCTGTTTTCTTTGCCGTATTATATGACAAATGATTATTTTTTCTTGACATTTTGGGCAATATGAGTTATCATATTACAGTCAGCAAAGCATTTTGCTTTTAATTTATCTTGTTTATTATTTTATTAATCTATATTTCATTTTCCCGAAAGGATTTCCCATTTATGAGTGAATCAAAATCAATCGACTTTTCCGACCTCGGAAATAATTCTCTCGAGGCGCTCCGTTCGTTTGCAAAAAACGAGCTTAACATCAAAAGCACATCCGTAATGCGCAAGAATGACCTCATTCAGCTTATCACTGCAGCTCTTCAGAAGGAAGCCGAGGCATCCTCCGTTCCCGAGTCACCCGCAGTGCCCGTCAAGGAGGCAGAGCCCGCGCCATCCCCGGAAGCGCCGTCTGACGATACCCGGAAAGGGATTCCCGCAGACGGCATTCTCGAAATAATGCCCGACGGATTCGGATTTCTGCGTGCGAGCAACTGCTACAGTTCCGAAAAGGATGTATATATCAGCGCCAATTTCATCAAGAAAACAGGTCTCAGGACAGGCGATCACATCACAGGACTTGCGCAGGTGCTTCATCAGACGGAAAGATACCCGTCTCTTTACAGAATAGACCTCGTGAACGGCAGAAGGCTTGAAAAGGTGAGGCGCAGACCGAATTTCGATTCTCTGACACCGGTTTACCCAGACAACAGGCTCACTCTTGAAAATGTGAGGAACTCCGACGAGCTTTCAACGAGGATAATAGACCTTGTGTCTCCTATCGGCAAGGGGCAGAGAGGTCTCATCGTTTCGCCGCCGAAGGCAGGAAAAACCACTCTTCTCAAGCAGATCGCAAACGGCATTTCAGATAATCATCCCGATGTCAGACTGCTCATTCTTCTCATAGATGAGCGTCCCGAGGAGGTAACGGATATCCAGCGCTCCACAAAAGCCGACGTTATTTTCTCGACATTTGACGAGCATCCCGAGCATCACGCAAAGGTATCCGAAATGATTCTTGAGCACGCAAAGAGATGCGTTGAGTCGGGAGATGATGTCGTCATCCTGCTTGACAGTCTCACCAGGCTTGCAAGGTCATACAATCTTACCGTACCCGCATCCGGCAGAACGCTTTCCGGCGGACTTGATCCTGCCGCACTCTTCAAACCGAAGAAGTTCTTCGGTGCCGCAAGAAACATCGAAAACGGAGGAAGCCTCACGATAATCGCTACCGCTCTCATTGAGACAGGAAGCAAAATGGATGACGTTATATATGAAGAATTCAAGGGCACGGGCAATATGGAGATACATCTCAACAGAAAGCTCTCCGAAAAGAGAATATTCCCTGCCGTGGATCTCAATAAGTCAGGCACACGCCGTGACGATCTTCTTCTCTCGGACGGTGAGCAGAACGCAATGCAGAAAATGCGCCGTCATCTTGCAGAGGGCAAAACCGACAGAGTCACAGAGTACATTATAAGTACCCTCTCACGCACAACATCAAACGCCCAGTTTGTCCTTCAGCTCAATGACATCAAATCCGGAATAGACAGATATTCTTCAGCTGAAGACGATTCTTCCTCAAGGCTTTACTGATATGATACTCATCACCGCCGCAATGATGCCCGAGGCATCACCCGTAATCAAAGAATTTTCACTGAAAAGCACAAATGACTCCGTTGCCCGTATGTGGTCGGACGGCAATATTTTGCTTGCGCTCACGGGAATCGGAAGAGAAAACGCTGCCTCAGTCACAGCATACGCCATTACAAAGGCAGGAAATATCACAGGTGCTTTGAATATCGGCTCGGCAGGAAGCCTTGATTCTTCAATCACAAGCGGCACGGCCGTGGTAATCAACGAATTCCTCTCTGCCTCCTCCGGAAAGGCTATAGTGCCTGATATTCTTTTTCCCCACGGGCTCAGAGAATGTGGTCTTCGGACATATGACAGCATCGTTTCGGGCGCTCCCGAAGAAAAAAACACGGCAACGGACGAAGAAGCCTACGGCTTTGCCTCTGCCGCAAGGATGTTCCTCTCTGCGGACAGAGTTCAGTCGGTAAAAATCATATCCGATAATGCCTCAAAAGGCGAAGTCGTCTCTTTGGCTGACTTATCTGAAGCACTCTCAAAAGGAATGGACAATGTGTTCTCATTTATAAGGCTCTTCTCGGAATACTGCTCCCGTGAGCCTGAAAAAGTTCCCGGAATCATTGCCTCCGTTGCCGATAAAATCTCCGCAAAGCTTGACATCTCATTTACAATGAAGCATCAGCTCACAGAAGCTGTACATAATTCATTCGTAACCTACAATTCCGTTCCTGATATTTCTCTTGTTCCTGCTCCAGAAAAGCACGGCAAGAAAGGCTCTGCAGCCATTTTTTCAAAGCTTCTCTCGGATATTGAATCAAACGTGAACTGTATTTCCTGCAATTCTGACGATGCCCCCAGGAAGGAGCTTCGCAGGAGCTCATTCTTCAGGCACACCTACGTTGAAAAAGATATCCTTGATTCTCCCGAGGTATCAAGCATCCTTGCACGGCTTCCCGGCACACAGGTCGTCCCGGTCCCGCACTACAAGTCCGTTTTCAACAGACCGAAGCAGGATAAAGCCGCCCAAAGCTGCGCCAGGAACCTCATCCTTGCAAAGGCTGACGGCACTCTTATCTACAAAGGCTCCGACTACTGCAATGCTTTCGGCTTCGACAAGTTCTACTACTGCTCCACGGTTCTCGGATGCGTCTACTCCTGCGAATACTGTTATCTTCAGGGAATGTATCCCTCTTCATTCATAACGGCATTCATCAACACCCGGGACTTCTTCTCAGCCATTGAAGACGTCGATGACGGCTCGCCCATGCTTGTCTGCTGCTCCTACGATTCAGACATCGTGGCGCTTGACGGCATTCTCGGCACTGTGGAAAAGTGGCTCGACTTTGCAGAGAAGCACTCAAATATCACATTTGAAATAAGAACAAAGTCCGCCGGCATACTGCCTTTTGACCGTGATCCGGTAAAGAACGTGATAATCGCCTACACCGTCTCCCCTGACGGTGCCGACAGACGCTTTGAAACATCATCACCGCCTGTCACAGCAAGGCTTTCTGCCGCAGAAGCGCTCGCCACAAGGGGCTGGAGGATCAGATTCTGCATGGAGCCGATCCTTGCACCCATCGTGCCTGCCGAAAAGTATTATGATCTTGCCGACAGACTTATCTCATTCGGTGAAAAATACCCAGTTGAGGACATCGTTCTTGGCGAATTCAGAATGAACAAGCCGTATTACGCCGCAATCGCAAAGCAAAAGCCCTGCTCCGCGCTCTTTCATTCTCCGTTTGCTTCGGAGAACTCGGGAGCCGTAATACTCGAAGAAGCAAAGGAGCTTTCATCACAGCTTTTCTGTTATATGAACAATAAAAGCAGAATAAAGGTGATAAAATTCTGATTTTGGCTTATTTTTTACGGAAAAATTCTTATTTTTTCGTAAAATCCGCTTGACTTTTTCAAAGGATAGTAATATAATAGAAGAGTCGATTTATATTGGGGGATTGTCCGAATGTATTTTCGGACTAAATGGACATGGAAAAAATAAGAAAAACGATGCTGAATTACGGTATCGTGATCGTTTCCGTACTTGTCGCCGCGGCGCTTGTGTTCTTTATGGTGCACAATTACAGGTCGCAGGTGAACAGCAGGCTTGAGAACGATCCCGATGAGCATCAGTGTTCAGTCATTCCGACGCCGGAAGCAGCAAGTACTGTTCTTCCGACAGGTCTCTCGGATTCAAAGCCCTCTGCGGAGCCGATTCCGAGTGCCGAACCCATCGTCGAGCCTATCATTGAAGAGCCATTCACAGAGCCTGAATTCGACACTCTGATCAATGCCTACAAGATAGTGATAGACGGCAAGGTCGTCGGAATTATGAATGAAGAACCTGATATTGATTCAGTCATTGAACAGCTCAAGGATGAATACGAATCAGCGGAGGGCGTAAGCAATGCCGTTACCGTTGTGGGCAGCAGCATCACCATAGTGGAGATGCAGACATTCGCTCACAATCTTACGGATAATGATATTATCACAGACGCTCTTGCCGAATGTGTTTCATTCAGGATTCATGCCTTCAAGCTCAGCGTTGACGGTGTATTTCTCGGATACTTTGCAACAGAAGAGGAATGCAGCTCAATCGTTTCGGAGGCAAAGGAAAAATTCCAGAGGCAGTATCTTTCCGACAAGAAAGTGCTCAGCCTCAGATATGACAGATCGTTTGCTGTCGACGAATGTGAGATTTATAAAGAAGACCTCAGTCTCATTACTCACAATGACTCGATTGATATGATCGTCAGCGACAGACTCGTTGACAAGCCGCTGACTGTTACATCCGCAGAAGAGCTTACTCAGGCCTTCTCCGGCAGGAAGATCACTTCCGATTATGATACGGCTCTTGCCGCTATTGATGAAACAGGTTCTGCAACCGTATATTACATTGAAAGACTTGTAAACTTCATAGCCACCGCCGAATCATCCACTTCAACAAGTATTGCTTACAGCACTACATACCGCACAAACGCAAGCCTTTCGCACTCATCAACAGTGGTTGCACAGGCAGGAAAGAACGGCACAAAAACACAGACCTATTCCGATGTTTACACAAACGGCGTTCTTTCATCACACACACTCACCTCCACCAAAACCGTCAACCCGACAACACAGATAATCGAGTACGGTCTCAAGCTCAGTGTGTATGAGCACGTTACTGCCAATACGGGAAAGAGTTACTTCCATATTCCCTGCTCAGGCATAATTTATCAGCTCTTCACAAAGAGCGTCCATCAGGGCATTGATATCGCGGCTCCGTCCGGCACACCGATTTATGCGGCAGCATCCGGAACAGTCGAATCCGTGATAACAAGAGCCGATTGGTATGGAAAGTACGTGGTTATCCTTCACGATAACGGATACAGAACAATTTATGCTCATATGTCCGGCTTCAACGTTAAGGAAGGTCAGAAGGTCAAGCAAGGCGATGTGATCGGCTATGTAGGAATGACAGGCTCGGCAACGGGTAATCATTGTCACTTCTCAATCCTTGACAAAGATAAAAGCTACGTTAATCCGACAACATTGCTTTACGGCTATTGATAAAGCAAACCCGGAACCGTCATTGTTTCCGGGTTTTTTTATAAACAAAAACGGAGGTTTTGATTATGAATCGAAAAAAGTACACCACTCTCTACCTGACAGAATCCATTTATCCCATTGTTTTTCTGATTGCAATGATTGTGCTTGAATTTGTGTTCTATTTCAGACTGCTTGCAGACGAATCACAGGCCGCTTCAACACCGTTGGAGCTTCTTCCGATAGTATTGTTTCTCGGGGGAATAGTATTCGTTGTTCTGTATATGCTCTTCAGATTCGTTGAATTCAGCGATGAAGAAATTACATACAGAGACCTCAAAAACAAATATTCGCTCCGTTGGGAGGATGTTCAGTACGTTAAGATCACTCTGAACGGAAACAACCGCATCGGCAGAGGCTCATACATCGTCATCGCCAATTCGCCTTACACGCTTCAGCATACGGATTTCAGATCTTCAAGAGACGGATTTATGGTTCTCAAATACCGTCCTTCGGTCCTCTCCATCGTAAAAAAGCACTATAACGGAGAAATTATTCACGCAGTGCCGTGAAAACATCATTTTCATCAAAAACAAAACGCTGTCTATAATGCCCGTGTGATCTTAAGGACAGTAGTACAAGAGCACGGGCATTGGCAAAGCAAAGATTAAACCGGGATGAGCAGAGATGCTTTTCTCGGTATTTCTTTTTGTGTGGAAGGATGCCAAATGTCGCAAAGGAAGAATGCCAAGCAAAGGAAATTCGGCATCCTTCCTTTTTACAATCCGCACATTCGATTTATCCGCTTATTTCCACTAAAATATAGGGGAAATCAAAAACAGGAGGTCGAAAGGCTATGAAAGCAAAACGTAAATACTTCTATCTGGACGATTTTGAGCATCGGTTGCTGGTCGGGTGTCTTATGACAGCTCGAAACGAGTACATTCACGAGGACAAGCCGATTAAGGATGTCAACGAACTGATCCTGAAAATCCTTGATGCACCGTCAAAGAAATTGCGTGTTATCGTAAAGGGGGACGCATAATGGAAAAACATCAGAAATATCATAATGGCTAATCGCTGCATTGCCGCTTTCAGATTCTTCTGCCCGGATATGCGTTTGTAATAGCGAAGGATCAGGCAGGCGGAGAGAATCATCAGATAAAGCGAGGAAATGTTGTTTGTTGGAAATCGAAGCGGAATGATGCCCGTGGTAGGAAGGATGTTGACGGCAAGAAGCAGGCTATACAGCAGCAGCCATTTCAGACATTTTTCACTTCATTCATTTCGCCGGTTCTCCTTTCCTGCGGGTATTCCAATGCGTTTTTTTATAAATCTTGGATCGGCTGGCTTTTCTGCATCTTCGGGGATGACCCACGACCTGCCGAAGCGATCCGGACCGGGGATGCGTCCCTGCCTGACAGAGCTTATGTACCCGGCTTTCCGAAACGCCCCATTTGTAGGACGCTTCACGAGCTGACATATATCCCTTCATCGCAAAGCCTCCTGTAATTACAATAATACAAGATATATTTTATCCGAATATCAGGATAATTGCAATAGATTTCATGAAAAAGCCGATTTTCAAGGCATAGCAAAGCCCCACTCGGAATCAAGATTTTTGTCTTAACACCGGGTGAGGCTTTTCCGTTTATGGATTAAATTTCAGAAATCGATATCGTTTTCTCTTTCTCAATAAACCTTTCTGTCGTTTGAAGAAGTGCTTACTATATTGTAGTATGCCCTTGCCGTAAGCTTGTAAATAAGAACATAGCACAGACTGAATATTGCATATGCAATGAGCGTTACAAGTATTACATGCTTAAGGTTATAGAGGTTGAAGAGCTGGAGCAGCTTCCACACGAGCGGGAATGCAAACGCAAGGTGGAGTCCGGCAAAGAGAAGCGGCGCAAAGAAAACCGTCACAACCTGCGAGTTTACGCTCTTTTTGATGTCCTCGTTCGTCATTCCGACCTTCTTCATTATTCCGAACCTTGCCTGATCCTCGAAGCCCTCCGATATCTGCTTGTAGTAGATTATCATTGCAGCGGCAAATATGAATGCTATGGAGAGTATTATTCCTATAAAGAACAGACCGCCGTATGTTGCAACAAAATCGTCACGTTCAAGCTCATAGCAGGAGCTTGAAAGGCCGTAGCCGTAATCAGCGAGGAAATCAAGAATGGAAAGGTTCTTTCTGAGCATTGACATTGACTCAGCATCGTGCTCCGTTCCGGGCATTTCGTAGCCGTAATAATAAGAGAATCTGAATAAATAATTTTCGTCGATCTTGATTTCTCCGTTTGGCTCCAATTCACTGAAGTCATTCACCACCACAAATATCGCCGGGAAGAGAGATACCTTTGCATCGGGGATCTCTCCGGGAGCATCAAGTGTTCCTGCCACTTCAAGTCTGACATCCGCATATTCGATCACGGATTTATCGAATGTGCATCTGAGCGGATATATCATGGCCTGACCCTTTTCAAGCTTGATATTACTACCGACAGACTTATTATAATCCTCGGCGCTCATGAAATAGAACACTCTGAGGTCATCATAATTGATCGCCGTATCCGAATACAAAGTCGGATCATATTCAAGGCTATTTGACGTCTCATAGAAATAAGTTTCGGCATAGATATATTCTGCGACCTTGTCCGGATGAACTCCGAGCTCATCGAAAGCATCCTCATATGCCTTTCTTACCTGATTTATTTCGTTTTCATCATGATCAAGGCCGTTCATACTCAGAAGTATTTCATTTTCAATCGGGAATCGCGCCTTGATCGAATCAGTCATTCCGAAGTAAAGACTTGAGCTTGATGAAATCATGACAAGCACCATCGTTGCAAGAATGCATATCGAAGCAAGTCCTGCGCCGTTTCTCTTCATTCTGAAAGCCATAGAAGAAACGGAAACGAAATGGTCTTTTCTGTAATAGTATTTTCTGTTCTTCTGAAGGAGCTTGCAGAGCGCCACAGAGCCCGACATAAAGAGCATATACGTTGCGATTATTACCATTATAACCGCAATGAAGAACACCATAATCGCCGTTACAGGCGTTTTTATCGACACTGCGATCGCATATGCCGCCGCAAGTATCACAAGACCGATCAACGCAAATACCCAGTTGGCACGGATAGGCTTTTCACCCGTTTTTTCGCTTCTCATAAGCTCAAGAGGCTTCATTTTTCCGACCTGAATAAGTGATTTGAAAAGGATGAGCAGGAATATTACAAGGAATCCGCACGCCGTGATCAAAATAGGCTTTTTGCCGACCGTGAAATTATAATCTATTTCCGCCTTGACGATATTCAGAAGTCCGAGCTCTGCCAGCTTTGAAAAAAGCACGCCCAAAGCAATTCCTGTGCCAATGCTGATAAGAGCAATTATCACCGTTTCAAAAAATACTATCTTTCTTATGCTTTTCTTATCCATTCCGAGGATGTTATAAAGGCCGAATTCCTTATAACGTCTGCGGACAAGGAATGAATTCGTATAAAAGAGGAACAAAAGTGAGAAAAATCCTATAACATACTGCCCCAGAGTGAGAACCATGCTCAATGAGCCTCCGCCCTTGATTTGTGCGACCATAGGTGATGCTCCGAGCGAGCTTAATATGTAGAACATCATCACCATGCCTATACTGCTGAGTATATACGGGACGTAAAGCTTTGAATTTTTCTTTATTCCCGTCCAGGCAAGTCGAAGAAAGAATGATACTCTCATTTCTTATCACTCCCCGTCGTAAGCATTGTCAAGGTATCGTTTATCTTCTGATAAAGCATTTCATCCGAATCTCCGCCTCTGTAGATCTGATGGAAGATTTCGCCGTCCTTAACGAAAAGGACTCTTGACGCAACGCTCGCCGCCTTAACAGAATGTGTTACCATGAGGATCGTCTGACCCTGGGCATTCACCTCGCAGAAAAGCTTCAGGAGCTCATCTGAAGATCTTGAATCAAGTGCGCCCGTCGGTTCATCCGCAAATATTATCTTCGGATCGGTTATCATTGCTCTTGCAACTGCCGCACGCTGCTTCTGTCCGCCGGAGACCTCGTAAGGATACTTCTTCAGAAGACCTGCAATGCCGAGCCTCGGAGCAAGCTCAACAAGCTTTCCTCGCATTTCGTTATAATTCTTTCCCGCAAGCACAAGAGGAAGATAAATATTATCCTCAATATTGAACGTATCGAGAAGATTGAAGTCCTGAAAAACAAATCCGAGGTTCTTTCTGCGGAACGTCGCCATCTGGGACTCCTTGATTTTTGAAAGCTCCATGCCGTCAAGCACAACGCTTCCGGACGTAGGTCTGTCGAGTGCCGCAAGAATATTCAGCAGAGTTGTCTTGCCCGATCCGCTCTCGCCCATTATGGCTACAAACTCTCCCCTCTCAACAGTAAAATTGACATTGCTCAAAGCAGTTACCTGATTTGACCCGAATCTCGTAGAATAGATTTTTTTGAGATTTTTAACTTCAAGAACAGACATTTTGTTCTTTTGCCTCCTTATAATTCATCATAATGCCCTTTTGTCAGGGTTGCGTGTATATTATACAACGCAGAAGAAAAAAACTCCATTTAACCTGCTTACAATCAGGGCGGAATTTCTTACGATTTTGTAAGAATTATTCCGCCGTGATCCTTTTCTGATTCATATCTATCATTATTTCGGTGCCTTTGCCGATTTCAGATGCCGCGCTTATCCCGAAGCCAAGCTCCTTTGTTATCTTTTTGCAGAGATAAAGCCCTATTCCGCTTGCCGCTTTCTCTGCTCTTCCGTTGGCACCCGTAAAGCCCTTCTCAAATATCCTCGGGATATCATCAGGTGCAATGCCTGTTCCCGTGTCGCCCACTATGAGAACGCCGTTTTTTATTTCAATCCTGACAGAGCCTTCCTTCGTATATTTCAACGCATTTGAAATCAGCTGTTCTATTACAAACGAGAGCCATTTTTCATCCGTCACCACTCTGTAATTCACAGGCTCATACTCAAGCCTCAGCTTCCTCATAATAAATTCAGGTGCAAATTTTCTTACTGCGCCCTTGATTATTCCGTCAAGGTCATACTCTGCAAACCTGAAATCGCTGTCATCCGAATCAAGCCGCAGATATGTAAGCACCATCTCGACATATTGTTCTATCTTCATGAGATCAAGTGAAAGCCTTCTTGCCTTTTCGGAGTCCTCATTCCTCAGGACAAGCTTCATTGAGGCAATTGGAGTCTTTATCTGATGCACCCAGACGGTATAGTAATCTATCATGCTTCTGTACTTCTTCTCATCCTCCGCAGAAAGCTCTGTCAGCCTGTCCTTGAGGGCATTCACGAGCTGCCTGTAATCTTCCTCGGTGATTTTATCCGTCCTCGGGAGCTCATTCAGGAGGAGCTGGGTGTTGTTCAGCAAGCCTTCGAGCATTTTGTGCTTTGCACGCACCTTTGCAAAATCAAACGCAATAAATGCAGCCCCCAGAATACAGCAAAGACCGAGCGGATAAAGCACCGCCCGGAGAGGTAATCTGTATAATGCAAATGACACTATGAGTGTCACCGCAAACATCAGACACATAAAAAATGTGTTTCTCTTTGATTTAAGATATGAAAGAAAAAGCTTCATATTTCACTCCACAATATAGCCTACTCCGAATCTCGTCTCAACAAAATCCTTCAATCCCGCCGCATCAAGCTTTTTTCTGAGCCTGTTAACGTTTACCGTCAGCGTGTTATCATCCACAAAGCTGTCAGTTTCCCAAAGTCTTTCCATGAGCTTCTCACGGCTGACGACCTTGCCCTTATTCTCCATCAGACAGAGGAGGATCCTGTATTCATTCTTTGCAAGGTCGATCTTTTCGTTCTCATAAACGAGCGTGTTGTCGCCCGTGTTGAGGAAAGCTCCCTTGTGCGAAAGCACGGGTGCAGAGGAAGCATAATCGTAGCTTCTTCTGAGGAGCGCCTGTATCTTTGCTATGAGCACGTTGACGTCAAAGGGCTTTGCGATAAAGTCGTCCGCACCCATATTCATAGCCATCACAATGTTCATATTATCGGAAGCCGAGGAGATGAAAACGATAGGCACATTTGATATTTTTCTGATCGCACTGCACCAATGATAGCCGTTAAAGAGAGGCAAGCCTATGTCAAGCAGTACGATATGCGGCTGAAATTCATTGAATTCCTCCGTCACCTTTGAAAAATCGTTCACTGTTCTGACCTCAAGCCCCCATGACTCACCTATTTCCTTTATGGCAGATGCAATGCCCTCGTCATCCTCTACAATATAAAGCTTATACATATTCATCCCCCTTTCCGTTATTTTGTGTATATTATTTTATCTTTATTTTTATGTTGCCCGAAGTCGTTTCGAGTTCAAATTCAGCCGAGCCGTCGTTTGCCTTGTATTTGTTTTTGTTCTTCCAAAGTGCAAAATCCGAATCAAAGTCTCCGCTGGCAGTCGATACCTCGGCAGTAAAACCCGCATCCTCAGGAAGGAACAACTTTATTGTGCCTGAAGTTGATTCAGCATCAATCTTTTCCGGGGCAACATCAAACGACAGATTTATGCTTCCGCTCGTAGACTCAGCATTGACATTATCTGCTCTGCCAGCTTTAAGATCCACATCACCTGATGTTGAGCTTGCTTTCAGCTTTTCTGAGGATTCTGCGATACACGTTATGTCTCCAGATGTGCTTTCCAGTTCTATTGATGCCGTTTTGCCCTTTATTTTCGCGCCAATTCCGCCTGATACTGTTTCTGCGCATAAGTTGCCGAAAACAGATCCTTCAAGTGAAATATGTCCCGATGTACTGTCAGCTTTTACATTTTCCGCTTTATCAAAAATGATTTTCAATGAGCCCGACGTCGTATTTGAAATGATTTCGTCTGCCTCGCCGAGCTTCACGTTTATCCTTCCCGATGTGGAAGAAAGTGCCGCCTTGTCCGTGTTCTCAATTTCTCCAGTAATACTTCCGGAGGTAGAAGAAAGCATTGCTGTTTTTGTTTTTATTCCGTTCACTTCAATATCAGCAGAAGTTGCATCGACCTTCAATGCAGAAAGACAGATTCTCTCAGGCAATGTGATTATCAGTTTCTTTATTGGAAACATCTTTCTTTCTGAAGAAGATCCGGCATATTTTATCTTCAGCGTCATTCCGTCCATAAGCCAGTGCAGTCTCACGCTGTCAGTAAGCTCAATATTGTCTTCACATATCTCCGTTACAGATATTGCGTCAGTATCAGCAGGCACTATTTCAACCTTTCCGCATGGCCAGTCAACATCAACGTCCGTTATGTCTGTTTGGATCACCGTATCGCCCACCGTGTATTTCTCCTCATCCGGATAGGTATATCTCATAAAATTAATTCCACGGAATGAACATCCCGTTAAAAGACCAACGATCAATATTACGATGATCGCAGAAATAATGGATCTGGTTATTTTCATATTATTTTTTCCCTCTCTTTCTGTAAATAATGCCGGCAATCATCATAATAACGCCTATTGCCGCAAGCGTAGCCGCAATCAGAACTACTATATTTGAATAAATGGTATCATAATTCCATACGAGAAAGCTGAATTGATGAAATGAGAGCTTCCCACCTGATATTATTTTCATTAACGTATCCCAGAAATACACCGTAATACCCGTCCAGATAAATGCAGAACCCGTTTTGGCAAGTGCGTTCGGCTTTGCATACTTTATCGTAAGCACAAGCCCCCATATATAAACGAGAGGGCAGGCAGTATCAGCTATCATCGTTCGCCAGTATCCTGCTTTTCCCGAATGAATTCCAATAGCTGCAAGCATCAGTATCAGCAGAATACTGTTGACCGTCATTATGAAAAGTACTCTTTTTCCGCCCAAACGCTCTCTTACCGGTTTTTTTCGTGTTACCGCCGGCAAAAAAGCAACCGACAGACCGAAAAGCACCGCAGATCCTGCGACAAAAAACCATCTGCCTCCGGAATACAGACAACATACCCCCAAAAGCAGCTCAAGGCAGACAGTAAACGAGCCTATCATCCACAGAAATTTATTATCAGGGGCAAGCACAGGCACCACCGTCACCGTGCCTACCAGCATGAGCGATGTCAGCACGATAAAGAACCAGTCAAGCGCATGGCCTGCCGCAATATTCACAATAAGACAGACAATCACCGGAACGAGAAGTATCCCGGATATTATCGAGCCTGCAATAACGCTTCTCTTTTTGAAGCCTTTTTTCTGATATTCTATGACCTCGGTTTTCTCCTTCGTAAGATCCTTTTCCACAGAATCCGACTTCATCAGCTTCAGGTAATCAGCACATTCAGAACACTCTTTCAGGTGTTCGTCAACAAGTACCCTGCTCCCCTCACTGCAAACGTCGTCAACATACAGAGACATTAGGTCACGGACTATTTCACAATCTTTGTTCATCTGATTTCATCCTTTCCTGAATTTTTACTTTTGCGCGATGATAAGTCACCCTCGCCCAGTTCTCCGTTTTGCCGAAAAGCTTTCCTATTGAGGCAAACGGCAATTCGCCGAAAACCCTCAGCTGAAACACTTCCTTGTACGGTTCCTCAAGGTTATGGAGTGCAACATGGATCCTGAATGACAGCTCTTTGTCCTCTGTCTCGCCCTCGATATCGTCTTCGCAAAGGATATCCTCAGGCATTTCGGCAAAGCGCTTCTGCTTCCGCATTTCATCCGTATAAAGATTCTTTGCAATGGCGCAAAGCCACGTAAGCTCGCTTGATTCATCCCTGAAGGAAGCCTTCTCACTTGCCGACATGGCACGAAAGAATGTTTCCTGGGTAATTTCTTCTGCGGCTTTCTTGTCCTTGCAGAGAGTCATTACATACGAATAAACCTGCATATAGCGTACTTCGTATATTTTTTCATAATCCATACTGCTTATCATCACCTCTTTTCTCAAATTCGCCGGTTAGACGTATCAAATGATGATTCGTTACAGAATTTTTTCAAAATATTTTATATTATCAGAGATTTTCAAAAATCACTACGCCCTTGCTGTTTGTCCACTTCCTGAGAAGCAGAGTGATTCCGGCAAAGATAACAGATATTCCCAAAAGATATACCCACGGAGCAATGATGAACGAGAGTGCAATGTACGGTGCGCACGCCGCAACGGTAATTCCCCAATCTGCAAAAAGCACTGTCACAACGCTTATTCCCTGCTTGATCGGAACAGTCTCACTTGTCCAGTCGAGATTAGGCTTCTTGAGGTTCATAATGAGTCCGAACTCAGCCGTGAACGTATTGAATACCGTCGTAAAGACTATCATCATGATCAGCGTGAGAGCGTCCACCCTTATTGCAAGGCCTATAAGCAGTGCCGTAATTGATGAGAATATCGTATTGAATATGATGTGGAATCTTGCCTTTGTGCGGAGGATCTCTTTTGTATCAACAGGCATTGATCTCATGATCCAGATGCTTCTACCCTCAAGAGATACTGACGGCGCCGAAATAACGTTCATTCCGAATACAAGGCAAATCGCAATAACACCAAGCAATGCAAACGCATTTGCCACCATAGGAGCCTCTTCAGCTATAGCGCTGACTGCCCCTGCCAACAAATCAGACTTGATGAGCGCAAACACGCCGAGCACAGGACCTACCACTGCGCCGAGACCGCAGTTGAGCATATAAGTCGGGCTTGCGGTGAAGTGTCTGAGCTCTCTCATCAGAAGCGCCTTTTTGAGACCCGACGTCTTTATCTCTGTTGATGAATATTTCTTTTTCTTTGCGGAAGCAGATGCTGTCGTGATCTTTACAAAGCTTCTTGAAAGCACCAGAATGAGCAATCCGAAAAGCACGAGTGAGAAGACCGTGAATGCGAGCATCGGAATGATCTCTCCCGTTGCGCCTCTTCCGAGCATATATACAGGATACAACCACGTTCTGATAATTTTCAGAGCCTTGTCACTGTTCTCAATAAGAGAAGTGAGTATTGAATTTATCCTGAAATATACAAAATAATATCCGCCGAGAAGAGTAACCGTTATAAGCACCGTAATAAAGCTCTTGTTCTTGAGCTTGCTTGAAATGAGCGCAACCACCCATCCGAGCGCACAGGTAAGAACCGTTACGAAGACAGTTATTACTATGAGGAGCAGAATCATAAATATGATGCACATCACAGTCGTCTTTACGAACAATAAATATGTAATGACCGTCGGAACCCAGACAAGCGCAGTGTAAAGAAGGCTCATGAGGAATACCGAAAGCATTCTTACGATAAGAATATACGATGTCGGAATAGGCATCGAAAGCAGAAGCTCGTTATCCTTTGCGTGATAGAGGCCTGCATATGTATTGAATACACTGCCGAAGGTTCCGAGTGCTATTGACATCATTCCCATCAGGGCAAAGTAAAGCCAGTCATTGCCCTTTCCTGCAAGACCGTCGCAAAGCAGCGCCGAGATGCCCATAAATGCTGCTCCTACGCTTAAAAACACGAAAGCAAACAATATTATCATTCCTGCAGCACTGCCGCCCGAACGTATCTTGCCGGTCTTCTTGTTGAAGAAATAGAATGAATTCAGCTCCATGAGCTGTTTTTTCAGTAAAGCCCTGAACATCTTACTTCTCCTCCAACTCGAGGAATACTTCTTCCAGAGAAGCATCGCCCTTGACCTCTTCCATAGTGCCTGACTTTATGAGTCTGCCCTGCTTGATGATTGCAACCTTGTCGCAAAGCTTCTCTGCAACCTCAAGAACGTGAGTTGAATAGAATATTGCGCCGCCGTTGTTGCAGATATCTCTCATTATCTCCTTGAGAATGTGTGCCGCCTTCGGGTCAAGTCCCACGAACGGTTCATCCATAATAATAAGCTTAGGATCGTGAATAAGCGCCGAGATGATTGCAAGCTTCTGCTTCATTCCGTGAGAATAAGAAGAAATCGCTTCGGAAAGGTCGCCTGTCAGACCGAATTCTGCGGCGTACTTTTCTATTTTCTCTTTTCTTGCTTCCTGCTCAACACCGAAAATGTCTGCAATAAAGTTCAGATACTGTATGCCTGACATATATTCGTAAAGATCGGGGTTATCGGGGATATATGCAAGCTTTTTCTTGCAGGAGGAAGGATCATCCTTGATCGATATACCGTCAACGTATATTTCGCCTTCATCAAACTGAAGGATTCCTATTGCGCTCTTGATGGTAGTTGTTTTTCCTGCACCGTTGTGTCCTATGAATCCGTAAATCTCTCCCGGACAAATGTGGAGTGAAAGATCATCTACGGCCTTTCTGTCGCCGTATATTTTTGTTAAATGTTCGATTTTAAGCATACTGTTTCTCCTTTATCATATTTTTATATTTATTGTGCTGAGCGCCGCAATAATTACCGCCGCACAGCCAACCGTAATCGTTAACCATTCAGGAAGCCTGAAAACAAAAGCAGGCACCGAAAAGATGATATATCCTACCGCCACCGCAAGGAAACGGACAAAGTATTTCCATGCATATGCTTTTCTTTCTGCCGAAGAAAGCTTTTCAGCAGCCTCAAATGTCACGCCTGTATACCAGTATATCTTCTCATTCAGAAAAATCATACCCGATAATACCGCCACCGATATTGTTAGCACATCCATCGTGGCAAGCGTTGCCCTTCGTGAATCATGCGCAAGCAGCATCACACCGACATACGCCGCAATAAAGCATATCAGCCAGATTATCAGTCCCTTGTAGCTCTTCTTATACTCACTCATAGCTCATCTACCCTTTCTTGTATCGCAGGATTTATATTGTTCAGCCTGTCTGCCTCCGGGGAGGATTTCGGTGCAGGATGAACGCCCGCATCTCTCCTGTTCGGATTTTTTATCAGCATCAGTATTCCCGCAAACATTTCCCCGAGTATTTCATCCAGCTTTTCCTCGCCGAATGTGCATACATTCGATGCCATAAAACAGCATATTCCGTAAGCGTGAACCCACAGGTGAGAGAAAACCTTCATTGCTTCCTCCTGTGTCAGGTCATACTGTTTCTTCACAAGCTCAACATCATTCGAAAAACCGAGAAGACTCTTGTCTATCACTTCTTCAAACGTCATTTTTTCGTTTTCATTCATAAAAAGCATCTGGAAGAGCTTGGGCTCCTCCTCCGCAAATCGGATCATCTGCAATCCCCTCTTCTTGAACGTAGGATAATAGTTATCTGCGATTTTCAGATATTCGCCGTAGGTCTGCCACGCCCTCTCCTTGACTGCATCCACAAGCTCATCCATACTATTAAAAAATGTAAATATAGGTCTTGACGATGAGCCAAGCCTCTCTCCAACTTCTCTTGCCTTTACTGCATCCGCTCCTGACTCTCTTGCCATTTCATATGCGGCATTTATTATATCTTCTTTTCTGAACTTCGGTTTTGGCGGCATATCTGCGCTCCTCTATTTGGTAACATTTGTTGTGCAACAACTGTTGTGTATTATATCACCGTTTTTGTATTTTGTCAACTGCCTGATTTGACAAATTTTCCTCTGCCGTTGTGATATCATAATGATATCACAATTATTTTTATTTGTCAAGCAGTTTTGCTTTCGGTAAATAAAAAAATCCGCAGGAAGAATCATTTCTCCTGCGGACTCTTAAGTCTCGTTTCTTTATGTATTTCAGACTATCTTGCTCTGAATTTCTATTCTAAGATTATCCGTATCTGCAAAGCACGGCAAGCCTTCATAAATGAATATCACCGTTCCGTCTGCTCCGGAAATCATTTCAACAGTTTCTCCTGCCTTCAGTATTGCGGCTACCTCATCGTGCTCCTCAGATGAATAGAGAAGCTTGTCGGCTGTTGCCACCGCATACCCGAACGTAATGTTTTCAGAATAGATCATCACGTCGCTCGATTCAACGTATGTATATCCGTCGCCGAAAATAATCGTGTACCAGTCATCCTTGAGGGTGATCGCGTTCACCACGTCGCCTTCTTCGAGGGACTGTTCCGGACCGGAATTACTGTCCGCCTCCTTGTAGGCATTCGTTGAAACAGTTATTTTAAGGTTAAGATCCACCTGTGTTCCTTCGCCCGGCAATATGATTCCCGAGGTTCCCGCAACATCAATGTCGATCTTATCCGTCTTTATGTAAGATATTGATCCGTTATAGACAAGTCCCGCAAAGCCGTACGATATGTCGAACACCTTGACCTTGGTGCCCTCCGGCAGATAGCCGTTCTTCGGTGATTTTACGCTTTTTTCTCTGTAAAGTCCTGCCTTGTAGGCTCTTACCTCCGCATCATACACACGGAAGACCTTCTCGCCTGTGACCTTGACATTCACGGAAGAAACATAAGCATCAGCACCCTTGTAATATATCTTGCTGAAAGCACCGACAATGCCCGTAACAATCACTTCGCTGCCTGCCGTGAACTTTTCAAGTATATTGCTTTCAATATATTCAGCTGAGCTTCTAGCCCATACGTCGTCCGTGACCGTTGCAACGAACATCCCGCCGTCTTCAAAAGAAAGCGGAGTGCCGTTTCCGTCAAGAGTGATGCATTTTTTCCAGACAAACGCCGTTGAGCCTGCATCATCGAGCACTATCTCATACCAGTTTGCCGTCTGACCCACTATTGCAACTCTTGTATCCTTCTGAACCGTTCCGTTCGGCTGATAAATCGCGCCTGCCTTCGGATAGCGGCTTGCATTTGCATTGACAGTTCCCGTAAGAGAATTTGTAAGCTTTGAATAGCCCGAGACCTCTGTCTCATTGTACTCTCCGGAAGGAGTCGGCTTTACTACTGTCGAAACATAGCTGAGTGTTGAAAGCTTTGCATTTTCGTAATAGAAGGCAAGTATCTGATCGTAAGTCTGACCTGCGGCAGCTCTGCCGTAAGTACCGTTCTGGCTGAGACCTATTCCGTGGCCGTTACCGTCAGCCGTTATCACAAATGAAGTCGATGTTTCCTGGATCTTGAACTTTGTGCTCGGGAGAGTTGTGTTTGAGCCGCTCGAATTAACATAGTAAAGGAACGTTCTTACTCTTTCTCTCGTTCTGCTGAATTTCTCCTGGAATGTTGAGTAAGTTGAAGTACCTGACTTCTTCGCCTTGACCGTTACCGTGAAATCAAGAGAATAAACTCGTCTGTCCGTTGTTGCAAGTGAAGCAGGCTCATCAAAGTATGTCGGCACGATCTTATCGATTGAAACGATCGATGCAGAGGAATAATCATATCCCTTGCTTTCTATCGAGGATTTTATCACCGCGAGAATAAGCTCCTGATTCTTTGCAGATACATTCGTCTTTGACATCGTGTAAACTCTGCCTCTTGAAGCCGTATCATAGGGATCGACTCTTACATTCAGATATGCAAGCTTCGTTCCGCCCCATGCATTGTGGTTATCCTCGGTAATGCCGCCGTTTGATGAAGAATAATACGTTGAAATGCATTTTCCGCCGTATTTCAGCACCTGCGCCGCAGTCTGGTCAACAGCAGAAATGGTTCTCGTGTGGCTTGCATTGAAGCCCTTGTAGACCTGATTTGATGTGGTGTCAACAACGTCATAGGAGGCGCCCGAATTTCTTGCGCTCACAACATAGTAATATGCGTATGATCTTGCGCAGACAGCCTGCGTTTTGAGCGATTCAATCTCCTGACCGTTGCTCATCTCGTACGGCACAACGCCGCAAAGATAATCGTCCAGATTCAGCTCATTTGTGAACACAAGCGAATTGCCGTCTGCCCTTATCGTCATATTTCCGATATAGTTGCAGTTTCCGTATGAAGTATTCTTCATTGTGAGGTAATCGTTTCTGTTTACCGTGTGGGAATAGAGAGTGAATGACTTGCCGAGGCTGAATGTCTCACTGCTTCCCGACTGCTTCATAACGACATTGCCGTTCGAAGCCGTGAAATTATAAACAACACCTTTTCTGAGAAGCACATTGTTTCTGAAAGAGTACGCCGAATCAGAAATATTCTGAATGGAGTAAGTACCGTTAACGGTGATATCTATCGTCGAAACCGTCTTCATTGATGAAAGCAATACTCTTATCGTACTGTAATCGGTCGCAGCCGCAGTAACGTTTTCTCCCGGTATTATAAGTGCTGACATCAGAACCAACACCGTGAGAAAAAGAGCAAGTGCTTTATTGATTAGAGATTTTTTCAATATTTCCTGTCTCCGATCCGGATAAATCATATCCGTTTTTTATTCATAGTTTTTATATTGCTCCCAAAAGGGATGAAATCATTTTTCAAAAGCACTTTTCAGCCTTCAAAGCCTATCGTATAGGTAAGCTCGTACTTATCTCCGTCCGAAATCTCCGTCTGCATTGCTCCGTACTCACACTGAACGCCGTTTTTCGTGATTTTCCACCATGCCTGATCTTTATTGTAGTCAGCCGTGATACCCACGACCGTTGAAAAGAATGACTTTTCCGATTCCGCAACGATTCCCGTATCAACAAGGAAGTCGCCGAGATACTGCTTTGCCGTTGCCGCTGTTATCTTGTGCACAAGCTGATCCTGATAATAAACCTCAACAGTGACATATCTGTACTTGATAGTCTCTGTCGGCTTGGCAGGCTTCAGCTCAAAATAAATTCCCAGTGCAATAAGACAAACGAGTAAAAAACCGAGTGCGACAATTATTGTTTTTTTTCTGTTCATTTAAGGTTCTCCGTCTGTATTTACTGTAAAAATCCATATTTTCGTATATTGTAACACAAAAAGAAATTTCTGTCAAATTATTTTTTCTGCCTATTGAAATATATCACGTTTTATGATAAAATATTCCTATTAAGCAAAAGAGGTCAATTTATGTCATCATCTCTCAAAGAATACATGGATTCAATAAAAAGACGTGATCCTGCCGTAAGGAATTCGCTTGAAATCATTCTCCTTTACCCGGGTGTCCACGCTCTTTTCAATCATAGAATTGCACATTTTTATTATAAGCACAGGCTTTTCTTCCTCGCAAGATTAACCTCACAGCTCAGCCGTTTCTTCACGGGCATTGAGATCCACCCCGGTGCCACTATCGGCAAAAGGCTCTTTATCGACCACGGCTCAGGCGTTATTATCGGCGAGACGACGGAAATCGGTGATGACTGCACTCTGTTCCAGGGAGTAACCCTCGGCGGCACGGGCAAGGATCACGGCAAACGTCATCCTACCCTCGGGAACAACATCTCCGTGGGAAGCGGCGCCAAGATTCTCGGGCCTGTCAATATCGGTGATAACTGCAAGATCGCCGCAAACGCCGTTGTTCTCAACGATGTTCCGCCGGACTGCACTGTCGTTGGCATTCCCGGCGAAATCGTGCGTATAGGCGGCAAGAGAATCGTCAATCACCGTTCTCCGAAGGAGCTTCTCAAGACCATCAACTTTATGAGTGAGCATATTGAAGCGCTCGAAAAAGAGATTCATGAGCTTAAAGAAGCAAATAAGCACGAATAATTCACAATTTGTTAATACTTTTCAGGGTCTTGTATGATATAATACGCTTGAATTGCGGCTATACGTAGCTGCACCCGAAAAAAAAGAACGAAAAACCCCAAACCGTCCGGATAAGGTACGGTTCGGGGTTTTTATTTTAAAATTTTAAGGAGTCAATATGAAAAACACAAACACGGCATCTTTTTCAGCATGGCTGAAAGCCCTTCCGAGGCGTTGGTTCGTTGATGCTATGTCATCAATGGCACTCGGTCTCTTCGCTTCCCTTCTCATAGGTACGATTTTCTCCACGATCGCAAAGATACCTCATCTTGAATTCTTTGCAACGATATCCACCTTTGCCCAGGGCGCAACAGGCATGGCAATCGGCGTTGCAATAGCTTACAGGCTCAAAATGCCTCCGCTTGTCATCTTCTCTGCCGCAGTTGTAGGCAGTATCGGTAATTCCATGGGAGCGATCCTCTCTGCAGGAAGCATCGTTTCTTGGGCAGCAGTGGCATCAAGAGGCGGCGAAGGTGAGATCTTCTATACTGCAGGCCCTGCCGGAGCATTCTTTGCAACGGTAATTGCCTGTGAAATTGGAAATCTCGTTTCCGGCAAGACAAAAGTAGATATCCTCGTTACGCCTTTGGTAACCATCCTCGCAGGCTTCGGCGTATCATGGCTTCTCTGCCCTGTTATTGCTTATGCAATGTACTACCTCGGCGACTTCATAAACACAGCAACCGAATATCAGCCTGTTCTTATGGGCGTGGTAATCTCCGTTGTGGTGGGAATGGTGCTTACTCTCCCGATTTCTTCTGCCGCGATCTGCGCAATGATAGGAATCACAGGACTTGCGGGCGGTGCCGCCGCAGTAGGCTGCTGTGCACAGATGGTGGGCTTTGCGGTAATATCGTTCCGTGAAAATAAATGGAGCGGTCTCGTTTCACAGGGTCTCGGAACATCAATGCTCCAGATGGGCAACATCTGCAAGAATCCTCTTATCTGGCTTCCGCCGACGCTTGCCGCCGCCATCACAGGCCCCATCTCAACAACAATATTCAAGCTCAAATGCTCCGGCGTATCGGCAGGAATGGGCACCTGCGGACTTGTAGGCCCCATAGGTATCATATCCGCAACGGAAAACACAGGTCTCATGTGGGCAGGACTTATCCTTCTCTGCCTTGTGCTTCCCGCAATACTTTCTCTCTTCTTCTCCGAAGTTATGAGAAGGCTCGGACTTATCAAAGAGAACGATCTTCTCCTTGATTCAGCAAAGAAATAATAAAGCAATTCATCATCATCCTTCTGTTCCGGATCGGTGCTTCATATTTTGGAGCACTGATCCTTTTTGTTTTTTAATAAAAGAAAAAAGGCCGCAGGAAAAATTTTCCCGCAGCCGCAGTTTATATTCTGTTTTGCCGTTACTTTTACGGAATGATGAGCACCTGTCCGGTGTAAATCGTATTAGAAGTCATTCCGTTTGCGGCAAGGATTTCTTTGTTTCTTCCGCCGCTTCCGAGCGTTATCGTTGCAACCCTCCAGAGGGTATCTCCGTACTGTACAACGTAAATTTCACGTCCCGTATAAATCGGCTCTGTTTCCGTTGCTTTTATGAAAGCATAGCCGTTTTCGCTCTGTGCATACTGAATTCTGTACCAGCCGTCACTGTATTCCTGAAGTATCTCCGTAATGCCGTCGGCAGAAATGCTTCCGATCACATCCATGCTTTCCGCACTTGCATAAACCTTAACTGCCTTTCCTGCCTTACCGTAGAGGATTCTCTCTGTATTTCCGTCGCTTTCGTGTTCTTCAAGTCCCGGAGTCGGTGTAGGCTCCGGCGTTGCCGTTGGTGTAGGCTCGGGTGTTGCCGTCGGTGTAGGCTCAGGCGTTGCCGTCGGTGTTGGCTCGGGCGTTGCCGTAGGTGTTGGCTCGGGTGTTGCCGTAGGTGTTGGCTCGGGCGTTGCCGTTGGTGTAGGCTCGGGTGTTACCGTCGGTGTCGGCTCGGGCGTTGCCGTTGGTGTAGGCTCGGGCGTTACCATTGGTGTAGGCTCGGGCGTTACCGTAGGTGTTGGCTCGGGCGTTGCCCACGGGAGAGGCATATCCTCTGGTTTTTCTCCCGGTGTGAGGCCGGTTGCTTCTCTTATCTCGTAGAAATATCCCAGCTCATTCATTCTCTCATAAATAAGCTTTGCGATGAGTCCGTTTGCTTCGGCAGTAAACGTTTTTCCGTCAGCTTCAAAGAATCTTTCGGGAATCATTCCGTTTTCAACTGCTTTTCTGTCGGCATCCGTCATTTCAATGCCGAGATCTGCAAAGGCCTTATCCGCAAAATATGTTCTGAGGTTGATATACCTCTTCGCATATGTTTTTTCCATGATTTCATCGTATTCATCTGCCTTTGCGACATCATCTGAAGGAACGGAAATAATGATGAATCTTCCGGGCTGGTTCTTATTGACCGCAAGCATTGCATTCTGTTGCTCAACAAGCTCCTCTATTGAACCATAGCCGCCGTTTGAGCCTGTCAGAAGCACCTGTATGTAGCTTTTGCAGACGTCGTTACCTGCAGTGAGTATCGCAGTGCCTGCTGCCACAGTCTGTTCTGTGCCCTCTGTGAGCCTTGTGAACGTATACCCGTTCGATGTCGAATCAAGCTTGCCCTTCACGCCGTCTATCAGCACGTATTCCATGCCTGCATCGGTGAGCGCAAGTGGATCCACCGTGTCCTCGTTCTTTGAAATAAACTTTATTGCCACAGGAACACACTCCCCGGGAATAGTCATTTCCTCGCTGATAATGAACGGGATTCCGCCGATCCTTCCTGCAAGAGTAACCGTATCATCCCCCGCGGCATTGAAGTTTGCCACAGGTATTTCAAGAACATATGTCTCTTCTATGCCGGAATTGATCTTTGTTGCCTCGTCAACGTCCTTGTAAGGATCAAAGTTGTCCGAAATATTGCTTTTTATTATCTCATAAAGAAGCTGTGCAAATGTTGAGCCGTCTTCGGCTTCAGCCGCATAATTGTCTCCCCATACGGCAATGCCCTGAATATACGTCTTCTTTGCATTCTCCGAAGCATTTATTCTTTCGTTCAGCTCCTCAACCACTTTCTCCTGACGTTCTTTCTCTGCCTGATACTCTGCCGCTTTTCTCTTCTCATTTGCTTTATATACAAACAACGCAAGCAGGAAAAGTGCAATCAGAAGCAAAGGAATAAGAAAATTGATCAGATTTTTCTTACTGATTGTCATACCTTCTGTTCCCCCATTTTATCGGCAAGCCTTTTTCGGTCTGCCTATTCAGAAAATATATTATATTTTTTAAGTTTTGGTGATAATTATAGCATAAAATTCAATGTTTTTCAAGTATTTACTGATATTTCTTATAATAATACACCCTTTACCTTAAAGAAAGCTGAAAAACGGCATTATCTGCCGTTTTTTATCAGTGTTTTCCGTCATTTTTGAAGTAATCCATATCCATCAGCCCGTATCCGACCTCACTTCTGCTGTAATTCAGATGTCTTGTATTTTTCTTCAGCATTCTCAATATTTCCTCTCTTGACGGATACCTTCCCATTTCTCTTATATAATAGCTTATTATCAGCGAAACGCCACCTGCAACCATAGGTGCCGCCATGGATGTGCCGCTCATCACGGCATAGCTTCCCGAAAGCCCGAGTGATAGAATATCCACTCCCGGAGCCACAATGTCAAGGTTTCTGTTCGTATTTGAAAAAAGTGCAGGCTCATCCCTGATATTGCTTGCGCCGACCTGAAGCACGGAGCCGTAAAAGCCGGGATAAGTCACCTCGCTCGTTCCCCGTTTGCCGTCGCCCTCATTTCCTGCCGCAGTCACCACGAGAATGTCATTTTTTGCCGCATAATTGACGGCTCTTTCAAGCTCCGGATAATCTATATCCGTGCCGAATGACATACTTATCACGTTCACTCTTCTTCCGTTTCTGCCGCGCCAATTCACCGCCATATAGATTGCCTTGAGTATCGGGCCTATTTCTCCCGTACCGTCTGAATTGAGCACTTTCAGCTCAAGAAGCTTTGCACCGGGAGACACACCGCTCATTCCGTTGCTTCTGTTGTACTGAGCCGCTATTATTCCTGAAACGTGAGTGCCGTGGCCGTTGTTGTCGGAATAATCCGACTTGTTTGCCCTGTTCTCCTCGGTAAAGTTCATTCCGCCTATTATACTGTTTCTTATGAAAGGATGGGGCGCACATCCTGTATCAAGCACTGCCACAACGGCGCCCTCGCCCGTATATCCTCTCTTCCACATTTCTCCCGCATGAACGTGCTCAAGGAACCACGGAGGCCGTGCAGTTCTCAGCACCTCAAACGGAAGTAGTCTGATACTGTCGTTCATCATATCTTGTTTCCTTCCCCGGCATTACTGCCGTAAGAGTTCATCACATAATATGATTTGATTATCCCTTTTGACAAAAAATCCCGGCCGAAGCCGGGATTCTCTTTATCTGAAATGTTTTCCGAGAAGATACATCAGCGGAGCAAGGAGCACCACCACGGCGACTGCCACCGCAATTATCAGTTTTTTCTTTGTTTCAACCGTCATTTTCTTTTTCACGGTATTATCTCCTCTTTTCAGTTTTTCTCTTCATCTTCCTTCGGGAGCACTCTGATTCCCACCTTGGAAACTCTGTTGTTGTCAACCGAGATCACTCTGATCATAACGTTATCAACCGTTATCTCAACGTTTTCTCCGTTCTCGGGGATATGCCCTGTCTCATACACAATAAGACCGCCCACCGTGTCGTATTCGGGGTTATCGTCATCAAGCGAAATATCCAGTGCCGCATTCAACTCATGTATTGCCACAGAGCCATCCGCAATACATATGTCGCCGTCAAAGCTTATCGGCTGTGTTTTCTCGTCGTACTCGTCTTCAATGTTTCCGACGATTTCCTCCACGAGATCCTCCATCGTTACAAGACCCGAAAAGCCGCCGTATTCGTCAACAAGGAACGCTATCTGCTGGTTCGCTTTACGCATTTCCTCAAAGAGCTGATCTGCATCGATGAATTCCTGTGCAAAAAACGGCTGACGCATTATTTTTTCGAGCTGAACGTTCTCAAAGCCTGTTTCATACGCCGAAAGAAGGATATCCTTCGCATTTATCACGCCGATAATGTTGTCAATCGTATTCTTATAGACAGGCACACGGGTGTACTTCTCGCTGAGAATACTTGAAACATTGGCTGCCGTATCATCATCAATATCTATCATGAAAACGTCAACTCTCGGTGTCATAAGGTCTGCGGCATTCAGGTGATAGAACTTCAAAGCCGCTTCTATGATTTTCTGCTTGTCTTCGCCTATCGAGCCATCGCTGACGCCCTCTGTCACCACGTCAATGATGTCCTCATCGGAGACCTTCTCCTGATTATCATCGTTATCCATGCCGAAAAGCTTTACAAGCAGCTCACAGCTTGATGAGAGGAGCTTTACAAACGGTGTTACCACAAAGCGCACCGCAAGCAGAACTCCCGCATTGTTCATTGATATCTTTTCGGGATCCCTGAGCGCTATTCTCTTAGGAAAAAGCTCACCGAAAATAAGCGTTATGTAGGAAAGGACGAGCGTGATTATTACCATCGCTATCTTTTCGCCGTACGGAACGCCGATCGAGCCGAGCCATACTCCAAAGCCCTCGGAAAGAGTGACTGAAGCAGTAGCCGATGAGAAGAAGCCCGCAAGCGTTATGCCTACCTGAATGGTCGAAAGGAATTTTGTTTCATCCTCCGCAAGCTTTTCAACCTTCATCGCTTTTTTGTTGCCCTCCTGGGCAAGACGTTTGATCTTGTTCTTGTTTGCTGATACAACTGCAAGCTCACTTGCCGCAAAAAAAGCGTTTATTGCCGTAAGAACTACAATAAGCAATATCTGCGGAAAGATATTGGCAGTATCAGGGTCAGGATCGTCAGATTGCATTTTAGTTTTCTGTAACCTCTTTTTAATTAAATATAGTACAAAAGCACGCTCACAAGCGTGCTTTTCAATCTCAATGTTCAAAAGATTGTGGCGGAGAAAGAGAGATTTGAACTCTCGCTGCACTAATCGCACACTACTCCCTTAGCAGGGGAGCCCCTTCGGCCTCTTGGGTATTTCTCCATATAAAAAAATGGCGGAGAGAGAGGGATTCGAACCCCCGGTGCCTTGCGACATCACTGGTTTTCAAGACCAGCTCCATAAACCACTCGAACATCTCTCCATCGCTCTTATATTATAGCATTATTTTTAATCTTTGTCAATAGCCTTTTTTGAAAAAAATCATAATTTTTTCAGGATCATAATAGACTGCAGAAGATAAGCAGTACAATAAGGAAGCCGAAATTGAACGCAGAAAAAAGTGCAATATAGCTCTTCGTTTTTCCTTTGTTGTTCTTCGTGAACTCTCTGAACGTGATAAGTGATGCAAGGGAAGCGATCAGCGTACCCGTTCCGCCTATATTCACGCCCATGAGAAGTGCTCTGTAATTCTCCGTGAACTGTGAAAGAAGTATTGCCGAGGGAACGTTGCTTATCACCTGGCAGGACATTGCAGAGAAAATAAGTGTATTTTTTTCAAGGAGCCCCGAAAAAAGTTTGTTGACCGCATCTATTCTCGCCATATTCCCTGCAAATATAAAGAACATCACAAACGTGAAGAGCAGCGGATAGTCAACCTTTTTCAGCGCACTTCTGTCTGCAAACATAAGAACCGCAGGAATAATGATAAGTCCCGTCCAGTAAGGCACCAGTCTGAACACTATCACTATCGAATAAGCAAAAAGAAGAACGTAAAGTGCCGTTCTCTTCGGCGGAAGAACTATTGTATCCTCATCCTCAAGCGTGAGTGACTCCTTCTTTACGAAAAGGCAACATAGCGTAATCAGAAATATCGCCGCCGCAAAGGGAAGCGCCATTATCGAAAAGAATTCTCCCGTCGGGATATTGAATTTTGAGTAAAGATACAGGTTCTGCGGATTGCCGAAGGGAGTGAGCATTCCTCCGAGGTTTGCGGATATATTCTGCATAATGAACGTGAATGCCATATATTTCTGCTTGCCTGTTGAGGAGAGCACAAAGAATCCGAGAGGCAGGAAGGTGATCAGTGCCATATCGTTTGCAATGAGCATCGATCCGATAAACGTGATATAAACGAGCGCTACAATTGCCGCTCTCGTGTTGCCTGTGAGCTTTACTATCTTTCTTGCAATGAAAGTGAAAAATCTTATGTTCTTGAGTGCACACACCACTGCAAGCGTGCAGAAAAGGCAGGTAAGCGTCTTGAAATCGAAGTAGGATTTATACTGCGCATCGGGAGGAACTATGCAGGATGTCACTATTGCCAGCACTGCCGCTATCGTCAAAACGACATTGCTTCTGATAAAGCCCGCTATTGCTCTTCCGGCCTTTGTGAGCAGTCTGTTTCCCGTATTCTTTTCACTGTCTGACTTTACAGTATTCTCCATAATAAAAATGCCTTCTTTCTCTCCTGCCGGCATTCTGCCGAACATTGCGTATTTTATCACATAATATTATTTTTTGCAATAGGGGAATTCATATTTTTATCTTCGTTTCTCACATATTTATTTCTGTCAGCATTGTTCTCCATTTTATCTTTAGTGAATAAAAAAATGCCGGGAATCAAGTTTCCCGGCAAATTATATCTGTTTGGTTATCAGAAATTGAATGCTGTCCATGCATAGAGACCGTCTTCCGTAATCAGATCCGAAGCATAATACAAAGCATCCGCAATGTCAGCATCGCTGATTCCGGGGCACCTGTCTCTGATTTCGTTCACAAGATCAGTTCCGTCCATAACATAATAGATCAGGTAATCTTCCGTTCTCTTTTCGTAATTTTCCTCTGAAAGAGCCGGCAGAACAAATTTTACTTCCGTCGAATCAGAGCAATCGCATTCAAATGTGATATAGCCTTCCTCTTCCTCCGTAGGAGCTTCATATGAGCAGAAACCGTATGTATATGTGTGAACATCTGACTTTTCTTCTATTACATAGTCATTGTATCCGCATACCTCGCAGGTGATCCAGTAGCTTCCTTCGCAGGCGCATGTTGCTTCGCTCTCATCATACGGTTCACCGAACTTATGCTCTTCTTCGTCAATGTGAATGCCACAGGTCGTGCAATAATAATAATGTTTGTCATCATCATACATCATTTCCTCTGAAGGAACGTGGAGCTCGGGATCGGCAGGTGTCACTTCTTCTTCCGTGTAGCCGCACTTCTCACAGGTTCTGTTTTTGTATCCGTTCCAGAAGCAATCCTGCTCCTGTGTTACTTCCCATTCGCCGAACTCATGCTCGCCGCTGAAAAAGCATTCAGGAATTTCAAATCTGTCGAGTGAATCAACTCCATCTTCATATTCAGAAACACAATATACGACAACAGCTTCGCCATTAACGATTTCTGAAAGTCCGAAGAAAAGGTTGGTTTCCGGTTCAATGTAGACAATTCCCGTTTTGCCATCTTCTTCAACTACATACGCCTCACACGTCTTTCCCGCAATAGTCTTGTCGTACTCATCTGCTCGCTCGCCACCGGCAATAAGTGCAACTACCTCGCTAAAGAGCATACCATCCTTGAACTCCTTTGCATTGTCTTCATCCATTATGCTGTTAATAATAGCGCCTGATTTTTCATTGCCGGACCACAGGAACATCCTGTATCCGTCTTCTTTCAGGATCAGACCCATTGTTTCGCCCTCTGTTCTGCAGCAAAATATGTTCTTGATATTAATGATCTCAAACGAGTCTTCTTCTGATTCAATCTTGAGATAGTAGCCTTCTTCGTCCTCTTTGTCGTCGTCTTCGGTTTCAAGTGCAGGGATTATTTCTCTTGTCTTGATCACAGCTCCGCAAACAGCGCAATGAGAGCCGTCCGAAAGACCTGCCTGTGTTGTTGTAGCAGGAATACCTTCATCAATTACTATATCGTGTTCAGCTTCATCAAAATGTACACCGCAAGACTTGCAGTAATGGAAGTGCTTTGTGTTATCCCAGTCTGTCGTCCACGTATCGTCTATCTCGTGAAGAGCAGGATCGGCAGGCGTCATGACAGTTTCAACGTGTCCGCACTTCTCGCATGTTCTGTTCTTGTATCCGTTCCAGAAGCAGGTCTGTTTCTGTGTTTCGACCCAGTCGCCGTAAACGTGATCTTCATCATCGCCCGTAACAAGGCACTTCGGTACAAGTGATTCATAGCTGTCAACCGAAGTATCGTAATTGCTGATTTCAAGAACAGTTACTTCGTTACCGTCAACCACCGTGGCACCGCTCATTACCATACCCGTTTCAGAGCCGAGGTAGATAACATAGCTCATACCTTCATCCTCTATGCAGTATGCCGTGCAGTGTACGCCGTCTACTTCCTTATCCTTTGAGTGGTCAGGTTCTGCCGTAAGAGCCATTTCTCTTGTTGTGAGAAGGAGCATTGAATCGAGGTAGCTGTCAACGATATCCTGACTGACAGGCTCATATGATCTTATACTGATATCTATTACAGGGCTGTAAGTGATCATGTACTTCTCACCGTCCTTGCCCTCAACGATGCCGAACACCTCGCCGTTCTGAACCTCAAAGTAGTTATTGCCTATCTTGTAAACAGTAACCGATTCTCCGTCCATAACGATATCATACTTCACGTTCTCGGGGATATTGAATTCCTTGCCGGCATTGCCGCCCAGAGCAGGAATGACCTCCTGTGCAACGATCACCGTGCCGCATACAGAGCAATGCTTGCCTTCCGTAAGTCCGTCGGCATAAGCCTGTGCTTCCTTGCCTGCGTCGATCACTTCCGTATGTCCTGCCGCAGGAACAGTTTCCTGTGCAGTGATCACCATGCCGCATACAGAGCACTTTTTACCTTCCGTAAGTCCGTCCTCTGTGCAGGTCGCTTCCTTTGCGGGGATGACCTCTTCAGTATGGCCCTTTGCGGGGATTTCTTCCTGTGCAACGGTTATCTGTCCGCAGACAGAGCATTTCTTACCCTCGGTAAGTCCTGTTTCCGTGCAGGTTGCTTCCTTTGCGGAAAGGATTTCTTCCGTGTGTCCGTCTTTGCATGAATCGCATCCTGCAAAAAGGGCAACGAGTGTAATGATCGCAATAAGCAATATTGCAATTTTTGTTCTTTTCACTGATAATTCCTCCTATCTTCGTTTGTGAAAACATAGTGCCTATTTTACCATATTCTTGCAAAATAGTCAAGTATATTCGGCATCCTGATTCCGAGCGTTTTCATATTTTTATATTATATTCGTTCTTATGTACTTCTATTATACCACGTTTTTTGCTTCCGTGAATAAACATTAAAAAAATCTATTGCAATTTTTACGGAAATATGATATACTATATAGGTATCGGGGGCGTAGCTCAGTTGGTCAGAGCGTATGCTTGACATGCATAAGGTCATTGGTTCGACCCCAACCGTCCCCACCAAGGCTTTCGGAAGTTTTCCGGAAGCTTATTTTTTTATGCAAAAACACTCCGCAAACCATATTTTTGCGGAGTGCTTTGTTTTTTAAACCTTTGATACCGTATATTCTCCGGTATCAAGATCCGCCTCGATCACCGTGCCGTTTGAGAAATACGTTCTCTGTCTTCTGTAATTTCCGTCAACGAATTCGTGCTTTACAAGCTCCTCAGTCGCAACATCCTCATAAAGTCTGCAGGCAGTCTCCACAGCCTTTATCTTTTCCTCGTCTGCATTTGTCGGGCAGTAAACTGTGTTTCCGTAGAGGATCGCAAGCAGATACGGTCTTTCGTTTCCGGGTACGCCCCATCCGCCCATTGTATTCGGTAGTCCGAACCACGGTATCACTACGCAGTCATGATATACGAGGTTAAAGAGAGGGATCGGTATTCCAACGGGCTCTGCCTTTGAGCTTCCGAGATTACTCGTAAAGAACGGTGAATGGTGGCAAAGCACCTGAGTATCCATAAAGCAGCCGAGAGTCTCCTCCGAACTCGGGATTATTCCTCTTGATGTCAGCTCCCTGAAGCAGTCTGCTCTTGCATTTCTGCACTCCTCTCTTGTCATAGGATGCTCTTTGTTAAAGCACTCATCCATAAATACTACCGAAAATACATCCAGATACGATCCGTCAAGCACTATTCCTGCCTCTTCAAACAAATCATATGTCTGTTTTACATATTTCGGAGCAAGCTTTGCGCAAAGCCATGAGTGCGGGCCACCGTACCATACGTCACAGTACGGATGAGAACCGTCAATATTCTCTATCGCATTGTCAAACGTAAAGCCTTCGGAATCATAATAATAATCCCTGTACTGATCGTGTATTCCGAACATATAGCCAAGCTTACGGCATCTTTCCGAAAGGTCCTTCATTCCCTCAATGCCGCCTGCCTGCTCATTCGGAGGAAACGCCATCGGGTGAAGGTTATCATAGCCGTGCTTTCCCCAGCCGTCAAGGTGAATATATGCTCTTTTGAGTCCCTTTTCGTGGAGTGCCTCAAGCTTTCCGGCAAATACGGAAAACGGCATACAGGTATCGTTCTTTGAAGGATCTTCCTTATTGAAATATGCCGATTTCTCGTTGATGTGCACCGCAATGGTGTCCGTAATGATCGGTGCGCCGATAAGCTCTTTTATCTTCGGATTTTTTATCATCTTTTCCCTGAGGGTAACGAGCGTTCCTTTCTTTATTTCATAGCTTCTGAAGCTCTTTGCCAGGGTATTGTAGTCGCAGTTTTCAAAGAATCTGTAAAGCATTCTTCTCTTATATGATATTCTGCCAAGAGAAGGGATAAAAGCAGGCATTACATTCTGACCGTGACATTCATATCTTGCATCATACGGTGTATCATATATCGCAAGATAGCCCGTGCCGTCCTTCACCTGACCGAACATCTGCATATATGCGTCTCTTTCGAATATCGGGCCGCCTCCGAACGGGATATCCTTTCCGGCAGGCACAAGTGTGCCGTGCATTCTCGGGAAAACGGAATAACCGTGGCCTTCTTCGGCATCAAACTGCATTGCTCCCGGGAACGCCATCTGATAAATGCTTCCGGGCTCATCCCCATCGACTCTGATCGAGAAATATATATCGTCTGCCGTATTGTCTATGGAAACATATGTATACGCCTTGATTCCGTTCTCAAAAGAATATACCGCCTCAACGCCCTTATCCGTTGCGGTGTCTTTTCTTCTGATTTCCTTTGCGGCATCCTTGAAATATAACATTTTGCTGTCTGACATTTCGAAATACGGCTCTGAATTCATTATCCATTCTGCACCGCCGGGAAGTATGAAATGATATTCAAGCTTTTCCGCATCGACGGTCAGCTTAATGTTTTTTCCGTTGATCTCACTGATCATAGTATCCTCCTTATTATCAACAAGGTATCGTTCTGAACGATACCTTGTTTTACTTTTATTTTTTCCACGTTCTCGGGCTGAGAAGCACGATCATCGGGAAGAGCTCAAGTCTTCCTGCAAGCATATCAAAAATGAATACGATTTTTGATGTTACAGAAAAGAATCCGAAATTTTGTGTCGGACCTACACGCACAAGACCCGGTCCTATGTTGTTCATCGTTGCCGTAACGGCGGTGAAGCTTGAAACAAGATCAATGTCACGCTCACTGATGAGCAGTATGAGGAACGATGCCGCAAATATCGCCAGGAAGCACATATAATATGCATAAACCGAGTGAACAGTCTCTTCTTCTATCGAGTGTCCGTCAAGTGATGTCTTCATGACCTGTCTCGGGTGAATGAGTCTCTTGATTTCAGCCTGCATTCCCTTGAAGGCAATGATGATTCGTGATATCTTTGTGCCGCCGCCGGTCGATCCTGCGCAGGCGCCTATGAACATAAGCGATACGAGAATAGCCTTTGAGAATGACGGCCACAAGTCAAAGTCCGTAGTCGAGAAGCCTGTTGTAGAAACAACAGTTGCAACAGAGAATGCTACGTGCCTTACGGTTTCACCTGTTGATGAATACTGTGAAGCCACGTTTATTGAAATGGCAGCCGTGGAAAGCGTAACCATCAGAATAAACACTATCGTTTCCGTATTGAATGCGTCCTTTATCTTTCCCTTGAGTATCAAATAATAGCAGGTAAAATTGACCGAGAAGAGAAGCATGAATACAGTAACCGTATTCTGGAGGAACGGAGAAAAACTTGTGAAGCTATCGTTCTTGATACCGAATCCGCCTGTGCCTGCCGTTGCAACCGCAGTATTTATTGCATCAAATACGTTCATTCCGCCGATCAGAAGCACCACAAACTCAATAAGCGTAAGAGCAAAGTACATTACATAAAGTATTGTAACGGTAGCCTTTACATGAGGAACAAGCTTGCTTACGGAAGGTCCGGGGCTTTCTGCTTTCATGATATGCACATTGCGGCCGCCTGAAAGCGGTACGAATGCCATAATAAATACGAGAACGCCCATTCCGCCTACCCAATGAGTAAAGCTCCTCCACATAAGAACCGATTTCGGGAGCGACTCAACGTCGCTGAGAATACTTGCGCCTGTCGTGGTGAAGCCTGAAACCGTTTCAAAGAGTGCATCGATGAATGACGGGATCGCACCGGAGAAAATGAAAGGCAAAGCGCCGAAAAGACTGAGCACTATCCAGCTGAGCGCAACAATTACGAAGCCGTCCTTTGAATAGAGCGTCTTTTTCTCCGTCTTTCCTATCGTAAGCGCAAAGCCTGCCGCAAGGCAGATAAGGATCGTTCCGAGGAAAGGCAGAAGTGCTTCCTTATACACGATTGCCGTTACAAGCGGCACTGCAAGGAACATCGCCTCAAATATGAGTATCCATCCCAATACGTTTTTTATCATCTTGAAGTTCATGGCAGTTTACCTTATTTCAGCACGTCGGAAATATCATGAAGAGCCATAAGCTTTGATACTATTACAACCGCATCTCCCGGCATGATCACATCATGACCTCTCGGAATGATGACCTTCTTGTCACGGAGAATCGATGCAATAAGCACGTTTTCCTTGAACTTGAGCTCCATGAGAGGTACTCCCGCAACAGGCGAATTCTCCTTGACTATGAATTCCGCAGCCTCGACCTTACCTTCAATTACGTTGTAAAGCGTCTCAACGTTGCTTCCTATCGTATTCTTCATTGCTCTGACATAGCGGACTATCGAAACAGCGGTGATGTCCTTCGGGCAAACCATCGTATCAAGTTCGAGAGATTTGATTACTTCGTCGAACTCAATCCTGCTTATTTTAGTAATGATTTTTCCCTCTGTAACTCTCTTTGCATACAGCGAGAGCATTATGTTCTCTTCATCGGTATTTGTCATTGCAAGGAACGCTCCTGCTTTGTCAATACCTTCTTCTCCCAGAACATCCTTATCCATAGGATCTCCGTTGATAAAAGTAACATCCGGCCATGTCATGCAAAGCTCATCGCAGATTTCCGTGTTTGGCTCAATTACCTTTACGGAAATGCCTGACTTTGTAAGGATATCGCAGAGATACTGTGTAATTTCTCCGCCGCCCATGATCATGGCATCCTTTACGGAGTGAATTCTGTAGTCAATCTTGTTGAAGAAATCATTTGCATTCTTCGGTGAAGCAATGATTGAAATGATATCACGCTCTTCAAATATAAAATCGCCGTTTGCAATGTAGGCCTCGTCGTCTCTTTCAACCGTGCAGACAAGAACGTCGCACTTGAGCTTGAGGATGATATCCTTTACAGACATTCCCACGAGCTTTGAGCCTTCGGGAAGCCTGAATTTGAGAAGCTCCACCTTTCCCTTTGCAAAGGTATCGATCTTAATCGCCGATGGGAAGCGAAGCACTCTTGCTATCTCCTGTGCGGCGGCATATTCCGGATTGATAACCATTGCAAGGCCAAGCTCGTCCTTGAGATAAGGTGCTTCTGTGCTGTATTCGGGGTTCTTGATTCTTGCGATAGTGTGGCAGTTGCCGGCTTTCTTTGCAATAAGACAGCAAAGAAGATTGAGCTCATCAGAATCGGTTACGGCTATAAGCAGGTCTGCGTTATCGATTCCTGCCTCCTGCTGAACTGTATGAGTTGCACCGTTGCCCACAATGCCCATTATATCAAGTCTCTCTGAAAAGGAGTTTACTTTTTCGGCATCAATATCAATTATCGTAATATTGTTGTCTTCTTCATTAAGCTGTTCGCAGAGTGTCTGACCTACCTTGCCGCAGCCAACAATAATAATGTTCATAAATCTTTCCTTTGGTATAGATTATATTTTTAATTATATATTATTTTCCGTTATTGTCAAGTGTTTTTTGATTACTGCATTTTTATGGTGGAAATCACATCACCTGAAGTATATAGAACTTGAGGTACGTTGTTTCCTCCTCTGCAAGAAGCGCAGGATGATCGGGAGCCTGCGTTCTCACCTCGCAGAGTCTTACCGTTCTTCCGCTCTCATATGCCGCTTCCTTGAGCATTCTGTCAAAAAGCGGGAAGGTCATATAATGTGAGCATGAAGCCGTCACGAGGAATCCGCCCGGCTTTACCGTCTTCATACCGAGGATATTTATATCCTTGTAGCCTCTGTAAGCGTTCTTCACGTCGTTTGCCGTCTTTGCAAATGCAGGTGGATCGAGCACAACTACATCAAACTGCTTCTGCTCTTTTCTGTATTCCCTGAGCACGTCAAATACGTCGCCGCATTTTGTCTGAACGATTTTGTCAAGTCCGTTCAGCGCCGCATTCTCACGCACATCCGCAAGGGCCTTTTCGGAAATATCGAGTGCCGTTACTTCCTTTGCACCTGCGGCGGCGGCATTCAGTGAAAATCCGCCAACATTGCAGAAGCAATCGAGCACCTCGGCATCCTTTGAATATTTTCTTATTGCAAAGCGGTTCTCCTTTTGATCGAGGAAGTATCCCGTCTTCTGTCCGTTCTCAAGATCGGCATACATTTCAAGGCCATTCTCTTCGATTATTACTCTCGGATCAAAGTCGCCGTAGATTTTTCCCTTGAACTGCTTCAGCCCCTCCTTTTCTCTTACAGGAGCATCGCTTCTCTCGTATATTCCTCTGGGAGAGAATATTTCACAGAGAACGTCGATTATCATGGGCTTTACAAGCTCCATTCCCAGTGAAAGGACCTGTATCGAAAGAAGATCGTGATATTTATCAACGATGAGCGCAGGAAGTCCGTCGGCCTCGCCGAATACCACGCGGTAGCAATCTTTATAGCCGAGTTTCTCACGGTACGCCTTTGCCGCCGATATTCTTTCAAAGAAAAGCTCTCTTGTGGCTTCTCTGTCATCCCTTATGAATATTCTGACAAGTATCTTTGAGAGATGGTTGATGAAGCCCTTTCCTATGAAGTTGCCCTCGCAGTCAAGCACCTCTGCCAGCTCTCCGTTCTTTCCCTTGCCCTCGATCTTCAGCACCTCGTTTGCATATACCCACGGGTGTCCGTTCTTTATTCTTTTGTCTTCGTTTTTCTTCAGATAAACGCTGTATGCCATATTATTTCCTTATTTTCTGTTTCTGAGCTTTGCAAGCACTTCTTCAAAATAATCGGGCAGCGGTGCAGTAAATTCCATCTGCTCGTGTGTTCTCGGGTGCTCAAAGCACAGCTTCTGCGCATGAAGCAGCTGTCCGTTCAGCTTGAAGTGCTGGTTTCTGCTGCCGTAAACGGGGTCGCCCACCACGGGATGCTTGATATAAGCCATATGAACTCTTATCTGATGAGTTCTGCCCGTATAAAGGTCGCATCTGACAAGAGAATAGTTCTCGTTTCCTCTGTACTGCTCAAGCACTGTATAATCCGTCCTCGCAAAGCGCACGTTCGGATTATCCTCCGGATTTTTCGGCATGGGAAGGACAGCCATTTTCAGTCTGTCATTCGGATTTCTTCCGTAGCCCGTCTGTATCGTACCGCTTTCGTTCTGAAAGCAGTTATCAACGAGCGCAACATACTGTCTGTGTGCGGATTTTACCTTGATCTGCTCCGCAAGTGAAATATGTGCCTCATCGTTCTTAGCTATTACTATGAGACCGGATGTATCCTTGTCAAGCCTGTGCACTATTCCCGGTCGGAGCACTGAATTGATGCCCGAAAGGTCCTTGCAATGATACAGCAGCGCATTGACGAGCGTTCCCGTATAGTTTCCGCAGGCAGGATGCACCACCATTCCCTGCGGCTTATTGATCACCGCAAGATCATTATCCTGATAAATAAAGTCCAGCGGAATATTTTCCGGTTCCACATCTATTTTCACAGGCTCCGGGAACACGATGTCGATAACGTCTCCCATCCTTACCTGATATGAAGCTTTCTTGCCTGTCTTTCCGTTCACTCTGACCGCATCCGAAGAAATCAGACGTTGGAAAAAAGAACGAGAGTACTCGTTCTTTTTCTCAGAAAGATATAGATCGAGCCTGTCGCCTGATTCATTATCATCGACGGTAAAGCTCAGACTGTTTTCATTCTGCATCCGGCGGATCCTCCCTGTCCGAAGATTCTTCATCATTTGCTTCCGGCACTTCCTTTTTCTTCTCTCTGAAGAATTCCTTATCAAAGAAAAGAACGTATATTCCGAGAAGCACCGCCCCAATCACAAGCAGATTATCTGCCGGGTTGCATACGGCATAATCAATGAATTCTGCTTCGAGCATATCCACAACGTATCCGTAAACCACTCTGTCGAAAAGATTTCCCAGACCGCCTCCGATGATCATTCCTGCCGAAATGCGGAAAAGGGGAGTCATTCTTCTGTAATTTCTGATGACGAACCAGATGGCAAGGGCTAACGCCAGTGCCGTAAACACGATAAGAGGCCATCTTGCGCCGTTGAAAATACCGTGTGCAGCGCCTCTGTTCTCGACATATGTAAACCTTATCAGCCCGGGGATAAATTCAACCGTTCCCTGCGGTCTTACACATGTCACCGCATAAATCTTTGCCGCTCTGTCAATTCCTATTACAAGCACGGCAATTATCAAAGCCAGCATTTATTCCTTTTCCTCCGGAGCTGCCGTTTCTTCATTATCCATATCCCGGAACATCTGAATCTGAGCCTGAAGAAGATCTTCTATTTTCTGCTTGAAAAGCGTATACTCGGCTTTCATTGATGCTGTTTGAATTCTGAGCTTCTCGACTTCCTGATCCATTCCGTTCGTCATTTCCGCATACTTTTCGTTTGCCTGAGCAACAAGCGTCTCTGATTCTGCTTTTGCATTTTCGAGCATCTTATCAGCTTCGGCCTTAGCATCGGAAATAATCTGATCGTGCTTGTCCTTTGCGAGAACGAGCAATTCCTTCATCGTGTCCTCTGTCTTCTTGTAATCGTTGATTGTTTCGTAAAGTGCAGAGCACTTGCGGCGCAGTTCATTCAGCTCATTGTCAGTTGAATCCATCTGAGCCATAATATCCTCAAGGAAGTTATCGACTTCTGCTTTATCGTAGCCCCTTGATTTGACTGAAAACTGCTTTTTCTGAATATCCTCAATGGTAATTGACATAAAAACGGTAGTTTCCTTTCTTGATAGTTAAGCTGGAATCACTTCTGCGGCTTTACCTCTGCAGCTCCTGCGATTTCCGTGAGATTTACTCCGTAGTTTGTTACTACGTATACTCTTGTTCCGACTTCCTTGATTTTGCCTGAAAGAGCAAAAGTACCGCCGTAAACGAAGTCAAGAATTCTGAATGCGAGATCGTCATCAACCAATTCAAGGCTGAATACGATTATATTGCCGTCACGGAGCTTCTCGATGATCTTGTGAGCATCGCTGTAAGAAGCGGGCTTGATTGTCTCGATGTTGCCGGACTTTCTGTAATTCTGCTGTGCAGCGGCGTTCTCGCTGCGAACAGGACGTACCTTTGCAGCAGCCTGTGTTTCTTCTTCCTCTGTCTCTTCTTCCTCTGTCTCTTCTTCGAGATTCTCTTCATCCTCATCGTATCTGTCATCATCCATTCCGATGTTTGACAAGAAATTCTTTAATTTGCCCATAGTATTTTATCCTTTCTGTGTAAATGTATATTTAATTTTTTATTTTGCAAAACAAAAGACTCAGCCTTCCGTTTTCTTAGGTCTTTCTCCGAAAATCGCTCTGCCTACCCTGACTATATTCGCGCCGTGCTTTATGGCTTCTGTATAATCATTCGTCATGCCCATTGAAAGATAGCGGATATCAGCAGAAATCTTCTTCATATTTTCGAAAAGCTCTCTTGTTTCCTCGAAGCACTCTTCTATTTTTGTCATATCGTCCGTATTCGGACCTATCGTCATCAGTCCCTGCACAAGGATGCCGTCATACATCATGCACTCCTCGAGAAGCCTTGTGACCTCCGACTTTGCACAGCCTGACTTTGTTTCCTCCTCGGATGCATTCACCTGCAAAAGCACGGGAATCCTCTTGCCGAGCTTTACTGCGAACCTTGAAAGCTCTGCGGCAAGCTCCGCCCTGTCGACGGACTGAACAAGCACGTTCTTAGGCGCAATGTACTTGACCTTATTCCTCTGAACGGGCCCTATTATATGCCAGAGTATATCCTTTTCGGAAAGGATATCGCTTTTATCCCTGAACTCCTGAACGTAATTCTCGCCGAAATCCTTCACGCCGCAATTCCACGCAGAAACAACGTCCTGTGCGGGCTTGAACTTGGACACTGCAACAAGCTTCACCGAATCCGAAGGAATACCTGCGCTCTTTGCTGCCGAAGCAATATTTTCTCTGACTGCAAGGATATTTTCCTCAATGCCCATCTTATCATCTTCTCTCTTCAAAAAAGTAATGTGAATATCGTTTTTGTATAAAATCGTCCACTATACCTATATATCATTTTACAATAAATTCCGTAGATTGTCAAGATATATTTACGCTTTTTTTACTTCTTTTTTCAACTTTTGCCGATTCGGCAGAATAATACAAAAAAGCCCCGTTTTTTCAACGGGGCCGCTATGCTGCAAGTTATTCTTCGAGAGGGATCATAATATTAGTAAGGAACCTTACCGTATCATGTGTTTTGCGGCTCTGGAACTCCAGCAGCACTGAAGCTGCAATGGCAGACTTCTTTTCGCATACTGTAAGGAAAATATCTTCTCTGTCTATGCCAACCGGCACATATTCGTCATCATCTCCGAAAAGTTCGGTAACACTTTTCATAATTGATTTATCTATCTCGTCCTCCGTCACATCAGCCTCATAACCTATGAGCTAATCGGGCTGATAGAAAAACGTCACCGAGCGGAAAGCACACCAATTACCATTATCAGATAATATCAATGTTACAGATCCATTTGTCGGTATTCAATTGTTTTTGCAACAATAATATATTTCGCAAGGCATCATCTCAGCATTTACTTCCTGATAGTAGAAAACGCTATTATCGTATTGAAAAAATCTATACAATCTGCAAGTATTTCTTCATAGTATTCCTTTATTTCATCTTCAGACAGCTCTTTTGAATTTTGCAAATTTGCCAAATCTGAAATTGAAGAATACACTTAAGTTATTTTTCCATCTTCTCTGATAATGCATCCATTTTCATCTTTGTCAAGTTTTCACATCAAATTACAGTGTAATATATATTCATTTCGGAATTTGGCACTTTTTGCCCCGTTTTCCCGTCTGCACGCCATGTTTTTGTCCTTCGCATCCGCTTTATCATTGACATTTTCTGAATTTTATGTTAAAATACATATATCCGGTGCGGATATTGACTTTCCGTTATTTTATAGCGTTTTGCGATACATTTTGCTCATATAACAACGGCTTTTTCAATAATCCGTATCACATTCATTCTTTGTCTTTAAAGGAGCTTTTATGATCAGAAGATCGTCCGACAAACCGCTCTGCAACAAGCAGATAGGAATTTCTCTCAAGGTTGTTTCACTGCTGATGGCAGGCCTTGCACTTTTCGCCCTGATATATCTTGTTCCGTATCTTTTCGGGGTACTCATTCGTGCAAATCACGAATATATCTATTGGTTCTCCGCCTGGGAGACGGTGCTTGTGATCGGTTCTCTGCCGATTTTCTGCGCTCTCGTATTCGCATTTATCATCTCCGGACGCATTCAGAAGGGCAATTCATTCTGCGTTGAAAACGTTCGTCTCCTGAGAGGCATCGCCATTCTTGCAATGCTTGACTCCGTTTACTTCGTAATCGCCAACGTTGTTATGTACTTCTGCGGCTTCAACTGGACAAAAATGATATTCGTTTCCATTATTGTGGCATTCTTCGGAATAGTTCTCAGCATAGCATTCCAAGCTATCTCGGTGCTTACAGGCAAAGCCACAGAAATCAAAGATGAAAACGATCTCACCATCTGAAAGTAGGCAAACGAATGATTATAGTAAATGTAGACGTAATGCTTGCGAAAAGAAAAATGAGCGTAACAGAGCTTTCCCACCGTGTGGGGCTGACTATGGCAAATATCTCCATTCTCAAGAACGGCAGAGCCAAGGCTGTCAGGATCGATACACTGAATAAGATATGCAGTGTGCTTAATTGCCAGCCGGGCGACATCCTCGAATACAGACCGGACGAGGAAGAAACAGAGCAATAAATCCGTCAGGATAACAAAAAAGCAGATGAAATCGATCATCTGCTTTTTTTGATTTCCGAAGCCCTCAGATCATCCGATGATCAGAGCTTGATAGTCCTTGCCGGCGCTCCGAACGAAGCGAACACTGCCTCGCCGTCCTCTATTGCAAAAACCTCCGTGTTGCCGTCGCCTGCCTTGTACATACCCTTGAGCGTGGGATAATTGTCAAGCATATGCTCCTGCGCTCTGATGTCAGTGTCCTCGACCGCTCTGCCCGAAAGTCTGAGCCATGTGCTTCCGTCAAACGCCGTTATTTCTATCCACGGATTTTCGTGCATCTGCTTTGAAACGGGCTTGATTTTGCCTGTCTGAATATAAAGCTTTCCGTTATAAATATCTATCGTTCCGAAGGGACGGACCTTCGGCTTGCCGTTTTCCACCGTTGCAAGGTAATATGTACCGCATTTCTTCAGGAATTCATAAACTTCTTCCATATTCTTCTCCTTTTTCTCTCTCGCTATTTTCTCAATTATATCCGTATCTGCGGGGCAGAACTCATAATTTCCTGTTTCCTCGGGTGTGATCCATTTTATGTCGTCATGCTCAAGCTTTTGCGGTTCGCCCTTTGCTATTTCTGCACGGAACACAGTAAGCTCTATGCTGATATCGGGATATTCATGTATCACGCGCATGAATTCTTCGCCCACAGAAGTCTCTATCCCAAGCTCTTCACGGCATTCCCTGACGAGTGCCTCCTGCTTTGTTTCTCCCGGCTCGACCTTGCCGCCGACGAACTCCCAGAGAAGTCCTCTCTTTTTTGCCGCCTGTCTCCGGCATATCATGAATCTGCCGTCTTTCTCGAATAATGCCGCAACTACCGCCGTCATTTGCTTTCTTCCTCTGCAAAGTACATCACATCCTCAAGCTTTCTTTTCGGAACGTGCACCCTGCCTTCCGCATCCATATAGTATTTTACGGAATCCTCCGCATCTTCAAAGCTGCTTTCCTGCATCGGATATCCGAATGCAACGGCATATACAAGCTCATAGCCTTCGGGCATATTGATTGCTTTTGCTATTGCTTCCCTGTCGATGGCTCCGAGTATGCAGCTCGCAACGCCATTTTCCCACGCATAGAGAACCATATTCTCAATGGCAAACGCAGCATCTGCCTCCTGATTCAGCTTTTGCTTCGTATTCTGCAGAACCATAATATATGCCACAGGCTCTTCTCCGCTCTTTGGCTGACCTTTTTCGCCGAGGAGCTTTGCCCACTTCGTTGACGGGAATATCCTCGCACAGACTTTCTTTGTATCTGCCACCGCAAACTTCAGCGGCTGAACGTTTGCTGCCTGCGGTGCAAGCCTGCCTGCGTTGACTATCTCCTTCAGGAGTGACCTTTCCAAAGGCTTCTGCTCAAACTTTCTTATACTTCTTCTTGTAAGTATTGCTTCTGCTGTTGTCATATTTTACTTTACCTCTTCGCCTTTATTTTCCGGACTGTTTGCTCTGCGTTTTGATGATACTATAAAGAATGCCACCATCAGGATAAGCAATACTATGATCAGAACAAATATTATGCACAATGTCAGAAGATTGAATCCGACAGTTGTCTCCTTGAGGAATTCAAAGAAGTTATCGCTGTGTCCGTGTTCTTCGCCCTCATCGGGTGTCGGCCCGGGAGTAGGCTCTGGAGTAGGCTCGGGCGTTGCTTCGGGTACTTTTGTGATCAGCGGAAGCTCGCCTGAATATTCCGGGAGTCGATATACGATAACGTGATAGCTTTCCTCTGTCACGCCGTCAGCCGCCGTGCATACTATCTGTGCTTCGTTTGCGCCCTCATCCGGATTCATGATGATTTTTGTACAGACCGCATCGGGGCTTACAGGCTCTGCGGAAAGCTCAAGCTCTGTCGTCTCAAACGGAACATAAATAACGTAGCTGTCGATTTCTCTGCTGAATGTCGGCGAAAGCGTGCCTGCCGATGAAATGATGCCGTATATTCCCGCTTCATTTTCGGGATAGGTCTTCTCCTCTTCTTCTCTTGTGATAAATAACAGATATTCCTCTGTATCGCCCGACTCTGCCGTAATGATTATCCTGACAGTATTCTCTCCGACCTCAAGCTTTTCGGGGCTGATAACGTCGGCCACTGCCATTGTGTGATTCGTTTCTATTATTATCTGCGCAGTTTCCGTCTCATAAGGGACTCTTACGGAATACTCCTTTGTTTCAGGATCAAAGTCTTCGATTTCTTTTCCGTTCAGCACGATTCCCGAAAGAGTTGCGTCATCCGAAACAGGCTTTGAAACGATCGCCGTAACAGTGACGTTCTCTCCGTAGAAGTCATCCTTTCCGTCCGAGAAAACGATGTTCTTCAGCACCACCGCAACCTTCGTGCCGTCCGCTGTATCCTCCGGAACAAAAAACGAAAGTCTGAACAGAATATCTCCGCTCTGAATACTGTCTTCATCCGAATTTGCGTAAACAAGAACTCTGCTTCCGCTGCTGACTATCGGTCTTGTGTTTCCTTCTGCCGCAATGGAGTCGAGCGCAAGGCCGCTTGATTCAAAATCAACTCTCAGACCTCTCACGTTCTCGCCCTCTGCCTTTACCGCTATCTCCCAGGTACTTCCCGAAACGGCTTCTCCTGCCTCAGGCACAAGCGTCGCCGTTGCCGCCATGGCAAAAGAGCCCACCGCCATCGCCAGAACAAGTATTACTGCCGCAGTAATAAAGCTGATGTATCTTTTCATTTTTTCTGTCATCCTTTCGTTATCCTCTCAGGTCTTCATTGAAAACCTTGTCTCTTATCCTTATCAACTGTGAAAGCTCGGGAACGCCGTCATTATCGTTATCGAGTGCAAGAAGCTCATGATCCGTGAGCTTTGCTTTGCTCATGAATGCGTTCTGCGCAAGAATGAGATCTGTAAGCGATACAAGTCCGTCGCCGTTCACGTCGCCCGGAACTCCCGTCATTCTTGATGCAACAATGTTTCCGCTGCGATCGTAAAGAACGACCGTCATGCCCGTGCCGACAAATGTGTTTCCGTCCGTTACAGGGTTGCCGAAGCTGTCAAGAAGCTCCGTCTTCAGTCCGTTATCAAAATGCTCCATGAACGAATCCACCGTTGTCCCGGGAGCTATATTTTTCAGGACATCCTTGCCGTTTACCTTTGTTTTCTCGTAATCGGTAATAAAATCGCTCTCGCCAAGCTCATATTCCGCCGCAAAAGAGATGTTCTTCGTGAGAATCATTCCCTCCTCGTAGCCTTTGTAGCCCACGAATGTGTATCCCTTTATTTCAGGTGCTTCCGGCGGCACTATCGTGCTGCCGTAATCGGCCGTTATCTGTGAAATGATATCGCCCTTCTCCGTTCTGAAAGCATATGTGTATCTGTTCGGTTTTGCCGTAAACACTGCCTCAAATGTTGCATCTCCGGTAAGCTTCATGCCGTTTGAGAAGCCCGTCCATTCAGAAAGAGTGTAAGTATATCTGCCGTCGCTCGCCTTGCTGTACGCAGGCGGAGTGATCACCGTGCCGTAATCAGCCGTCACTTTTTTCAGGCTGACCTCACCCGTATCGTCAAGGAACTCGTAAGTGTACTTATTTACAGTTGCCTGATATACAGCAGTAAATTCTGCATTGCCCGTGACCTTCATTCCGGATTTGTAGCCCTCAAAGTGATCAAAACTGTATGAATACTGTGCCGTATTCTTCTTCGTCGGTGACTTTGGTGCCGTGATTTCCGTGCCGTAAGCCATTTTTACGTTGTTGAGAACTTTTCCGTTATCATCCTTGAATACAATGCTGTATTCATTGACATTTCTCTTGTAAACTGCGGTGAATGTCATATCGCCGCTTACCGTCATGCCGTCCTCAAATCCCTCAAAGCCCAAAAACTCAAACGAAAATTCAGCCGTTGCCTGCTTATCGGGTGTGAACGGTTTTATTTCTTCGCCGAAGGGAAGCTTTTCCCTTTTGATTTCGGTTTTTCCGTCCTCATCGTAGAATACTATTTCGTATTCCATCGTTTTCTTCTCGAATACTGCCCTGAATGAGCAATCGCCGGAAATCTCATAGCCGTCTTCAAAGCCTTCATAGCCTGTATGAACGTAGTAGTACTGTTCATCGCCCTGCTTTGCAGCTTCGGGAGCTTCTATTAGAGTACCGTAGGGCACCGTATCCGTTTTAATAACGGTTTCGCCGTCATCCATATAGAAAATATATGTGTACTCTCTGACTATCGCCGTAACCCTTGCGCTGAATTCCTCATCCCCGCAAACCGTCATGCCGTCCTCAAAGCCTTCAAACCCTTCCACCTCGTAGATATATTGAACGTTCTCTTCCTTGTCATATTCCGGAGCGGAAATAACCGTGCCGTACGGAAGCCTTTCTTCCGAAATAATATGCTCTCCGTCCACAAATCTGATAGTGTACTCGTTTACAAGCTCCTTGTAGTCTGCTCTGAAAACAATATCCGTTTCCGCAAGCATTCCTTCCTCAAAGCCTTCAAACCCGTCAAAGCTGTATGAATACTGTGCATTACCCTCTCTTGAAGGAGTTCCGGGAGGCAATATCACAGAGCCTTTCTCAACGACTTCCGAACGGATAACGCTTCCGTCCCAGTTTTCAAACACTATCCTGCACGGAGAATCAAACGCTTCAAATTCAGCTTCGAATTCAACATCACCCGTAATGAGCATGCCCTCTTCAAAGTTCTTCCAGCCAAGCGCCACATAGACCTTACCGTCTGCCGTCATGTCCCCGGGGAGCTCAGGTGCAGTGATTTCAGTATTGAAATATATCGATTCTTCCTTTACTGTCTTTTTCTCCCCATTTATATCGTTATATATAAATCTATAAGTATATACGTTCGGTTCGGATGTAAACCGTGCCTTAAAGGTCATATCGCCCGTAACAGTCATATTTTCCTCGTAGCCGCTCCATCCGGCAAATGTGAATCGCTCTGTGTCTGTGGATTCCTTTGCGGGAGCTTCGGGAACTGAAATACTGTCTCCGAATTTATATTCTTCGGAGCTTATGATCTTTGTGCCGGTATCGTCCGTGAAGCTTACCGTGTATATCCTGTCATGCTCTGCAAAGACAGGCTCAAATTCAACATCACCCGTTATCGTGATGCTTTCGCCTTCAAAGTCCTCCCAGCCCGTGAATTCATAGTAATATTTCTCGGTCATTGCCTTTTCGGGAGTATTCTCCGGAAGCGTCAGAACGTCTCCGTACGCAAGCTCGCCGGAAGCAAATACCGTTCCGTCCGCATTTCTGAAAACGTAAGTATACTTGTTCATTACCTCTTCAAAAACAGGCACGAATTCAACATCGCCCTCAAGCTTCATTCCGTTCTCAAAACCATTCCAGCCCTTGAATACAAATACTGAATGATCCGTATCCGGCTTTTCGGGTGCTTCGGGAGGAAGTATTTCCTCTCCTGCAAACGTTGTAACGGATTTCAGCACCGTTTCGCCGTCCTCTGCAAGGAAAATATACGTCCATTCATCCGTCAGCTCATACTTAATGCCGTTTTCTGCGGCATATCTGTGAGCTTCGGAGTCCTTAGGGCAGTATATCACAACATTCGGGCTGTCCTTGAAGGCATCCTTGCCTATCATCGTCACAGTCGACGGGATATATATCTTTTCAAGCTTTTTCGCATTCGAAAACGTGCCCTTGCCTATCGAGCTGAAGCCGTAATCGAGTATCACCGTCTTCAGGTTTTCGTTCCCTGCAAAGGAATTATCCTCTGCTGTCCTCACCGGCAATGAAATTCTCAGCGTATCGCCCTGCTTTGCCGACGGATATGCCGAAATCATAAACAGCTTTGAATCCTCATCAAGTCGGTAAAGGATGCCGTCCTCTGACATATAAGTGCCGTTCCCGTCTGCAACATTTATTTCCTCAAGCATTGTCTGCGAAATAAAAGCAGATGAAGAAATAAAATTCGTTTCCTTGCCGAATGAAATGCTTTTCTCCGATCTGATTCCGTCAAAGAATGTCTGGCTGACCGCCTTTATTTCATCCGAGAGCTTTATCTCTTTGGCAGACACCTCGCCGGTCACCGTCAGTCCGGATGTGTTTATTTTTACTTCCTTTGCCTTCAGGCTTCCGCTCACATAAGCATTTGCGGAATTGAATATGACCATTGCATCGGATGCATCCGTATCTGCGGCAAACTTTATGAAGTTTCCTGCAAATTCAACAGTTCTGTTTCCTGTAATTTTTACTTTTCCGCCCTTGTTTCTATTCTCTATGCTGAGATTTTTGAATGTCACATCAGCTGCGAATTCAGTTCCGTCTTCTATCTGTATTCTGTCCGTGGAGAACTTCCCTTCGCCCTCCGTTGCGGAAAGATCGTAGTAATTGCCCTCTATCGTCAGCGCTTCGCAGTTGATCTTGCCTGATATCAGTCCTGTGTTTGAATATCTCAGAGGCTTGACAACCGCATTCTTGCCCTCTGCCGCAAGCACTGCATCGGACAGTGTCGGATAAGTACCCTTCTTTTCCCCGTTTATCCAGAGTTCTGTCGGAGTAATGTTGATATCCGCCGCCTCCGGAAGCTCATAGAGGAAGCTTGTACCCGCTCCTGACGGAGTAAACGGCATATGCGTTGAGAGGAACAGGGAGCTTCCCTGTGAATAGTAATAATGTGTCGGCTCGCCCTCAACAAGAGTGGAATCCCACGTTGCATCTACCCAATGCCACTTGGCATCATCAAGCTTCACAAGGTTCCACGAATGGAGAACGCTTGTTTCCTTGCCTGTCTTTGCATCCTTTGAAACGGCGTAGCCCGAGACGTATATATTCTCTGTTCCGAGAGCGGAAAGGATGAGCGAATACGCCTTTGCATATCCCTCACAAACCGCTTTTCCGTCAGCAAATACGCCTGCAATGCTGTGTGCCGCATCATCCGTTGACGGCTCACCGTTTGCGCCGAAGGCATACGAAGTCTCCTTTGCAAGCTTATCGTGAACCGCAAGGCATTTTTCAAAATCAGTTGTATATTGGTCGGCAAGTGCCTTGTACTCTTCAAGCTTTGAAGAGATAATGTCGTTCATTGCGTTCCTGTCCGCACCATTTGCAAGGCTTTCAGGGACAATAATATATATTACATAATCGGAAAGAGCCGCTGTATCGCTTATCCAGTAGAACTCGGGGTTATCGTTTCTGAATGACACCCATGTTTCAAGCGCTTCCTCTCGGCTGAGGCCCAATGAAGCATAATCAACCGACGATGCAACATAATAGCTCTTGCCGCCGAGATTCTGGCTCACCGCATTCGCTCCGTTTGATGTAAAGTCAAGAGCAAAATCATAAATCTGCTCATAAAGTGCCTCTCTTGCAGATGCCGAAGAGCGCTTTGCAAGGTCGCCGTATCCCCACCTGTCCGAAAGAGACTCATTCGCACCGAAAACGGATTTGAGGAGCAGTTTCCTCGGCACGTTGTACTCAGGCTCATCTATATAAAATACATCGGGAATGCGTCCGCCGGAAAGTCCCGTCATAAGATAGTACGTTTTGCCGTCTTCTCCTTCAGTTTCCCACATTAAAGGCTCCGCCGCATACGCGGTTTCAGAAAAAAGCAATCCCACTGAAAGCAATACTGCCGTTGTTTTTTTGAAAAAACATTTTTTCATATTTATGCTCTCCTTTCCACTTCACCTTAAATAAGTATGTAGTTGCCCTATATTATAATTATATCAAAATTGTGCAATCAAATCAATACATTAAAAAAAATTTTACATTTGCATTTCTATTGTAATTATTACCGTAATGTGATAAAATATATATCAAAAAATAAAGGATTTTTCTTTATGAACCATAGCATATACATATTTGACCTCGACGGGACCATACTTGACACTTTGTCCGATCTTGCAAGCTCGCTCCGGCACGTTCTTCGTGCAAACGGCCTTCCCGAAAAGACAAACGATGAAGTAAGAAGCTTTGTCGGCAACGGAATAAAAAAGCTTATTGAGAGAAGCACATCCGAGGAAGCGGCGCCGCTTCGTGAAAAGCTCTACTCCGACTTCACTGAATACTACTCCGTTCACTGCATGGACGAAACAAAGCCCTATGAAGGCATTGTATCTCTTCTGCTCCGCCTGAAGGAGGAAGGCTGTCTTCTTGCCGTTGTATCGAACAAGGACGATTACGCCGTGAAGGCGCTCTGCCGGAGGTTTTTCCCCGGCATATTCGATGCAGTTTCAGGTGCAACGGAAGCTTTAAGGAAAAAGCCTTATCCCGACACCGTGAACAAGGTTCTTGAAGAGCTTCATGCAGACAGAAAAACCGCCGTTTATATCGGCGACAGTGACGTTGACGTGGCAACTGCCGAAAACGCAGGAATGGAATGCATTTCCGTCACATGGGGCTTCCGCTCATACGATTTTCTGAAGGAGCATGGCGCAAAGGTGTTTGCAGTAAAGCCCGAGGATATTCTTTCATTATAATTGACTTGAAGCATTTCCTGTGATATAATTATCATATGCGCTTAAATGTTTTTCACGGAAAAAGGCGGCATCCTTTCTTCCCGACTGACACAGAACAATACAGATTTTTTCCGGAGATCGCTCCGGATAAAGGAGAACAAAATGACAACAGAATATTCAGACATAAAGACTCTGAAAAAGCTTCTTCTCTCAAGAAATGACTACCATCCTTATCCTAAATATAACGAAAGAGAAGAATGGGCAAAGATTCATCCCGACATCGCAAAAAGATATCAGGGTGAGGATTTCAAGAAGAGAATTCTCGAATACGATTCTACGGCTCTCACTGCCACATCATATATGTATCTTTTCCGCACAGGCAGACGTGACGGAACATGGGGCGGCATATTCTCTTCAAGAAGAGACACTCTCCTGAGTGCAGTTCTTGCGGAATGTCTCGAGCACAAGGGCGAATACATCGACAAGATCATAGATATCGCCTGGGCAATCTGCGAGGAGTCCTCCTGGATACTCCCTGCTCACAACAATCATATGCACAACCATATGCTTTCAGGCATAAACAAGAATGCTTTGCCGGATATACTCGACTTCAACTTCATCGACCTCGATGCAGGCATGACCGCAGGTGTTCTCGGCTGGACATACTATTTCCTCAAGGACAGACTTGACGAGGAATCTCCTCTCATTTGCAAAAGAATTGAGATCGAGCTGTACAAAAAAATAATCATTCCGTTCATGACTCACGACGATCTTACCTGGTACGGCTTCTACGGTCACAAGATAAACAACTGGAATCCGTGGATTCTCTCCGGAATCATTCCTGCAGGTCTCATCGTTATAAAAGATGAGGATTACAGACTTGAATTCATGTCAAAGGCCCTCGAAAAGCTCGACATTTACATCAACAACTGCGCTCCCGACGGCGGAAGCGATGAAGGTCCGAACTACTGGAACGTAGGCGGAGGAACGTTCCTCGATGCACTCGAAGCCATCAAGGATGCAACAGGCTCAAAGCTTGATCTCCTTAAAACTGATTTTGCAAGGAACGTTGCCGAGTACATTGCTCACGCAAACCTGATGGGCGATCTCTATGCAAACTTCGGCGATAACCCGACCCAGCTCGATTTCTCTCATTACGAGTACCGCTTTGCAAAGCTCACAGGCAGCGATTACCTTATGGACCATGCGCTTTCAAAGCCCGGTGTCACAAGAATTCCCGATCTCGGCAAGTTCACAATATTCCGCAATTTGAAATTCTTCTTTGAATACGGTCCTGTTCTTGAAGAGAAAAAGCGTACGTTCACTCACAAGGACATCTGGCTCCCGCAGACCGAGCATCTCTATGTTCTCTCATCCAAAGGCAATATTTCGTTCTCTGCTAAATGCGGCTACAACAACGAAAGCCATAACCACAACGATATCGGCTCATTCATTTACGTTGTTGACGGCGAATCAGCAATAGCCGACCTCGGCGGCCCCGAATACACGGACAAAACGTTCTCTCCTCTGCGCTATGATTACTGGATTGTTCAGTCAACATCCCATAACTGCGCAATGATAAACGGCTATCAGCAGCACAACGGCGATGAATTCAGAGGAAAAGTCATCAATGCATCGCTTTCAGACAGCAAGGTTTCTCTCGTTCTCAATATGAAGAAGGCATACGAGGAAGAAGCAGGCATCAAGTCCTATGTCAGAGACTTTGAATTTGACAAGGCAACAGGCGTTCTCGAAATCACGGATGACATTCAGCTTTATGAGGCATCCGATAACCTTGATCTCCACTTCCTCACACAGAAGGAAACAGAAGGAAGCAAGAGCACGGTTCTCATCAAGCTTTCAAACGGCAAAAACGTTGAGATAAGCGTTCCCGGAACGGATGTTTCATTTGAAAGACACTTCAACATCAGCAGTGATGAAGGTCACAGAATGTCCGATAAAATTGTTCTTGAGGACGGCAGACACTGCGACGCATCAAGAATGGTATTCAAGGCTACCCCAAAAACAGATCACCACATATTCAGAACAACGATCAGAACACTCTGATATTAATTAGAAAGGAAAACATTATATGTTTCAGAAATACTCAAACTACAAGGAAATGGCAAAGCTCCTTCTCCCCAGAAGCGAATACAAGCCGTTCCCGAAATATGCAGACAGAGAAGCCTGGGACAACATCCATCCTTCAATAAGAAAGATTTATCTTTCAGAATCATTCAAGAAAAAGATCCTCGAATACGAAAGCCCTGCACTTTGCGCCACAAAGTACCTTGAATTTCAGCGTTCAGGCGGCAAGGATCAGCATTGGACAAGCGTTACTCAGGGCAGAAGAGACTACCTCTTTGATGCGGTAATTGCGGAATGTATCGAAGGCAAAGGCGAATATATCGACAAAATCATAGATATTCTCTGGGCAATCTGCGAAGAAACATCATGGATAATCCCTCAGCACATCAATCATATGCATAATCATATGTTCACAGGCATCATCAAGCTCGGTCTGCCTGACATCACCGAAACAAACTTCATTGATCTCTACGGTGCCATCTGCGCAGGCGTTCTCGGCTGGACTTACTATTTCCTGAAGGACAGGCTTGATGAGGAATCACCTATTCTCTGCAGAAGAATCGAATATGAGCTGAACAGAAAGATTATTATTCCGTTCATGACTCACGATGACCTCACATGGTTCGGTTTCCACGGCCACAAGATAAACAACTGGAATCCGTGGATCCTCGAAAGCATAGTTCCTGCCTGCCTCACAGTTATCAAGGATGAGGAATACAGAATCGAGTTCATGGCAAGAGTGCTCGAAAAGTTCGATATTTACGTTGACTACTGCGCAAAGGACGGCGCAAGCGACGAAGGTCCGGGCTACTGGAATGTAGGCGGCGGAGCAATGCTCGATGTATTTGAAATCATCCGCGATGCAACAGGCTCAAAGATTGATCCTCTGACGGATCCCTTCGGAAGAAGCGTTGCGGAATATGTCTGCCATGCAAATATGTACAACGATAACTACGCAGGCTTTGCCGACGGAAGCAGCATCAACAAATACGGCTACTTCCTCTATCACCTCGCAAACATCACAAAGTCGGATTACCTCAGATCCTTCGCTCTTTCAAAGGATTCCACAAAGGGCTGTCCGAATATTTCAATAACCACGGTTTACCGTTCACTCAAATTCCTCTTTGAATACGGCGATATACTCAATCAGGAAAAAACCGAGTTCATTCACAAGGACGTATGGCTGCCGGACTCACAGCATCTCTATGTCCGTTCATCCGATAATACAGTAGCGCTCTCCGCAAAGGGCGGCTACAACAACGAGAGCCACAATCATAATGACCTCGGCTCATTCATTTACATGGTGAACGGAGAATCCGCAATAGCAGACCTCGGAGGCCCACGCTACACCGCCAAAACGTTCTCTCCGCTTCGTTATGATTACTGGATTGTTCAGTCAACAGCGCACAACTGCGCAATGATAAACGGTTTCCAGGAGCATAACGGCGACGAATACAAGTCAAAGGAAATCTCCCACGAGCTGACGGACGAAAGAGTTCTCCTCTCTCTTGACCTGAAGAAGGCTTACGAAGAGGAAGCCGGCATCAGAGCTTACTCAAGAACATTCGACTTTGACAAGAAGACCGCTATGCTGAATATTACAGACGATATCCTGCTTGAAGAGGAAACAGACAACGTTGACGTTCACTTCCTCACATACCTGCCCGTTGAAATCTCAAACGGAAAGGCCATCATCAAGCTTCAGGGAGACAGAAAAACGGTCATTTCAGTAGAAGGCTTTGAGCCAGTCCTTGAAAACCACTTCATGATCACTTATGACGAAGAGCACTACTTCAATTATGATGAGAAGAAGGGCGATGCCGTAAGAATCGTTTTCAAAGCAACGAAAAAGAGCGATCATCACATCATCAGGTCAGTTATCACCACAGACTGAAATTAAAGAAACTTTTGCCGTCCGGTTTCCGGGCGGCTTTTTGTATGTAAAAGTACCATCTGATTAGTATTTGTGTTATTTTTGTGAATTATGCAGATATTTTTGAGAAGAATTATATTTTTTTAAAAAATTTTTTAAAAAATTGAAAAAATATTGCTCATTTTTTCTGAAATGTGGTATAATAGAAGTAGAAAAGCATTACCAATGCTTGTTTCGTAAACTATAATATCACTTGGAGGCAAATGAATATGATTAAATTGATTATCGGCAAAAAGGGTTCAGGAAAAACGAAAAGAATTGTCAAGCTTGCTCAGGACGCTCTTCTTCAGGCAACCGGTCAGGTAGTTTTTATTGATGATGACAGAAGATGTATGTCAGAGCTCAATTATAAAATCAGATTCATACACACAAAAGAGTACGAGCTTGAAACAGGCGAAGAGCTTTACGGCTTCATAGCAGGTATGGTCGCAGGCAATTATGATACTCAGAAGGTATTTATAGACGGACTTTACAAAATCTCTACACTTAACAACGAAACAGTTCTCCCCTTCCTCAGAAAGCTCGATGCTCTCTCACAGAAGAATGACATTGATTTCTTTATCGTAGTAAGCGCTACATCCGATGAGCTTCCGGAAGAAGCTAGAAAATACGTTTTCGAAGAGCTCGCAAAGGAGCAGTAAATACTTAACCGTTAAGCCTTTATGGCTTTCCTATAAACAGATTATCTGAGTGAGCACGGCAGCTGCCGTGCTCATTTTTGTTTTTCCCGTATAAGAAAAGCCCCCGGAGTTTTATCTCCGAGGGCAGTGTTCGTTATTCAACTTTTAGTTTTCGGCTTTCTGCTTTTCATTTTTCTTCTTGTGTCTGATAGAGCTTATTCTCCACGCACCTGCAAAGAAGAGCAAAATGTTTATCGCTCCGAGGATCTCACAGCCGGTCGTAATCATCGAATTGCCCTTGAACATAAGATCGGACTGAGCCGTTATCTCTATCCAGTCGGCATACAGTGCCGTATTCTCTGTTATTCTGACTATGTCATCCTCTTTTACAAGCTTGCCTTCCTGCGTGTGCCAGCCCGAGAAGACGTATCCTCTCTTGATTGGCTCGGGAAGCTCGCCGTATTCTTCACGGTAAGTTACTTCCTTTGTGTTTGCCTCAAGCACACCGCCGTCCGGATAGAACTTGAGTTTGTATGTATTCGGAATAAGGTCCGCATAAAGAATGATGTCTGTTGTCTTCGTGTGAACATAGCTTTCATCAACAGGATTGCCCTGTGAATCGACCCAGCCGTTGAATGACAGACCTTCTCTGCTCACGCTTCTGAGAGCGCCTATCTGCTCGTTATAGCCGATCGTTTTTGTGAGGCTTGAATCGATTATTTCGTCAACGCTGAAGTAGACAGTGTATTCGACAGGTGTCCACTGTGCCGTAAGCGTAAGATTTCTTGCGCCAGCATCATATGCTCCCACAACTCTGTTTCCGTTTTCATCATTCCATCCGTTGAACTGATATCCGGCTCTTATTGCCGTCGGGAAGCTGAACGTATCATCGCAGGTGAATGTCATGCTGTCTGTTTCGCTTATGCCCTCTGCGGCATCAAACGTTACCGTGTATACAACAGGATTCCAGTGAGCCGTTATCTCGATGTTGGAAGCATAAGTCATCATGCTGCTTATTGTTATCAGGTTTCCGTCAAGGAACCAGCCTGCAAACTCATAGCCGTCTCTTGTAACCTCCGGAAGTGTGCCGAATTCACTGTCATACGTTGCCATTCTGGACGGAACGACCACATCTGACTGCGTATTGAACTGAACATAGTAATCGATAGCATTCCATACTGCATAGAGCTTGAGGTCGCTTACGATGTCAGCCTTCATATCTGAGTAAATCGGCATTCCTTCTGCCGTTTCCCAGTGTGCGAATGAATAGCCTTCTCTTGTTGCTCCCGGAAGATTTCCGTAGTAGCTGTCATATTCAACATCCATATACTCCGCATCAGTTTTTCCGTCCGGAGCGTAGAAATAGATTCTGTATCTGAGCGGAGTCCACTTTGCGGTAAGCTTGACGTTGTCGGTCAGAAGGACTTTGTCTCCTGCTTTGACCTCGTTCATATCCTCATCCATCCAGCCGCCGAATTCGTAGCCCCTTCTTGTCGGAACAGGAAGCTCCGGAATTTCATCGTCATAGTAGACCTGAATCGAGCTCTGCTGCATTTTGCCGCCGTCCGTATCAAATGTGTAAACAAACATGAGCGGTACCCAATCAGCATAAAGGACCTGTGAATACGTTATCTTGACCCGATCGCCGCTGTAAGCATGGTTTGAAGCATCCGTTCTCCAACCGACGAATCTGTAACCCATTCTCACCGGTGTAGGCAATACAGGATACTTGTCATCGTAAGTAACCGTAATCTCGTTCACGAAGTCCTCCGCAAACGGTTCGCCGCCGTTCACGTTGAGCTTGATCGTATATTTGAGGGCTTCCCATACAGCCGTGAAGCTACAATCCTCTTCAACGTTTACGATATCCGTTTCGTAAACCTTTTCGCCGTAAATATTCTGCCAGCATACAAACGAATAACCTACACGCTCTGCAACAGGGAATTCGCCGTAAGCATCATCGAACACTACATCCTTTGTTATGTTCTCCACAACGCCGCCTGCAGGATCAAACGAAAGCGTAATGTGTCTTGCTTCCCAATGTGCAAACACCGTTATATCGCAGGCATCAGTCATCATCGTTTCGGAGCTTACTATCTCTCCGCCGTCAAGCTGTGTGTACCAGCCTGTGAAGATGTAACCGAATCTCGTTGCCACAGGGATAGTGCCGTATGCCTTATCGAACTGCACCGGAATAAAGCCGTTCTCAACAGTACCTGCGTTCGCATCAAGTATCAATCTGTATGTATTTGCCGTCCAGACTGCGGAAAGCGTGATATCGTATGCCTTATCAAGCACGCTCTCGCTCGTTCTTGCCTCTGTTTCGCCCTCAAGGAACCAGCCCTTGAAAGTATAACCTCTCTTCACCGGAACAGGGAGCTCACCCAGAACCGCATCATAATCAACCGATATCGGATCGAAGCCGCATTCCACACTGTTCGTTGTGAATGAGATCCTGTATGTATTCACTACCCAATGAGCGTAAATCGTCTGGTCATTGACCTCCGTGAAGGTATCTTCGGCAACTATCTGTTTGCCGCCGTCCTTCTCCGTGAACCATCCTGCAAATGTATAACCTGTTCTTAAAGCGACAGGGATCGTTCCGTACGGCTCAAGGTAAGTTACTGAAATACTGTCTGTGGCACAGCTGCCCTTGCCCGCATCGAGTATTACGGAGAATTTACCGTTTTCCCAGTGAGCATAGAGTATGTGGTTTTCAGCCGTTGTGACGTTGACGGCTTCCGTTATTCTGATACCGCCCTCGGGCTTCGTGTACCAGCCGAGGAATTCAAAGCCTGCATTCACCGGAACGGGAAGTGTACCATAGGGAGAATCGAATACAACTGTTTTTTCAGTCTCGCTGACTGAACCGCCGTTTGCATCGAATGACGTCTTGTAGTTATTTGCTTTCCAACGAGCATAAGCCGTAATATCGTTTGCCGTTACGGTGTCTGTCGGATTTATCTGCTTTCCGCCGGTCTTCTCCGTGAACCAGCCCACGAATGTGTAGCCGACTCTTGAAGGATCGGGGAAATCGCCGTATGTCTTATCTATTGAAACGGCCTTTGAAGTCTGACTGACCGTTCCGCCCATGGCATCGAACGTAACGTAGAATGTCACTCGCTTCCAGTGAGCATATATCGTGATGTCGGTAGTCAGAGCCGCATTCTGTCCTGCCTTGACCTCTGTGCCGCCGTCCTTTGCCGTAAACCATCCGAGGAAAACGTAATCCTTTCTTGTCGGATCCGGTATCGTGCCGTACTGCTCGCCGTATGTTACTGAAATGTAGGAGGGTGAAACAGTGCCGCCCGTCGCATCAAGGTTAACCTTGAATACGGATCTTTTCCAGTTAGCATATAACGTCATCGAGTTCGGAGTCCAGAGCTTTGTGTCAGCGGTTATCTTTGTACCTGCCGTTGTGCCTGTTTCCGAATCGCCCTTTGCCGTGTACCAGCCGAGGAACGTGTAGCCCTCTCTTTTGGGAGTAGGCATCCAGCCGAATGTGCTTCTGTATGCGACCTGCTTTGAGGATGTCTGCGAGCCGCTTCCCGTGTTGTTATCAAACGTAATGTTATAATTGTTCGCTACCCAATGTGCATAAGCCGTATGTGAGGCATTTATTGTAACCGTTACGCCGTCGGCAATCTCCGTTCCGCCCGTCTTTGCAGTGTACCAGCCGTCGAATGTGTAACCTGTTCTTGTCGGTGTGGGAAGAGTGCCGTAAAGCTCATTCCATGTTACGGTTTTTGACGTGGTGCTTATGCTTGCCTTGTCCTCCGACGAGTCATTCACGTTGAAGGTTAGCGTATACGAAGGATTGAGAACAGTTACGTTAATAGATGCCTTCGATGTGGAAGTAACGCCGCCGGTTCCGGTGTAGCTTACAGTTGCCGTAACCGTTGCGGTGCCTTTTTTCTGACCGATGATTTCGCCGGTGCTGTAAACAGTCACAATGCTGTTATTTGATGAAGTCCATACCACCTTTGCGTTTGACGGATACTTTGCAAACTCGATCTGCGCTCGCTGACCAACGTAAGTTGTAAGCGATGATCCTGTTATGGATACGGACGGTGATGAAACCTTTACCTCTATTGCAGAGCTTGTATAATTGTATCCGGAGTTCCATGCATAGTAATAAACCTTGTATGTCCCGGCAGAGCCTGTCGGAAATACGAAATCGTAAGTCGGTGCAACGCCCGTATATGACGGAATGCTTGTTGTGTAGTAGCCTGCCGTAGCGCCTGTTGCCTTGTTTACAATATAATATGTAATATTTCTTGCATTTGATACAGAAGCTGAAAGCTTTATTCTGTCGCCCTCATATACAGAAGTAACGGCAGCACCTGATGAATTCTTGACGGAAATCGCTCCTCCCGCAACAGGGAGCGGCTTTTCCGGAGGATAATTCACGCAGGTGTACAATGAAATACCGCCCGGTCTTTCTGTATAATATGACTCATATGTATAAAACTTGACGTTTCTTATTGTATTTGATCCGCCTACGTTTGCATCAAGGATGTAAATACCCTCTGCCGTAGTGCTGACAACTATCATCGTGTGCTGGGTTCCGGCATTGATTCTTGACTGAATGATATCGCCGGTCCTTGCCGTCATGAGAAGATTCTTTACGTCCGTTGCATTGTAGTTCCACGGATTGAGCGTTCCCACCCATCTCATGTTGCCCTTGACAGGGTTTGACTGAGGATTCGTCCAGAAAAGATACTGCTGTGCGCCTACATAAGCGGTTGCCATTTCGCATCCGAACAATGCTCTCCATACCTCACACGCAAAACCGAAGCAGGTCGAAGGGCCGTAGTTTCCGCCGGAGGTCAGAGTGTAAACACCAAGAGAGCTGTTATCAAGAGAGCCCTTCCATCTTGAGCCATCGGGATAAAAGTCTCTTACTGCCTTCATTCTGAGCTCAAGCTCTGCAGTCGTTTCCGGAGCGTCTGCTCTTCTTGTCATCTTTGCAAGCTCAACATAGCCGTAATTTCCGTTATAACACGTGTAGCCCCAGCCTGTTCCCACATTTATTTTCATAACAAAAAGGTAAGTACTGTTCGGAACGGTCGTCAGCACAGAGGATTTCTGGTCATCCTTCTGTCTGAGAGGAATTCCTCCGCTGTAGTTTACACAATAGCAGGCATTCGCGGTCCATGTGGCTGCCTCGGCCTTTCCCTGACGCAATTCAGGAACTATGACGAGTGCCAATAGCGTGAAAAGTAATAAAAATTCAATCAGCCTTCTTATCTTTTTTCTCATATTTCAATACCTGCCGTAAACTTGTTTTTTGGGAGTCTCCATCTGCTGACACTTCCGTATGTTAGCTATTTTATCACATTTTTTCGTACTTGTCAACAATTTTTTCTTTTCTGCCCCGAGCCCTCCCTCACGCTTTGCCGGAGCCTGCCGGATTTTTAACTTCAATTCATTTTTATTCTCAATTATGCGATTATTTTTCACTTTGACGGAGGTGTGTTTCCAAAATCAAGATATTGATTTTGAGCCGGCCCTTCCGAATCCTTCGCCAAGCCGCAGAGTCTTTAAAAGCCGCAAATTTTTCAAGGGAAAATAAGTCCAAATTGTAAACAAATTATGAACTCAATAGAGAAATTCTAAAAAAATTATGTCTTTTTCATCTATATTTTGATTTAAATATTTGAAACGTACGATATATGCGAAAAAAGTCAGTCTTGTTCATGATCTGTGATTGTGAATTTTTTCGACATTTTATTATTTTCTTTTTTCTTTTTTGCACTTGTAAAAGAATGGAATATGTAGTATAATAGTAGTACCTTTAAAATGCTATTATTATAGGAAAGGAGTCTGCTTCAGAGGCATATTATGCCTTTTGCGGCTAGTCAGTGCTATGATTAAAGATAAAATCAACAGTTCTAAAATCAGAAACGCAATTTCAATGGCACTGTCTTCTGCTTTCCTTTTTACAGACGATGAAATTCCGTCCGATGCACTCAGAATGGGTGACAGCGGAGAAAAAGTTGAGGAGCTTCAGCGTACTCTTCGCGTTCTGGAGCTGTATGACTACCCCGAAAAAGAGGGTGTCTTCGGTTCAGGCACAAGGAATGCCGTAATGAGATTCCAGCGTGAGCATAATCTTGATATCACAGGCGTTGCGGACAACGTTACGCTTGACGAAATAGATTCTGCGCTCGATGAATATTATCCGCTTATTCATTATACAAGAGTCATGCGTCTGAAGACCGTAGGTGAAGATGTCAAATCGCTTCAGCGATTGCTCAAATCGATGGGTTATTATGCATCCCGTCCCGACGGTATTTACAATGCAAACACCGCTTCGGCAGTAAGAACGTTCCAGTTCGACTACGGAATGTCTGTTGACGGAATAGTCAACGAAAGACTGGCGGTAAAGATCAACAGCGTTGCGATTTCGCTGAGACCTTTCCACGAAAAGGTCGAAAACGAGCGTGTTGCGGCAGAAGCCGCGGCAAAAGCTGAGGATATCGCCGTAGGAGAATCCGCCTACCATACCGATGCCGTAAAAATGCAGTGGAGCGCAATAAATCAGCTGTGGAGAGTCGGCAAGTCAATGCGTATCACCGATCTTGAATCCGGCGACACAATAGTAATGAGGCGAACCGGCGGTCTGAATCACGCAGATGTCGAGCCGGTAACCAAAGAAGATACGGAAAAACTGAAAAAGCTATTCGGAGACAGATGGTCATGGTCACGAAAGCCTGTTATCATCAACTTCTCATACATAACTTCAGCTGCCTCTATCTGCGGAATGCCTCACGGTGAGGAAGATATTTTCGGAAACGGCGTTGAAGGTCATTTCTGTATGCACTTTTTTGAGAGCACAAATGACGATATAAATAATGAAATAGATAAAGAGCATCAGCATGCAATAGATATAGCCTCTCACTATGTCCGCAAGACAGAAGAGACAAAGCAGGCTTGATTATCGGGGATAAAAGCGGGGGTAATATCTCGCTTTTCATTTTTGAGGCGAATTACAATGAAAAAAGAAATAGATATGATACATGGGCCGCTTGCAGGCTCACTGATCAAGCTGGTCATCCCTATAATTGCGACAGGTGTGCTTCAGGTGCTTTATAATGCCGCAGATATTATCGTTATAGGTCAGTTTTCACCGCCTGACAGTCCCACAGTAGGAGCGATCGGCTCCACAACGGCTCTCATCAACCTGATAATAGGTCTTTTTACAGGTCTTGCGGTCGGAATCAACGTTGCGCTTGCAATGAGCATAGGCAGAGGCGATAACAAGGGCTCCTCCGAGGTTGTTCACACATCAGTGCTTCTTGCCGTGATATGCGGACTCGGGCTTTCGGCGGTCGGCTTTTTCGGTGCACATACGTTCCTTGAATGGATGCATTCCCCGGATGAAGTAATCGAGCTGTCTGCGCTGTATATGAGGATATATTTCCTCGGAATACCGGGTTCTCTCCTCTATAATTTCGGCAGTGCGATCCTGAGGGCAAAGGGCGACACAAGAGCACCGTTCTTCTATCTGATGATCTCAGGTCTTGTGAACATAGGCCTTAACTTCGTGTTTATTGCGTTCTTCAAGATGAGCGTTGACGGAGTTGCGCTCGCCACCATCATCTCGCAGTACATTTCGGCAATCTGCGTTCTCGTTCACCTCACAAAGCTCGATGATTGCTGCAAGCTTGATATCAGAATGGTCCGCCTTAACAAGGACAAGGTCGTAACGATACTCAAGTACGGAATACCTGCAGGATTCGCAGGCATCATGTTCAACATTTCAAACGTATTCATTCAGTCCTCGCTGAACAGCTTCAATATCCCGGATATGCTCACAGGAGCCTCCTCCGCAGGAAGTCTTGAGGGAATCATTTATCAGGGCATAAATGCTTTCCAGCACGCATCGCTCACATTTGTAGGGCAGAATATGGGGGCAAAGAATTACAAGCGCATCCCGAAGATATTTATCACCGCCCTCATAATGAGCTTCAGCCTCTCGCTCGTCTGCGGCTGGGGAATGTACCTTATGGGGCCGACATTCCTTCGTCTGTATGCTCCGAATGCAAATGAAGCGGTCATTGAATACGGTCTTGTCAGAATGTCCTGCATACTCGTTTTCTATACGCTCGATGCCACACTCGAGGTTCAGATGGGAGTCATAAGAGGTATGGGTTTCTCCACACCGCCTACGCTCTGCACTGTAATAGGTATCTGTTGTGTGAGAATAGTTTGGATATATACCGTATTCAGAAAAGTACATACAATGAAGTCTCTTTATATGTGCTACCCTGTCACATGGGCAATCACAATAGTGGCTCTTGCGCTGACTTATTTCATCATCAAAAAGAAAGTTCTCCCCAAACAGGGAATTCTTCTTTCCGGCAAAGAATAATCTTCACTCCTCCTATAAAGCAAGCCCTCCGATGCCGTAAGGCACAGGAGGGCTTGTATCACTTTATTTCAATTTATCAATATCTTCCTATTTTCTCAACAGGAATATCTTCGAATCCCGGCAGAAGCTTCTTTATCTCTTCCTTGAGAGTATATTTTCCGTCTGTTGTGCACTCCTCGGCACTTGCAAAGCAGAGATTGTTTCTTACGGTACCGTATTTCTTTACAGTCTCCTCTATACAGATTCCCCATTCATGATACGGCACGAAAACGTTGTTTTCAACCACCGCATAAGCAGGGTTAGCGCAGAAATTGATATTATCCGGATTGCTTCCGTCGCCTGTCAGCTCCTTGAGATGCGGATAACGTGAAGCCCACGGCTCCTTGTCAACAGGCATCGCTTTTACGTTTGACATATACCAGCCCGTCTTGTCACCGAACCAGCCGTTTCTGTCAAAGCCTTCGCGGAGTCTGTCGTCGAAAAGGATAGGATACTCGCAGTTGATTGCGACGTTGTTCCTGATAACATGATCTCTTCCGCCGCCGATCATAAGCGCCTTGCCTGTAACGTTATAGAAAATATTACCGTAAGCCGTCTGACCGGAAAGCGTATCGTCCCAGTAAATTGCGCAGGGAGTGAACTTTTCGTTTCCGATGTTCACGAAAAGATTGTATCTTTCAACAGATCCGTGCGCCGCACCGTCGCCGCCCGTATAGAACGCGCCTGCATCGACTGATTCCTGAACTGCATCGTGAATATAATTATATTCAACAATATGCTCATTTCCCTGGTGAGAAAGCACGAGATGCGGACAATTTGCAAACTCGTTGTGGCAGATAATACCACCGCAGCCGTTCAACTGAACTGCTCCGTGATACGTTCTGCTGAGCTCGGCAAAGTCGTGCATATAGTTGTTCTCAACCTTGTTATCGGAGTGAGTCAATGTTGCTCTGTCGCCGCCGTCCATCACAACGCAGCCTTCGCCCATTCTCTCTATTTCACAGCCGTAAACGAGATTTCTTTCGCCGTTCATTTTGATAGCCCAGCCGCAGAAGTCAAGTATGTGGCAGTTCTTCACCGTATTGTTGCTGCCGTTGAGGATGATGCAATCGCCTCTTCCTGCCTTGAACGTGATGCCTTCAAACGTAACGTAATTTACGTTTTCAGCCGTGATCATATTCTCTCTTGAAATTGAGATTACGGCTCTTGATGAATCAACGTCGCACGGAGGATAGATATAGACGATCATATTCTCTCTGTCGATATAGAATTCGCCCGGAGCATCAAGCTCTTCCAGCACGTTGAAAAGATAGTAGTTTGCGCCCTTCTTGTATCCATGAGGTGATATCATTTTGAACTTGAGTGACTTCTCATCAAAATCTATCTTTTCAATGGGTGTTGATGCATCGCCCCAGTCCCAATAGAAATAGCCGAAGCACCAAACGTCGGAAAGATCCTTCCACGTTCTGATTTCTGCAAGAGTCTTATCATCCACCTGAATTTTGCCGCCTCTCGGCTCGATTTCGCGGTTGCTCCAGTTCGGATTGAACGGACCGCCGTCCGAAAGTCTCTTTGCTTCGCCGAAATCAAGCACTTCATCTATCTGAAGGAAGCCCTCGTTCGGATATCTTGCAAGAACCAGTCTCTTGTCATTCCAGAAGAGCTCGCAGTTATGGCCCATATAGTCGCCCTTGTATCTTGATGCGGTGCTGTGTGCGCCGACTGAATAAACAGGACCGATATCAGCCTTTGTTACTCCGTGCTCTTTAAGGTCATAGCAGATAACGTGATCTCTTGCCTCAGGCTTCAGCCTTGCTCTGATTTCCTCCGGAACAGGTCTGAACTTTGCATTATCAAGCGTTTTGCCGCTGTTGAATATTACTTCGCCGTTTCCGTATGCCTTGAATGTGACCGGAGCATCCTCTGTGCCCGATACCGCACTGTCCATCTTAATGCCGCAGATATCGTATTCGCCGCCGAAGAAAAGAACGTTTGCACCCTTTCCTTCTGCAACGGCAGCCTTTACGTCCTCGATCGCTCCGGAAAGAGTTGCATATGGCTTGTTTTCGCTTCCGTCGCCGCAATCGCAGCCGTTTGCGGAAACGTATATATTCTTTATTTCACTCATTTTCTGTTATCCTTCTCCGAAATATACGACTTTTTCAGTCCTTGTATCTTCCTATTTTGTCAACGGGAATATCCTCAAAGCCCGGAAGGAGCTTCTTTACTTCTTCCTTGAGAGTATATTTTCCGTCTGTAGTGCATTCCTCTGCGCTTGCAAAGCAAAGATTGTTCCTGACCGTTCCGAATTTCTTTACAGTTTCCTCAATGCATATTCCCCAATCGTGATACGGCACGAAAACGTTGTTCTCAATGACTGCATAAGAAGGATTAGGGCAGAAATTTATATTCTCCGGATCGCTTCCGTCAGCGGTAAGCTCCTTCAAGTGCGGATAACGTGATGCCCACGGTTCTTTATCGACAGGATGTGCCTTTACCGTTGAAAGATACCAGTCCTTCCTGTTTCCGAACCAACCGTTTCTGTCAAAGCCGGCTCTGAGTCTGTCATCAAAAAGAATCGGATATTCCGAATTTATCGCAATATTGTTCTTTATCACATGATCTCTTCCGCCGCCGACCATGAGTGCCTTGCCTGTTACGTTATAGAAAATATTACCTATTGCCGTCTGTCCCGAAAGTGTATCGTCCCAATAGATGCCGCAGGGAGTAAACATATCGTTGCCGACATTCACAAAAAGGTTGTAGCGTGAAACAGTTCCGTGAGCGGCTCCGTCAAGTCCCGTATAGAATGCGCCTGCATCGTTTGACTCCTGTACTGCCTCATGGATATAGTTATACTCTACAAGATGCTCATTGCCCTGATGTGAAAGGACAAGATGAGGGCAGTTTGCAAACTCATTATGGCGCACCGTGCTTCCGCAGCCGTTAAGATGGACTGCACCGTGATACGTTCTGAAAAGCTCGGAAAAGTTGTGCATATAGCAGTTCTCTATGAGGTTTTCAGAGTGAGTAAGAGTATCTCTGTCGCCGCCTGTCATCTCAACGCAGCCTTCGCCCATTCTCTCTATCTCACAGCCGTAAACTGTGTTATGCACGCCTGTCATTCTTATGGCAAAACCGCAGAAATCAAGTATGTGGCAGTTCTTCACAGTATTGTGATCGCCTTTAAGTATGAGAGCGTCTCCTCTGCCTGCCTTGAAAGTGATGCCTTCAAACGTAACGTAGTTTATCTTTTCCGCAGTAATCATGTTTTCTCTTGAAAGTGAAATGACCGCTCTTGAATTTTCAACCGGCTCCGGCGGATATACATACGCAATGAGGTTTTCTCTGTCAATATAGTATTCACCCGGCATATCAAGCTCTTCAAGCACGTTGAAAAGATAATAGTTTGCACCCTTGAGGTAGCCGTACGGAGACACCATACCGAATTTCAGTGATTTCTCGTCAAGGTCTATTTTATTGATAGGTGTGGTGGCATCCGCCCAGTCAACGTAGAAATATCCGAAGCACCACGCTGTCGAAAGATCCTTCCACGTCTTTATCTCGGCAAGTGTTTCATCGTCCACCGTTATTTTGCCGCCTCTTCCCGGATAGGATTTGTCCGACCACTTCGGATTGAATTCTCCTCCGTCGGCAAGCCTTATTCCTTCTCCGAAATCAAGAACGCTCTCTATCTTCAGGAAGCCTTTATTCGGATAACGGGCAAGCTTCATTCTCTTGTCGTTCCAGAATATTTCTGCATTCTTGCCCTGAAATTCCTTGCCGTATCTCGAAGCCGTGTTATGTGCGCCTACCGCATAAACAGGGCCGAGAAGCTCCCTTGTGATACCGTGTTCCTTAAGATCATAACAGAGAACGTGATCTCTTGCCTCGGGCTTGAGCCTTTCTCTTATTTCCTCGGGAACCGGCTTGAAATTCCTGATATCAAGCGTTGCGCCGCTGTTGAAAACAACTTCCCCGTCGCCATACGCCTTGTATGTAACGGGAGTAGCTTCGCTTCCCGATGCAGCTTCGTCTATTATTATTCCGCCGACCTTATACTCTCCTCCGTGGAAAAGCACTTCTGCGCCTTTTCCTTCTGCAACAGCAGATTTTACCTCTTCGATTGCTCCGGAAAGAGTTGCAAGCGGCTTGTTTTCGCTTCCGTCGCCGCAATCGCAGCCGTTTACGGAAACATATATCTTCTTTATTTCGCTCATTTTCTGTTATCCTTCTCTGAAAAAAACGCCTTTTTCAATCCTTGTATCTTCCTATTTTGTCAACAGAAATATCCTCAAAGCCCGGAAGGAGCTTCTTGACTTCTTCCTTGAGAGTATATTTTCCGTCCGTTGTGCATTCGTTCACGTCAAGATATACAAGGTTATTCTGAACGGTGCCGAACTGCTTTACAGTAGGAGCTATTATTATGCCCCATTCATGGTACGGTACGAAAACATTGTTTTCAATCTCCGCATAAGCAGGGTTAGCACAGAAATTGATATTATCGAGATCGCTTCCGTCTGTGGTAAGGTCCTTGAGGTGCGGGAAACGTGATGCCCACGGTTCCTCGTTTACCTTATGCTGGTTTACCGTTGACAGATACCAGCCTGTCCGGTTGCCGAACCATCCACCACTCTCAAAGCCTTCACGGAGTCTTTCGTCGAAAAGGATAGGATATTCCGATTTGATAGCAACGTTGTTCTTGATCACATGGTCTCTGCCGCCGCCTATCATAAGCGCCTTGCCTGTTACGTTATAGAATATGTTGCCGTATGCAGTCTGACCTGAGAACGTATCATCCCAGTAGATTCCGCAGGGAGTATACTTCTCGTTGCCTACGTTTTCAAGGAGGTTGAAGCGTGCAACTGTTCCGTGTGCAGCGCCGTCAAGTCCTGTGTAAATTGCGCCTGCGTCAACCGACTCCTGAACTACCTCGTGGAGATAGTTATATTCAATAAGATGATCATTTCCCGGATGTGTGATAACAAGGTGCGGGCAGTTATAGAACTCGTTGTGACGGACTATCGCTCCGCATCCGCTTATATCCGCGCCGCCGTTATAGCAGCGGTTAAGCTCGGCAAAATCGTGAATAAGGCAGTTCTCTATCGTGTTGTCGGAATGTGTGAGCGTTTCTCTGTCACCGCCCGACATCTTGATGCCGCCTTCGCCTGTGTTTGCAACTTCACAGCCGTAAATAAGGTTATTCATACCGTCCATCTTCACTGCCCAGCCGCAGATGTCAACCAATACGCAGTTTCTGAGTGTATTATGATCACCGTTAAGGACGATAGCATCATTTCTTACGTTGGCAAACGTAATGCCTTCAAATGTAATATACGAAGCGTTGCCTGTAATGAGAGAATTTCTTGATACAGATACGGAAACGCTTGATTTTTCAACGTCAACCGGCGGCCATACGTAAAGAATAGCGTTGTTTCTGTCAATGAAATACTCTCCGGGCATATCAAGCTCCTCAAGAATATTATAAAGGAAGTATGTTCCTCCCTTGCGGTAGCCGTAAGGCGTGGAGAATGTGAACTTGATGGACTTGTTTTCTATTGAGATTGCTTCAACAGGTGAGGACGTATTGACCCAGTCAATAAAATAGTATCCGTTAGCCCACGCAGTAAGCGGCTCCTTCCACGTCTTCATTTCCGCAACAGTCTCATCGTCTGCCATGATCGTGCCGCCTCTCGGAGCAGGCTCGTTCCATCCGGGCACATATCTGCCTTCGTCATTCTTATTTACGCCCTTATCAATTACGCCTGCAATTTCAAGGAAGCCTTCATTCGGATAACGTGCAAGAGTAAGACGCTTTCTGTTCCAGAAAAGCTCAAAGTTCTTTCCTACAACGTCGCCGGGGTATTTTGTGCATACGCTGTCCGGTGAGTAAACAGGGCCGATGGCTTCCTTCGTGATGCCGAGTGTCTTGAGGTCATAGCAGAGAACGTGATCTCTTGCTTCAGGTTTGAAGCGCTCTCTCACGTCTCCCGTAACCGGCATAAAGTCTTCATTCTTAAGGCTTACACCGCCGTTTATTATTACCTCGCCGTTGCCTGAGGAAACAAACTCGATGGGAGCTTCTTCGTTTCCGCTGCAGGTTTCGTCAAACGTGATTCCGTCTATGTTGTAATCTCCGGCATCAATGACAACCGAAACGGGAGCATTGCTTCCGGATGCTTTTATTTTCTTTATCTCCTCGACTGCGCGCTCAATGGTAAGGAACGGTGAGTTTTTCTCGCCTGAAAATGAATCCTTTCCGTTTTTTGCGACGTATATTATCTTTTTTTCCATGGTAATGTTTCCTTTTCAGAATATTTCTTAATGAGAGTTTATCATATACGAAGTATTTTGTCAATACTTATTCTTTTTCAATACCTATTTTTTCAAAAGGAATCTCTACAAACTCCGGAAGAAGCTTCTTTGCCTCATCTGTAAGCGTGAATTTCTTGTCCTTGAGGCACTCTTCTTCACTGTTGAATACAATATTGTTTCTGACAGTACCCATCTTCACAACGTATTCATCAAGTGCAATGCCGTAATCGGATGTCATAACGAAAACGTTGTTCTCAACAACAGCATATGCAGGATTAGCAGCAAAGCATATGTTTTCAGTATCATCAATATCGTCCTTAAGCTCCTTTATGTGCGGATAACGTGAAGCCCACGGTTCCTCTGTCACAGGCATAGCCTTCGATGAATTCATGTATGCGCCTATCTGATTGCCGTACCAGCCGCCCGAGAGAGCACCGTCACGTAGTCTCTGGTCATACTGAACTGCATATTCCGAGCCTATTGAAATATTGTTTCTGACAACATTTTCTCTTCCGCCGCCTATCATGATCGACTTTCCGGGAACGTTTCTGAATACGTTGCCGAAAGCCGTCTGACCGGAATGAGTATTGTCCCAGTAAATTGCGCAGGACGGATACTCCTTCGTTCCAATGTTCTCAAGATAATTGAAGCGCTCGATCGTTCCGTGAGCCGCAGCATCACCGCCTGTGCAGATCGCACCGGCATCAATAGACTCCGTTGTTACCTCATGAAGATAGTTATATTCGATTATATGCTCGTTTCCCGGATGTGTTATCGCCATATGCGGACTGTTATAAAGCTCGTTGTGACGAACGATGGCTCCGCATCCATCTACCTCGATTCCGGGAGTATACACTCTTGTCAGCTGTGAAAAATCGTGTATCAGACAATTCTCAATAACGTTCTCAGAATGAGTGAGCGTTTTTCTGTCGCCGCCTGTCATCTTTATTCCGCCCTTTCCGAGGTATGCGACTTCTCCGCCCGAGACCCTGTTATGCATACCGTCGATTATCAGTGCATTTGATGCGGTGTCAACGAATCTGCAATTTCTGAATTCTATATCGTTTCCGTTTATCTTTACAAGATCGTTTCTCGATCCTTCAAACATTATCCCGTCAAATATCACGCTTTCAATCCCGTCGGCTTCAATAAGCACGTCGTTTTTCAGCGTCAATATTGCTCTGTCGCATTCTTCCGGCGGCCAGACGTAAAGTATCTGATTTTCCCTGTCTATATAATACTCTCCGGGCATATCAAGTTCCTCAAGAATATTATAAAAATAGAACGTTCCGCCTTTGCGGTAGCCGTAAGGCGTGGAAAACAGGAATTTGAGCGTCTTTTCGTCAGTATCTATCCAATCGATCGGAGAAGCAGTGCATACCCAATCTATATAATAGTAGCCCTTGCACCAAACCTTTTCAGGCTCGCGCCAAAGCCTTGCTTCATTTGCCGTTTCATCGTCAATATAAATCGTGCCGCCTCTGGGAGCGGGCAAATCCCATGCAGGATTGTGTTTGCCGCCGTTTTCACGCTTGACTACGCCCATATCCTTTATTCCCTGTATCTCAACAAAGCCTTCATTCGGGTATCTTGAAAGAGTGAGGCGCTTTTCGTTCCAGAAAAGCTCCGCATTGCCGCCTGCCTTGTAGCCTTCGTATTTCAGAGCGTTCTTATCGGATGACATAAAAGGGCCTATATCGTCCTTTGTTATTCCTTCCTCTTTCAGATTGAACATAAGAACGTGTTCTCTTGCTTCCGGTTTGAGCCTTTCCTTCACTTCTCCCGAAACAGCTTTGAACTTTGCAGTGTCAAGCTCAAAAGCACCGCTGAAAACGACCTTGCCCTCTGCCTTGAATGTCACGGGAGCGCTCTCTGTTCCGCTGTGCTCAGCTGTCATTCTGAGTGCGCTTGCGGAGTAGCTTCCTGCCGCAATGTTTACCTCAACTGCCTTTTCAGGCTGTTCTGCTCTTAATCTTTTTACCTCATCAAGTGCTTCGGCAATGCTCTTCACCTGACCGTTTTCCTTCGAAACGTAAATATGATTTATATTATCCATATAATCCTCTTCAAAAAAGATTGTGCTTTTGCACAAAAGAAGTTTAACACACGTATGTATTTATGTCAATCAGTTTTGCAACCGAATTAACAATTTATTAACAAAATACTATTAAAAATTCAAAACCGCCTGCAAGAATGCCTTTTTGCCTTCTCGCCTGCGGTTTGTGTCATTATTCGATTTAATGCTTTACTGTTTTTCAGTTTGCTTCTTTCTCTTCGTCCTGCTTCTTCGTTCTGATATAATGGAAAAGCACCTGCTGGGCATAGCCTGCGTATTCGGGGAAATGCTTTGCCGCAAACTGTTCTATCTTTTTCGGAGAAACCGTCTTTTCGTCCTCATCCTTCAGGTAAAGCCTGCACACTACCTTCTTTACCCACACATCCACAGGGAAAGCATCGGTCTTTTCTGCCGCAAACAAAAGAATGCAATCAGCCACCTTCGGGCCTACTCCCGCAAGCTCCATAATATGCTTCTTCGCTTCAGGATAACTTTCCTTCATCAGCCTGTCAGCATCAAATTCTCCGCTTGCAAAAGCTTCAGCCGTTTTCTTTATGTAAACATCACGGTAGCCCGTGCCAAGTGCGTGAAGCTCCTCAACAGTTGCCGCCGCAAGTGCACAAGGCTCGGGGAATGAATAGTATTTTCTTCCCGAAACAGTCATTTCCTTGCCGTATTTTGCCGAAAGTCTGTCTATTATGCCCATTATTCTCGGGATATTGTTGTTTGCGGATATTATGAATGAAATTGTCGTTTCCCACAGCGGCTGTTTCATAATATGGATTCCGCCGCAGTAGTCGAGTGCCTCTCTCACGTTCCTGTCAGACGAGAGTTTTTCCCTGATTTCTTCGTAATCAGTGTCAAAGCCGAAATATCCGCACCAGAATGATTCGAATACATCAAGGTCGGTGTCCCTGAATATCACGGTGTTATTCTCCTGGCTTACAAACACAGCCCTCTCGCCGACTATTCCGAAAAAGCCGCCGTCCTCCGGCAGCCATCTGAATGTCTGTCCCGATGTCAGCGTATCCTCGAGTGAAAAAACGTCCGACAGCTCAACCGCCACATCGGTCCTGTCTCCTGAAATTACTTCTCTTGCCGTGTATCTCATCGTTTCTTCTTATTCTTCTTTTCTTCCTCTGTCGGATCGGAAAGATACTTTCTGTTGACGTACCTTGCCGTCAGGACGATCGCCGCGACAACCGACACGATAAACGCCGCCAACAGTATTTTCTTCCAGTTGAGCCCGGAAAAGTTTATTTCGCTCATTGCCAGCAGTGTCATTTCATTTCACCTATGTATTTCTTTATATTATAATACGAAATGTCGCCTGCGATCTGTTCAAGCATATCCATATCGTACGGATACTCTCCGTTTTCAGCCCATGTGCCGAGAATATTGCACATTATTCTTCTGAAATACTCATGTCTTGTATATGAGAGGAAGCTTCTCGAATCCGTAAGCATTCCCACAAACTTTGAGAGCGCGCCGAGATTTGCCAACGTCTTCATCTGCTCTTCCATTCCGTCTTTATTATCATTGAACCACCATGCCGAGCCGAACTGCATTTTAGATATTTCTCCGCCTGTCTGGAAGTTGCCAATCATTGCGCCCAGAACATAGTTATCCTTCGGGTTGAGCGAGTAAAGAATCGTCTTAGGCAAAAGCTCATCCTTTGCAAGCATATCAAGGAAGCATGAAATATGTGCCGCGATCTCTCTGTCATTGATCGAATCAAAGCCTGCATCCACGCCGACCTTATTGAACATGAACGTATTATTGTTTCTGAGTGCGGACATATGAAGCTGCATTACCCAGCCTCTCTTTGCATACTCTCTTCCGAAGAAAAGAAGCAAGCAAGCCTTCCAGCAATCAACTTCAGCCTCTGTAAGTGCTTCGCCCCTGAGTGCCTTCCGGTAAACCTTATCAGCCGCTTCGTCGCTCGTAAACCTGAAGCTTGCCGCTGACGGCACGATTTCAAGTCCGTGGTCTGACACCTTGCATCCTGCCTTCTCAAAGAAATCAAGTCTGCCGAGGAGCATTTTCTTGAGTTCCTCTATGCCTGACGGGAGCTTGCCCTCGATGCTCTTTATTTTCTCAAGGTACGGCATAAATGAAGGAAGATCAATATTGATCACCTTATCCGGTCTGAATGCAGGAAGCACCTTTGCCGTCATGGTTTTATCGTTTGCCATTGATTTATGGTAGCGAAGGTCATCATAGGGATCATCCGTTGTGCATATAAGCTCAACATTGCTCCTTCTGATAAGTCCTCTTGCCGAAAATTCGGGTGAAGAGATTCTTTCGTTTGCTTTATCCCAAATATAATCAGCGTTCTTTTCGCAGATTATTTCGTTGATGCCGAAATAACGTCTGAGTTCAAGATACGTCCAATGAAGCAGCGGATTACCTATAAGGTAAGGTACGACCTTTGCCCATGCTCTGAATTTATCCTTATCATCGGCGTTGCCTGTGATGAACTTCTCGTCGATGCCGAAGCTTCTCATAGCGCGCCACTTATAGTGATCTCCTGCAAGCCATGCTTCGGAAATGTTCCTGAAGTGCTTATCCTCCGATATCTGTGCCGGATTCAGGTGGCAGTGATAGTCAATAATCGGCAGGCTTCCGGTGCTGTCGAAAAGCGCCTTTGCCGTTTTATTCGTAAGAATAAAGTTTTCATCCATGAAGTCTTTCATTTTTAGTTGCCTTCCTTCAATATTTTTTTGACAGCCTCTTCCGTTCCGTCAACAATTACTGTAAAGTAGTTATCGTATATAACAAAGCCGGGCTTTGCTCCGCTGACCTTATGCACGTTCTTTCTGAAGCAATAATCAACGGGGATTCTCGTTGCGCCTCTGCAGCTGCTGTTGAAAGCCGCAAGCACTGCTGCCTGGACTATTCCGTCCTCGGGCATTTTGCCGCCGGACTTGAGTATTACGTGGGAAGCAGGTATGTTTTTCGCATGGAGCCAGATATCATCCGGCGCCGAAAGCTTATGTGTGAGGTATTCGTTCTGCTTATTATTCCTGCCGACGTACACGTCATAGCCGGATTCCACCGTAAAGTGCTTCGGAGCAGTTGAGTCCTTTTTCTCTTCCTTACGCTTTTTCGCTTTGGAGGATTCCCTGATATAGCCCTCCTTTGCAAGCTCAGAAAGGATCTCATCCGTTTCCTCGAGCGTATCTGCGAACTCGGCATTATAAAGCTGTCCCTGGAGGTACTCAAGCTCGCTTCTTGTTTCGTTTATCTGCTTTGTGACCTCTGTTATTGTATTCTTGCCCTTTGTATAGCGCTTATAATACCGCTGGATATTCTCCGACGGTGTCAGGTCGGTACGCATGGGAACGTCGATATCGGCGCAGTTCTCGTCATAATAATTCTGGACCGTAACCTTATCCATTCCCTTTGAAAGCATATAAATATTTGCGGTGAGCAATTCTCCGTAAAGCTTATTTTTCTCGTTATCCTTTGTGTCGCCGAGCTCCTTTTCAAGGAGAGAAAGCTTCTTTTCACAGCGTTGGATATTATTCTTTATCACTCTTAGCATATTTGCCGTATACTGCTGAAGTCTGTTCTGCTTATCCCTCATCGCAAAGAAGCCGTCAAGCAATGCTGAAGGTGACTCCCACTCGGTGAACTCCGCATCAATCGTCTGATAAGCATACGGGAGCATATCGGGCTTGCCCTTTGCATTGAGATACGTCACCGGCTTTTTATTCTCCGTCATAGCGATGAACTCCGGGAGCGGATTGATTTCTCCTTTCTTCTCCATATGAAGCAGTTCTCTGCCTGTCGGCATTGAAATGCCGCAATAGGAATCTGAATAGAAGCTTTCATTCCCGGTATGGTTCTCCGGCAGGTCCTCAGTGTGAAGTAAAGGATTGCTCTTTCCTGCCTGCGGCGGTTTCTCGTACATCAGGCCCGGGAAAAGCTCCCTGACAGAAGACATATCTGAATTAACGTGGCGGATGCAGTCAAGTATCTTGTCCCTGTCGTCCGTAAGGATAATATTGCTGTACTTGCCCATCATTTCGATGACAAGCTTTTTCTCGGTAATATCGTTAAGATCGTTCTTGGTCTCGATGGTGAGCGATACGATCCTGTCAAAGTCCGGCTGGTCTATGTCCACGATTCTGCCGCCTGTGAGGTGCTTTCTCAACAGCATACAGAATGACGGCGGCTCTGCCGGATTCTTTTTGGAAACGTCGGTCAGGTGTATTCTCGGGTTCGAAGCTGATGCGGAAAGAAGCAGCTTTGCCGAGCCCGAATTCGTGTGTAACATCAGTATAATCTCGTCAAACTCCGGCTGAAGTACCTTTTCTATCCTCGCCGATAGTATCACCCCGCCAAGCTCGCTTACTATTGAATGTATAAAAGCTCCGTCAAACGGCATAAATACACCTCCGTATTTTTCTGTTATTATAACATTTACAGAAAGATTTGTCAAATATTTTTGGGGGAAGGCTTTTCCGAGAAAAGCCTTCCCCCGAACCCCCATCAAAAGCGAAACTGAATAATATAGGTGCAATCCACGAAAATCACCTCAGCGATGGTC
>JAZQMY010000050.1:0-41188 GCA_045627045.1 Clostridia bacterium | reverse complement strand
CATACACGGTGGTATACAATATGGCTTGGCCTCTCCATTATGAAAGAAATGCCTATGTGCTCCCCCACAATCAATCAGAAAAGCTTATTGAGGACAGAGAATATTATGTCTGTTTCGTAGCGTATGCGAAAGACGGATATGCGTTACCACATGACTACACTGATATCAGGGAGGTAACGCTGAACGGCGAACCCGTTACCCCGAAGAAGATGGAATATGATCATATGGCAGGGCGTCCGACATATTTGCGGGTTTATCTGTCCGTAGGTACTCCTGCTCCGGCAACCACCTATGATGTTTGGGTCAACGGGGAACAGTTCGCCGGTGACAAGCTGACGATCTCCTGCGGAACGGGTACGGCGACCTACGATCCCGATACCAATACCGTCACGCTGAACAATGCGCAGATCACAAACGCCTGCAATACGGGCGCGATCCGGGCAAACGGTGCGCTGACAGTGAATGTTGCCGGCGACAGCAGCATCACGCTGGACAGCAGCACGCATGCTCACGGTATTTTTGCAAATTACGATCTCACATTGACGGGCCCCGGAAGTCTTGACATCCGTGTGGAAAGTGAATATGACGGCCTTGAAACGATGTTCGGTAATATAGTAATCGCCGGCAGCGGTGATGTGACGGTCAACGCCGGCGCGTACGGCGTTTACACCGGTGAAGAAGGTTACCTGAATATCACCGGCAGCGGCGATGCGGATATTTACGGCGAGTGGAACGGAGCTTACGGTGATGCTTTCCAGTTGCTGCTGAACGGCACCGGTGGTTCTGTTAAGCTGAGCGGCGGATACAAGGCCTTTAACGATGAGGACGGAGACAGTATTGTGGCGGGTTTTAACATCGGCAAATACAAAGTAACCGGTGATCCTGCTTCTACGTGCGTTGTATATACTTATAATGATGTTACTAAGACCTTGCTTGGCACTGTTACTTCCTCTGGTGACAGCACCAAGACAACTACCATCACGCTGACAAAGCATGGTGAAAGCGCACCGTCATACACAACGACCGTGACCGGCAACAGCACAAGTTATTCCATCACAGGCGTTAAACCGGCAACTTACACATTGAAAGCGGAAAAGACCGGCTGCGAAACTGCTTACTACACAGTGACGGTATCGGATAGCAACGTTACTCAGAATATAGTATTGAAGCTTGATCATGTATCATTTGTGGATACAGGCAGAACGCTTTCTCTTTCGGATATTGTATATATCAATCAGTATGTCAAAATTACTTCTGATCTGACGACGGATTATATTAAGACCAATGGCGGAATGCTTATCTGGAAATCATCTGTAACAAATGAAACGGCACTTTACGGTACACAGGATGTTCTCAAAACAGGGCTTACATACTCGTCCAAGGACGATGAATTCTCATCAAGAACAGACGGTATTCCGTCAAAGAACTATGGCGACGATGTTTATATGAGATTCTACGTTAAACTTTCAGACGGATCTTATGAATACAGTGATATTTTCAGATACAGCGTAAAGGATTACTGCCTCGGCAGACTTGAGAAGAGCAAAGATACTCAGCTGAAGAAGACCTGCTATGCGTTACTTGACTATGGTGCAGCGGCTCAGATATATTTCGGATACAAAACCGATAATCTGGTTAATGATGGAATATCTACAACATATTCAGAATATATGACGAACTGGGATCCGACATTCCTCACACCGCTGGACACGAACTACACGAGGTCAGGTATTACTGCAACAGGAGACGTGACGGACAACGGTAAGACACTTTCACTTTCAGGACAGATCTATGTAAACTACTATTTCAAGACGACTGTAACGAATGTGAAGACGGCAGAATTGCTTTACTGGAATTCTGATGCTTCAACACTTACTTATGCAAATGCGGAAAAGAAAACACTTGTCCGTTCCGGAAGTGAGTGGACAGTACAGGGCCCGGGAATTTCCGCAAAGAACCTCGGTAATACTGTCTATGTATGTGCTAAGATCACGGACACGAACGGAAATGCTCACTACAGCGATGTGATCTGTTACAGCCCTGAGGGGTATGCAAAGGGAAGAATAGAGAAGAGCAGTGATCAAAATCTTATCAACGTTATGAAGATGATGGTCATTTACGGCGAACAGGCAAGGATATATTTCAGTAAATAACAACACGAAAAAACGGCGGAGCCCGATCATGGGCTTCGCCGTTTTTTCTGAATGGGAATAAATAATATTTTGAAAGAATTGAGGGAAGAAAGCACTCCAGTGCTTGTTGGCAGGGGGTGTTTGCAGAATGACTGGTTTGAGGTAAAAGAAAAAGTTTAATACTAAGATACAGAATAAAGACTTATATGGCGGAAAAACCGGAAATCTGCAGCCTCTTGAATTATTGAGATGGAAGCAATACAGTCAATGGTGAACTTGCTCAGGACTGTTATTAGGCAAAATCCGGGTAATCGGAGCAAAAAGCTGATACGATAGTATTTAATATAATAAAACCGGGAAAAGCATTTCTGCCGATCCCGGTTTTTTCTCAAATGGAGGAACTCCTGAACTGTCGTCCGGAATGACTCGGGTATTTGAGGATTAATATTTCGGTTATCTCTTTGCACCGAGACCCTTCATGCTGACGTTGTGGAATTCGGGGAGATACTTATTGACTTCGTGGAGACCTTCTTCAGTAAGCTCGAAGTCCTTGCCGTATTCAACGAACATTGAATCGCCGTTTGCAAGCTTGTCTGTGAGCGGATTGTAGTTCTGCTGGAAGCCGTTCATTACGTTGCCCTTGAGCTTTCCGTCTTCTGTGAGGTAAGCTCTGTTCATGCCGACTGAAAGGTTGTTGACGAACGTATCTGTTGTTCTGAACTTGAGCCTGAAAGTAACTGCTGACCAGAAGAGATGTGAGTCGATGTCAGAGTTTCCGATAGGAGTTGCATTCTCTTCGATCTGCTTGATGAGCTTGCTGTTGTCGTTGCCGAAATCGTAGCCGAAGCTGAGCAGGTCTGCGGCAAGGTTATCTGTCGGAGCTGCTTCACGGAAGTGATCACGGAGAGTGCCGTTGTAAAGCTTGCCGTCATAGCCGACGTGATCCCAGATCTTGTCGAGAACGTCCCAAGCTACGTCAACAAAGCGCTTGTCCTTTTCTGCTTCGCCGCCTGCGTTGATGTAGTCAAGCCACTTCTGTCTCTTTTCGGGGCTTACGAGGTCCCACATAAGAGCCCATGTTGTGTTCTTGTAGTGCTGCTTCCATGTATCTGTGAAGAAGCCTGCAACAGAAAGAGTATGATACCAGCCGTCTTCGTGTCCTGCAGATGCCTCGGGGAAAATACCGTTGATGATAAGTATATACTTTGCGAGGAAGTGAACAGGGTAGAGGTTTGTAGGCTTCTGATCGGGATATGTGCCGACTAAGATGTTGTTATATGCCTTCAGGAACTGTGCAGTGTTGAGAACAATCGCATTTGCGTTCGTGTGCATTGTCATCTTTGCATCTGTGAGTCTGCCGCAGTCAAAGAAAATATTGTTGTATATCTCGGCTGATGTAGCCATATCATCTATATAGATTGCAGCTGTGTTGAATGTAGCTTCGTTGTTTCCGAAGTTTCTGAAGTAGTTATTTCTGATAACTATGCCGAGGTCGGAAGGATCTCTGCCCCAGTAGATACCGGATGCATCGTCTGTATCGAGACAGCCGTTTTCAATGCGGCAGTCTTCAACGATAACATCGTTTACGTGCTCAAAGAGTACGAGGAGATGTGCGGCATTCTTGAGAGTGCAACCTCTTACTATGAGACCGCAGGAATTCTTGAAGCCGACAGTAGGTCTGTAGCATCTGTTGATCTGTGATACATCGTGGATGAAGCAGTTCTCAACGAGTGCGCCTGCATCGATGAGGTCATATCTTGAGCCGCAGTCGATATAGTATATACCGCCGTCAGCGAGGTCATATACATCGCAGGAATCGAATACAACGTTTGAAGAGAATGTTACTCTTGCACCCTGATTTGAACCGTTTGCGATAGTGCAGTTCTCAAAGCGGATGTTTTCTGCGTGGTCAACAGTGATGATATTGTCTCTGTAATATTTAACGGAAATGCCCTTGAATGTAATATTCTTTGCACCGCAGATGCTGAGGCAGTTCTTCATTTCGTATGAAACGAATACGTCTGTGTCTGCGTTGAAGTCATCATTCGGGATGAAGAAGAGTTTCTTCTTGGACTTATCGTAGAAGTATTCACCTTTTTCATCGAGCTCCTCAAGAACGTTCAGAACGGCTACACGGCGCTGTGTACCTGTAGAATCTCCGGGCTGTGCATAGCCTCTGCCGGGAATTCTTGCAGTGATTACGCCTGTTTCTTTGTTGCCGGAAACGCCGTAGTAGTGAATATCTGTCCACTGATTCCAGAGGTAACCGTAGATTGACATTGTGGAGTAAGCCTTCTCGTCCCATGCGGAGATATGAGCCTTGACCTCTTCGCCTTCGCAGTAGAGATCAATGTGATTATCGTTCTCGGGAACGTAGTTTACATGAGATGTCCAGATGTAGTTGCCGTCTCTGCCGGGGATGTGCTCCTTGTTTGGATAACGTGCGCAGATGTATTCGCTCTCGCCTGCAAAGAAACGTGGAGAATGGACATCAATGCCGAATTCCATATCAAGACCGATATCGGAAAGATCTGCTTCGAGAACCTTTGATACGTCGATCTTGTTGATTGCGGTGATACGTCTGATCGCGTCCTCATCTTCGATGGGCTTGATCTTATCGTGAGAAATTGTCTTTGCACCGCTGAGAAGGACCTTGCCTTCTGCTTCGTAAACGATCGGAGCGCCGTCTCTGCCGCTGTCTTCTTCAGTGAATACAACTGTATTGCTGATATCGTATCTGCCTTCAAGAAGTGTTACGACAGCACCGTTTCTCTTTGCGGCAATTCTGAGATGATTCTTTGCGGCTTCAAGAGTTCTGAGAGGATGCTCTTTTGAACCGTCTGCTGAATCACAGCCGAAAGGTGAAACGTAAATATGAATAATATCCTTCATTTTCAAAATATTCCTTTCATAGAATAATATTTCATTCATAGTTTATCAAATATAGTTAATTTTGTCAATAGAAAAATCAAATTTTATTGCTATTTTTCTGATTGTTATTGAGTTTTGACGGTATTTATGGTATAATATTTGTAAAAATTTCAGTATGGATATAAAAATACCGACAAGGAGGAGCCATGAAAAAATTTTTTCGATTCATTCTGAAGGTATTTTCTGCAATTCTGCGGGTCGTTCTTGCATTTGCCCTGATTTGTCTTGCAATGAACGGTGCAATATGCATCAGTTCTTACAATAAGGTCGTATCTGATGCGGACGGGCTTGACGGAGTAACGAACGATTGCATTGTGGTGCTCGGATGCGCCGTCTACTCGGACGGAAGTCTTTCGGCAATGCTTCAGGAGAGACTTGATAAGGCGATAGAGCTTTATTTTGCAGGTGCGGCACCGAAAATACTTATGACAGGAGATCACTCGGGCGAATATTACAACGAAGTCGGCCCGATGAAGGAATATGCAGTATCAAAGGGCGTTCCGGCAAAGGATATATACGTTGATCACTACGGAATAAATACGTATGACTCAATATGGAGAGCGGCAAACACATTTGGTCTGAAAAAAATCATAATTGTTTCGCAGAGATATCATCTTTATCGCTCGGTTTACTGTGCGGAATATCTCGGCATGACTGCATACGGCGTTGCATCGGATACTGCTGTATATGCACATCAGTTCAACAGGGAAGTAAGAGAGCTTATATCAAGAACGAAGATATTTGTTTTTAGATTCATTCAGCCGGAGGCAAAGTACTCGGGTGATACGATCAATATGGAAGAAAGCGGCAACAACACCAATTCAAGGTGGGAGATCGCAGCAGAATAATTTGGCATGAAAATAGGAAATTTAACGTTTGAACACGGAGTGTTTCTTGCGCCTATGGCAGGCTTCACAGACCTGCCCTTCAGAACGATATGCAAGGAATACGGGTGCGAATTTACATATACCGAAATGGTGAGCGCAAAGGCTTTGTGCTATGGGGACAAGAAAACGAAACTTCTTCTTACTCCTGAGGACGAAAGGTGTGCTGTTCAGATTTTCGGAAGAGAACCTGATATGATGAAGAAGGCGGCAAAGATGCTCGAAGAAGAAGGCTTTCCGATGATTGATGTCAATATGGGATGTCCTGCACCGAAAATCGTTGATAATCATGAGGGCTCGTATCTTCTGAAGGAGCCGGAGCTTGCGGGAGAGATAATCAGCGAAATAAAAAGCTGTGTAAAGATACCCGTGACAGCCAAGATGAGAAGGGGCTTTGAGCAATGCCCGGATGCGGCGCTCAAGGTTGCAAAGCTCGTTGCACAGGCTGGTGCCGATGCGTTGACGGTACATCCGAGAACAAGAGAACAGTTCTATTCAGGAAAGGCTGACAGAAGCTTTATCAAAAGGGTGAAGGAAATTGTATCTTGCCCTGTAATAGGAAACGGCGACATAGATTCGCCCGAAAGCGCAAGTGAAATGCTTGAGACGACGGGATGCGACGGCGTGATGATAGGCAGAGAAGCGCTTTCAAGGCCGTGGATATTCAGGCAGATAAATGAAGGCGACTTTATCCCGTCGGGAGAAGAGCGCCTCTCGGTGATAAAGAAGCATTACAGCATGGCGATGGAGTTTTACGGCGAATATGTTGCCGTCCCGCTGATGAGAAAACAGCTTCATTGCTATATCAAGGGACTTCCCGGCGCGGCAAAGCTCAGGGAAAAGATAAATACGATAAATACATACGAGGAGATAAAGACTCTTCTCGATGCCACAGTGTTTTGAAGACAGAAAGGTATAAAAAATGACACAGGCAGAGGAACGTGAACTGATAGAGACAATTAATAAACACAAGAGAAAGATGAGCAAGGGTCAGAAGGCCATATCGGAGTATATAATTTCAAATTACGATAAGGCGGCATTCATGACTGCGGCAAAGCTCGGTCAGACGGTAGGCGTGAGCGAATCGACCGTTTCCAGATTTGCGGTGCAGCTGGGATATGAAGGCTACCCGGAGCTTCAGAAGGCTCTTCAGGGAATGATAAAGAATAAGCTTACCACTCTTCAGAGAATGGAGCTGAACGGCGAACAGTCAAGCTCGGATATACTCAAAGGCGTTCTCAAGGCTGATATCGCAAACATCAAGTCCACTCTTGAAAATATAGATGAACAGGCCTTTGCAAGGGTCGTGGATAGGATCTGCGGAGCAAAAAGAGTGTTTCTTCTCGGCGTGAGAAGTGCGGCAACGGCAGTTCAGTTTATGGGATATTATATGAACTTTATGCTGGACAATGTGCACATCATCACATCTGGCATCAACGATATTATCGAACAGCTTTCTCACATCAGGGAAGGGGATGTGCTCATAGCTCTCAGCTTTCCGAGATATGCAAGGCGTGCGGCTGACGGCGTTGAGTATGCAAAGAAGTGCGGCGCGGAGGTAGTCGTTATAACAGACAGTGAGTATTCACCTCTTGTGCCGTTTGCGGACGATGTTATATATGCTAAGAGCGATATGGCATCATTTGTTGATTCGCTTGTTGCGCCGCTTTCGGTTGTAAATGCTCTTCTTATTGCGATAAGCAGTGCCAAGAAGGCAGAAGCAAAGGACAGCTTTGAAAATCTTGAAGAAATCTGGAACAAATACGGTGTTTATATGCATAAGGAGGAAAAAGAATGAGGTGCTGCAGAAAAAAGAAAAAATACATAGTCGCAGTTGACGGTCCTGCAGGAGCAGGCAAAAGCACAGTCTGTGACGGCGTAGCCGAAAAACTCGGTATTCTCCACCTTGATACGGGAGCGACATACAGAACGCTTGCGCTCGGACTTTTGAGAAAGAATATTGATATTTCCGATGTCGAAGCAGTAAGAAAGGCAATAGACGAGATAGCAATCTCGATCGGCTTTGAGGATGGCGTGCAGATAATGTATATGGGCGATGAGAACGTGAACGGACTCATCAGAACAAACGAGGTTTCGATGGCGGCATCTGCCTGCGCAGTAATTCCCGAGGTAAGACTTAAAATGACAGAACTTCAGAGAAAAACAGCAAAAAAGATTTCTATGATAGTCGACGGGAGAGATATAGGAACATACGTATTCCCGGATGCGGACTACAAATTTTATATTACGGCAGAGGTATCCGAAAGAGCAAGGAGACGTATGCTCCAGAACAAGGAAAAGGGCATAGAATCGGATATAAAGCAGCTTGAAGAGGAAATTGCCGCAAGAGATTACAACGATATGAACAGAAAAATGGCACCGCTCAGACAGGCTGAGGACGCTGTGCTTATTGATACTACTGAAATGACTCAGGCAGAGGTCGAAGACAAAATGCTGAGTCTCATTAAGGAGGAAAAGAAATGACAAATAAGGAATGGTTCAAACAGGCTAAATTCGGAATGATGGTTCATTGGGGCATCTATTCTCTTATTGCAGGCGAATGGAAGGGCAGAAGAATGCCCGACATAGGCGAGTGGGCACAGCAGTATTTCAGAATACCGATAAGTGAATACACACAGCTTGCTTCGATTTTCAATCCGATATTGTTTAATGCAGATGAATGGGTCAAGGTTGCAAAGGATGCGGGAATGAATTATCTTGTATTCACGGCAAAGCATCACGATGGCTTCGCAATGTATAAATCCGAAGTATCAAAATATAATATTGTTGATGCTACACCATTCGGAAGAGACGTTGTAGCAGAGCTTGCGGAAGCTTGTTACAAGCAGAATATGAAGCTTGGTCTTTACTATTCACAGGATCTCGACTGGAGCCATCCTGACGGCGGCGGCTATCTCCACGGCAAAACATGGGGCATAGGCAATTCCGCATATTGGACAAACAACTGGGACTTCCCGGATAAGGAAAAGAAGGATTATGCACGATGCTTTGAGGAGAAGATAAAGCCGCAGGTAACTGAGATCCTCACAAAGTACGGCGATATTTGTCTTTTGTGGTTCGATGTTCCGTTCACGATCAAGCCGGAGCAGACGGATGAACTTTACAAGCTTGTAAAGAGCCTCCAGCCTGACTGTCTCGTTAATTCAAGAATAGGCAATGGCTACGGAGATTATGAATCAGCCGATGACAACTATATTCCGGATGAAGACAAGGGCGATATGCTCTTTGAAACTCCTGCAACGCTTAACGATACATGGGGCTACAAGAGCTTTGACAATAACTGGAAGTCAGCAGAAAGGGTACTTGAGATAAAGAACCATCTGAACGAGAGAGGCATGAATTATCTTCTCAACGTAGGCCCTGACTACCTCGGAAGAATACCTGCTCCGTCTGTTGACATACTCAGAAAGGTCGGAGGAAAGCAGTGATCGGCCTGAAGACGGAAAAATTGCAATAAAACGATAAATAAAAGCCTGTCGGAAGAGATTGATTCTGATTCCGGCAGGCTTGTTTCATTATTTTCCGGCAGTGCTTATTCTTCGGTTTTGTCTAGGTTCTTCCAGCCGAAGCGGATGACTGATATTATCATTGAGGCTTCGCTGACTATCTCATCAAGAATGCCTGCCCATGAGCCGACAAGGATATTATAAACGATCCAGAGCGGAGAGTTTATAAACATTCCTGCCAGGCGGACCTTCTTGGGATTTCCGGTGTAGCCGCCTATTGTGGAGGCTATGTTTGCGATTATGGGGAGGAGCGAAAACGGGCCTGCCCACGTGAAAATGAGAGCACCTATCTGCAATGCGCAAAGAATCGCACACATCCAACGGCTTTTGCCGAATTTCCACTTGCTTGAGAGAAGAAAAGAGCGGAGGCAGTTAATAAGATAGCTTATGCCGCCTGTGGTGGCTCCGAGGAGCAGAAGGTGAACTGTATAAAGCGCATAGGAAATGAACTGGACAAAGAAGAGCTTCTTATTCTCCCTGAATTGAAAGGAGATAAAGAACAGAGCTGTCCCGCAAAAGCCTATCAGCTGAATCAGAATATCCGTAAATGAAAGACTGCCTGAATTCAAAAAACTCATTTTTATTTTTCCTGTCGGTTAGTAATAATCTTGATAAGTACCGGAGAATTATATCATAGAATACATAATATATCAATAGCACTCAGAGAAAAAACGATAAAAAGCCGTGCAGGGAGATAAATAAACGTGAAAAAACGATCGGAGAAGAAAATATCCATCTTGTATTATTTTGTATATTCGGCGACCCTGGTGAGCTCCTCGTTATCGCCTTCATCGACAAATAATTCACGATCGTATGTCAATCCGTTATTGAGAAAGCATATTTCCAATATGCACAGATAGATACCTATATCGATGCGATTGTAGTATGAAACCGCAGATGCCGGCATGATTCCGCGCTTACCCGGCTTTTTGTACCTGTAAACCGTCAGCTTACCGTCTGAATTCCTGACATACCACGGCTGAGTGTTGCAGGCACTAGGCGCAAATCTGGCAATGTTTGCAACCCCCGGATCATCGCCTGACCATATTTCTTCAAGAGGCTTACGCTTTGCCTTGAACATATCTTTTCTGTATTTGGCAGGATCATTAACCTTATGAATTGCAATCATGATCACGAAATCCAATCCGTCATATACTGCTTCATCCGGCTTTCCGATGCCGTACCAAAGCGAGCCGATGTTATGCGCCACAAGCCACAAATCCAGCTGTTCGCCTATGTAGCCGGCATTCATCAGATAATTCTCTTTTTTCTCACTGTAAATCAGGACACAATATTCAGCATCACGCTTGAAATTCACTTTACTTGCAGGAACGATCCGGACAGCAGTCCTTATTTCGGGGTAAAGTCTGTCGAAAGCGTCAAATGCCTGTGTTATTTCTGAAAGCTCACTGTCTTGTAGTCTGTCAGAGCCAAGGCTTCTGAACAGATGAAATGATTTTCTTTTGAAAATAGCATCATAATAATTGACCGATTCATTCATTGTATGACCTCATCAGATTATGAATTTGTTTGGATATAAAAAGCACAGGACTTTGAAGTACAAAATCCTGTGTCGAAAATTTTTGTTAACCGGTGTGTAAAAGCACAGGCTTTTCTGAGCTTACCTGCCTATATCAGAACAGCGGAACGAGACAGAAGATATCGTTAAAAATTTCGCCTGAACCTGCGCTTGTGCCGATCGATATTCCTGCTACAACTATAGCACCGAAGAATGCCAGAAGCCAGAATACCAAAATTACTGCTACGACTATAAGGCTGACAATGGAAACGATCTTTCCTGCGGTGGCAAGACCTTTTCCGACATTGACCATTGTTGCATCAGCAAAGCCGCCTGAAACATATTCACGGCATCTCTTCAGTGCAATGATCGAAAAGATAAGACCGAGAATTGCATTGCTTGTCACAGCGAATGCGAGACCGACTATTCCCCAGATCAGAACCTCTCTTGCAAGAGAAGGATTTTCCTTCGGAGAAGCGGTTCCGGCTGTCTGAACTGACACGAGAGATGTATCTTCATCCATGGTTTATTCCTCAATAAGCAACGATGTCTGCAGCTGCAGTGGCAATAATAACGATAACTTCGATCACAATTACTACTACGTAGAGGATAGTTGTGATGATACCAACGATCTTACCTGCACGTGCAAGCTTCTGACCGATAGAAGCCTTTCCTTCAAGCACAAGACCGCAGTCAGTGTATTCCTTGGCCTTTTTGAGACCGATTATTGATACGATGAGGCCGGGCAGACCGGATGCGATAGCAAGTGCGAGGCCTATGATTCCGAGTACGAGTATCGTAACGTCGGAAGGTGCATTTTTCTTTGTTTCGAGTTCACTCATAGTGAAATACCTCCATAAAAATTAATTATATATATATTATATACTAAATGACATGTTGTGTCAAGAATTTTTTCGGATTTGTTTGACAAATTCATTTTAATGATATATAATTGAAGCGAAAAGGGGGATAACCTTATGAAATACAAAGAACTTACTGATATTATAATGAATGCGGAGAAAATTGTGTTTTTCGGCGGCGCAGGGGTTTCCACGGCAAGCGGAATACCTGATTTCAGAAGTGCAAACGGACTCTATTCCGGCAAGAAAAAGTCTGCATACACACCCGAGGAGATGCTCAGCCATGACTTCTTCCTGTATCACACAAAGGAATTCTATGATTTTTACAGAACGTCTATGATATACAGGGATGCAAAGCCAAACGGAGCCCACAGGGCGCTTGCCGCACTTGAAAAAGCAGGCTTGCTCACGGCAGTGGTGACGCAGAATATAGACGGACTTCATCAGCTGGCAGGAAGCAGGAACGTTATTGAGCTTCACGGAACGGTGCTGAAGAATCATTGCATGAGATGCGGACGGAGTTTTTCACTTGACTATGTCATGGAGAGCAATGGCACTCCGGAATGTGATGAGTGCGGCGGGATAGTCAAGCCCGATGTTGTGCTCTACGGAGAAATGCTGGATGATACGGCATGGTCTATGGCTGAAAAATATATCTCCGAAGCGGATGTGATGATAGTGGGCGGAACATCGCTTACTGTTTATCCTGCGGCATCGCTTGTCAGATATTTCAAGGGCAGACACCTTGTGCTCCTGAATGCGGCAAAGACACCTTATGACGATATGGCAGAGCTTGTGATAAGGGATAACCTTGCGGATGTGCTTGATCAGGCAGTAAAAGATGCAGGTTTTCAAGAAAAAGAATAAAAATTATTGACATTTTGCAATCGATAAAGTATAATTTAAAAAACGTCCAGAAAAGGAGAACTTTTTATGAGATTATGTGTACCGATACCGTGCTTTTTCGGCGGAATGAAGTTTACGGATGCGATTAAGAAGGTAAGCGAGATCGGCTTTGACGCCATTGAGACTTACGACTGGAGCAGTCTTGTTCCTGACGATGTGAACAAAGCCTGCAGTGACTACGGAGTGGAATTCATAAGCATGTGCACTACGGAGTTCAATATGACTCTTCCGGAAAAGAGAAAAGACTGGATAGAAGGTCTGAAAAGAAGCTGCGAAGCGGCAAACAGGATGAATGTAAAGCGACTTATCACTCAGGTAGGTCAGGATACGGGCGCACCGAGAGCAGAGCAGCATGCTTCGATCGTTGCGGCTCTTGAAGAGGGCAGAAAGATTCTTGAGGACAGCGGAGTAACGATCATGCTTGAGCCTCTGAACCTGCTTTTCAATCATCAGGGCTACTATCTGCCGACATCTCTTGAAGGCTTTGATATTGTGAGAGAAGTCAACAGTCCGAATGTGAAGATAGTTTACGATATCTATCATCAGCAGATATCGGAAGGAAACATCATCCCGAACGTGACTTCGAATCTTGACTGCATTGCGCACCTGCATTCAGCAGGTCACCCAGGCAGACACGAGCTCTGGCTGGGAGAGAGCAATTACAATTATATTTTTGACAAAATCGATGAGGCAGGCTACACAGGCTGCTGCGGACTCGAATATATGCCGACCATCGACCCGGAGGAGAGCCTCAGGGAAGAATTCCGTCGCTATGCAAAGAAGTAAAGATTGACCTGAATCAGATAACCTGAACGGTCTTTAATATGAAAGGAAAATGATATGGAAGAAATAATGAATATAGGAAGCCGCAGAGAGACTTTCTGGGATGATACGATGATAGACACGTCAAAGACAAAGACGGAGTTCAGACTTCATCATATGACAAAGCGTGAGTGTGTTGCAACGTTCGAAGGCGAAGCAGGCGGAGACGATTGCCACTATCTTTCAACGTTCTATGACGGCAAGAAGTACAGAATGTACGTAAACAACGTTGCTTCAAAGAGATACAAGGAAAGAACAATCCCCCGCTGCGGAACGCTCAATTATCTTGAGAGTGATGACGGTCTTCACTGGGAAAAGCCTGATCTCGGCATCCGTGAGGTAAACGGCTCAAAGCATAATAACTTCCTTATGTCTCTTGAGGAATTCCCTGAGGGAAAGGGAATAGACGGCTTCAGAGTAATGCTCGATACAAATCCGGATTGTAAAGAAGGCGAAGAATATAAGGCTATGGTGAATACGGATGACAAGCTCTACGTCTATACAAGCCCTGATGCAGTCAATTTTACGAAAAAGTATCTTGTTACGGCTCCCGGACAGTATGATTCTATCAATACGCTGATTTACGATAATTACATTAAGAAATACAGATGCTACTATCGTGCGTACCATCCGTCCTCGATACCTGCAACTCATGCATGGTACAGGGATATAAGGCTTACGGAGTCAACAGACCTTGTAAACTGGACAGCTCCTGTAAGAATCAATTTCAATGATTATATGGATTGGCAGCTTTATACGAACGGTATTTCAAGATATTACAGAGCGGACCATATTTACGTAGGCTTCCCGGCAAGGTACGTCGAGAGGGGAGTAAATGAATGGCTTCCGAATCACGATGCGCTCAAGAATTCTGAATTCAGAAAGGATCTCTTCAAGACGGCAAATCAGTCAAGATGCGCTACTGCTCAGTCGGATACGCTCTTTATGACATCCCGTGACGGTGTGAACTGGACAAGATACAACGATGCATTCCTTACTGCAGGCCCCGAGGACGGCAGAAACTGGCTCTACGGCAGTGCATATAATTCAAACGAATTCATCGAGACAAAGTCACCCTATGAGGGCTGCGACAATGAGCTTTCACTCTTCGTAGGCGAGAACCGCTGGACAGGCATTCCGGGTGAAATTTATCGTTACTCAATCAGACTTGACGGCTTTGTATCACAGCACGCAAACTGGGATGCTTCATGGGGCGAGCCAGGAATAGTAACAAAGCCTTTCATATTTGACGGCAAGGATCTCTTCATCAACTTCTCAACATCTGCTTACGGCGGCGTAAAGATCGATCTCAGATCACTCAAGGAAAACAGATCGATTGAGTCTGCTGAAATGTTCGGAGATGCAACGAACAGAAAGATTATATGGATGAACGGCTCACCGGCAGAATTTGCTGGTCAGCCCGTAGTAATGACGTTCCATATGCATGATGCAGACGTCTACTCGTTCAAGTTTGAATAAGAATACCGAAAGTATATCTTTCCGAGAGAATTTTTCGGCAACATATTCTGAGTTTTTTCTGCAGTACAGGCATACGGCGGAAAAGAAAAACAGTAAAGGAAACGGGGAGACGGACACTATGCCCGGCTCGGAAAAACGAGCGAGATATGAAGTGCCTGTTCTCCCATATTTAAAATAATGGAAGATATAATCAATATAGGCAAAAGACGTGAACTTTTCTGGGACGATTATATGATCGATAAGGAAAAGACGAAAACAAAAGCTTTGCAGCACGAATTTGCAAAGCAGGAATGCGTATTGAAATTTGAAGGTCCTCTTGGCGGTGACGATTGCCATATTCTGAGCCTGCTTGATGACGGTGACAAATTCAGAATGTATGTTCATTGCTCGATATCAAAGTTTTACAAGGAGAGAACTTGTGACAATTCCGGATATGTTTATGCGGAAAGCACGGATGGCATACATTGGGATACGCCTGCGCTCGGACAGAGAGAACTTTACGGAAACAAGGACAACTGTTACCTTTTCCCAAAGGACAAGGCTCCCTTTGATAAAGGCCTTGATGGCTTTGTCGTAATGAAGGATACCAATCCTGCATGCAAAGCGGGCGAGGAATACAAGGCTACGGCAATTTGTGATCATAAGCTGATGATATTTACAAGCAGTGATGCCATTCACTTTACTCAGAAGTATGTTATGACGGCCGATGGACAGTACGATTCCAACAATACTCTTATGTTTGACGAAAAAACAGGAAGATACAGATGTTATTACCGTGTATATCATCCTGATAACAGACCGGATACCATTGCGTGGAGACGGGATATTAGGGTATCTGAATCGGAGGATCTTGTTAACTGGAGCAAGCCGTATTGCATAAATTTTGATGATTACATGGATTGGCAGCTGTATATGAACGGCATATCAAAATACAGGAGAGCTCCGCATATATTTGTCGGTTTTCCGACAAGATACGTTGAGAGGGGTAAAAACGAATGGCAAACGTGCTACGAAGCACTTAAAAATCCTGAGCAGAGACTGGCACTTCATAAAGCACACGGAAGGGCAGCAACGGCAATGAGCGATTCTCTCTTCATGGTATCAAGAAACGGTATCGATTGGAAACGTTACAATGAGCCAATCCTGACAGCAGGTCCGGAAAACGGAATCAACTGGGTTTACGGAAGCGCATATCTTTCCAATATCGCAATAGAGACAAAGTCAAGGTATAAGGGCTGTGACAACGAGCTTTCGATGTTTGCAGGAGAAAATCGCTGGTCAGGCAAGCCGGGTGAAATATACCGCTATACGATGCGTCTTGACGGCTTTGTATCACAGCATGCGGCATGGGATTCATCATGGAGTGAGCCGGCAATAGTAACAAAGCCTTTTATCTATGACGGCAGTGAACTCTTTATTAATTTTGCAACGTCGGCATACGGCGGAATCCAGATTGACCTGAGATCACTTTCGGAAAACAGAGAAATCAATTCAGCAGAAATATTCGGCGATGCAACAGACAGAAAGGTAATGTGGCTGAACGGTTCACCTGCTGAATTTGCAGGTCAGCCTGTCGTAATGACATTCCATATGCACGATGCTGACGTATGGTCATTCAGATTTGCATAAAAACGGACGATTAATGATTTGCTTAAGGGAAAAAGAAAACGGTCGGAAAAATTTTCCGACCGTTTATTTTTTGATCTGTGATTATTTTGCGTACTCGACTGCTCTGTTTTCTCTGATAACGTTGACCTTGATCTGTCCCGGATAATCCAGGTCGCTTTCAATCTTGGAAGCAACGTTTCTTGCGAGAATAAGCATTTCGTCATCCGATACCTTTTCCGGCTTGACAACGATTCTGACTTCTCTTCCTGCCTGAATGGCGAATGATTTCTCAACGCCGGGGAATGAGTTTGCGATCTCTTCAAGCTGCTGGAGACGCTTTATGTAAGCATCGACGGATTCACGTCTTGCGCCCGGTCTTGCGGCTGAAATAGCATCGGCAACCTGAACGAGAACAGCTTCGATCGTCTTGGCTTCAACATCACCGTGGTGAGCGAGAATACAATGGATGATAGCATTGCTTTCCTTGTACTTCTTTGCAAGATCTGCACCGATCTGGATGTGAGGACCTTCAACCTCGTGGTCGATGGCTTTGCCGATATCGTGGAGAAGACCTGCACGCTTTGCAACTCTTACGTCGGCACCGAGCTCTGATGCAAGTGCGCCTGCGATGAATGCAACCTCAAGAGAATGCTTGTAAATGTTCTGACCGTAGCTTGTTCTGTAATTGAGACGGCCGATGAGCTTTACGAGCTCGGGGTTGATACCGTGAATGCCTGTCTCGAATACTGCCTGCTCGCCGAGATCCTTGATCTTGGTTTCCATTTCCTTTGTGGATTTTTCAACCATTTCTTCGATTCTTGCAGGATGGATTCTTCCGTCAACAACAAGCTTTTCGATGGAAAGCCTTGCGATTTCTCTTCTGTAAGGATCAAAGCCCGAGAGGATGATTGCTTCAGGCGTATCATCAATGATAAGATCGATACCCGTGGCTGCCTCGAGTGCTCTGATATTTCTTCCTTCACGTCCGATGATTCTGCCCTTCATTTCGTCATTGGGGAGATCTACGACTGAAACCGTAGTTTCCGCAACGAAATCGGTAGCTGATTTCTGGATCGCGAGGGAGAGGAGCTGCTTTGCTCTCTTTTCGCTTTCTTCTTTGTAAGCCGCTTCGAATTCCTTGATCTTGACGGCTGATTCGTGAGTAAGATCCTTTTCGAGTGAATCGAGGATCATATCTCTTGCTTCTGCCTGAGTGAGTCCGCTTATTCTTTCGAGCTCTTTCTTCTGATCGTCAACGAGCTGATCGATCGTCTTTTCCTTTGCTTCAAGAGCTGCACGGTCTTTTTTCAGGTTTTCTTCTTTTGCTTCAACAGACTGCTGCTTACGGTCAAGGTTATCGTCCTTGCTCTGGAGCCTCTGTTCCCATTTGTTAAGTTCGTTTCTGCGTTCTTTTGTTTCCTTCTCAAGCTCAGAACGCTGCTTCTGATTTTCTTCAGTAGCCTCGAGAAGTTTTTCTTTCTTCAATGCCTCGGCCTGCTTTTCAGCATCTTCCAGTATTCTTTTTGCTTCGTTTTCCGCAGTGGCTATTTTCTTCTCCGCAATCTTTTTTCTGTAAAAATAACCAGCGAGAACACCTACAATAAGAGCGATTACTGCACCGAGTACCCACAGTAAAGTAGTGGTTTCTGGCATCTTATGACACCTCCATCTATAATAATTATGCAGGAGTCACATAAACATACTGACGTATAGAATATTATTCACTTTATGAAAAATGTTTGATATTATATAGAAAACTTATATCTTATGGGCATCCTTCATGCCCTGATAGAAACTCATCAGTTGTCTTTTTGTGACAACTACATATCATTCATATTATATATTATTTATAATAATAAGTCAATAGAGTAAAACAAATAAATGTCAAATCGGCGCTTTGCAGAATTTTTACGGAGAATTGCGGAAAACATAAAGTTCTGAATATAATTTGAGGGTAAGAACACAAATATTTTCGGGCAAATTAACAAAAAATTTACAATTATAATTGAGTTGTATAGTCGGGCATCGGTGAGGCAGGCGTTCCGGAACAAGAAATTTGAAAGGTACCACTTGAAATAAATCAGATTTTGTGCTATACTTACAAAGGAAAATTTTATATTGAATTATCGGATAAAAAATGATGGTTTTCCGAGTTATTCGGGATACAGAAAACGAAAGGAAAAGTATGGAACATAAGAAATTCAGCTACAAGACACTTGATGACGTAACGAAGGAATGTGAGAGACTGGGAGTGGAAATTCCTTTCTCACAGAATACGGACATTCTTAAAACACCTGCGGAAATCTGCTCAAGGAAGGTCGCAAACAGGATAATGATCCAGCCTATGGAGGGCTGTGATTCGGACGAGGCAACAGGTACGCCTTCCGAGCTTACTATCCGCAGATATGACAGATTTGCCGAGAGCGGCGCAGGCACGATATGGTTTGAGGCAGTTGCGGTCGTGCACGAGGGAAGAGCAAATCCGAGACAGCTCTGGATAAACGATAAGTCTTTTGACGTGATCGCAAAAACGGTTGAAAGCGTAAAGGAAAAGACGATGAAGCTCTATGGCTTTGAGCCGCTTGTGATCATGCAGGCAACACATTCAGGCCGTCAGTCGAGACCGAATACAAAGGTTCATGAGCCTCTCATCGCTCAGCACAAGGAAATATTCGAGAAGAATAAGCCTCTTTCGGATGAGTGCATCATTTCGGATGAAGATATTAAGAAGACGGAAGCTGCATACGGCACAGCCGCAAGACTTGCTGAGAAAGCGGGCTTTGACGGAATCGACGTAAAGAACTGCCACGGCTACCTCAACAATGAGCTTATGACGGCATATGAGAGACCCGGAGAATACGGCGGCTCATTCGAGAACAGAACACGTTTTTACTTCAATGCGATAGAGGCATCAAGGGCTGCAGTTGGAAAGGATTTCATCATCACATCAAGAATGAACATTTTTGACGGATATCCTTATCCGTGGGGCATCGGTGCAGACGAAAACGGCAATATGGATCTTACAGAGCCTATGAAGATTGTGGATATTCTCTACGAGAAGTACGGATACAGACTTTTTGACGTAACGATAGGAAATCCTTACTTCAATCCTCACGTTAACCGTCCTTATGATAACGGCGGCTATGTTCCGCCGGAGCATCCTCTTGAGGGAGTTGCAAGAATGATGAAGTGCGTAAGAGCCGTTCAGGAAAGACATCCCGATATGGCTGTTGCAGGCTCCGCATTCTCGTACCTCAGACAGTTCTCGCCCATGCTTGCGGCAGGAATGATCGAAAAGGGCTGGTGCACGCTTGCCGGCTTCGGAAGAATGGCTTTTGCTTATCCTGGCTTTGCAAATGATATATTCACAACAGGCTTTGATCCCAAAAAATCATGTATTGCCTGCGGAAAGTGCACAGAGCTCATGCGCGGCGACAAGCCTTCGGGCTGTGTGGTAAGAGACAGTGAGACATACCTGCCTATTTACAGAAGCATTGAAAAGTAAGGGGAGAACAACATGAAAAAGACAGCGGTTGTAACAGGATCAAGAAAGGGCATAGGCTTCGGAATAGTTGAAGCCTTCCTCAAGGAAGGATATAACGTTGTATCATGCGGAACTGCTCCCGAGGTGCCATCGGATTTCCCATGTGATTATGTTTGCTGCAACATTGCGGTTGCAGAGGACAGAAAGAAGCTTCTCGGCTATACGCTTGAAAAGTACGGCAGAGTGGATGTTCTCGTAAATAATGCAGGCGTTGCGCCCAAGGTCAGAATGGACATTCTTGAAACGACGGAGGAGAGCTTTGAGAGAGTAACAGGCATTAACTGCGAAGGCACTTTCTTTATGTGCCAGCTTTTCTCAAACGAAATGATAAGAGAAAAGTCTCTCGGACTTGAGGACTATTCACCGAGAATAGTGAATATTTCATCTATTTCGGCATACACATCGTCAACATCAAGAGGCGAATACTGCATATCAAAGGCAGGCATCGCAATGGTGACAGAGCTTTTTGCAGACAGACTTGCCGAGTATGATATCCCTGTTTTTGAGGTCAGACCGGGCATTATCCTTACGGATATGACGGCGACGGTAAAGGAGAAGTATGATAAGCTCATTGCAGAGGGCATACTTCCCACAAAGAGAATGGGTATGCCGGAGGACGTAGCAAAGTGCGTTATGGGCGCATGCAGCGGACTTTTCGATTACGGCACGGGAACAGTGTTCAATGCCGACGGCGGATTCAATATCAGGAGATTATGATAAGTGACTAAGGACAGTATTATTTGTTCAGGTAAAAATATAACTTATTACAAGGTCAGAAACGTTGTGATCGGCTCAGGCTGTGCGGCGTTCAATGCGGCCGACTGGCTTTATGACCTCGGCGAGAAGGATACCGTGATGATTACGGACGGCATCAACAGAGGCACATCAAGAAATGCAGGAAGCGACAAGCAGACCTACTACAAGCTTTCTCTTGCGGGTGAAGCAGGAGATTCCGTCGAGGAAATGGCAAAGACACTTTTCTCGGGAAGAGGCGTGAACGGAGATACGGCTCTGTGCGAGGCGGCTTGCTCCGTGAAGTGCTTTATGAAGCTTGCGAATCTCGGAGTGGGTTTCCCGACAAACAGATTCGGAGAATATGTCGGATACAAGACGGACCACGATCCTCGCTCAAGAGCGACGTCGGCAGGTCCGCTCACATCGAAGGACATGACAGAAGCGCTCGAGAGAAGCGTCAGATCAAAGAATATCACTATTCTCGACGGACTTCTTGCAGTGAAGCTTGCGACGGAAAACGGCAGGGTGAACGGCGTTATCGCACTGAGCTTTGATGAAGAAGGCGAAAAAGCGGATTATACTGCCTTTGAGTGCGAAAACGTGATAATGGCAACCGGCGGTCCGGCAGGGATCTATGCCAATGTGGTTTACCCTGTTCAGCATACCGGAATGAGCTCGCTTGCTTTTGAAGCAGGAGCAAAGGGTGCAAATCTTGAGGAATGGCAGTACGGCACGGCTTCGGTTGATTTCAGATGGAATGTTTCGGGAACGTATCAGCAGGTTCTTCCGAGGTACGTCAGCGTTGATAAGGACGGAAACGAGAGGGAATTCCTTTCGGACTACATAAAAGAGGAGAACGTGCTTCTCTATCAGTTCAGAAAGGGCTATCAGTGGCCTTTCACTTCGTCAAATGTTCCGGGCTCATCGGAGGTAGATATTGCCGTTTCAAAGGAAATCGAGGCAGGCAGGGATGTCTATATGGACTTCATGCACAACCAGAAGGAATTTGAGTCGGTCGAGAAACTGCCCGAGGAAGCAAGAAATTATCTTACTCTTTCAGGTGCGGTGCAGAATACGCCTGTTGAAAGACTCAAATTCATGAATCCTAAGGCATATAAGCTCTATCTTGACCATGAAATCGACATAGAAAAAGAAATGCTCAGGATAGCCGTGTGCGCCCAGCACTGCAACGGCGGCGTATCTGTGGATGCAAACTGGGAAACTGATGTAAAGGGCCTCTACGTTTGCGGAGAAGCCGCAGGCACGTTCGGAGTTCACAGACCGGGCGGCTCGGCACTGAATTCAACGCAGGTTGGCTCTCTTCGTGCGGCAGAGCATATTGCTTACAAGAAGACAAAAGCATACGATGGCAGGGAATCTGTTATCAAGACGCTTGAAGACCTGATATCAGATGCGGAAAAGGCATTCGGCGAGGATAAGAACAAAATAAGGGACACGAACCGTCTCATAAAGAAGATGAGCACATATGCGGCTCATGTACGCGATATAGAAAAGCTGAAGGAAATCAAAGCCGAGGCGGAAAGTCTTCTTGAAAACTACTACGAAGGCTGCGGACTCAAGCGAGCATCACAGCTGCGGATCGCTTTCAGGAAGCACGATGTGCTTGTGACGATTTCGGGAGTTGCCAGTGCAATGATCTTTGCAGGAGAAAGATACGGCAGCAGGGGCGGAAGCATGACGGTGCCGGATAAGCCCGATGGAAACTTCAAGGACGAGAATGCCGTGATAATTACGGAATTCAAAGGCAAAGCAGAATCCATGGCTGTGCCCGTCAGACCTATTCCCGACAGGGACGGATGGTTTGAAACGGCATGGACAGACTATATCAACAGAACAAAAAAGTAAACTATATTCAGAAATAACATGGAAAAAGAAGATATGAACGAAAAAACCGGCGAGATGAAAACAGTAAATGCTCATGAAGGGCACAGGAAGAGGCTCAGGCAGAGAGTTGAAGAAAACGGAATTGAGACTCTTCAGTCGCACGAGGTTCTGGAGTATCTTCTTTTCTATTCCATTCCGAGAAGAGATACAAATGAAATAGCTCACAGATTGCTTGAGAGATTCGGTTCACTTTCTGCTGTGTTTGAAGCAAGCACGGAGGAACTTGAAAAAGTGGACGGAATAAGCCATGTGAGTGCATCGCTTCTTTCGTCAATGCCCGGCATAGCACAGAAGTATATGACGGACAGATGGAAGGACAGACCTGTGCTGAAGGATACGGCTTCACTCGGAGCTTATCTTTGCGACTTATTCTTGGGTGAAAAGAACGAAGCATTTTATATGCTGAGCTTTGATGCATCCTGCAAGCTCCTGAAATCAGACATTATTGTGCGCGGAACAATAAGTGAAACGTCTGTTCCCGCAAGAACTCTTGTTGAAAAGGTGCTTTCAAGCAATGCTTCTGCCGTGGTGTTTTCACACAACCATCCCGGCGGCAACACGATTGCTTCCAAAGCAGATTATGAAGTGACAAAATCGCTTGTTGCTTTGTTTACATCGCTTTCGATAAAGGTAATTGACCATATTATTGTCAGCGGAATGAGATATTCAAGCATGAAGATGAGAGACGGCAGAGGTCAGGACAGGATGTTCAATCTCAAAGAAGTGGATCAGGATAACCTTAACGGGGACTGGAATTTTGATGAATACTATACACAGGACTGAAAAAGACAAAGAAAAAGTAATTCTTTTGGGTGTAGGCGAGGAAGCGGAAAGAACCACCGTAGAATTGGCAGAGCTTTGCAGAACGGCAGGGCTTGAGGTGGTGGAGACGTATTGTCAGAGATTCACGGACGATACGAAATACTACTGCGGAAGCGGCAAGGCAGAGGAAATAGCCGAAGCCGTAAGATATTTTGATGTGAATGCGGTAATAGCGGATGACGAGCTTACTCCTGCCCAGACGGGAAACATGGAGGGGATATTCGGAGTCAAGGTGCTTGACAGAACTGCGGTCATACTTGATATTTTTGCGGCAAGAGCAAGAAGCAGTGAAGGTAAGCTTCAGGTTGAGCTGGCACAGCAGAAATATCTCTATTCAAGGCTTGCCGGAAGCAGAGACAACCTCTCAAGGCTCGGCGGCGGAATCGGCACAAGAGGCCCTGGTGAGAAAAAACTTGAGGTCGACAGAAGACACATAAGAAACAGAATGATTCAGCTTGAGCATGAGCTGAAGGAAGTCAGACAGCACAGGGAAATGCTGAGAAACTCAAGAAAAGAGAACGGCTTCCGCACTGTTGCGCTGATGGGCTACACCAATGCAGGAAAAAGCACTCTTCTGACAGCTCTCACCGGAAGCGAGACCTATTCGGAAAACCTCCTTTTTGCAACACTTGACACTCTTACCCGAAGGATGGATAACGATGCCGGGATCGATCTGCTCGTGACGGATACGGTAGGCTTTATAGAGAAACTGCCGCACGGGCTTGTTGAAGCATTCAGATCGACACTTGAGGAATCCATTGAGGCGGATCTGCTTCTTCACGTCATAGATACATCCTCGGCAGATTTCGTCAGGCAGACGGATATTGCTGATAAGGTGCTGGATGAGCTTGGCTGTGTTCAGAAAAAGATATACGTTTACAATAAAAAGGATGAGCTTTCGGCAATACCGCTTTACAGCAAACGTCCGTGTATATTTGTTTCGGCAAAGACGGGCGAGGGCATAGAAGAGCTCAGAAAAATGATAATTGAGGCTCTTTCGGAAAACGTGAGGAAGGCAGTGCTCCTGATCCCGTACGGAAAAGAAGGCATCATTTCAAGGATCCACAGGGAAGCGAAGATACTCTCGACTGAATATTGCGATGAAGGCACGAGAATGACGGTGACGGTTGACAAAGACAGGCTCTTTGCATACGAAGAATTTATAGAGAAAGAAACGGAAGTTGACAAATGATAGGACTCGGAACAATAATCAACGTTGCGGGAATAATTGCAGGCGGATTCATAGGACTTGCCAGCGGCAAGCTGATCAACGATAAAATCAGGGATGCACTCATCAGGACGATCGGTGTGGCAGTGCTTTTTGTAGGCATAAGCGGCACTCTTGAAAAGATGCTTTTTGTGACGGAAAGCGGTCTTTCCGTAAACGGAACGCTTATGATGGTGGTGAGCCTTGCGCTCGGAACACTGATAGGCGTACTTCTGAAAATTGATGACGGAATTACGGCATTCGGAGAGTGGCTCAAGAAGAAAACAGGCTCTTCATCGGATAATTCGTTCGTTGACGGCTTTGTTACGGCATCAGTCACGGTGTCGGTTGGCGCAATGGCGGTAATCGGCTCCATAAAGGATGCACTTTACGGCGACTATTCCATCCTTATTGCAAAAACACTCATAGACTTCATTTTTATAATAATGCTTACATCATCAATGGGAAAGGGCTGTATTTTTTCAGCACTTTCCGTTGCTCTTGTTCAGGGAATATTCACTGCGGCGGCAAAACTCATCGAGCCTGTGCTCATTACCACTGCGACGGATTACCTCTCAATAGTGGGTTCGGTGCTTATATTCTGCATAGGCGTGAACATGGTGTGGGAAAAGAAATTCAAGGTGGCAGATATGCTGCCGTCCATAGTCATTGCGGTGGCGTGGGCTTATATTTTCGGATAAAGGATAATGACGATGAAATTACTCACTGCAACAAACAATAAACATAAAATAAAAGAATTTTCAGAGATATTCAGCGGCTCGGACATAGAGCTTGTTTGTCCGAAAGAGCTTGACATCTCGGTAGAAATAGTTGAGGACGGCAAGACGTTTGCGGAGAACGCACTCAAAAAGGCAATGGGCTTCAGAGCTGCTTCAGGAATGGCGGCGGTAGCTGACGATTCGGGACTCGTTGTATATGCTCTTGACGGCGCTCCGGGAGTTTATTCCGCAAGATACGGCGGAGAAGGCCTTGATGATAAGGGCAGAACTGCGCTTCTTCTTGAAAATATGAAGGATATCACGGACAGAAGAGCCGCATTCGTTTGCTCAATAGCAATGATCACCGCAGACGGCAAGGTGATAACTGCCGAAGGAAGATGCGAGGGCACGATATCGTTTGAGCCTTCGGGAGAAAACGGCTTCGGCTATGACCCTGTGTTTGCTCCGGAGGGCTTTGACAGAACATTTGCGGAGCTTTCGGCAGACGAAAAGAACATGATATCCCACAGAGGCAGAGCACTTGAGGAGCTTCAGAGAAAGCTTGCACAAGAGGACATAAAATGAGAATAGCAGTAATCAGCGACAGCCACGGAAGCACCTCATGGATAGAAAAGCTTATGCCCGTATTTGATACAGTCGATTGCATCATTCATCTGGGAGATGGCGTGGCAGATGCAGAGAAGCTTAAAGCAAAGGTGAAGTGTCCTGTGTACAACATTGCGGGAAACTGTGATATGACGCTCTCCGTACCTGACGAATTCTGCAGGTACATAGGCGGAGTGAAGGTCTTTGCAACTCACGGAAGCAGATATGCGCTTCAGTATGACTTGCTGACGCTTTCTCAGGCAGCGCAGGAAAAGGAAGCGAAGCTTTGCCTTTACGGACATACTCACGTTCCGGATACGGACTGCTGCTACGGAATATGGTTTGTAAATCCCGGAAGCATTGCAAGGCCAAGAGGATTTTCAGGCAGAACTTATGCAATAATAGAAATTGATAAAAAAGGCGAAATAAAGCCCGATATTATTTCTCTCGACTGAAAAATGGTTTTACTTTCATATCTGCGGCATATAATACAGCAAAGACGGTATGAAAGGAAGTCCGTCTGCGATATGGCGGACGTTTGGTATTTCAATGAAAAGATTTCGCTCATTTGCGGGAAATGTGACGTCGAGGCTTGAAATAGATCCGGAGATTTTTCCGGGAGATGTAAAAACTGTGATCACAGGAGACAATGAGGTCAGAATTACGAACCATAAGGGCCTTATTGAATATTCAAGGGAAAAGATAAGAGTAAACACACCGCGTGGAACCATAGCAATTACGGGACGCGAGCTTGAAATAAACATTATGACTAACGAAGAGCTTGTTGTATCGGGTGTGATAGAGGAGATCACAAAGCCGGGCGGTGATCATTCTGATAAATAAATATATAAAGGGTATGCTCGGCATAAGCGTTGAAGGTGTGAACCTTGAACGCTTCATAAACAAAGCGGCGACTAACGGAATCGTTCTTTACAATGTTGACAGGGAAAGATACGATTTAATGCACTGCACGATAGAATATGCTGATTTTGACAGCATTTCAGAGCTGAACAGAGAGCTTTCCTGCAGAATAAAAGTAACAGGACGGTACGGGGCAAGGTTCCTTTTTGGCAGGCTGATGAGGAGAAAGGCATTTGTGATAGGTGCGGCGCTGTTTGTGGTGTTTGTTACTGTGCTTTCTTCATCAATATGGAGAATAGATATTGATGGCATCAACAGAATTGAGGCAAGCGACATAATAGATGTTGTTAACAATGAGAATCAGGGTGTAGGTGTGTTTAAGGCAAGATGCGACACAAAAGCGCTCGAGCTTGCAATAAAGAAGGCAATTCCGGACTGTGACTGGGTGATAGTCGATATTAACGGAGTAGTGATGAATATTCACGTGATAGAGACTGTAAAAGGCATTGAAAGAACGGATAAAACGCCTTCAAGCATTATTTCAGAAGTGACTGGGGAGATAGTTTCTGTCAACACTATGAAAGGCGATCAGATGGTTAAGCCGGGCGACGAGGTAAAGCCTGGAGACGTGCTGATAAACGGCATATTTGACCGCAGGAGAGACGAGGGCTTCATGCTTGTACGCAATGCCGTGGGCTCGGTCACGGCAAGAGTGACATATACGGGGCACGCGGAAATAAGCCTTTCGGAGCTCCCGGATAAAGAATACACGGGAAACAAAAAAGAAAGACTTTTCCTGTCGCTGAACGGCAAGGATGTGCTGAACAGACTGCCTGAATATGAAAATTATACAGTGAGCGAGAAAAGTATATCGCTTTTCGGCTCACGGGTGGTGCTCGGAATCAGAAAATACGAGGAATACAGGCTTGAAAGCGAGGATGAAATCAGGGAGAAGGCGCTTGAAATGCTTCTTTCGGATGCATACAACGATGCGGAAAGGCTGATCCCCATAGAGCGAGAGATCGAATCGCAGGATATCGTGTATCAATACGATGAAAACGAGAAAAAGTATACTGCAACTGCGGTGGTTACTGCGGTGCATACAATAGGCGTAAGAAAAGAACTTACGGAAGAAGAGATTATTATTTCGGAAGGAGAAATAACCGGTAATGAGTGAAGAAATATTGCCCGGAACGGACGAGATGACGGTAGCTGTGCCGCCTGAGGTGCAGAAGGAGCTTTTCGGAGGCCTCGACGGGAATATAAATGCGATCGAAGACCTTACGGGCGTGCTTATTGCACAGAAAGAGAACGGGCTGAAAATCTCCGGCAGAGAAGAGAACGTTAAGATTGCCGGAACAGTTATTTCAAATCTGATTGATATGATAGATAAGGGTGAATTTGTTGACAAGGGCAGGGTGAATTACGTTTACAACCTTGTTACGGGCGAGAACACCGAGAATATGAATAAGATCCTTTCCGATGTCATATTCGTCAATTACAAGGGTCAGCCGATAAGATGCAAGACGGCAGGTCAGAAAAGATATGTCGAAGCGATGAAGAAGAACGATGTTGTGTTCGGCATAGGCCCGGCCGGAACAGGCAAGACGTATCTTGCAATGGCGATGGCGGTAAGCGCATTCAAGAAGAAGGAAATAGAGAAGATAATCCTCACAAGACCGGCAGTGGAAGCAGGCGAAAAGCTCGGCTTTCTTCCGGGCGACCTGAAAATGAAGGTCGATCCGTATCTCAGACCGCTGTATGATGCGCTCAATGACCTGATGGGATACGAAACCTACACAAAGCTGATAGAACGTGAGGTCATTGAGATAGCACCTCTTGCCTACATGAGAGGCAGAACGCTGAATAATGCGTACATTATTCTTGACGAAGCACAGAACACAACAAGAGAGCAGATGAAAATGCTTCTCACAAGAACCGGCGTCAATTCAAAGGTAGTTGTTAACGGAGATACCACACAGCTTGATCTTCCGGAGGGAAAAAAGTCGGGACTTGTCGATGCGGCTCACGTGCTGAAGGGAATTGACGGAATAGATTTCGTATATCTTACTGCGGCAGACGTGGTAAGACATGAGCTCGTAATGAAGATAATAAAGGCATACGAGAAGAAAGGCAATCAGTAAAGGAAAGGATGGCGGAGGATGAAACGTAAAAGCGACACATTTGACAGATTACTTGAGCAGCTTCCGCCGTTTTGCCGTACATATTTCATAGGAATTGCGGAGAAGACGACACAGCTCACAAGAGAGAATTACGCAAGGGATCTTGTTATTTTTTTCAGATTTCTGAAATCGGAGACGGAAGCATTTGCAGGGATCGAGCCTGCTGACTTCAGAGTCGGTATGCTTGATGATGTGACTCCGGAGATGATAGAACAGTTTATGTTTTATGTTTCGGATTACGCTTCGAATGCGGACGGCGAAAAAATGATAGACAGGGCAAACGATACGAGGGCAAAGGCAAGAAAGCTTTCTGCCATAAGCTCAATGTACCGGTATTTCCTCCTCAAGCAGCAGATCACAAAGAATCCGCTCGACCTTGTGGAGCGCCCGAAGATAAGAGAAAAAGCAATCATAAGGCTTGATCCTGCGGAGGTGGCAAATCTTCTCGATGCGGTGGAATCCTCGAGCGGACAGACCGAGAGGCAGAAAAAATACAATGCGCCTCTTGTTTTAAGGGACGTCTGCATGCTTACGCTCTTCCTCGGGACAGGCATCCGTATCAGCGAATGCACTGGAATCAATATCGGCGATATAGATTTCAACGAAAGAGCGATAAAGATAATGCGCAAGGGACAGAAGGAGGACATAGTCTATTACGGAGACGAGGTCGAGGATGCCCTTGTAAAATATATGGAGGTAAGAAAGAATGCGACGCCTGCACAGGGCAGTGAGGATGCACTCTTTCTCAGCACACAGAACAAAAGAATAACGAACAGAGCGGTTGAAAAGCTTGTGAAGAAGTATGCAGGAATCGTTACGCCTCTTAAGCACATTACTCCGCATAAGCTCAGGAGCACATTCGGTACGTCTCTCTATCAGGAAACCGGAGATATTTTCCTTGTGGCAACTGTTCTCGGACATAAGGATGTCAACACCACAAGAAAGCATTATGCCGCACAGAATGAAGATCAGAAGATAATGGCTTCAAAGGCAGTCAGGCTGAGAACGGAGAAAAATGACTCCGAAAATGCCGATGATGAAGAATAAATTCATTATTTTTTATTTTCAGGTTGAATAAAATCCGAAATTATGATAAAATAGATATACTTTTATAAATATTCACGAAAGGTAAACGTAAATGGCTAACGTAGACAAGAAATATACCGAAGAGTACAGGAAGCGTGCTGAAGAGCTCGTTTCACAGATGACTCTTGAGGAAAAAGTTTCACAGATGATATACAATGCCGGAGAGATAAGAAGACTCGGAATTGACAGCTATAACTGGTGGAACGAAGCGCTCCATGGAGTTGCAAGAGCCGGTACGGCAACTGTTTTCCCGCAGGCAATAGGCCTTGCGGCAATGTTTGATGAAGAAGAGCTCGAGAAGGTAGGAGATGCCGTCTCAACGGAAGGCAGAGCAAAGTTCAATGCTTTTCAGAGCTTCGGAGACAGAGATATCTATAAGGGACTCACATTCTGGTCCCCGAATATAAATATTTTCAGAGATCCGCGCTGGGGCAGAGGCCATGAAACATACGGCGAAGACCCGTATCTCACATCACGCATGGGCATTGCGTTCATTAACGGTATGCAGGGCTATGATAAGAAATATCTCAAATCTGCTGCCTGCGTAAAGCATTATGCGGTTCATTCCGGCCCGGAGGCAATAAGACATTCCTTTGACGTTGACGTATCAAAGAAGGACCTCTACGAGACATATCTTGAAGCATTCCATAACTGCATTGAGGAAGCGGATGTGGAAGGACTTATGGGTGCGTACAACTGCGTTTACGGCGAACCGTGCTGCGGAAGTAAATATCTCCTGCTTGATGTACTTCGTGGAAAGTGGGGATTCAATGGCTACATGACATCCGATTGCGGCGCAATATGGGACTTCCATGAGAACCATAAGGTTACAAAGTCACCTGAAGAATCTGCAAGGCTTGCGGTAGTGAGCGGCTGTGACGTAAATTGCGGCTGTACATATCCTTACCTCGTAAGAGCGGTTCAGGAAGGCATAATAGATGAGAAGGATATTGACGTTTGCGTTGTCCGTCTCCTCACAACAAGAATGAAGCTCGGAGAATTTGACGATCCCAAGGGCAATCCGTATTCAACGATACCGTATTCAGAGGTCGATTCTCCGAAGATGAGAGCGTTCAACAAGGAAGTTGCAAAGAAGTGCGTTGTTCTCCTCAAGAATAAAGATTCGATCCTTCCGCTTGACAAGAACAAGATAAAGACGATAGGTGTTATCGGTCCTAATGCGGACAGCAGAGCCGCACTTGTCGGAAACTACGAAGGAAAGGCTTCACACTATCAGACGGTTATTCAGGGAATCGAGAAATATCTCGAGGATACTGACGTAAGAATACTTTACTCACAGGGCTGCCATCTCTTCCAGAAGAGCATGGAATACGGCACTATGGAGAACAACAGAAGCTCCGAGGTCAAGGCAGTATGCCGTGACAGCGATGTGGTAGTTGCAGTATTCGGACTTGATACTTCTCTTGAAGGCGAAGAGGGCGATGCACACAACGAGTGCGCAAGCGGAGACAGACTCAAGCTTTCTCTGCCCGGTCTTCAGAACGAGATAATAAAGGAAATATACGAATCAGGCAAGCCATGCATTCTCGTTATTCTTTCGGGAAGCGCAACAGACCTTCGCTTTGCAGATGCAAATTATGATGCGGTTCTTCAGGGCTGGTACCCGGGTGCCGAGGGCGGAGACGCTATTGCGGAAATTCTCTTCGGCGAGGCTTCTCCTGAGGGCAGACTCCCTGTAACGTTCTACAATTCCGATGAAGAGCTTCCTGAATTCACCGATTACTCCATGAAGGACAGAACATACCGTTATATGTCAACAAAGCCGCTTTATCCTTTCGGCTACGGTCTTTCATACACAGACTTCAGGATAGATAACGCAAAGGTTTCAACGGATGTAATTACATCTGCGGGCTGTGATGTTACGCTTGATGTTGAAAACACGGGCAGAATTGCAGGCGCCACGGCTATTGAAATATACGTTAAGGCAGAAAGGGAAGATGCACCGAATCATTCACTCAAGGGTCTGAAAAAGGTATTCCTTGCACCGGGTGAGAAAAAGAGCGTATCAATTCATCTTGATGAGAAGGCTTTCGCACTTTGGAATGATGACGGCGAGCTTGCTGTTGAAGAAGGAAAGTATACTGTATTTGCAGGCGAGTATCAGCCTGACGAGAGAAGCTTTGAGCTTACGGGAAAGAAGCCTGCGGAATTCAGCATGACAAAGGATTCAAAGACCGTTCTTGACAGAATGGCTTAACTGAGAAACTATATGAATCTGTATTCTGAAAAAGAACTGCCGAAGGCGACATTTGATGATCCGGACATAAGACTGGTATCGGTTGAGGATGAGTACTCAAGGATAATGAACTTCAACAGAGAGGACTATCCTGAAATACACGAGGAAACAGTCGTTTACTCATGTTATTCCGGTGAAGAACAGACAATGACTGTTTTTTACAACAAAGAGCTTTCGGGTTCGCTACCGGTGGCAGTGTATATCCCCGGTTCGGGCTGGAGAAGACAGGGTGCCGATGCTAACGAGCATTATATGCTCATGCTTGCGAAGAAGGGCTATTTTGTTGCAAGAGTGCTCTTCAGACCGTCCGAGGTCGAGCCGTTCCCGGCGCACGTTATCGACGTGAAGAATGCACTGAAATTCCTTATCGGAAATAAGGACAAATACAATATTGACATTGACAGGATAGGACTTCTGGGAGATTCGAGCGGAGCCCATACTGCGCTTATGGTTGGCATTACGGGCAACGGTTATCCCAGTGACAATGAGCTTTATCCCGGCATTGACTTTGACGTGAAGTGCATAGTCGATCAGTTCGGACCCACGGAGATCAAAACTCTCAACGAGATGCCTTCGTGTTACGATATAACCTCGGCAAATGAGCTTGCGGGAATGCTCATCGGCAGAAAGAACGTCTGGGAGCATCCTGACGAGGCGGATATTGCTAGCCCGCTCACATACATAACGAAGGAAGGAAAGGTACCTCCCGTGCTTATCCTTCACGGCAATATGGATCCTATCGTTCCGTTCGGACAGAGCCTGAAGCTCTGGAATAAGCTGAAGGAATACGGAAAAACGGCAGAATTTGTCTGCTATGACAACGGAACACATTGGGGCTTTGGCTTCCATTCCATGTTCAATCTGAAACTCATCGGGGATTACCTCGATAAATATCTAAAATAATTTTACATTGGAGGAAAAATTATGTTCAACACACCTGAAATAAAGATAGGTATAGTTGCAGTTTCAAGAGACTGCTTTCCGGAGAGCCTTTCAGTAGGCAGAAGAAATGCACTTGTAAAGGCATATTCGGAAAAGTATGATGCAAAAAATATATATGAGTGCCCGATATGTATCGTTGAGAGCGAAATACATATGATGCAGGCTCTTGAGGACGTAAAGAAGGCAGGCTGTAACGCTCTTTGCGTATATCTTGGCAACTTCGGCCCTGAAGTATCAGAAACACTTCTTGCCCAGAACTTTGACGGCCCTGTTATGTTCTGCGCAGCAGCAGAGGAATCAGGCGACAGACTTGTCGGCGACAGAGGCGACGCTTACTGCGGTATGCTCAATGCAAGCTACAACCTCAAGATCAGAAACGTAAAGGCTTACATCCCTGAAGAGCCCGTAGGCGATGCAGAGGACTGCGCTGATATGATTCACGGCTTCCTGCCGATTGCAAAGGCAATAGTAGGTCTCAAGGATCTCAAGATCATTGCTTTCGGACCGAGACCGACAAACTTTGTTGCCTGCAACGCTCCTATCAAGCAGCTTTTCAATCTCGGCGTTGAGATAGAGGAAAATTCAGAACTCGACCTTTTCGAGGCTTTCAACAAGCACAAGGATGACAAGAGAATCCCTGAAGTAGCAGCAGATATGGCAAAGGAGCTCGGCAAGGGCAACAAGAAGCCAGAGGCTCTTGCAAAACTTGCACAGTATGAACTTACTCTTCTCGATTGGGTAGAGGCGCACAGAGGCTGCAAGAAGTACGTAGCTATCGCAGGAAAGTGCTGGCCGGCATTCCAGACACAGTTCGGCTTCGTGCCCTGCTACGTCAACTCAAGACTTACAGGCAGAGGCATCCCGGTATCATGCGAAGTTGATATCTACGGCTGTCTTTCAGAGTACATCGGAGAATGCGTATCTGATGACATCGTTACTCTCCTTGACGTCAACAACACTGTTCCGAAGGATATGTTCAAGGAGGACATCGAGGGTAAGTTCGATTACAAGTTCTCAGATACGTTTATGGGTTTCCATTGCGGTAACACATGCTCAAAGAAGCTTTGCAATCCTGAAATGAAGAACCAGATGATCATGGCTCGCGCGCTTCCGGTTGAGGTTACAAACGGCACAATTGAAGGCGACATCGTTCCGGGAGATATCACATTCTTCCGTCTCCAGTCAACAGCTGACGGCCATCTGTATTCATATGTTGCAGAGGGCGAGGTTCTTCCTGTTGCTTCAAGATCATTCGGCAGCATCGGCGTATTCGCTATAAAGGAAATGGGCAGATTCTACCGCCATGTCCTCATTGAGAACGGCTTCCCGCACCACGGCGCTGTTGCATTCAATCACTGCGGAAAGGCAATCTACGAAGTATTCAAGTACCTCGGAGCTGAAAAGATAGGATACAACAAGCCCGCAGGTGACAGATATTCAACGGAGAATCCGTTCTGATATGTATTACATAGGAATTGACCTCGGCACAAGCTCTACAAAGGGACTTCTTGTCGATACAAAAGGAAATATATTAAAAGAAAAAAGTGTTTCGTATCCTGTGCTCTATCCCCACGAGGGATGGAGCGAGCAGGCGCCGGAGGAATGGCTCAAGGCCTGCGAGGAGATCCTGAAGGGGCTTTCCGAGGGTATTGAAGATGAAATAGGCGGCATTTCATTTGGCGGACAGATGCATGGTCTTGTGCTTCTCGACGAAAATGATAATGTCATCCGCCCAGCAATTCTCTGGAATGACGGCAGAACAGGCGAGGAAACAGAGTACCTCAACACCGTAATCGGCAAGAAAAAGCTCTCCGACCTCACTGCAAACATCGCTTTTGCAGGCTTCACTGCTCCGAAGATTCTTTGGGTAAAGAAGAATGAGCCCGAAAACTTCAAGAGGATCAACAAGCTTATGCTTCCGAAGGACTACATCGCATATATGCTCACAGGCGTGGCTTCAACGGACTACTCCGATGCTTCGGGTATGCTTCTTCTTGATGTAAAGAACAAGTGCTGGTCTGATGAAATGTGCGAGATATGTTCGGTGAAAAAAGAATGGCTTCCGAAGCTCTTCGAAAGCTGGGAGGTAACAGGCAGACTCAAGGATAAATACGGCCTCAAGAACGCCATCGTTACTGCCGGTGCGGGAGATAACGCTGCGGCGGCTATCGGCACAGGCACTGTTGCAAACGGCGACTGCAATATCTCTCTCGGCACAAGCGGCACTGTATTCATTGCAGGTGACAGCTTTTCTGTTGATGAGAAGAATGCACTTCATTCATTTGCTCATGCAACGGGCAAATGGCACCTCATGGGCTGCATCCTTTCAGCCGCAAGTTGCAACAAATGGTGGCTTGAGAATATACTGGAAACAGAGGATTATCCCGGCGCTGTCAAGGGCGCAGAGAATATTACCGGCAAAAACAGCGTTTACTTCCTGCCGTACCTGATGGGTGAGAGGAGTCCTCACAACGATGTCAACGCAAGAGGCGCATTCATTGGTATGCGCCCCGATACGACAAAAGAAGAGATGTCTGTTGCAGTGCTTGAAGGCGTTGCGTTCGCACTCCGTGACTGCGTTGAAGTGGCAAGATCAAACGGTCTTGTTATCAGCACGACAAATATCTGCGGAGGCGGAGCAAAGAGCGAGGTATGGAAGCATATTATCGCTGACGTACTCAACATGAAGGTCCGCTCACTCGAGACAGAGCAGGGACCTTCATACGGTGCGGCTATGCTTGCAATGGTAGGTAATTCGGAATACAGCAATGTCGATGAGGCCGCAAAGGCAATCGTAAAGGCAAAGTCATTTGTTATGCCCGACCCGGAAAAAGTAAAACTCTATAACGAAAGATATGAGACTTTCAGGAAGCTTTATCCTGCACTCAAGGGAGTTTTTGCTGAATTCTGATAAGAAAGGCGGCACAAGTATGTCTTTTCTGCTCTTTTTTGAAATAGTAGGAACGGTTTCATTTGCAATATCAGGCGTAATGGTCGGATTGTCAAAGAAAATGGACGTTCTCGGAATAGTAGTTCTCGGAATCACTGCCGCAACAGGCGGAGGGCTGATTCGTGACGTTATCCTCGGGAACACTCCTCCTATGCTTTTCAGAGATCCGCTTTATGCGGGCATTGCGCTTGTCACATCAGTGATAGTGCTGTTCCCATTCATGAGAAAGTTCATTGTAAAAGAGATGAAGGTTTACAATCTCCTCATGCTGATACTCGATTCTCTCGGACTCGGCGTGTTTACGGTTGTTGGCATTAAGACGGCATACACGGTTTCTTCAGATTACAACGGCTTTCTGCTTGCATTCGTAGGAGTGATCACAGGCGTCGGCGGAGGCATCCTTCGTGACGTGCTTGCCGGCAACACACCGTATATTTTCGTGAAGCATTTCTATGCTACGGCATCCATAATCGGAGCCGTGATCACGGTTGTGCTGTGGGACTTCATAGGGGAACACCTTTCAATGATTCTCGGCGCCTCCGTTATTGTTGTGCTGAGGTTTCTTGCGGCAAGGTTCAGATGGAGCCTTCCCGTTCCGAAGGAATAAGACAAAACAAAAACGGTCAGAGCAGATATCCTGCCTGACCGTTTCTTTGTTTCAGCGCGAGCTTCAGAGTGTAGGGAATAATGATGTTGTGATAAGGTCCTTGATCTGTGTGATGTAAGCTGAAATACCTTCTGAATTGCCTGAAATCAAGCCGATTACAAAGAGAATTGCAATCAGGATAAGGCAAATAAGGAATCCGCAGAAATAAGACCTTGCAAAGCTTCTTACCGTAAGATTTCTTGCGGCAAATGAAATGATGACCAGTGCGATGAAGCCGACTATCGGCAACGCAAACAGTAATTTGTACCAGAAAAAGCCCCATGCTGAGACTTTATCGTAAGTTTTGCTCATATAAAAACCACCTTTTTGTTTTTTATATATTATAACATATTTGGATAAGAAAAATAAGCCCCTTTTTACAAAAAATTAATATTTTTTTCATAATCAAAAAATTCTGTTACCAAACAGTACCAAAATGGTACTATATGGGTGAAAAGCTTTTCAGACAGAAGAAGGAAGTGACACAATGGATGACAAAGACATAATATCAATGTATTTCAGCCGTGACGAAAATGCCATTGCAGAAACACAAAGCAAATACGGCGCTTACATAAAGCGTGTTGCATTCAACGTTCTCGGAAACGAAGAAGACGTGCTTGAATGTGAGAACGACACATATTTTGCTCTGTGGAACAATATTCCCCCTGAAAATCCTGCCAATTTTGGCGGGTACGCATCGGCGGTGGCGAGAAATACGGCTCTGAAAAAATACAGAGACAACAGCGCTTCCGTAAGAAACGGCAAAAAGATTCCGTTTGACGAAATAGAAGAACTCATACCGGATGAAAAAACGCTCTCCGACGGGCTTTCAAGAGCAGAGCTTGCGGAAATAATGAAAGGATTCCTGGATACACTTCAGGAGAATGAAAGAAATGTTTTCCTCAGACGATACTGGTTCTGCGACAGCATAAAGGACGTTGCGAAAGCCTTTGATTTCACGGAGGGCAGGGTAAAAATGATGCTGATGAGAACGAGAAACAAACTGACGAAATACTTGAAAAAGGATGGTATAATATTATGAACAAAAATGATTTCAGAATCAAAGAAGCTCTCACGGATGTTCAGCCGGAGTACGTTGAGAGCGCCGCAAAAGCGGAAAAAAAGAGCAAGGGATACACTTTTCACCTGAACGCATGGGAAAAGGGCCTTGTTGCCGCTTGCCTTGTGATAGTGCTGACTGTGGGAATACTCACTATGCCGGGAGTGATAAAGTCGGTGCTTGCGGGAGAGCCTACGCCTAAGCCGATAGATATAGACAATGACTATGCCGAACCGCATATAAAGTACTACTCAACCGGAGACCACATGGTGAATTATTACGGAAAGCTTGGCTATGAGTGGTATATAAGCCACGAGCATCCGGAACTTGACGGCTATCCGGAGATAATCACCCCGGACGTTTTCGGAGAGATAGACAACCTGAGGAATGCTGTATTTAGTTATAATATGAACGATTATACGTTCGTTGCGGAGGACGGAACGAAGTATCACGTCAATATAGCATATCATGCGTGGTCGGCTTTTCAACTTGATAATAACGATAAGACAATAGACTGGCATGACAAGGCAACGGATGCACTGATTAAAATGATAAAGGACTTTTTTGATTACGATACAAAGAAGCCTGAGGTAATAGAATATGATCCTTCTCTTTTCTCTGAGGATCTGAACTACTGCTATAAGGATTCGGCAGTAACGTTTGTTACGGCGGACGGCGACCTAATGTACTCATACGTTAACGGAAAACTCTCCTGTATCTGGTTCTATGCCTGCGACACTCTCTATGAGATATATATCAATTTTGACGAAAACTATGATGCCACAGGAACTTCAGAATGGATACAGAGCCTTGAAGGTTGGCTCTCCGATCTCGCATCCATTGAAACGGCTCCTAAGGCGGCTGCTAAATTCAGACAGATAGCCGAGGATTCATGGCAGATAAGATACGATTATATCCATAGCCTTCCTGAATGGGAAGAAGATTATATCGCACTTAGAAAGCCGAGAGATTGGTATAAGAAGAGCGAAGAATAAATAAGTGGACAAATAACTATGCTGAACACATTTATATGGAGACTGGAAAAAGTTTGACTTATATTGACGGAAGATACGGAGTGATCCCGTACAGTGATTCAATGAATCTGATATTGGATAATTTTAAGGAAATATTTAGAGGAACAAGATAAGAAAGGAATACAATATGAAAAAAGTATTTTTAATCGTACTGGCAACAGTGATACTCTGCACGGTAATGATAACAGGCTCTGCTTACGCAAAAACGCTGGATGAATGCGGAGAAAAAACAGTGTATTTTACACATCATGGAAACGTGCATGATGAGTGTGAAATCGGACTTAGTACGGCGAGAACAACAGGCCTTATGAGGGAACTCTACAATGTCTGCGAGTTTTCAAGCATTTGCTGCAATGGTTGCCGCAGTTTTGACTTTGTAGACTACGATCTTGGCTTCTGTGAAGCCTGTATGTCAGCAAGATGCGGAGGCATCCTTCCCGAGCCTGCCGAAGAATGATCCAAGATCCCCCATGATCGCTCCGCTCAGTGTGGAGTGAAGTAAAATATGATCCCGCTGTCCTTCCTTTTGGACGGCGGGATCTTTGCTTTTTGCGAGGGCTGATTGTGGGCACCGCCCGACTTTTATTTTTATGGGCTCTGCCCACGCCTGCCAAAACCTGCGGTTTTGGAATCCCTTAATCTGCTTCGCAGTGCGTGAGCTGTTGAATGGGCTTCGCCCGACTTTTATATTCATGGGCTCCGCCCACACCTGCCAAAACCTGCGGTTTTGGAATCCCTTTATCTGCTTCGCAGTGCGTGGACTGAAAGAGTGAGGGAAAATAAGAAAATCTCCGAAGCGACCATCGCTGAGGTGATTTTCGTGAGTTACACCGTTATTTTACAGTTCCGCTTTCGGGGTTCTTAGGGGGACTTTCTCGTGAAAGTCCCCCTAAGTCTTTCCCGTTTTGCAGAGCAAAACGCCGCTTACGTTGAAGCGGCTTACCGTACCTTGCCATGGAAGGCTGCGGTACGGTCGGGAAAGACGCCGGAGTGCGGCACGTTTTATCCCGTTATCTTCCTGCGTAGGCTTTGCAGGAAGATAACTTTATTTTACGCAAATTCTATGGTTAATGGGGAACGGCAAAGCCGTTCTTTGGGAGGCTGTTTGCGGGACTCCGTCCCTGCACCCTGCAAGGAGACAATGTCTCCTTGACCTCTTTTCTGCTTCGCAGTGCATGAACATAAACAGAACGATCTCCGAGGCTACCATAGCCGAGGAAGATCGTTCAGATTGGTTTTCGGGGTTTGGGGTGCTTTTTCCTAAAAGCACCCCAAGAAAATCCCCTCGGCTATGGTAGCCTTGAAGATTTTCTTATTTGACCGCATTTTTTAGTTTATGCACTGCGAAGCAGATTAAGGGGTTCCAAAACCTACGGTTTTGGCGGGTTTGGGCGGAGCCCAAAATAGCTTTGATCAGTTTATCTTTATTGTTTCCCAGAGAGAATTGATATAGCCGAGAGTATCGTTATCGAGGTTACGGTAAGCGTATGTATTGTAGTTCTTCTGGAAGTCCGTGATCTCCGTATAGAGTATCTCAATAGCATCTTCGCCCATATAGTCGAGGTATTCCTCATCTGTATAAACGAGCTCATTAGGAGTTGCATAGTATGTATATTCAGCATTTGCAACAGCGGCATCGTGTGAGAGCATGAAGTTGATGAATATTTCTGCGAGATCCTTGTTCTGGCAACATGAAGGTATACACATTGCATCAATATAATAGTTCGTAGGATCAGGATAATAGAACTTGAGATCAACGTCTTCAGCTTCATTATCAAGCATCGTGAAGTAGTCGCCTGCATAGTAAGCGCCTATTGCCGTTTCGCCTGATTCCATATCATTGTAAATCTCGTCCATTACAAGACCGTATCTGAGTGAACGCTGTGCGTTGAGTTCAGCTGCTGCTCTGTCCCATTCGGACTTATCCGTTGTGTTGACGTCAATGCCGAGCTTATACATTGCA
>JAZQMY010000049.1:0-54038 GCA_045627045.1 Clostridia bacterium | reverse complement strand
AGCTCAGGCAGGCACGGCAATTTGCGGAGCATATTATGCATATTACGGTGGAAATGTATGTTTTGCAGCAGGCACATTAGTGTTAACTGAGGCAGGACAAGTCCCGATAGAAAACATACAAGTTGGCGATCTTGTTTGGGCGACAGATCCGGAGACGGGCGAAACTGCACTGAAAGAGGTTGTTCAGCTGTTCAGAAACGAAACAGATGAATGGGTACACTTGACAGTAGACGGTGAAGAAATTGTTTGTACACCTGAGCATCCGTTCTATTCTCCCATCAAAGGTTGGACAGCAGCGTGTAAGCTTCGCGCAGGAGATATCCTTGTAACCGTAAATGGAGAGTATGTTGTAGTAGAGAAAATAGAACATGAGTTGCTCGAAAATCCTGTAACAACATATAACTTTGAGGTCGCTGATTTCCATACATATTATGTCGGCAGTGCGGAAGTGCTGGTGCATAATAAGTGCATTATTGAGAAAGATGGAGTACGAGTAGAAGTACGTACATCAAATGAACATGGATTGCCACATGCTCATGTAACGGGGAAAGGTAGCAATACTACAGTGGGATTAAATGGAGAACCAATGAGAGGACATCCAAAGCTTACAAAAGAACAAATGAAAGTTATTAGCAAACATTGGGAGGAGATTCAAAATGCAATCAATATATATTTTCCAAAAAGGTATTGATATAAATTTAATATTACAAGAGATATTATTTAATCCTAATAACTGCGCATTTGAAAAAGTTATCAATAATCCAAATTGGATTATTGATAACTGCAGTGGAAATTTAGAACCAAATTTGTTAGAACAAGTTTTATGCTTAATAAGAAAGAATTTGGACTTGGTACCATTTGCTTGTCAATTAATTGATTTTGCAGAAGCCGAAGAGATATCAGACTCAATTTTTAATATTATTATGACATTTCCTAACAAGCAAAGAAGTGATTTATTAATTCCTCTTTCACATAAAACTTTATCAGAAAGACAGTTAATAATCTTATGTAAAAACAATGAGAATTTTGAACCTTTTTATGAATTAGCTATATTGTATTATACTGATAATAAATATGTTATTAACGATTTTAAGAAAGTGATAACAAAGTTTAAGCATGGAAAATTCCAAGACCAATATTGTAGCTTATTGGAAGAACTATCTATGTGTAAAACTGACGACAATGTTAAAAGAGAGTTGTTATTAAAAGAATTGTCAAATGCGAAACTCTAAATCTAATTTAAGCAAATCGTACATGTTACGTTAATAATTCAGCAGGAGATATCCTTGTAACTGTAAATGGAGAGTATGTTGTAGTAGAGAAAATAGAACATGAGTTGCTCGAAAATCCTGAAACAACATATAACTTTGAGGTTGCGGATTTCCATACGTATTATGTCGGTAGCACGGAAGTGCTGGTGCATAATAAGTGCAGGGGGAAAAATAAACTAAGACCTGACTCAAATGCAACCGGTTCTCATACTGTGTTCAAGAGAAATTCTTCAGGCGAAATAGTAGGGTATGCAACATATGAGCCAAATTCTAAAAATCCGAGTGGATTTGATGAGGTTTTTAGATTTGACAAATATGGAAAACATGGTAAAGTTATAGGAAGCCATGTTCATTTGCAAAATGGTGAAGTGAGACCTGCATATTTCTGGGAGATACCAAAATAATAAAGGAGATGGCAATGAGCGTTCTACAAGAACTCGAAAAGTGGTTTATAATTCATTGTGATAATGATTGGGAACATGAAGATAGAATTTCAATCATTAATTTAGACAATCCAGGTTGGCAAGTAAAAATAAATTTAGAAGACACTTTATTGGAAGATGAGCAATTTGACGAAATAGTGTGGGGAAATTCGGAAAGCAGAGACAACGAATGGATTGATTGCTCAAAGGAAGAAGCTTTTTTTATTGGCATGGGCAGTGCAAATATGTTGGAATATATAATCTCTGTTTTTTTGAACTGGGCTAATGAAAAAACAAATACAGTGCCATGGAATCAAAACATAATAGAATTGACAGAAAAATTGAAAGGAATATCTGAAGAAAACGATAAAATTAAATACCTTCGAAACATATACCAAGAGATAGTCGACATTCCTAATGAACACCCACAAAAAAAGCAATTGTTAGAAATGTTTTATTTAGCATGGAATAACGAGATAAACAATATTACAAATTAACAATAAGGGTTTATTTCAAAATAGATTATTCATTCTATTTACCTGTAAAAAGCTGCCATTTGCGTGCAGGAGACATCCTTGTAACCGTAAACGGAGAGTATGTTGTAGTAGAGAAGATAGAGCATGAACTGCTGGACTTACCAGAAACAACATATAACTTTGAGGTTAAAGATTTCCATACATATTATGTCGGCAGTGCGGCAGTGCTGGTGCATAATAAGTGCGGGAAAGTAACAAATGCAGAGACAAAGAAATCCGCTGAAAAGCTTGGTTATACACAAGTGAAGGGGCAGTTCTCCCATGGAGACCATCTATGTAGTACGAAAAGACTGCTACACACAAAAGTCCTTGATTATCGAGGACTTTTCGTGTTTTTAAGGGCTTTTTTCAGTGTCGAAATTTTTAACTGAAAAATGCTCGATTTTTCGTTTATACCGGTCTTGAACCTACGGGATAATCGCACATTTGAGAAATTTTTGCTTTTCTGATATAATATAGTCAGCAAAAAGGAAAGCGAGGATTTACAGATGAAAAACGGATACGCGATGGTTCGCAGATTTAAACTCACCCCCTTTGAACTCAGAGTTGCAATCGATGCTCTCAATGCAAAGAGACTCAAACAGAAGGCAAACGGGATCGACAACAGAGCAACCTCCAACCTCATACTCCACCTGCTTGATGCCCTTGAAGCTTAATTACATACGGTTAATATGAAGCCGACTTTATGACCACTAACGAAGTGGAAATAAGGTCGGCTTTTTTGTTTTCCGAAAATCAACCAACAGGAGGATAAAAATGAATTTAGAACCTAACAACAAAAGCCTTTCTTTTGCGGAGTTCCTTTGCTGTCTGCATTAGCAACAATGATTTTCTTCAGTTCATCAGCTGTGATTTTTCTAATTTCTGGTTTTACGTATTTCATAAAAACACCTCCAATAAACAATTTACATAAATGGATACGGATTGAAAGGCTTTTTAGTCATTTCATCCTTATCTAAATATTCCTTTTCGAACTTCGTATACCTTCTGGTATCGAATATTCCTTTTATACAAATTATACAACCTAACGTATGACCTATTAAGGAAGACATCGTTCCAGAATTAAAATTCATAAACATAACAAAACAATCAAGCATAAAAAACAGCACTGCCATATACGAGATTCTTTTTTTTGATTTTGAAAGCATTCCCATAACTATATATAAACAACAATATAAAACACATACAATTAACAGAAGTATCCCCACAAAAACATCATTATTTTTCACAAAATTTATGCTATAAGATGAAGCTAAATAAGATATTTCCGTAGTTCCTATTATAAAAACATCAATTCCAATAAAAATGAGAATGCTGTTAATCATAGATACAATTCCTGTAAATAAAACAAACCATCTAAAAAAACGAAGTTTTTTTAATAATATTTCTTGCAAACTCATATTTTGGGGAAATGGATCAAAATGACTATACATAACGCAACCTCCTTGCACAAATTACTACTTCAGTATATTAAATAGTTGTAAAAAAGCACACAGACTCCCCATCGAAAACGGGTACTTCTGTGTGCTTGTTACCAAACCACTAAAGTGGTACCGTTTTTCGCAGTACAACTATACCTTTTACGCTTATATAATACCATATTTCCTTTTATTTGTCAATAGGTTTTTGATAAAATATTGCAAATCTTTGAACTTTTTCTTAAAAGTTTAAATTCTGTTTAAAATTATTCACAATACAGTTTATTCCACTTCGTCCACCTGAGACACTGTCCACAATTACTACAGTAACTTATATATTCTCGCTCAAGAATTTTGCCGCACTTAGGATAAATTGGATATAAATTATTTTTATAATCAATACGATATTACGTTATTATCATAGGTTTTCTATACAACAAATGCTTCCGCTTTTTTAATCCGCGCTTTTGAGCAATTGACAATGCCTTAAACGGGTTTCTGAAAATTCTCATAACCGCAATTACCTTTGTCTCACGTTTTTCTTGTTTGATATCCCAGTACTTTTTCTGCAACATTTACTTTATCTTTTATGATAAAACCGATTCCGCCAAGCTCTGCCCGAGTGTTTATACTCCAGCCCTCTTTTCCACAGCATGGCGTGCCGTAAACATACGCCTTCCCGTCGATAATACGTACAATAGGATTATCTCCGTCAATTGTTCTCACACGGTTCCGAATGTGTCCATCCAAAGTCGGGCGTGAGTAGTTTTACCGACACCGCTGTTTGCCGAAAAAGCAAAAGCTTTTCCATCCTTTTCCAATACGACCGCATGCAAAAGAAAAGCATTGAAATGCGGCAGAAACTTCCCGTATTTCTGATAGAGGTAATCGTACTCCGCATCTGCATCGATTATGGTTTCATTTTCATTTTTCCGTTTCCGTTGCTTAACTTTTTCTATCTCTTCATCTGTGATTTCTATATTGAAATCTTCAGGAGTATTGTCCGGAACTATAAAGTCTTTGCACTTATCAACTACAGTCTGATATTTATTATTTACTTGGATAACCAAGTCAGCAACTTTGATTTTCATCTTACTTTTTATCTTCCTCAAAGTTATCCGTTTTAACGCTTATCGGCAAATCAAGTCCGACATTTTCAAACAGAACGACTTCGATTGTCGGTGTTGAATATTCTTTTTTTATAAAATTTTCCCCTTTCACATGCAATTTTTTCTGTATTTCAACTGTTCTTAATCAGCTTTTCGTCCATACTTTTCATTTTTCTTAATTTTTCCGTCTGAAACCTCATAAACCAGATCACAGCCTTCAATAGTGTTTAACCTGTGTGCAATGATTATCATGGTTTTTTTGCCGTGCAGATGATTTATAGCCTCCATGATGGATGATTCTGTTTCGTTATCAAGTGATGATGTAGCTTCATCAAAGACAAGAATTTCCGGGTCGTTATATAAAGCTCTGGCAATTCCGATTCTCTGAATCTGGCCTCCGGATAAGCGGATTCCTCTCTCTCCGATAGCTGTTTCTGCTTTCTGTGGCAAAGATTTCACGTAATCGGCAAGCTGTGATTCCTCAAGCGCTTTTTGGATTTTTTCTTCATCCATTTCGTTTCCGAATGCAATGTTCTCGGCTATCGTTCCGTCAAGCATAAAAATTGATTGCGGGATATATCCGATTCTTGACAGCCAGTCACTGTAATTGTCCATGATACTTTCACCGTCGCTTGTTATAACACCGGATTGCGGAGTCAACAGTCCCAAAAGAATATCTATTGTTGTTGTTTTTCCGGCTCCGGATTTTCCTGTTAACCCAATGCATGAACCGACCGGAATGCTCAAGGAAGCATTATCAAGTATCTTTATATCGGTATTGGGATAGGAATACGTGATATTGCAAAGCTTTATTTCTTTTCGTATTGTCAATTTATCAGGCTTCAATGAAGAATCGGTATCCTTTTTGCTTGGGTATGTAATGTTTTCAAGAAGCTTATCTATTGACGGACCGCTGTAAGCAATAGTGCTTGATGCATTGATTATATGATTGGCGGAAGGCAATAGTTTTACCGTTGCCATTGCAAGCGTTGCTAAAGCAGGAATCAAATCCTCCAACGGCTGCCCGCTGTATATGAGAATCGCAATAACAGAAAGAGTGGAGCAGACGCAGCCGGCCTCTATCAAAAGCCTTGGAGCATTATTAAAAACCATCTGCCATTTTGCGGAAGAAGTGGTTATCAGACTGGACTCGTAATATTTGCTTTCAAAGAAGCCTTCCTGCTGTGCGATTTTAATATCTTTTATACCGTGAACTGATTGAAGCAACCATCTGTAGCTTAACGAAGTATGCTTTCTTAATTCATTACCTTTTGTCCTCAGCTTAGGCCTAACGAATTTGATTATTATGAATATAAGAATTGCCATTATTACGAAAATCAACAGTGACATCAACGGAGCAACGATAAACACCGTAACAACTAATGCAATGGATATAATGGATTCTGAAAAGAACGATAATATTGTCATAAGAAGCTTATATGTGTCAATGACATCGTTGTTCAGATTTCTCATTATCTCGCTAGAATTGGCTGTCAGATAGAACTCGTAAGGACGATTGAGAAAAGAGTGCAGTAATTGTCTTTGCGTCGAAAGCCTGTTGTTGAAAACAAATCGTGATTGGAGATAATACTCGAATAACAGATATGCATTTTTGACCAGAAATACAACTATCAGCAAAGCAATACATAATAAAACAAATGTTTTATGTGTTTGTATATTTAATGCGGTGCAAATTGCGGCAATGATTTTATTGGTGTACATAATCTCGGGATTGATAATCACACTTGTAATCGGCAGCACCATAGATACGCCAAGTACCTCAAGAAATGCTCCGCCGATCATAATCAAGCCAAGGAAAAACAACTTCCTTTTTTGTTGTTTGTTCAGAAGCTTTCCGAACTTTTTTATTATGCTGATCACAAATTATCTCTCCTGATTTCAAACTTGATTATCGGCAAATTAATGAATTATGCCAAAAGATATCCGGACATAGATCTTGACAACGGCTTGGCGAATAGACCCTGTCGGATTTCGGGCAGCTTTATTTCTCACTTTTTATTATTACATAATTGCCGATATTTATAAAATATTCGTTATATTATACCATATATTTTGCTACTTTTCAATAGCAGTATCAAAGACTGTTGAAACGTCAATGATGGGTGATACTTTTCAGAGAAGCTTTTTTCGTCTGTATGGTGCTGTCAGTCAGTTTTTCCGTTATGTCCCGGTGTTACTGTCCTGAATACTATAATAATGTGTTTGGCAGGCTTCAAATGCCGAAGATACTTGCTGATGTTTCAGCCTGTTCGGCTCAACTATATGTTTGCATCTTTCTGATGGTACTAAAAGTGTTTCCGACCGTTTATTACGCAATAATTAGGTACAAATTCAATATCTGACTGTAACTAATACTACGTAGGGGATGAGTTCGTAGTATTGCTTATTTCTGAACAAAGAAAAAGCGGAGCAAAGCTCCGCTTTTCCTGTAATCTGTTTTTATAAATCAGATAAATTCCAAAGTAACCTTTTTCATGCTACGGGCAAATGTCGCATCGGATTCAACGCCGTTGACGAGGCACTTGCTCCAGTTCTTCTTAACGGAAATATCAAACTCTGTTCCTGCAAGCTGAACGCCTGTAACAGAGAATTCCGTGTTCTTTACAGGAGAGAAGGAGAACTCCTTGAGATCCATCTTCATGCCGAGAAGTGTGATAAGATACTCCCATGAAGACTTGTAGCGAGGATACGGTGGGAAACGAGGTGTATCCTTTCCGGGCTCACGGTAGCAGATGAGTGCCTGCATATTCTTGTCGAGCATACGGTTGAATTCGCCTACGGCAAGAATGTTTTTACCCATGCCGCGTGAAATGTTGGAGAATACATCCTGCGCTTCATCCTCGAGACCTGTGCGTGCGAGCATTGATGCGAATACCATCTGCGTGCTGACCCAGCAAGCAAGTGCGTGGAAACCGCAGACAACAGGATCAATGTCAGTCATGTCGATATCGACTGACTTTTCACGCTCGGGCATCATTGCGTTTGTCCAGCAGGAATAAGCATTGTCCGGCGTGGAAATGCGATTGTGCTCGTAAATTTTCCTGAGGGCACGGCGTTCGTTTTCTGCATCGAATACTTCGCTGCTGTCCTTATCGATCATTACAACCCAGTGACCGAAAAGCTGATCTGTGAAAATTGAAGAGCCAAACGGAAGCTGACGTGATGACGGTGTGCAACTGTATGTGTGCCAGTAGCCGCCTTCTTCATCCCAAAGAGTGTCATTGTATTCCTTGATGGCTGAAGCGAGGAATTCGTCAAGATCTCTTCCGCAAAGCTCGGTAGGTTCGCCTGCTGCACGGCACATCTGACGGAATGCAAACAATGCATATATCCACTGATTGTTTACGTAAACGCCTATTCCCGGCATCATAAAGCCGTCATAGCTCTGGTTGCCGTTAATGTTGTTGATAAGACTGCCTACGCCGTCTGTGCGATACATATATTCAAGTGCCGAACGAACGGAGGGAAGAGCCTTCCTGAGGAAATCCATGTCGCCTGACCAGAGAACATAACGCCATGTACGTGTGGTGTATGTTGCTTCTTCAACGTAATGTGCGCCGTCTGCCCAGAGTGAGTGCCATACCTTGCCGGCAGTTTCTCCTGTCTGGGGAATTGCGGCGATGTACTGCTCAAGGTCGCGTCTTTCTGTTTCGGGCCAGTTGACCATGTATATCCAGTTTGAATATACGGAAACGTCCATTGTGTTCATGCAGCCGTGTGGCTGTTCGATATCAAGATAGAAGCCTTCAACCGTGTAAAGCGTTGCGGTGATCAATGATGCGTATGAGCCGAACCAGATGTGTGAAATTTCATCCGGTACGTTGAATGATGCGTGCCAATCAAGAATATCCTTTTTCCAGAGGTCATGCTCAGAAAGCGCCTGACGCATTGCATCTGCTGCACAGGAGTAACGAAGTGTGTAATTACGAACATAGCTGCCCTGATTTTTCTCTGCATCATAGTTATCGATTTTCATCTGCTGGAAAATAACGTCGTTGGGTGAAATTCCGGGAGTAGTGAAGTCAGGATAGTACCAACCGAGAGCGGCTGTTACTGTTTTGCTTTCGCCTGCGGAAAGAACTATTTTTTCTGCAGGATTGCCCGATGCAAAGCCGAATGAGATTTCTCCGCTTGACTGGCTCAAAGTCAATTCCTTATCATACTTGGCAGAGAAAATGTTCTTATCAAAGCAAAGGCCCAACTCTATTTCCTTTGCCTCGGATGAAGAGTTGGAAACGGTGAACTCAAATACTGCGGCAGGAATGCTTGTGCGGTCAATATCGTGCGGCTTGACGGATGAGAAAATCTCCATCTGAACGGAAACACCGTTGATCGCCTTCATGCCGGCGCGGCAGAGAGGCATTGCGGCCTCCATTGTAAAGTCACTGCATACATTGCCTTCTGCAAATGCTGACGGACGTGTCTGGAGGAGACAAGTGTCGGCTCCATCCTTGAGATAAAGCGCAACAGGAGCGCCTTCAATATCGTCATTACAATAATTCCAGAGCTTTGTGTGAGGGTAGTTTGCGGTCTGCTCCTGCTCCGGGAAGCCGTCCAGGTTAAAGTTTACGAAGCCGCAACGGCCGTAAACAAAAAATCCTGTTCCGAAACCGCCGAACGGTGCTCCGTGGCTGTGAGAAATATCTGTATACTTCAAGATAATATCCTTCTTTCGTTATTCTTTTTGCACGTGAGCATCGGCTTTTGAAAAATGCTCCGTACAATATACTATTATTATATCATAGCAAGACTGTTTTTTCAAGTTTTTTGTGAAAAACTGATATAAAGGGGCAAAAAAGGATCTCTCCAATCGGCGGAGAGATCCTTTGCAGAAAAATGATTTTTAAATAAAATGCTCAGCGACTTTTTTTCTTTCTTGAAACGATTAAACTGATAATTCCGAGAATCAGTGAATAGCCAATAATTGCCACAACAGAAATTACAGGGAATTTCAGCCACGGCATGGCTTCAAACGGAGAATGTATGAGAAACATCGAATTGACATTGTATGCGGTTTCGGGTGATACGATTGCGCTGAAGAGCAGGTTACAGTAGAGACCGATAAAGAGCATCAATACTATGGCTTCGATTATGTGAAGCGTGTTTGCCTTGAAATTCAGTTTGTAGTAGCCGAGTCCGGGGACGAGCAGGATATTGAGAAGCATAAATGAATGCGCCAGAATACCTTTTGTGACGTCATAATCAAGCAAAGTAGGATTCCTTATGAAGTCCACGTTGGCAAACAAGCCCACCAATGCGGCAACTATGCCGAAAAGAAAAATAAAATCCGCAAGAAATTCCGATACCCTTGTTTTCTTCTTGATCAATGCAAAGAGAAGGTTGCACCAGATTATCACATTGCACGGATAAATAGGAAGCAAAAGATTCGGATTGCATGAGAGGTAGGTCATTGCAGTGCCGTCAAGGATTATATGATAAATCAGTGAGCTGTAATGAATTGCGATGGTAAGAACAGAGGAGCAGAGGAGACAAATGAATTTAGCTTTTTTTCCTGTTGCCTTTTTCCTCAAGAAAACAACGATTGCAACATCAATCGCAATCAAAATAAAATTAAAAACAAATAATTTATACATAATTCTTTCCTGCTTTTTATTTTAGCATATTATACTACTAAAAATACAAAAAAGCAACTTTATATTTGAAATAATAAAAGATGTATTTTCAGAAATTCGATAAGATAATAAATGATGCTTGCCATACACCCTAAAATATGGTATAATTAGATTGTAAATCAAAGAATGATATGGGGAAATTTTATGAATAAATGGATAGAGAGAACTCTTTGTGTTGCTATATCTCTTTTAGCAGCATTTATGATTTCGGGATGTGATAGTATGAGGAGCATTTCCGTTTCTTCACTTGCGGATTATGTGATAGTATATCCTTCGGAGTATTCGGAGTGGAAAATGCATGAAGTAAGCCTTTTGCAGAATGTACTATCCGAAATGATGCATACAGAAATCATGGCTGTTCCTGATACGGAAATAGTCAATGGTAAGGAAATTATACTTGCAAGCTCGTCAAGAGATACAAAATACACTGAAACGGTCAGAAATTTTGATAATGCCATGTGCTATATCATAGGTGTTGACGGGGAAAATATAGTGTTAGGCGGTCAGAATTATTATTCTGATATGAGAGCTATTTATGATTTTGTAAATAATATTCTCGGTTATGATGATATAAATGATGTTCACGGAGAAGCAGAGACTGAAATCAGGAATGTGAAGACTGTTTTGTGGCAGAAACCGGAATTTTATATCATGGCTGCAAACTTTGCGTCTAATCCTTTCACGGAAGCATGGCAAGTGAAGGATGTCGCAGACGGCGGTTTCAATCTTCTGCACTTACCTTACGGAAGTACAGGCTATATTGAAGGCGCAAGCCTGAGAGATGAATTGAAATATTGCGCAAGATTCGGCATTGAAGGACTGATAATGCCAACAACCAAGAAAAATTACAATGCAGACAAAAAAGAGATGTTCTTCGAGAATGAAGAAGACATTATTGAAAATCCTGCAGTATTCGGTATGTATGTCTATGATGAGCCGCAGCCTGATAAGCTCGGGATTGCTCACGATATGCTGATTGCTGCAAAGAAGAAATTCGGAAATCTCGGTTGGAAATTTTATATTGAGGTTTATAGCCCATGGTATCCGGATCATGTACTCGACAGATACGAAGAGCCTTTTGAGATGCTCACAAACTGGAGAGAATATTTTGCAGAATGCGACGGCCTTTCACTTGACTTCTATTTTCAGCATTATTCAAACAGAAATATAGCATACTGCTATGTTGTTGAACAATATGCGAAGCTGGCAAGAGAAATGAATCAGGATTTCTATTTCTACACGGAAAGCTACAGATTTTCCGTAGCAAACCTGAATCCGTCAAAAATATTCAGAACAAACAGCTATCTCGGATTGTGCTTTGGCGCAAAAATGATACAGTATTTTAATTACGGCGATGCAAATGCTGCAAGCTATATCAAGAACAGTGAATATTCTGTTGAATATGACCATAACACTCTTGTTACAACAGAATTTGAAAAAACAAAGTATTACGATTATGCAAAAAAGAATAACGAAGAGCTGAAAAAGGTGACGGATATACTCGCAGGTTATGAATATGACGGCGCATATTCCGTTTATTATGATCGCGACAATGTCCTGATACTCGAGGAACAGCATCCGGGCAAGAACTTGTATGCGGAATTGATGAAGAATAACGATAAATTACCAATATTGTTCGGTACGTACATCAATAACGAGACAAACGGGAAAGCTCTGCTTGTGATGAATATGTCAGAACTCAATTCTGATACATATGAGGAATCAATGAATGAATCAACGATCACACTCAGAATTTTCAACGGCTCTGATGTTAAGTTTTATCGTAACGGAGAACTGATGGATGTGGAAAGAAAAGAAGGCAGGACATATGAATTGCCGTTCGGAAATGGTTCCTGCTATCTGATAACGGGAATAGAATAAATTAAATATAACAAAACGAATCATTGCCATGTCATGCATTGACAAAAATCATATAGTATGGTAGAATAAGAAAAAACAGAAATAAAGAAAAAAGAAATAAAGGTAAAAGCTATGATTAAAAAGATTTTGGCAATTATTCTGGCAGCGATTATGCTGCTTACTGCGGCAGGGTGCACAGGAAATGTTACTCCGTCACCCGAAGTCGTTCCGACACCTGATGCAACTCCCGAGCCGACTCCGTCAGAGCCTGAGTTTGAGAAGGAAAGCGTTGATAAATCCGCACTTTCGGAGTATGTGATCATTTACCCCGAAAATTACAAGGACTGGCAGATGACTGAGGTGGAGCTTCTGAAAAGCGTTCTTGAAACGGTTACAGGCAAGAAAATCAAGACTTTCACAGACAAGGGTCCTGATAACGTAAAGGAAATAATCTTTGCAAGCTCAAAGAGAGCAACAAAGCTTTCCGATTATGTGGCTTCGTTTGAGAGCAGACTTGATTACGTAATAGGTGTTCAGGACGGCGATATTATTCTCGGCGGACAGGACTATTACGGAGATATGAGAGCCGTTTATACTTTTATAAACGATTATCTCGGATATGATGATGTTGATGATAAGTGGATCGACCCGACAAAAGAGATTTCAGGCGTTGAAAAGTATACATACAAGGAGCCTGTTTTCAAGATAGCGGCAGGAAACTTCTATACCATTCCTTATACTGAAGCATGGCAGGTAAGGGACGTCAAGGATGCCAACTTCAATGCGATGATCGTACAGGGCGTTATCTGGGGTTACGAAACGATGGAAGACTTCAGACAGTTCATTCTCTGGTGCACAAGATTTGACCTTGAGCTTGTATTACCTGTATCAATAGACTGGGAGGAAGAGACATTCTCACTTTATTATCTTGAGGCTTACGAGGATAATCCTATTGTGTGGGGACATTACATAATAGATGAGCCTGTAACGGAGTACCTGAACACATTGACGAAAATAGCATTGCAGTATTCGAAGCTTTACAGTGAAAAGGGCTGGAAGTCATTCATAAACTACTGCGGCGGCCCGCATAATCTCAATGATGTAACGGATGCAACGGACGTTTTGAGCTTTGACTTCTACTACGGTATGGGAAGCCGCTCCGGTTATCCTTCAAATCTGGACGGTATGGGCCCGATCAATAACGGCTTCAGCCTGTTTACACAGTATGAGCAGTACGGCGAATCACAGAACAAGGATCTCTGGATATTTATCGGAACGTATTACCTTTCAAACTTCAATACCTCCAAAATGATAAGATGGATTGAATATATTCCGCTTTGCTTCAATGCGAAGGCAATAGAGTATTTCAATTATCAGGTTTGGATCGTTGACGGCAACTACGAAAAGCTCGAATACTGGGAAGATGCAAAGCAGGCAAACAAGGAAGCACTTTTCATAGGAGAGAAGCTTGTGAATGAGTATGATTATGTCGGAGCATACCTCCAGAATATCACTCCTACGGATAAAGAACGTTTTGAAGCGTTTGAGCAGGTCACAAAGGAACAGTTTGACACGATAGAAGAGCTTATCCTTCCGGAGGGAACCGATTCTACAATACTTGTCGGCGCTTACGACAAGAAGGACAACAGCGGCTCGGCATTCCTTATAATAAATGTTGATGAGCTTGACTTTGTTGACTATGAGGACACAAAGGCAGAGCCCTCAAGAATCAAGATAAACGGCGATGAAGTACATTTCTACCGTGAGGGCAGAGAGTACCGCCTTGAAAAGGACAGCGAAGGCTATTATCAGCTTGAGCTCGGAAACGGTCATTGCTGGTTCGTGATGGTTGACTAAAAGCAATATGTAATCAGGAAAATATAATCCCGTCCACATTGTTGTGAACGGGATTTTTGCATTATCTGATATTTGATTTTTATTCAACCGTGAAGAACAGGCAGGAGCCGTTGCCGCATAGAACCTGATAATAGCCGTCTTCGTCAGGCGTAAGCACTTCAGATACACCGTCACGGTAGCAGGTAACTTTACTTCCGTTGATCTTCATCTTTATAGGCTTATCCTTTTTGCAGAAAATAAGCTCTTCAGGATTGCTGCAGCTGAATTTATATACGTAATTATCGTCAAGCTCGATCGTTTCTCCGTCGTAAAGGGCATCATCGGGAAGCTCAAGATTCATGAAAACGAAAGCGTTTCCGTTTCCTTTTTTTGCTTCGTAGGCACCTACAAAGAACGAGTCGTACATTCCGTCCGGTCTGATGACTTCTTCAAGCACATCGTCAAAACCTTCATACTCGTCAAAAAAGGCGTAGAACTGAGGCTCAAGATAGTACGGTTCTTCGTTTATGATCGTTTTTTCATATCTTGTGAAGTAAGTGTAGTTCCCGAGATGATCGTAGTTTTTCAGGAGGTTTCTTAACAGAATATACTCGTTGTTTGCATTTTTGGTGTATTCGTAATTTGAACCTTTTTTGAATTCGGTATCGACAACAAGATCGGACGTATCCATCCATGTAAGGACTTCTTTTTCATTTGCATACTCAAAATAGAGGATCCTGTCAACTCCGAAGCATTCAGAGAGATAAAGCTGGTATCTGAGACCTTTTGAGAAGTTGAATGCTCTGTCGGGACCGCTGTGCGACTGGATGTACTGCCATAAAGGTACGTCTTTTTCTTCGGCAAGTTTCTGATAGCCCTGAAGGATAGTCAGATAGTCGCAACCTTCAATATGGGGACGGAAACCGTTGTACTGATTGGCAACGAAAATGTACCAGTCAAAAGAGATCACGTTCATTTCAGGAAGTGAAGTCTGCGTTTTTTCCTGAAGGTATGAGTCACCTCCGAAATTCATGTACGGCTTCCAGCCATATTGTGAATATTTCTCTATGAATTCATTGTAGTACTGAGTTGCCAGCTTATAATGTTCTTCGGTCCACGGCTCATCCCAGACGTAACCGCCGTAGATCATAGGACAATCTGAATAAAGCTCTGAATACGGCATATTTGACGAAGGGATTATGTTCATAAGGATCTGAATGCCGTACCTCGTGCACCATTTGATCGTATTGATGACCTCGTCCTTTGTGCAGAAGGTATAATGAAGCAAAAGCATATTGAAACCGCAGTCTGCAATATCCTTTATTTGCCACGGCTGATCAAAGGAAGTTGCCCATGTAGCAGCTTCGATGAAATAATCAGGCTCTTCATAGACAGAGATAAATTCTCCGCTGATCTTCTTTGAAGGCTCCAATATTTTATCTTCAATATCGTCGTAGCCGAGATAATCGTTCATAAAAGCATATACGGCACGCATATCGGAATAATAGTTCAAGCCACCGAGAACGATGTTATCGCCGTCAACACCAATGATATAATCCATAGCGCTGTTGAATTTAGCTGTTTTTTCCGAGAAAACGGTTTCTTTTTTGCCACTTGCGAGTATGATGAGCTTTCCTTCGGCATCCTCGGCATCGGATACGGTTTTGACCTTGCTTCCGGTAACTTTTTCTATCGCATTTGCAAGCTCGTCAACTATATCAGACCTGTATTCACTGACTTTAAGATATTCTTCCGGATAGACGATGGAATATTCCGCAAGAGATGAAATGCTTATTGCTTTTTCCGATGAACAGGCAGGAAACATGGCAAGTATCAGAATAAGAGATAGTATAAAAGAAATGTGTTTTTTCATATAAATCCTCCGTAAAATTTGAAAAAATTATAACATAAAGCAGGAATTATGTCAAGCTTTGAAGCGGCTTTTGTAATATAAACAGGTTGACAACGTAAGCTAAAAATGATATAATTCAACATATAAAAGAAATAAGACCGAAAGGATAAAAATAAAATGGCACTTGAATTATTTAAGGATTCAGCTGATGAATTTGTAAAATACGAGGGAATGTATAATTTTGATGACAAGGGGAACAAGATGTCCTGGCTCGGCTTCAGAACAATTGACAGCCGCTACTGCGGAAATTATGTCAATACAATGACTGTCAGCGGCGTCGGAACAAAGCCTGAATACAGAAGAAGCGGTTCTGTAAGAACGATGTTCAACAAGCTTTTTGAAATGGCACCTGAAAGAGGCTGGACAGTGGGACTTCTTCATCCGTTCTCATTTGCTTATTACAGAAAATTCGGCTACGAGAAGGTTGCAGACCATCTTGTGCTTGAATTTCCTATTGAAGCACTTTCCTTTGTTGAGAGATATCCTGATCTTTTGCCTGTGGAATCAGCAGAAAGAGCAGAGGATTGCGTTAAAATATACAATGAATATGCAAATAACAGAAATATTATGCTCCGCAGAACGGGAACATGGAGATTCCCGACTTCAGAGTCAAACGAAGCAAAGAAAACCTACATCTGGTATGATGAAAACGGAAAGCCGTCGGCATACATCACATTCGATCAGCAACAGTATTACTGCGTGAACAGAATGGAAAGCATTGCACTGAACGTGTACGAAATGGCATTCACGTCACCAAAGGCGCTCAAGGTGCTTCTGGGCTTCCTCAGAATGTTTGAGGGAGAGGATAAGAAGATCAAGATCCACAACTGTGCAATGGCTCCTGAGGTTGAGACAACGCTCAAGAACTATATGCACACAACATACACTATCATTCCGGACCTTGCCGCAAGAATATTCGATGTTCCGGCAATACTGAAGCTGAATGACTACAAAGGACAGAAGGGACGCTATTCAGTTGAGATCGTGAACGACCTTGAGTACACAAACGGAATATATGTTGTTGAGTTTGACGGCAAAAATGTTGATGTCAGAAAGAACGCATCAGTTACACCTGATATCGTATGCCCGATGCCTGCATTTACACAGCTCGTCTACGGCTACAATGAATACGATGCATTCGGAGCTTCCTTCCTTGAAGGCACAACTGTCAATAACCCCGAAAGTGATTTCTTCAGGGCATTCCACAAGAAGCCGAACGGATTGTTTGAACATTTCTGATTACTGATTTCCCTGTGGAGGTGTGAATATGGTTGAGATACTGACTGCTGTTGGAACAGTGATTGCGGCTTTGATTTTGCTTTGCGTTATTTTGTCGCTTGCTATATACATTGCCTGCTTTACAAGAGCGATAAAGACAGAGTCTCTCTATACTGAGACGGGAATGAAGAAAATCAGAAAACGTTACAGTGACGCTGAGTGGCAGAAATGCGTTTTGCCAGGAATCGAAGAGGCAAAAAAGCTTCAGGGCGAAAAGATTTCCGTGAAGAACAGGGAAGGCAAGACGCTGAAGGGCGTTTTTTATGCCAATGAAAACGCCGACACCACTATGATTCTTTTCCACGGCTGGCATTCGTGCGGAGAAAATGACTTCGGATGCGCTCTGGCGGATTTCATGAAGCTGGGCGTGAATGTACTCATCGTGTCGGAAAGAGGACAGGCAGAGAGCGACGGAAACAAAATCTGCATGGGCATAAAGGAGAAATATGATTGTGCAGTCTGGGCGGAGTACATAGAGAAGCGCTTCGGCAAGACGCACAATGTTTTCCTTGAAGGCATATCAATGGGAGCCGCAACGGTGCTTTTTGCAAGCGGTCTTGAGCTTCCCGAAAACGTCAGCGGAATAATAGCCGACTGCGGCTACACATCTGTTCCTGACATACTCAGGGCGGTCGCAAAGTGGCAGCATATTCCTTCATATCCGCTTCTGTGGCTTGTGGCACTTTGGTTCAGACTGTTTTCCGGCTGCAATATTTACAGTGATTCCACACTCGAGGCACTCAAAAAGAACACGAGACCTGTTCTATTCCTCCACGGTGAGGCAGATTCGTTTGTTCCGTGTTATATGTCAAGGCAGAATTACGAGGCGTGCACGGCGCCTAAGGAGCTGATCACGGTGAAGGGTGCAGATCACGGCAAAAGCTATCTGGTGGAGCCGGAAAGATGCATGAATGCATTGAAAAGCTTTGTGGAAACATACAAAAAGTAAAAAATAGTTGATAATAAATGATCCCAACAGCAAAACTGTGATGCTGTTGGGATTTTTGTTTGCTTGATCGAATTCCTTTGTCAGACGAATTTCCAGACCTTGACATAATCCACAATCAGGTCGGAAAGACGTGAGGTGCTGTTGGCACGCGGGTCATATGCAGTGTATGAAGAGATGTTCAGGTAAAGGTCATTGGTGTAAACACCGAGGGAAGATGTTCTCCAGAATTCAAGACCGTCGATGTAGAAAATGTATTCGGTTGCGGTTCTCATAAGACCGAAACGATGGAATTTACCATCATAGAGCGAGTCAATCCTTGATGAAAGCGATGATGAATAGGCAAGACCTGAAATACTCTCATCGTACCAGTGTATCGCCTGATTGAGCTTGTGATCGTCCGATCCTCTTGATTCAAAGATATCTATTTTCAATGAGGATGCCGATTTGGCGTTATTGAGCAGATATGATTTGCTGAACTTGTGTGAGCGGAGAAAGAACGAAGATACTGTTCCCGGTGCGGACGGAAGTCTTGCGGATATCTCATAATAGCCCAGACCAAGCTCTGCAAGTCCCATAGTTTTGATGGTACCTGCACGGGTGACGGAATTTGCCTCGTCCCATTCGGATTTGATGATGAGGTTTGAATTGCCGTTTACATAGACGAGCTTTTCGTCATAGATGATAGAACTGTCGTAAATATCCACGCCGTTTACTTTTTCCCATTTTGAGCGGTCAAGCTCTGTTCCGTCAAAGTTGTCGCAGAAGACGACCTCGGCTTCCTTGTAATTTGCGTAATAAACCTTGTCAAGCGATGCGAAAGGATCGTTACTGCCCTTTGCAAAGCCGAAATAACATCTTGTGGATTCCTTGACGGATTCGGCGGCTGTAACAAATTCTGCATCTCCGCTTGAAATGTTGATATTTATCGTGTAGTTATCAGGCTTGACGGAGATCGTGTTTGAGAACGGCTGCATCACTGCGGCAAAGAATGTGCCCGAATGAGTGTAGTCGATCTCAATGCCTATCGGGAATAACGGGATTTCCTTGTTGGAAACGGATATTCCGTAAATATAATCGTGAGTTGAGAAATTGCTTGCATAGACGAGTTCCTTCTGTGGTGTGCAGTATGAAGCATAGTCCGTGAAATTGAGAAGCTCATTTATCTTGTAGGTTGAGCAGGTGGTTGCTTTCGGGTCATATGTTGCCTTGATGTCAAGAACGGAATAAGCAAGATAGCTCATGCTGTAACGGCTGTTGTTCGTGAATTCCGAATAATAGCCGAACATTCCGTTTGCAAATGAAGTGATACGGATCGAATAGCCGATAAGATGCTCTTCATCTGCAAAACTGAGAGTGAGAACATCGTGACTGCTGACCTGACTGTACTGTGCACCTGTAAAATGCCAATCTGCCTCAAACGGATGATTTCTGAAAATCGTGTATCCGTCCATTGACTTGGTGGAATCAAATTCAAAGTCCGGCGGTGCATAGAAGAATACGGTGGCAGGGATGAAAAGCTCATTTTCCTGAAGAATCTTTTCGGAGCCTCTTCCTTCTGTTGCCATGAGGTAAGGCGTATCATCAACCACACTGAATGTAAGCTCAACATCACTCGAGCTGATGGAATAGCTATTATCCCTATCGTAATGGATGTCGGGAGAAGAATCGGGCGGAACCGGGACAGTCTGGTCAGGGTGATCGGAAGGCGTCGGCGAGACGGTCGGTTCAATGGATGCGGTCGGAGAAGGCTGAAAAGAACTGCCCGGGGTGTATTCAGGGTGCGGAGTATTGCTGCAGGCTGACAGAGCAGACAGCAGTAATATGAATACGAGCAGAAGTGTAATTTTAGCTTTCAAAACAGTGACCAACCCTTTTATTATTTACTGTGACAATTATACACGATAGATATAATAAAGTCAATACGATAAACTGAATATCGGATGAAGATATAATGAAAAAAAGAAGTTTATGTGAAAATGTGATTGCATAAATAAAATCTGCCGGAAGTGATTTCCGACAGATTTTGTGTTTTCTTTTTCGGTTAAGCTCAGCGCTGTGCGGAATTATCCTTGACAACGACGTCGTGCGCGCCGCCCTCCACGATAGAAACGGAGCTTACGAGTGTAAGCTTTGCCTTATCCTGAAGCTCGGGGATAGTGAGTGCACCGCAGTTGCACATTGTGGAACGAACCTTGCTGAGCGTGACAGCGAGGTTATCGTGAAGTGTTCCTGCATAAGGAACGTAGCAATCTACGCCCTCAACGAATGAAAGCTTTGCGGCTCCGCCGAGATCGTATCTCTGCCAGTTTCGTGCTCTTGCACTGCCTTCACCCCAGTATTCCTTCATATAGTTTCCGTTGATAAGGATCTTGTTCGTCGGGCTCTCATCAAATCTTGAGAAATAACGTCCGAGCATACAGAAGTCTGCGCCCATTGCGAGAGCAAGTGTGATGTGATAATCGTGAACGATACCGCCATCAGAGCAGATCGGAACGTAAATGCCTGTTTCCTCGAAGTACTCGTCTCTTGCAGCCGCAACATCGATTACTGCTGATGCCTGACCGCGGCCGATACCCTTTGTTTCTCTTGTGATACAGATCGAACCGCCGCCGATACCGATCTTGATGAAGTCAGCACCTGCTTCTGCGAGAAATCTGAAGCCCTCTCTGTCAACTACGTTGCCTGCGCCGACCTTGACCTTGTCACCGTACTTTTCACGGATGAAAGCAATCGTTCTTCTCTGCCACTCTGTGAAGCCTTCGCTTGAGTCGATGCAGAGAACGTCTGCGCCTGCTTCTACGAGAGCAGGAACTCTTTCAGCATAGTCTCTTGTGTTGATGCCTGCGCCTACAACATATCTCTTGTCGCTGTCGAGAAGCTCAAGAGGATTTTCCTTGTGCTGCTCGTAGTCCTTACGGAAAACGAATGAAACAAGTCTGCCGTTCTTATCGACAATAGGGAGAGAATTGAGTTTGTGCTCCCAGATGATGTCGTTTGCTTCCTTGAGAGATGTGCCCTCCGGAGCAGTATAGAGCTTTTCAAGTGGAGTCATGAAGGACGAAACCTTGACTGAAGGATCCATACGGCTTACTCTGTAATCACGGCTTGTTACGATGCCGAGAAGCTTGCCGTTGGGTGTGCCGTCATCTGTTACGGCGATAGTGGAATGCTTCAATTCTTCCTTGAGTGCGATAACATCAGCCAGAGTCTGATCGGGACGGATGTTTGAATCGGAAGAAACAAAGCCTGCTTTGTAGTTCTTTACTCTGCGGACCATTTCAGCCTGATCCTTGATTGACTGTGAACCATAAATGAAAGAGATACCGCCTTCCTTTGCAAGTGCTATTGCCATCGTATCGTTTGATACGGACTGCATGATAGCAGAAACAAGCGGTATATTCATTGAAATGGAAGGCTCTTCACCTTTTTTATATTTAACGAGTGGAGTCTTTAATGAAACGTTTGATGGGATGTGCTCAGCACCAGAATAACCCGGAATAAGTAAGTATTCGCTGAATGTTCTTGATGGTTCGTTAAAATAAGTTGCCATTACTTTTTATCTCCTGTAAATTTGTATATTATATCTATTATAACAGATTTTCTTTTTATTGTCAATAGTAAATAATCATGCTTTGTTATTATCAAGAATGATGAGCCCTGTCATCAGTCCGCTTTCGCTGACCGTTACGGATGAAGCCCCTGACGTTTTCATTATATGGAGTATGCTCATTAGACCGTAGGGGAGAAGCTCGCCTCTTTTTTTATCGAAGCTGCAGAACTCACAGCATTCCTCCTCTGTCATCGAAAGAACCTTTTCATAAAGCTCTTCAAGGAATGAAATCGGAATACGGCAAAGATGCACCTTGCTCTGCTCATATTCGGTGAGCCTTCTGAAGAGCATGGCACAAGCGGATGCCGTGCCGCCTATCCAGACGATTTCCTTTCCAAAAGGCACTTTGACGGTGCTTTTTACAAACGCATCTGCCGCAGAGTAGTCTTTGCCGAAAAGCTCTCTCAGGCGTACACAGCCGCATTTGAAGCTTGTACCGTTGATTATGCCGTTTTCCTTCAGCGTAACCTCTGTACTGCCGCCGCCGATGTCGATGAGGAGAGCATCCTCACCGTTTGAAATGCCCTGAAGCGCACCGGTGAAGCCGCATATTGCTTCTGTTTCACCCGAAATTACGTTTACGTCAATGTCTGCACACTTTTTTACAAGAGCGATAAAGTCTGCCTTGTTTGCAGAGTCACGGACGGCGCTTGTGGCGGTGCATATTATTTTTTTCGCACGTGCCTCACGGGCAAGGGAAGCATATTTCAGGATGGCATCAGCCGAAGCCTGCATTCTGTCCTCACGGAGCATATTTCTTCCGTCATAAAGTCCTTCGCCCAGGCGTGTGGTGGTTTTTGCGTTCTTAATGACAAAAATGCCTGCATCCGAATAGTCTGCAAGCATAAATCTAACTGAATTAGTACCTATATCAATTACTGCGTATAACATCTTAATAAACCTTTATTGTTCGATAACGGAAGGAGTAGAGTCAGTTCCTTTTTTATATACTGTCTCGTCGTCAAATACCCAACCGAACATATCTCTTGCTATCCTGATAACGTAATTTCTGCTGTTTACGTTATCGACAAGAATAGAATACTCGTTGATAATATACTCGATTTTTTCGGACTTGGCCTGAAGAGCTTCCTGCTCTGCGGTGAGATTCCTTATTTTGTACTCCTGCTTGGCATAAATCAGACACATTGCAAGAAGAACAATAACGAATGCGCCGAGAAGAATTCTGTTGACAACCTGACGGGACATGGAAAAAGGTACTCCTTTCCTTATATTGATCTCAATACTATTATAACAGATTTTCCCGAAAAATACAATACAAAAATTCGTGAAAAGACAAATTTTTTTACAACCCGCTGAATTCGTCGCAAAGCTCACTTGTCTTTGCGGCAAAAGCTATCATTTCACTGTTGGCTGAAAAGAGCCTTGCCACTTCTTTTACGGCTTTTGTGAACCCGGGGTCAAGCCTTTTGCTTACTGCCTGCCTCCAGAGAGGACACATGGCTCTGCATCGGGGATCCGGAATGACCTTGACTATGCTGTTTTTTGCCACGATGGCAAGAGGAAATATTCTGCACGAAAGAGGCCTTGAGGCTCTGTCGCACACGCCCTTGCACACGGCAAGATCATATCCGTAGTCTGTTGGAAGAACGGTGTAATCGGGGTTGTTTTCGAATAATTCTTTTTCACCGGGGAAGAGAAGCATTCCTGTTTCGTCATCACCCTTGCAGCAGGCGGCACCGCAAAGCCTTCCGCAGTCACTTTTCAAGGGAGTGAGGTCGGAAAGGATGCTATATGCTCTTAAAATGAGTTCTGTTTCTTCTGTTTTCATATTTCTCCAAAAAATTTAACTGTATATAATTTTTTTATGATATAATACTTGAAGTATAGCATATTTTGGTGTATAATTCAAGAGGAAAAATAAAAAATGCTTCACTGTCATTTCATGGTATTGGCAAGCAATTTTCACAATCACTTTACAGAAACTTAATTATTCTATAATAGAAAATACATTATAGGAGTTTATAATAAAGTTGTCAAATAAAACAGGCGTATATTATTGATATGTGCCGAATACAATAAGCATTAAGGAGAAAAACTATGAAGAAAAAGATTATTTCTGCAATTCTTGTGATCGCATTGGCAGTTTCTGCTGTTATGCTTTCGGGTTGTACTGCTGCACAGGGCACAGACGGAAAGTCCGCATATGATATTGCGGTTGAGTACGGCTTCAAGGGAACCATCGCTGAATGGCTCGAATCACTCAAGGGTCAGAACGGCTCTGATTCCACATCAGGCAATTCCGAGATCACGATCAATACGGACGGCATTTCCGGAATACAGTATGCGGCAAGCAAGGGACTTCTCAGCTCCGTTACTGTTTACTCACATTTTGTGAAGACAGTGTCAAGCGGAAGCATTTTCGGCTTCGGCAGAGGTCAGCAGACACAGGACTATGATTACTATTCAGCAGGCTCAGGCGTTATTTACCAGCTTGACAAGGCTTCGGGCAGTGCGTTCATTATTACGAACTACCACGTTGTTTATGATTCATCATCCAATACCTCAAACAAGATAAGCAATGATATCAATATTTTTATCTACGGCAAGGAAATGGATGAATATGCCATTCCCGCAAAGTATATCGGCGGATCAATGACATATGATATTGCCGTTCTTTACGTAGAGAACTCCGAGCTTCTCAAGAAGTGCGAGCTTGCACCTATCTCCATTGCCGATTCCGATGACATTTCCGCAGGTCAGTATGCCATTGCGATAGGCAATCCTGAAGCGCGCGGAATATCCGTTACTTACGGCGTTGTAAGCGTTCCGTCCGAATATATTTCAATGACGGCGGTTGATAATGTTACACAGATCTCATGGAGAGTAGTCAGAATCGATACTGCAGTCAACAGCGGTAACTCCGGCGGCGGACTCTTCAACGATAAGGGCGAGCTCATCGGTATCGTCAACTCAAAGGTAAGCAGTTCATCTGTTGAGAACATAGGCTATGCAATTCCGTCAAATGTTGCGATCGCCATTGCCGATAATATTATTTATTACTGCTTCGGAACAGAAAAGGAAGCAGTTCAGAGAGCTCTCCTCGGAGTAACGGTCCAGACGGTAGACAGTGAAGCAAAGATTGACAAGAAGACAGGCCTCATCAGGATTTATGAGAAAGTCCAGATCTCTGAAATTTCAGACAATGCCATTGCAAATGGCAAGCTTGAGACAGGCGACATCATCAAGTCTGTTACACTCGGAAATACTACAAAGATCGTTGACAGAAAGTATCAGATCATTGACCTCCTCCTCAAGGCAAGAGCAGGCGATGTGGTAAAAATCGAGGTTGAAAGAAACGGTAAAACGCAGACCGTTGAAATCACGATAACGGAAGGTTGCCTTGCGGAATATTGATCAGGCAACGAACCGGTAAATAATATAGAACGGCAGGTCAGGAGAAATCCCGACCTGTTTTTTTATATTTTCTGAAGAAAAAACGGGTATTTCATATTTTTCTCTTGACAGAAAGCAGAAAATGTGTTATTATATACCTACTAAATAAGTAGGCAATTACGGACGGCAGAAGCAAAGCTGAAAAAGCTCTCCGTCTGATAAAAATTTTATAAAAAGTTTATTAAGGAGACAGAATATGAAAAAAATTTATACATCTGCAGATCAGCTTATAGGTCACACACCGCTTCTTGAGCTTTCTCACATAGAGAAGAGCGAAAAGCTTGAGGCAAAGATATATGCGAAGCTTGAATACTTCAATCCGGCAGGCTCCGTCAAGGACCGCATCGCAAAGGCGATGATAGATGAAGCGGAAAGCTCCGGCAGGCTGAACAAAAATTCGGTCATAATTGAGCCGACATCGGGAAATACGGGTATCGGACTTGCATCTGTTGCGGCGGCAAGAGGCTACAGAATTATTATTGTGATGCCGGAAACAATGAGCGTTGAACGCAGACAGCTAATGAAGGCGTACGGAGCAGAGCTTGTGCTCACAGAGGGCGCAAAGGGCATGAAGGGCGCGATTGCAAAGGCAGAGGAGCTTGCAAAGGAAATTCCCGATAGCTTTATTCCCGGACAGTTCGTCAATCCGGCAAATCCGTCAGCTCACAGAAACACCACAGGCCCCGAAATCTGGGAGGATACGGATGGCGAGGTGGATATCTTTGTTGCAGGAGTAGGCACGGGTGGAACGATTACCGGCACGGGCGAATACCTCAGAAGCATGAAAAGCGATATCAAGGTGGTGGCAGTTGAGCCGGCATCATCGGCGGTTCTTTCAACGGGAGTTCCCGGCGCACACAAGATTCAGGGAATCGGTGCAGGGTTTGTTCCGGATGTGCTGAATACGAAGGTTTATGATGAAATCATACCGGTAACAAATGAAGATGCATTTGCCACAGGCAGGCGTATCGGTCGTGAGGAAGGCGTGCTTGTGGGAATTTCATCGGGTGCGGCTGTTCATGCGGCGCTGGTGCTTGCAAAGAGGCCGGAGAACAAAGGAAAGAATATAGTTGTTCTGCTGCCTGATACGGGAGACAGATATCTCTCAACGCCTCTTTTTGCAGATTGAAAAGAAAATAAACAATAAAGCGGCTTCCGTATCACACGGAGACCGCTTTTGTTTTAATCCTGATGATAGAGTGAATTATATTTTTCTGCAAGCCTGAAAATAAACTCTGCATTTGTGCATTTGCCCTTTTCGGGATCGGGTGTGTTACCGAAAAGCTCAAATAGTCCGTTTATATCGCCTGATCTGAATACCGATTCGACAAAAGTGCGTATTGCCCTTTCGGTGGAGCCGGGATTGCCGCCTGCTTCGGCAGAGACGGCTGAATAAATGTCGAGAAGAACAGGCGCTTTTCTTTCACGAAGACAGCGTGCTGCGTGCGGAACGGCGTATGATACGAGCTTGTAGCCTTTAAGCTTTTTTGATGCACCGAGCGTGTCGAGTATCAGAGAAGCTTTTTCCTCGGGAGAGATCATTTGCTCATCCCCCGAGAGAAGAATGGATGCCGCTTTGGCGGCAGTGGCTCCGGTGAACGGCTTTTTTATCACATAGCTGAACCCGGAAGTATCAATGTTCTCGGGATCCTCTGCAAAGAGAATGGAAGGCTCAAGCGGAGCCTGGCTCCGGCTGAATGAATCATCATAAAGGAATATCGAGGCATTCGTATCGGAAAGCTCAAATACGGATGAAATGAGCGCTATTAATCTTTTATCATCTGAAAACAGTGTTGCTTTTATCATAGAAGTGAAAAATGAGGACAGAGTAATTATTCCCCGGCTAAGCCGGGGGCTTTTCTTCAACGGGCAAAGCCCTAATCTACCGGCTACGCTTAAAGGACGTTTTTTTGGCTGCCATTCGCATCCTTTTACTTACTACCCATTAACGGGTCAATATCCTCAAAGGTTAGTTGACTGTTCAACTTATCCTCTTTTAGCTGATTTCTTATGTACTCATCTATCATTTTTGTGTTTTTCCTACTGTGTCTACATAGTAGCCTCTGCACCAAAACTCTCGATTTTTGTACTTAAATTTCATATTCCCCCATTGTTCATATATCATTAAACAGCTCTTTCCTTTTAGGTATCCCATAAAAGATGATACACTCATTTTGGGTGGGGTTTCTATCAGCATATGTACATAGTCTGAACAGACTTCCGCATTTATTGTGTTTACGCCTTTTCATTTACAAATCTTTTCTCTTCATAAAATACTTTTCTTCTGTATTTTGGTGCAAATACCACATGGTACTTGTAATTTCACTTACTATGTGATAAACTATGTATGTCATCCACTTTGGTTGACCTCCTTTTGATTTTTTAATGTAGTTGGTAGCCACATTTTATTATATCAAAAGGAGTTTTTTGTTCGAGACTCATAGGCGCTGCCTTTTTTGAACTCCCCGGACTATCCGGGGGTTTCGAATACAAGAAAAAGAGGGTATCTTGCCGATACCCTCCCGAGAATGCTGAAATGTAAATGCCGAAAATCAATAAGATTTTCTCTTTTTAGCTACCTTACGGGCAGCTTCAGACTTCTTCTTTCTCTTTACGCTCGGCTTTTCGTAGTGCTCTCTTTTACGGAGCTCAGCTAAAATGCCTGCGCGAGCAGTCTGTCTCTTGAATCTCTTCAATGCATTTTCGAAATTTTCATTTTTACCAACCTTAACCTCTGACATTACAACTTCACCCCCTTCGAGTAGTAAATAATGTAACAGTGTAATTATAATCCCTTTTTGGAAATCTGTCAATAGTTTTTTTAAAATTATTCGCTTTTTTTACGAAAATTTTATACTTGACCCCCATCAGAAGACGTATGTCATGGCAAGTTCGACCACAAGCACTGCGGCACAAGCCGATGCGGCAACCGCCAGAAGGCTTTTCTCAAAATATGCAAGCACTGCGGCAACGCAAAAACCGATTGCGGCGGAAAGCGTGGAGGAGGTGGAATAAAAGATGGCAGGTATCGTCATTACTCCGAGCACTGTATAAGGAATGTAGTAGAGGAATGAACGAAGAAATCTGCTTTCGATCTTTTTCCTGACGAGCACGAGCGGAAGCATTCTGATAAGGTAGGTTACTCCCGCACAAACGAGAAGATAAAGCCCGAATGAATATGAATCATGCATTTTTATCATCCTCCTTGAGCGGACATATCAGAGCAAACAACGCACTTGCCGTTACTGCGCAGATAATTATCACGAAGCCTGCCGATACGCTTGAAAGAAAAGGCACATATCTGAAGGCACAGCTCAGAGCTATTGCAAACAGCACGGAAAACAAAACTTTCTTATCCTTTTTTGCCGGCGGAATTACGATAGCGATAAACATACCGTAAATTGCTATTCCGAGAGCGGAAATCACGATCGTGGGAAGCACTGCTCCCGCAATTACTCCGAGGAGTGTACCGAAAGCCCAGCCGAGATACGGCATCAGGATCAGTCCGTACATATAATTTCTTGATACGTTGAAATCCTTGAGCGTGGAGACCGCAAAGACCTCATCTGTATTGACAAACGAAATTATGAATCTGTCAAACAGCCTTACGTTGCTCCCGAGCTTTTGCGAAAGGGAGACTGACATAAGCGCATAACGGAGATTTATTACGAGCTGAGTGACGGCAAGCTCAATGAGTGTTCCACCTGAGCACATGATCGGCACTGCGGCAAGCTGACCTGCCGATGTAACGTTTGTGAGGGAGATAAGAACGGCTTCAAATCCTGAAAGACCGCTTCCGACGGCGAATATACCGAATGCGAATGCAACCGAAATATAGCCGAGGCAAATCGGTATTCCGTCTTTCAACCCTTGTGAAAAACTATTTTCACTTTTCATATTATTGTCTGAACCTGCTTGTGATACAGCACCATTCGTTGAGAACTGTGCTTGAAACAACCTCAAAGCCTGCTTTTTCAAGCTCGTTCTGAACTTCTTCCAGCCTTGATTCGATTATGCCTGACGTGATGAAGAGAGCATCCTTTGCCATGAACTGCGGAACTGCAGGAAGCATTCCGATTATGATATCAGCCATGATGTTTGCAACAACGATGCCGTAGCCCTTTCTCGGAAGAGTGTCGGCGAATGCGTCATCGAGGATGTTTCCGACTCTGACGGCATACTTGTCTTCGGAAATGGAATTCATTTCCATATTTTCGACAACGATTGTGTCGGCGTTCGGGTCGATGTCGATGCACTCTGCATACTTGCAGCCGAGGAGAATAGCGGCGATGGAGAGGATACCGCTTCCCGTGCCTATATCCATCACTCTTTCAACGGTTCCCTTTTCGTCATAAGCCTTTTCGATGGCGCTTATGCAAAGCTGTGTTGTTTCGTGAGAGCCTGTACCGAAAATACCGCCGGGATTGATGGTGAGTCTGATCCTGTCGCCTGTATCAACGTTTTCCTCCCACTCCGGAACGATAAGAAACTTATTTGCGACCTCGATCGGCTTGAAGAACTTTTTCCAGTTGTTCACCCAATCTTCGTTCTGTATGTTTGTGACAGTGACCTCAAGTCTTCCGAGATCGAAATCAGGAAGCTCCGAAGGCATTCTTTTCAGAAAACCCTTTATTTCGCTGAGCTGATCCCAGCCTGCCGGTGCATCACCTATGTAAGCGCAGACATAAGCTTCTTCAGCCTGCTTTTTGAGAACGTCATCGTCGATGTAGTCCCATGTATAATCCTTCTGCGGCATTTTGTAGTCCTCGGGATCGAATATTTCAAGACCGTATATACCCATGGAGTAAAGGGCAGAGGAGATGAATTCACAGCCCTGATGAGTAGTAAAAATTTTAACTTTAAGCCAATCCATACTTAAACCGTACCTTTCAGCATAATATTCTTTTGTTCGTATTAGTATAGCATAAAAGACGGTAAAAAGCAACTGTTTTTTTGCAGGCGGAGTCAAATTTTTGTTTGACATATTTTATTCTTAGTGGTAAAATATATAAATACAGATATTTATTCTGTTTATAATTTCAGTCCGGAAGGAAAGCAAACAATGCCTGATAATACAAATCAGAACGTCAGAAATTTCTGCATAATAGCACATATAGATCACGGAAAGTCAACACTTGCCGACAGACTCCTTGAAACAACGGGACTTATCGCCAAAAGAGATATGGTCTCGCAGATACTTGATTCAATGGATCTTGAAAGAGAAAAGGGTATCACCATCAAGGAACAGGCTGTAAGACTTGAATACACGGCTAAAGACGGAAAAACATATATTCTGAACCTCATAGATACTCCCGGACACGTGGACTTCACATATGAGGTATCAAGAAGCCTTGCCGCCTGCGAGGGTGCACTTCTTGTAGTCGATGCTTCACAGGGTGTTGAGGCACAGACACTTGCAAACGCATATCTTGCTATTGAGAATGATCTTGAGGTCATTCCCGTAATAAATAAGATAGATCTCCCGTCTGCGGAGCCGGACAGAGTGAAAAACGAAATAGAGGACGTAATAGGACTTGATACATCTGTTTCACCTCTGATTTCCGCAAAAACGGGACTTAATATTGAAGATGTTCTTGAATGCATTGTAAAATACATTCCTGCTCCGAAGGGAGATAAGAATGCTCCTCTCAAGGCTCTCATTTTCGACTCATATTATGATTCCTACAAGGGCGCCATTGCATATGTCAGAGTCAAGGAAGGCTCTGTTAAGGCAGGAGATACGATAGTCATGATGTCGAACGGACACAGCTTTGAGGTAACGGAGGTTGGCTATTTCCAGCCGACGATGAAGGAAACCCAGGAGCTTTCCGCAGGCGATGTAGGCTATATCTGCGCAAGCATCAAGAACGTGACCGACACAAATGTAGGAGATACCATAACAAAGGTGTCAAACAGGGCAACAGAGCCTCTTCCGGGTTACAGAGCGGTTCAGCCGATGGTGTTTGCGGGATTCTATCCTTCGGATGGCTCAAACTACGATGCCCTGAGAGATGCTCTTGAAAAGCTCAAGCTGAATGATGCAGCACTCGTTTTCGAGCCTGAAACATCAACGGCTCTCGGCTTCGGATTCAGATGCGGCTTCCTGGGACTCCTTCATATGGATATCATTCAGGAGAGAATTGACAGAGAGTTCAATCTCGATCTTGTCACCACATCCCCGAGCGTTGTATACAGGATTTATATGACCGATGGTCAGATGCTTGAATTGAGCAACCCGACAAATATGCCTGATCCATCCTCGATAGATTATATGGAAGAGCCTGTCGTTAAGGCAAACATCATGACACCTAACGAATTTGTAGGAAACATCATGGAAATCTGCCAGGACAGAAGAGGTCAGTATATAGATATGGAGTATATGGATGAGAAGAGAGTGGTGCTTCACTACATTCTCCCTCTCAATGAGATCATTTACGATTTCTTCGATATACTCAAATCAAGAACGAGAGGCTATGCTTCTCTTGACTATGAGCTTTCCGGCTACCAGAGAGCAGAGCTTGTTAAGCTTGATATACTCCTGAACGGAGATATGATAGATGCCTTCTCGATGATAATCCACAAGGAAAAGGCTTATGCAAAGGGAAGATATGTTGCAGAAAAGCTGAAGGATGTAATTCCTCAGCAGATGTTCGAAATCCCGATTCAGGCGGCAATAGGCAACAAGGTAATCGCAAGAGAGACAATAAGGGCATTGCGCAAGGACGTTCTTGCAAAGTGCTACGGCGGCGATATCACGAGAAAGAAAAAGCTTCTTGAAAAACAGAAGGAAGGCAAAAAGAGAATGCGTCAGTTCGGTACGGTCGAAGTACCTGCGGAGGCATTCATGGCGGTGCTCAAGTTTGAGTGACGTTTCGGTTTACGTTCATTTTCCATTCTGCAAAAGAAAATGCAGATATTGTGACTTCGTTTCGTTCGAGAACAGATACGGACAGACAAGAGAATATTGCAAAAGGCTGAAAAGTGAGCTTTTGCAGTATGACCTTTCAGGGTACAGGATAAGAAGCATATTCTTCGGAGGCGGAACACCTTCGTCCATTCCTGCAGAGGAGGTCTGCTGTGTGCTTGATGCGATCAGGAACAAGGCAAAGCTTTGCGATGGTGCCGAAATCACGATTGAATGCAATCCGTCAAGCCTTGATGAGGCAAAGCTTCGGGCGTATAAAGATGCCGGCTTTACGAGAATAAGCATAGGCGTACAGTCATTTGACGATGATGTGCTGAATGTGCTCGGAAGACTTCATGATTCGGCTGAGGCAGAAGAGAAAGTCCGGCTTGCGGTGAATATGGGCTTTGATTCGGTGAGCCTTGACCTTATGTTCGCAGTGCCGCATCAGACACAGGAAAGCCTTGTCCTGTCGGTAAAGAAAGCAATTTCTCTGGGAGTCAATCATATTTCTCTTTATTCGCTCATAGTTGAGGACGGCACAAAGCTGAAGGATATGATAGAGAGCGGCGTTTATGAGAGAACGGATGACGATACGGACAGAAAGATGTATTGCACGGCAGTGAAGCTCCTTGAAGAGAACGGCTACCGTCAGTATGAAATATCGAATTTCTCAAGGAAAGGATTCGAGTCTGTTCACAATAAAGCTTATTGGGAAAGAAAAGAATATATAGGTCTCGGTTGCGCAGCTCACTCTTTTTTTAAGGGAGTCAGGTATTCACACAGTCCGTCATTTGAAGAATATATGAGCGACAGAAACGTGGATGAGCTTGTTTCGTCAGGCGAAAGGGTCACCAAAGCCGATGCCGCAGAAGAAACCGTAATGCTCGGCCTCAGGATGTCAGAGGGCTTCTCAAAAACGCAGTTTTCCGAAAGCGCAGGCTTTGACATAGAGGAGAGGGCAGGAGACGTGATCTCCCGGTATTGCAGTGCAGGACTTGCGGAGAGAAAAGGCGATAATATCAGGCTGACAAAGGCGGGAACCGATTTTCTCGATAAGATTACACTCGATATAATAGCAAAATTCTGATAAAAGTAAAAAATTTGCGCTTTTTTGAAAAAAAACTATTGACAAATCGAACTTTTTTTGGCATACTATTATATAATAAAGTTTGAAGAAAAATTTTGATATGGAGATATATAATAATGGAAAACAATAAAAAAACAATAGCGGTTATGACATCAGGCGGCGACGCCCCGGGAATGAATGCTGCAATCAGAGCAGTAACAAAAGCCGGAATTGCAAAGGGATTCCGTGTAATCGGTATCAAAAACGGATACAAGGGCCTTGTTGAAGGCGATATGGACGAGCTTACACTTGCAGGTGTTGATAACATCTTGCAGTATGGCGGCACAGTTCTCGGAACGGCAAGACTTCCGGAATTCCAGAACCCCGAGGTTCAGGATGTTGCGGTTGACGTGCTCAAGAGCTTCGGAATCAACGGCATCGTTGTAATCGGCGGCGACGGATCATTCACAGGCGCACAGAAGCTCAGCCATAAGTGCGAAGAGCCCAAGCACAATTATAAGTGCAATGTTGTTTGCCTCCCCGGCACGATCGATAATGACCTTGCATGCACGGATTACACGATCGGTTTTGATACGGCACTCAACACAGTAGTTGATGCGATCGATAAGATCAGAGATACAATGTCTTCTCACGGCAGATGCTGTGTAGTTGAGGTCATGGGACACAGATGCGCTGACCTTTCACTCTGGTCATCAATCGACTCAGGCGCAGAGAGCCTCATCATCGTTGAAAAGCCTGAATCATTCAATATCGATAAGATCTGCAATGATGTCGAAAACGGCGTAAAGATGGGCAGAAAGTGCCATATAGTGATTCTTTCCGAGCTTATCACGGATGCAGGTGAGCTTTCAAAGACTATCGAGAAGAGAACAGGCGTTGTAACACGTCCTTCAATTCTCGGCTATATCCAGAGAGGCGGCAAGCCGACTGCTTTCGACAGAATGCTTGCAACAAGGATGGGCTTTAAGGCAGTTGAGCTTCTTGAAGAAGGCATAAGTAATCAGGTCGTTTCAATCAGAGAGAATAAGATCGTGAATGACGACATCGACGTTGCTCTTGCAATGCCCAGAGCTATCGACGAGCAGCTTTACGCAATGAACGAAATGCTGTCCATCTGACAGAACGATTATTGACAGAAAACGGCGGCATTTTTGCCGCCTTTTATTTTGAAAAAATGGATAAGAGAATAGAAGAATTATATGAAAAGATCCCCTGCTCGGTATGCAAGGAAGGCTGCTTTGAATGCTGCACGAACATAATTCAGTTTACTCCGGAGGAAGAGGAGAATATGGGCGGATATGTTTACGAAGGAAAATGCTCTCACCTCATTGACGGAAGATGCAGTATCTATAAGCAGCGCCCGTTCGTGTGCAGGATTTACGGCTCATCGGAAAGCCTTTCGTGCCCCGACTGCACGGCGGAGAAATATCTTTCCAAGGAAGAAACCGACAGACTCTTTCATGAGTATATCAAAATAAAAAAAGAGCATGAGAGCCGGAAAAATAAAGAAAAACAACCTGAAAACAAAGAAAAATAAAGAATATTCAATGATTTATCAATAATTGCTATTGAAATTTTTTTGATTTTATGGTAAAATATTAGAAGCTTACTTATGGAAGGGCAAATAAGTTCTGAAAATGAAAGAAAGGTGTCTTTTGTTTTGTCTGAAGCTTTAGTGAAACTTAGAGAAAAGATGCGAAAGAACGGCATTGATGCCACGGTTCTTTCAGGCGGATCCAACAGAAGATATTTTTCGGGCTTTACAGGAACTGCGGGAACGGTGCTCGTTACTGAAAATGATGCTCTTTTTATGACTGACAGCAGATACACCATTCAGGCGGGCCGTCAGTGCAGAGGCTTTGAAGTGAGGGAGCTTTCGGGAAAACCTCTACTGGACTTTATGTCAGATTTCTTCAGGGAGCACGGCATTACAAAGGTCTGGATAGATGAAGAGGAAATCACGTTTGCCGGCTACAAGGCGCTCAAGGCGGCAGTGGGAGAAGCAGTTGAGCTGAAGGAAGGCACAAGAAGCTTCTCTGAAATCCGCATGATCAAAACGGACGAAGAAATCCGCATCATGAGGGAGGCCGCAGAGCTTTCGGGCAAAGCATTCATGCAGATGCTTGACGAGATGCACGTGGGGCAGACAGAGCTTGAGGCCGCAAGAAATTTTGAAAAGCACGTGCTTGAGCTTGGAGCACAGCTCTCTTTCATTATCGTTGCATCGGGCGAAAACGGTGCTTGTCCGCACAATGTTCCGTCGGACAGGAAGATACGGTATTCAGACCTTGTTACGGTCGATTTCGGCGTAATATACAAGGGATACAATTCGGACTGCACGAGAACGTTTGCCGTAGGAGAAGTGAGCGATAAGCTGAAGGAAATATTCTCTGTGGTGGCAGATGCCCAGAGGCAGGTCAGAGAGGCGATAAAGCCGGGAATGATCTGTTGTGACATTGACAGGCTGTCAAGAGAAATTATAGGCAAGGCAGGGTACGGTCAGTATTTCGGTCACGGGCTTGGTCATTCGCTCGGCTTGGACATACACGAGGCGCCGTCACTTAATAAGGTCTGCAGGATACCTCTTGAAAAGGGCATGCTGGTGACGGACGAGCCGGGAATATATATTGAAGGACTCGGCGGCGTAAGAATAGAAGATACTCTTTTGGTTACGGAAAACGGTGCAGAGAGCATTACGGATAACGTTCCAAAGGATATTATAATAAAAGAATTCTAATAATATATTAAGGAGATTTATTAAAATGGTTGCAGGTGACATCAGAAAAGGCGCAACATTTGAGATCGAAGGACAGGTATTCACTGTTACAGAATTTATGCACGTAAAGCCTGGTAAGGGCGCAGCATTTGTTCGTACAAAGCTCAAGAATGTTATGACAGGCGGCGTAGTAGAAAAGACATTCAACCCGAGTGAAAAACTTTTGGACGCTGTTATTGAAACAAAGGAAATGCAGTACAGCTATACTGACGGCGAGTTCTATTACTTCATGGATAATGAGACATTCGAACAGATTCCGCTTACAGAAGCAGAAGTCGGCGATGCTATCAAGTACATGAAGGAAGAAATGAACATGACAATCAGATTCTACAAGGGCAAGGCTTTCAACGTAACAGCTCCTAACTTTGTAGTTCTCAAGATCATAGAGTCTGAACCCGGAGTAAAGGGCGATACAGCTACATCCGGAACAAAGCCGGCTAAGGTTGAAACAGGCGCTATCATTCAGGTTCCGCTCTTCGTTAACGAAGGCGAGAGCATCAGAATTGATACTCGTACAGATGAATATATGGAGAGAGCATAACTCTTTCGTGAACTTTTGAAAAAGAGAAGATCATACGGGAGAACGGGGACACTTGTTCTCCCTTGATTTTTACATTCGGGAAAGTGCCCGATGAGGAAATAAAATGGAATTCAAAATGATAATTGTGCAGGTATTTGCACTGTTCTTCATGATGGCTGTCGGCTTTCTGGCAAGAAAAAAGCATTTTATGACAGATGAAGTCAAGAGGGGCATGACTGAAATACTAATCAAGATAATTTCTCCTGCGATAATAATCAAATCGTTTTCAAGAGCGTTTGAGGCAGAGAAGCTTTCAAATATAATCACTATTGCAATAGGCGGCGTGATAATTCATATCGTTCTTTGCCTGCTTTGCTTCTGCTTTTTCAGAAAAGAGACTCCGGACAGAAAGGCCGTGCTCAGATTCGCAATGGTTTTTGGAAACTTCGGATTCATGGGCTTCCCGGTGCTTCAGGGCATATTCGGACTTGACGGCGTTTTCTACGGAGCAATGTTTCAGGCACCTTTCTACCTCTTTTCCTGGACGTTCGGAGTATCTCTCTATTCAAAGCAGAGAGACCTGAAGGGAACACTGAAATCAATTTTCAATATTCCGCTTATTTCGGTAATCCTGAGCCTGATAATGTATGTTTCACCATTCAGACTGCCTGATTTCATTCTTTCTCCTATCAGCTCGATAGGTGATATGAATACTCCGTTCTCGATGCTTATCATAGGCTCGATATTTGCTGACGTGAATTTCAAGGAAGCATTCTCGGATATCAAGATTTATTTTGCTACTGCACTCAGAATAGTAATGGCACCTATGATGGTTCTCGGCGTGATATTGCTTGTGAACCTTACGGGAATTGCGGAATTCAAGGGAATAGCATTTGAAATAATGGTCATTCTCGAGGCTATGCCTTGTGCGGCGTACTGCGCGATATTTGCAAATAAGTACGGCGGCGATGCAAAGCTGGCTTCAACGGTGGTTGCAACTGCAACGGCATTATCGATCATTACGATACCGCTTATTGTAATGCTTCTGTCGGTGCTCGGAATATAACCTTTTGTGCCGCTGAAGGCGACCGAAATGCGCCTGAGGGCCACATTACAGCAATCGCGGTAAACATATGCCGCAAGAAAACATAACAATGAGGGGCTTTTCAGGCCTTTTACGATAATACGGTACAGACATAATAAGACCGCACGGGAGAAAAATCCTGTGCGGTTTTTGCTTTACATATCTTTTTTGCCGTTTGTGGCTTCGTTTATCCTTCGGATGCAGATATCGGTCAGATCCTTTGAGTATTCTTCCGAAAAGCCCTCACTGTATATCTTGAAAACGGCTCTTTTTGTATCGGGAAGAATGAGCGACCAGCCGTATTTGTGCTTTATCCTCAGACCGCTTCCTGCTGTGCTTTTTTCAGCGCATCCCGAGAGCTTGCTGATTACCTCCGCACGCAGATTCCACGGGCATGGAGCCTCTTTCTCGGAAAGATGAATCTTCGGCATTGAAGAAATGAGCTCGGGGAAGGTTTTGTTTTCTGCAGACATGAACCTCACAAGCTCACAGAGAAACATTGCTCCGTCATAATACATGGACAATTTCCCCACGGGGATCGAATCTGCGATGCCTTCGTGCTTGATTATCTCATTTATCAGCGCGCGTGTGCCTGACTTTGTACGGATGACCGTTCCGTTTGCGGTGCGGGCGATTTCCTCGGCGGCTTCGGGAACAGAATAGTCGGAAATAATAAATTTTTCGCCCGATTGCTCTTTTACCGAAATATAGTTAATGAGGAGAGACAGGACAAATCTGTCTGGCTTCTGACCGTCAGGACCGGAAATACACAGTTTTTCACCGTAAAGTTCCGGCTGAACGGTGATATCGGCAGGCTCATTGATTCTGTCGGGGGAGTCGGCAACGATGAGGTTTGCGTTCAAGTCGATCAATATGCTTGCAAGGATATCAGATTCGATCACGTGAGTGCTTACAAGCTTTATTTTTATATTATCGGGGAACTTTCCCTTCTCTTTGACTGTATTTATGATGTGATTACGGTACATATCACAGCATTTTTCAAAATTCTGCGGCAGCTGATATTGTTCAGGAGGCTTTTTGCAAACGGCTTTCCCGGAAAGAGCTGCCTCTATCTTTTTCTCTTCGGCAGAAGAAATGTTTGCGCCCTTCTCATCAAGAAAAAATATATCACCTGTTCCGTTATTTTCTCCAACATATATTCCACCGTCGGCACCGAGCAGGCGCACGGCATACCTTGCGGCAGGAAGAGAGGCTGATTTCAGCTCAAGAACCTTTGCACCGCCGCAGATAAGCCCCGATGTCACTGCCCTGTAAAGCATATCCGAAAGGGGCGTGCCGTTTGATGCGGAAACAATCCTTTTTCCTCTCAGACCGACAAACGCCGATGCGGCAAGAGAGGCACTCTGAACGCTCAATTCCGAATTGATCCTTCCCGAAATTCGTTCTTCACTGAAGAGACCGTGATGTCTGACTGTTTGCCAGATAACGTTTTCGGTGACGAATGAGCTGCTCTCTATTTTTTTCTCAGGCCATATCATTGCCTTGCCTGAAACCGTGATGTTGTCTTCAAGCGCACAGTTATCCGCAATAATGCTCCCTTCAAACACGTTAACCGAATCACCGAAGCCTGTACCTTTGCATATGACGGCTTTTCTTATCTGGCAGGAGTTTCCGATATATACGTTATCACCAATGACGGATGCCTTGATGGTTGAATTTCTCCCGATGTAGCTGTGACTACCTATTACTGTTCCCGAATGGATCACAGTGTTTTTGCAAACGGTTGTTTCAGCTCCTATCAGGCAAGGCGCTTCAAGCACGGCATCCTCATCAAGGCGTGCATACTTGCCTACGAAAACACCTTTCTTGATTTCGTAATAGCCGAGCTCCGAAAAGGGTCTGACGTTGACCTTGCCTTCGATCACGTCTGAATTCGCTTTGATATATGAGAACGGGTCTCCGATGTCGCACCAATAGGTCTGTGAGCCTGCGGTGAAGCCGAAAAGATTCATTCCCTTATCGAGCATTTTGGGGAAAATGTCTTTTGAAAAATCAGCTTCTTCACCCGTTTCGATCAGGGAAAGCACGCTCTTGTTCAGAACATAGATTCCCGTATTGACCGTGTTGCTGAATACATCCTCCCAGGACGGCTTTTCGGAAAATCTGACTATTTTTCCGCTGCTGTCTGCGGTGACGATTCCGTATTCGGTGGGATCTTCTGTCTTTTTGAGGACTAATGTTGCATCGGCGTGCTTTTCCTTGTGAAAACGTATGACCTCCGAAAGATCTATATCCGTAAGACCGTCACCGCTTAAAACAACGAACGTGTCGCTTAAAAAATCCTCTGCCGCCTTGATGCTCCCTGCAGTGCCGAGGGGATCGGTTTCGGTGAAGAATTCAAATCCGCACTCACGTTCGGAGGCTTCAAGATGTGAACTTATCATTTCCGGAAGATAGCGGAGAGTTACTCCGATTTCACGAATGCCGTGCTTTTTGAGAAGCTCGACGGCATAGTCGATTACAGGTCTGTTTGCAATGGGAAGCATGGGCTTTGGAACTGTGCAGGTGAGTGGACGAAGTCTGGTGCCTTCGCCGCCTGCCATTATAATTGCTTTCATCATTTTCTCCTTGAGATAAAGTCTTAAAACTATTTTATGCCGAAGAGAAAATTCTATTCACAGAAAGAGAAAAAGGCTTCTTGCAAAATAAGACCTCATATGCCAAAAGAACAACTTTTTCTCAAGAGGAATTATTCCGTAATATCCGAATAAAAACAGTAAAGAATTAAAACTTGGGGAGGTGCTTTGCTTTGAAAATAACAGGCAGCATAAAAAATGACGATACGCTGATATTGTATTTTAACGGGGAGCTTGACCATCATTCGGCAGACCCCACAAGGGATGCCATAGACAATATGCTTCTTAAATACAGATTCGGCAAGGTGATATTCAATCTCGAAGAAATGACTTTTATTGACAGCTCGGGCATTGGAGTATTTTACGGAAGAAGACGTTCCATTAAAATGGACGGAGGAAGATGTGCACTTGTGGGAGTGAATCCGAAAATAGAGCGCTTTATTGCCGTCAGTGGTCTTGACAGAATGTTTGAGGTGTTTGAAACGGAGAATGATGCACTTGCGGCTTGGGGAGAAACTGTCTGAAGGGAGGAATTGATGATATGAAAAATTATATGAAGCTTGAATTTGATGCAATATCCGTAAACGAAAGCTTTGCAAGAGTGACGGTTTCTGCTTTTGCGGCGCAGCTTGACCCTGTGACGGAGGATATCACGGAGCTGAAGACGGCAATAAGCGAAGCAGTGACAAATGCGATCATTCACGGCTATGACGGAAGAGAAGGCACTGTCACAATAACGGCAAGACTGTTTGACGGGGGGATCAATGTTTGTGTGGAGGACAAAGGCAAAGGAATAGAGAACATCGAGAAGGCAAGGACTCCTCTTTTTACCACAAAGCCCGAGGAGGGACGGTCCGGAATGGGCTTTACGGTGATGGAGCTTTTCACAGACGGAATAAGCGTTGAATCCGAGCCCGGAAAAGGTACAAAGGTATGTATGACGAAGCTCTTCAGGAAAGAATAGCAGAGAATACATACTCCGCTGACAGGACGGCAGAGCTGCTGAAAAGAGTTCAGCAGAACGATTCAGAGGCACTCGAGGAAATAGTGAACGAGAATATGCCTCTTGTCAAGTCGATTGTGAGAGGCTTCATGAACAGGGGCACGGAATACGATGACCTTGTTCAGCTGGGCTCTATAGGTCTGATAAAAGCGGCGAGGAATTACAACTTTGAGTACGGAGTAAGATTCTCAACGTATGCGGTCCCGCTGATAAGCGGCGAAATCAAGAGATTTCTGCGTGATGACGGAATGATAAAGGTTTCAAGGATACTTAAGGAAAATTACAGGAAGTATGCAAATGCGAGAGAGCGGCTTTCAAGAGAGCTGAAAAGAGAGCCTACGCTGAATGAAACGGCTTTTGCGGCGGGGCTGACGGCAGAGGAAGCAATCGAGGCGATAGATTCGGAAAGACCGCACGTTTCCGTGTATGAGCCGTTGAACGATTCGGGAGATTCGGAGCTTGCTCTGATAGACAGGCTTGAGGATGAGGAGGATACGGAGGAAAATTTTTCATCAAGGATGCTCCTGAATGAGCTTCTTTCAACGCTTGACGAAAGAGAAAGAAAAATAATAGCCCTCCGGTATTTCGAAGGGCTGACGCAGTCAGAGGTAGCAAGAAAACTGTCCATGACGCAGGTGCAGGTATCAAGATGCGAAAAGAAGATACTGCTCGGATTGCGCAGACAACTTTGATTACAGAATAAGGGACAAGGCGTTGTGAGCGATGCTGATTCTGTTCACTGAACGGTTTTCAGCCTGCTCACCGTCAAGATTCCATATGATATTGTCATCGGATGTGCATACGGCACTTGATGCGGATGCAAATGTGATCGAAGGATGGTTGTACTTGCTTGAAAGGAGAGACACTATGATTTCGTTGAGCTCAATAAGCGTTGTCGGGAACTTTATCAGGAGTATCTCGAATTTATTGTCATTCAGGCTGATGCATGCAGGATCATAGGAAAGGATCCCTGCAACGGATGTTGTGTTTGAGAATGCACCGAATATATAATTATCGTCATAAACGGCTTTGTCCGTTTCAAGACGCATATGGATCGGCTTGATTGAGGAAAGATCCTTGATCCCCTCAAGAAAATAGGCCAGCCTGCCGAGGAAATTCTTCAGATCCTGCGGTGTTGCATAGGAGGCTCTTGTAAAAGCGCCGAAGGAAGCAACATATGAGAAGTATCTCTCATTGAATACGCCGACATCCAGAAGCCTCGGGGTGCCGTTTGCGGCGATATTTGCGGCAGTGATTATATTTTTTGGTATGTTCATGCTCAAAGCAAAATCGTTCGTGCTTCCTGCGGGGATGTACGCCACCGGAACATTGTGGAAGCCGTTCATAAGACCGTTTACGACCTCGCTGAGAGTGCCGTCGCCGCCTATTGCGACAATTTTATCGTATTCTGCTGCATATTTTTCGGCAAATGCAGTGCCGTCGCCGCGCTTCTGAGTGAGCATGACGGTGACAGCATCCGAATTTTTGCAGAACTGATTGATAATATCCGTCAGGAATGGCTTAGCGCGTTTTATACCTGCATTTGGATTCATAATGATAAGAACTCTATCCATGATTCCGGCTCCTTCTGAAAAAACTTCAGCGTAATTGTATCACATATTCAATGCGAAGTCAAATGCGTACAGACTTTTTTACAATTATTTATAAAAAAATTAACATTGGTTTAATTATTGCCACGGATACACCGAAATAAACTGAAAACGGCAAAAAAATACAAAAACATGCAAAAAAGACTTGACACAAATGCAGATTACTGATAAAATAACATATAATATATTTTGTAAAAAGAAGGTTTTATTATTATGGCAGAACTGACAATGGAAAAGCTCATTTCACTCTGCAAGGGCAGAGGCTTCATATTTCCGGGCTCCGAAATATACGGCGGACTCGCAAATACATGGGACTACGGCCCTCTCGGAGTAGAATTCAAGAACAACATCAAGAAGGCTTGGTGGAAGAAGTTTATTCAGGAATCACCTTATAACGTAGGTATGGATGCGGCTATCCTCATGAATCCGCAGACATGGGTTGCTTCAGGTCACCTCGGCAGCTTCTCTGATCCGCTCATGGATTGTAAGGCTTGTAAGGCACGTTTCCGTGCAGACAAGCTTATTGAAGATTTCTATGCTTCAAAGGGCGAATCTGTTTCATGCGACGGCTGGTCAAATGAAAAGATGGAGAACTTCATCAAGGAAAACAATATCGTTTGCCCTGAATGCGGCAAGAACGATTTCACAGGCATAAGACAGTTCAACCTCATGTTCAAGACTTTTCAGGGCGTTACAGAGGATACAAAGGCTCAGATCTATCTCAGACCTGAAACAGCACAGGGTATCTTTGTAAACTTCAAGAATGTTCAGAGAACAACAAGAAGAAAGATTCCTTTCGGTATCGGTCAGGTTGGTAAGTCATTCAGAAACGAAATCACTCCCGGAAACTTCACTTTCCGTACACGTGAATTCGAGCAGATGGAGCTTGAGTTCTTCTGCAAGGACGGCGAGGATCTTGAATGGTTCAGCTACTGGAAGAACTACTGCATCAATTGGCTCAAGGCTCTCGGAATGAAGGACGAATGCATGAGAGTACGTGACCACGAGAAGGAAGAGCTTTCATTCTACAGCAAGGCAACTTCCGATATCGAGTATCTCTTCCCGTTCGGCTGGGGCGAGCTTTGGGGAATTGCAGACAGAACGAATTATGACCTCTCACAGCACGCAAAGTTCTCAGGTGAAAACTTCGAGTACGTTGATCCTTTCACGAACGAGCATTATATTCCGTTCTGCATCGAGCCGTCACTCGGCGCAGACAGAGTTGCTCTTGCGCTCCTTTGTGCTGCTTATGACGAGGAGATTCTTCCTGACGGCACAGAACGTAACGTTATGCACTTCCATCCGTTCCTTGCTCCTTATAAGGCAGCTGTTCTTCCGCTTTCAAAGAAGCTCGCTGACAAGGCAACAGAGATCTATCAGACTCTTTCAAAGGATTTCATGATCGACTACGATGATGCAGGCAATATCGGCAAGCGTTACCGCAGAGAAGACGAAATCGGTACTCCGTACTGCATTACGGTCGACTTCGAGACAGAGAATGATAACGCAGTAACCATCCGTGACAGAGATACAATGGAACAGATCCGTATTCCTGTTGATCAGGTATCGGCATGGCTTGCAGAGCACGTTAAATTCTGATAATTGATGGATTAAGCCTGCCGGAAATTTTTCGACGGGCTTTTGATTTTTGAAAAGAAAGGAAGCATGGCAATGAAGATAGGTATTTGCAAAGGTCATAACGACATGGACGCTGCTTTCAGAATGGGAGCAGAGTATATTGAGATAGGCGCTTCGGCAGTTGCGGGACTTGAGGAGGATGAATTCAAGGCGCTCGTAAAGAAGGTTAAGGAAAATGAGATAAAGACTTACAGCTGTAACGGACTTGTGCCGGGCGACGTAAGACTGACAGGTGATGACGTTGACCGGAACAAGGTCAGAAATTATGCCGACAAGGTGTTCGGAAGACTTGCAGAGGTTGGCGTGCATATGACTGTATTCGGCTCAAGTGCGGCAAAGAGAGTGCCGGAGGGTTTCCCAATGGAAAAGGCTTGGGACCAGCTCTTTGAGGCAGGAAGAATTTTCTCAGAATATGCAGGAAAGTATAATTCGATCGTAACGGTTGAGGCATTAAGACGCGCAGAAGTAAATATCGTCAATACAATCGAGGATGCGGCTTATTACGTAAAGAACGTAAATGCAGAAAACTTCCTTATCATGGCTGACTTCTATCATATGTACTGCAACGGCGAGGATCTTTCAGTCCTTGAAAAATATAAGGACAAGCTTGTTCACATCCATATGGCAGGTCCGGAAAGATTCATGCCTGTCGCAAAGGACGAAGCATTCCTTACAGAGAGAATTGCTCTTCTGAAGAAGATAGGATATAACGGCGGAATAAGCCTTGAGTGCGGACTCGGCAGTGAAGAGGAAACGAAGGCTGTAGTTGAGCATATGAAAGAACTTGTTAAGTAAAAAATAAAGGAGCAAGAAATTCTTTCGGATGGATAAGGAAGTATTTTCGGATGATGGATTTTGTACGGCAAAATCCGATGCTCGTTAAACGTGTAGACAAATCAATATTTGAGGAGGCAAATCAAATGCAGGACATAGGCAAATCTATGTTATGGTTTTGGACAGGGTATATTCTTGTAACTGTGATAGGTATTATACATACAATTTTTAATATTTACGTTATGAAAATGAGCGCAATGGATGAGAACAGTATGGGCGAAGGATATGAAAGAACAAAACCGTGGCATCCGCTTTATAATATCGTATTGTTTTCGTTATTTGGATGGTTGTATATGAAAGGACTGCTTTCGCCGTCCTTTTCTGAGGCACTGATTACAGGAGTAATCTGGGTAGCCATTTGTATTGTATTTGATGTTTTTGGATGGGTTATTATCAAACATCCGTGGAGTCTGTCATTTAAGGAGTTTTATGTTGACTATCAGCCGTGGATCACATTGATTTATCTGTCTATATTTTCCGGTCCGATTATTGGTTATCTGCTCACAATGATATAAGCGATAAATTTCAGTTTGTCGAACTAAAAGATAACCCACCGAAGAAGTGTTTATTCTCTTCGGTGGGTTTGTTCTGTCAAAATACTTCCTTATCGCCACGAGACAATTGCTCCTTTTGTTTTTTAATATTGGATTTTGCTCTTATCCTTTGCGTTTGCGATGGCGAGCCTGAAAAGCTTATCGATAAGCTCGGAATATGTCATTCCCATGTTCATCATCATCTTCGGATACATACTGATGCTTGTGAAGCCGGGAAGAGCATTGACCTCGTTCAGAAGGACTCTTGAATCCTTGTTTGTGAGGAAGAAGTCAACTCTTGAAAGACCGCGGCAATTCAGAACTCTGTAAATCTTTACGGCAAGCTCTCTTACCTCTGCAAGCTTTTCCTCCGGGATGTGCGCAGGAATGTATATTGCCGAGTCAAAGTTATTGTCATATTTTGCTTCGTAATCGTAGAATTCCTTTGCTGAAACGACTTCTCCCGGAATCGATGCCTCGGGTTTATCATTGCCGATAACGGCGCATTCTATTTCTCTGCCGTCAACGAATTCCTCAACGATTACTTTTCTGTCAAATCTGAAGGCTTCTTCAACGAACATCACGAGATCACATCTGTTCTTTGCTTTGTTGATGCCCACGGATGAACCCATATTGGCAGGCTTTACGAACATAGGATAGCCGAGTGATTCTTCAAACTTCTTTACAACTTCCTGCTCGTGACCGTACCATTCGGCTTTTTCGATTCCTTCGAATTTGCACTGGGGAATGCCGTTGTATCCGCAAATCTGCTTTGCTATGACCTTATCCATTGTCACTGCGGCTGAAAGCACGCCCGGTCCTACATAAGGAATGCCGGCAAGCTCAAGCACGCTCTGGATAGTGCCGTCCTCGGCGTAGGTTCCGTGCATAACAGGGAAGGCAACGTCGATTTTGTATGTAGTTTTCGGATCGGAGAGCTTTATAAAGCCCTGATACTGCGGATCCGGAGGAAGAATGATGTCCTCGGAGAAATCCTGCCATTCGGTAATGTTTTCCGGGTCGCCCGTGAAAAGCTTCCACTTTCCGTCACGGGTGATGCCTATCATACAGAGATCGTATTTTTCTCTGTCAACGTTCATTATAACTGATTTTGCGGACTGAAGAGAAACGTCATGCTCGTTTGAACGTCCGCCGAATATTATGGCTGCTTTTTTTCTGATCATTTTGATTGAGTACCTTTTGCTGAAGGTTCCTTTCATGAGGTATGGAATAATCTCCCGTACAGTATATTGAATATTGCCGTACAGTGAGAGAAAAAATCTGAAAATAAAAGATTGCGCAGACCGTATGGAATGCGCATTCTTATTATACCACATAATCTCCGTTTTCGGAAGATATAATTTTAAATATTTTTACCTGCTTCAGTTTTTCAACATCGTAGTACAGAACAAATTCTTCACCGTTTATTCTGCATCTGAATTCGTAAGCAAGTATTTCATTTTCTCCGTCGGTTGGGATCAGAGAAATATAATCTGCATATGGCTCACAGCCCTCCGGCAGAAGCGACAGGCATTCCTCTGCCGAATGGGCAGGAGAGACGGCAAGGTTTCTTTCCTTCGTGTGATTTGCGTAATAGGACATACCCTCAAAGCCGGTGATTTCGCCTGTTTCGGTATTGACTCTGACCTTGACCATATCAGGGTAGATGAGTACGCCTTCTTCGGAACGGACATAATTTATGACGGCACTTCCGCCTGTTATCTGGCAATACTGAGGCTGCATATCATTATATTCGGAGCGGATGAGAAAGTCAGATGCCTTTTTGACGAGCTCTTCCTTTGAGAAAACGTTCTTTTCGCCGTATCCGTCTGTAATATAGGATACAACGCTGCCTGTTTTTTCTGCCACACTGCCGTAGTAGTACTTTCCGTTTCTTTCAAGCGTCACGCACCATGTGTCGATAATTCCTTCGCAACGTGAAACATTGTAAACAGAGAAACTCTTGTCACTGCCGATAAACTCCTTGAATACTGCGGCGGCTTCGTTTTTGGTCAGTGCTTTCCCTTCCGGCTCATTGATGACCTTGTTGACAACGGTATCGGAGAATGGACCGTCATAAATAAGCGTAGGATAGGAAATGCTCTCTGTCTGGATGGATTCAAAAGTATCCGAAAGCTCAGTGGAGAGAAAATCGTACTCATCCAGCTCTGAATTCATAAGAACCTGCCAGTCAAGAGGCTTACTTTTCAGCTTTTCGGCAAATTCGTTGAGCATTGTGTTCATTTTTATGACGGAAGTGTGCATTGCGTTGATATTTTCCATACAGTCGTCTGACGGCAGACTGCCTGATGAACATACCGAAAGAAGATAGCGTGAGTAGTCCGAAACATGATTCAGATATCTGTTCAGCGAAGCTACATATTCGGGAAACATCGGGAGCATATCAAGTGCGGTGAGCGCAGAGCCGGAGTCGGAAACAATATCGGAGAGGACCTTTGAAGCTTCCTCCGTGCCGGTGCATACGGAAAGCTTGGAAAAGTTATTTTCAAGCTCGGTGCAGTGGCGGGAAAGTGTGGAAAGACTGCTGTCATAGATGTTTGAGACCTTTGACGCCATTGAATCCTTCTTGCGGCACAAATCTGAATTCGTGACAATCATGCCGAGATTAAGAGTGAGAGATACAGCAAGTACAAAGGCTAAAATTTTGTTTGATAATTTCATTCGGTCAATGTCTCCTTTCAGCTTCTGGCAAATACGTGTCTTCCGATAGTCATATGCACTTTGAGGTTTCTCACCCATTGGCTTGTTGCGGTTTGCGGATTGTAATAATAGAGGGCTCCATAGGTGGGATCCCATCCGTTCATGGCATCTCTTGCGGCGTTGATCGCGCTCTGGTCGGGAGAGAGGTTTATCTGACCGTCATTGACGCAGGTGAATGCCCACGGCTGGTAAACCACGCCTGCAATTGTGTTCGGAAAGTCGGGGGAAGCCACTCTGTTCAGTATCACTGCGGCAACTGCGACCTGACCTGTGTAAGGCTCGCCTCTTGCCTCGGCGTAAACAACCTTTGCAAGAAGATAAATGTCGCTACCCGAATCCGCAGCTGAAGATGAAGAAGACGGTGATGAGGACGAAGAAGAGGAGGAGTAGTCCTTGCTGAGACTGATTCCGATAAGGGCGGCGGTTTCTTCTCCCACAACGCCGTCGACCTCGGCTCCGTTCTTTTTCTGGAAGAGTCTTACGGCTTCCTCTGTCTTTGAACCGTAAACTCCGTCTATGCTTCCGTTATAATAGCCCCATGTCTTGAGGCGCTTCTGGATCAACGACACGGTGCTGCCTGAGGAACCCTTTTTCAGGGAAGTGGAGGAGAACACCGACGCAGGATTCAGAAGCATTATGCTCATTATTATCACGCCGACGAGAAGCAGTGAAATTGCTTTTTTGTAATAGCCGTTCATTTGAATATTACCTTTCTTTTTTGATTATTTGCTTATTGGGAAGTATTTGCAGATATTTGTTATTTATTCTTGCCAGTAAAAATGAAATTATCCGATGAAAATCAGACGGCAGTCACTTTTTTGCTTGATAAATTGACATATTTATAGTATAATAATATGAGTGGTATTTTATGAAAACATAGTGAAAACCACAATGAAAGGCTAAACATGAAAAATAAAAAGATATTGAAGATATTTCTGATTGCAGCTGTTGCAACGTCACTCATCTGCCTTCCGGGATGCAATGAAAAAAATAAAACAGTCAAAGCAGGTTGCTTTGTGAATATAACTCACTCGCAGGCATTATACGGAGAAAATACCGGAGCTTTTGATGAATGCACCGGTGACGGATATGAGCTTGAGTGGTTTGTGTTCAATGCCGGCCCTGCAGAAATGGAATCAATGCGTGCGGGAAAGATCGATATAGGCTACGTCGGACCGATACCTGCAATCAACTCCAATATTTCTTCCGACGGAAAGATAAAAATAATAGCGGGAGCATCAGATGCGGGAAGCGTGCTTGTGACGAGAGGCGACCTGAAGCTTGAAAGCATAGCCCAGCTTGACGGACTTACCGTTGCGGTTCCGCAGTTCATGAATACACAGGATCTGCTTTTAAGAATGCTTCTTGATGAGAACGGTCTTTCTTCAACCGAAAACGGCGGAACGGTAAACATAATCCAGCAGTCAAATACATATATGTCCGCTTTGTTCGAGACAAAACAGATCGATGCGGCACTTGTGCCCGAGCCGTGGGGAACAAGACTGATTGAAGAATCGGGAGCGAATGTGCTTCTTGACAGCAACGAGATACTCGGCGGCGACTATACCGTGGCAGTGATCGTGGCAAATGAAGATTTTATCAAAGAAAACAGGGATTTTGTAAAGGTGTTCCTCAAGGCACATATTGAGTCAACGCTCAAAAGCACAGAGGATAAGGATTATGCAAAGAAAACAAATGAATGGATCGAACACCTTTCAAGCGTAAAGATAGAAGAGAATATTCTTGACAAGGCATTCACAAGACTTACGGTGACGTATGATCCTAATCTTGATTCAATAGAAAAATTCGTTGAAATAAGCAAAAAAGTCGGTCTGATTTCCGAAAGCGTAAGCATAGATGAGCTTTGCGATCTTTCCCTGCTCAATGAGGTGCTTGAAGAACTCGGACTTGAAAAGGTGGAAAAGTAATGCTCAGACTTGAAAATGTCAGTAAACACTATAAAAACCGATTTGAAGCGGTAAATGGGGAAGTGCTTGACAATGTTACCCTGAAGGTGGATACCGGAGACTTTGTAAGCATAGTCGGTCCGTCGGGATGCGGCAAGACAACTCTCATAAATATAATTATGGGACTTATCAAACCGTCCTCGGGAGAGGTTTTTATTGATGACAGAAAAGTAACAGGCGTCGGGGATGACAGAGCAATGGTGTTTCAGGAAAATGCTCTTTTCCCGTGGCTGAGTGTCGTTCAGAACGTGGAGCTCGGGCTCAAGGTCAAGGGCCTCAAGCCGAAGTACCGCAGGGAGATTTCGGAAAAGTATCTCAGGATAACGAATCTCTGCGGCTTTGAGAATGCGAGAATACATGAGCTTTCGGGCGGCATGAAGCAAAGAGTTGCAATAGCAAGAGCGCTTGCAATCGAATCACAGATTCTTGTGATGGATGAGCCCTTCGGTGCACTCGACCCTTCAACGAAGAACACGCTTCACGAGGAGCTTCTGAAGATATGGAAGGACACAGGCAAAACGATCATATTCATCACACATGATGTGGAGGAGGCAGTGCTTCTTTCAACGAAGATAGTCGTGCTCGGCTTTGCTCCGGACAACATCAAGGAGGAAATGAGCATTCCGCTTGAATATCCGAGGAAGGAATCCGAAGAAGTGGCTGAATATGTGAAGAAAATCAAGGACGTAATAGCAAGGAGCTCACGGCAATGAAAAAAATAATGACAAGAATAGGCAAAACCGTTCTTTTTTACGTCCTGCTTATATCGATATGGTATCTCTTGTGGGAAATACTCGTCAAAAGATACAATGTTGTGAGCGGCGCCATATTTGCTTCGCCTCTTGATGTGCTGAAGGCTATGGGCGGACTGCTTTTCAGAAATGACAATCAGTTCTGGAATCATATGGAAATGAGCCTCCTCAGGCTGATAATAGGCTACGTTGCGTCTGTGCTTGTGGGAGTGATTCTCGCGCTTATGATGATATTCGGAAAGTTCTTTTCAAATGAGCTTCGTGCACTTCTTTCGGGACTGCAGTCGCTCCCGAATATATGCTGGGTACCGCTTGCTATCATTTTCTGCGGAATTGATGAGAAATCAGTATATTTTGTTATAATACTCGGCTCTTCACCGTCTGTTGCACTTGCAATAGCATCAAGCATTGCAAACATTGATCCTATCTTCATCAGGGCAGGAAAGACTCTTGGCTGTAACAAAATTGGTATGATAAACAGAATATATATCCCTGCGGCGCTTCCGAGCATTGTTTCAGGCCTCCGACAGGGCTGGGCGTTCTCATGGAGAGCACTCATGGCAGGAGAAATGCAGTGCCTTTTCAGCGCAGGTGCTTTCGGTGCAGGCTATCTGATGGATAAGCTCAGGGAAGCCGGACTTATTGACAAGGTGATATGCATAATGATAATTCTTATTCTTATAGGCGTTTTCTTTGAGAAGGCCGTATTCGGATTGCTTGAGAAAAGAATTCTGTCTGTAAGAGGAATCGGAAGAGAAAACGAATGAGGAACTGAAAATGGAATATCAGAAAAAATATCAGAAACAGAAGACGTGGTTTACGCTCGCTGTTGCGGCGGGAATATTAATGGTGGTAATGGCTGTCGGATTTGTAATCAGTGCGGCAACAGTGTCGGATAATGGCACAAAGAGCACTCCTACGCCTCTTCCTACAGCAACACTGGAACCTTATACGGGAGAAATACGATTCGTTGATTCTGTGCTTGAAAATGCGATAAAAAATCAGCTCGGAATAACGGGCGACATCACGGTGGCTGATATGGAGAAGCTTGAGGTGCTTGAGTTTACGGAGAAAACGGTTACGGATCTTGAAGGACTTCAGGCGGCAACAAATCTTAAAGAACTGAAGCTCAAAATAGATATCGTAAGACTTGATCCCATCCTTGAGCTTTACATTGAAAAGCTGACGTTTGTTTCGGACCACAGTGTACAGCCGCTTCTTGAGGATATCGCCAAAATGGAAAGACTGAAGTATCTTGACCTTTCGTTCTGCGGAATCACGGTCGTGGGCTATATTTCAGAACTTGAACATCTTGAAACTCTTATCCTTGACGACAACAGGATAGTAGGGCTGAATTACCTGAATACTATGTCGTGCCTCAAGTATCTTTCGATGAAGAACTGCGGAATCAAGGACATTACGGATTTCAGGGCGAATACTTCAATAGAGTATATAAATCTTGATGACAATCTGCTTGAAAGCGTTGAAACGCTCGGCACTATGCTTTCTCTCAAGGAAAGCTCATACGAAAGCAATCCCATAAAGAAACAATAAGAAATCCATACAGAACGAAACACCGCTCCGGAGCATCAGATGGCTCCGAAGCGGCTCTTTTTTTATATGCATACTTACAGGCAGAGATAAAATAAAGGCAGAGAAGAGGAAAACAAGTCCTCAGAAAAGATAATATCAGCTTTGATGCAATACTCAGATACAGCATAACTGATGGGCAAAATAAAACCGCCATACAATATGTATGACGGCATTGATGTTTGCTGATTGAAAGATTATTTTGCTGCAGGAGTCGGTGTCGGCTTTGCGATGAAGTCGTACTGAGTATCTCTCGGGAGGTATGTAACCTTGCCTGAAGCTTCGAGAACTTCGATCTTTGTTACCTTCGGAGTGAATGCATACTGGCAGTAAACGTTGTCCTCAAGTCCAAAAGGCTGAACGTATGTGTAGAATGCTTTTCCGTTTTCGTCGAGCTGAACTGTGAATTCGATTTCGTCACTGTAGACCTTCTGTGTCTTTGTTGAAGCAAGATACTGAACATAGTTGTATGTAACGGCACATGTGACTGTAACATCTTCATACTTCTGCTCAAAGATGTACTGAGGATGGAAGTCAACAGAGAAGCCTATGTTTTCGTAACCATATGCGTCGTAACCTGTTGCATCGATCTTCTTTACGAAGTGGCAATTTTCACCATAGCCATTTGTTACGATAGAAACGTATCTCTGAAAGGTATCTTTATCGATATCGTAAGTACCTGGCATAGTAGTTTTTGTAATGACGTTTGTTTTGCTGGCGCAGCCTGTCATCATGAAAGCACAGAGTGCGATGAGAACTGCCATAACGACAGCTAAATATTTCTTCATAATAAAACCTCCGTTTCAATGCGGAATTGTACCGTATTGACCTCTTGAAACATATAAGAGTACAGATATACTCTGCTTACACTATTATATTAGAAAAACAGTATATTGTCAAGTAGAAAAACCATAAAAATTGTGAATTTTATTAAAACTTTATCTAAAATATGGTGTGAGGGTGATAATGCCGATAAAAAATCCTGCAGACATATTATCTGCAGGATTCTGGCAGTCCGGGTGACAACCTGTCCGAACACTGCCGAGGTCCTCAATAACGTCTGAATATTCAACGCTATCGAATTCCCTGATGTTATAATAGATAACCAGCTTATCGTCCCAAACGTAAACGACGTTTACGAGGGTGTTTA
>JAZQMY010000048.1:0-71654 GCA_045627045.1 Clostridia bacterium | reverse complement strand
GAGACGAAATCCACGAAAATCGCCTCGGCTATGGTAGCCTCGGAGATTTTCTCATTTTACCGCATTTTTTAGTTTAAGCACTGCGAAGCAGATAAAGGGATTCCAAAACCGTAGGTTTTGGCAGGGTGCAGGGACGGAGTCCCGCAAAATAGCCCTCCCAGGGAATGGCTCTGCCGTTCCCCATTAACCCATAGAATTTGCGTAAAATAAAGTTATCTTCCTGCAAAGCCTACGCAGGAAGATAACGGGATAAAACGTGCCACACTTCAGCATCTTTCCCGACCGCACCGTAGCCTTCCATGGCAAGGTGCGGAGCCGCTTCAACATAAGCGGCGTTTTGCGTAGCAGAATGGGAAAGACTTAGTGGGACTTTCACGGGAAAGTCCCACTAAGAACCCCGAAAGCGATACTATGAGACGAAATCCACGAAAATCGCCTCGGCTATGGTAGCCTCGGAGATTTTCTTTTTTTACACTTTTTCAGTTCAAGCATTGCGAAGCAGATAAAGGGATTCCAAAACCGCAGGTTTTGGCAGGTGTGGGCGGAGCCCACAATCAGATCTCGCAAAAAGCAAAAAATCCCGCCGTCCAAAAGGAAGGACAGCGGGATCATATTTTACTTCACTCCACACTGAGCGGAGCGATCATGGGGGATCTTGGATCATTCTTCGGCAGGAACGGGGAGAAGCTCGCCGTTCCGAACATGATTGCAACCATCGCAAAATGCTTCTACTCCTTTTGAATTATAAAATGTTGAATTATTATATGAAGCAACTCCGTTTATACATTCCGCTGAAAATTCATAGCTATTATAGAAATTTCTTACCATCCCAAGTGTTCTGCAAACAGCAGTCGGTCTGTCAGCCATATCATCATATAGCTCTCCTCTGTGCGTATAATAAACGCCACGGTATAATGCCATTGCAGGGCTTGTGAACAAGACTGTGCAAAGAATTATCGTTACCGAAATAATAAATATTGTTTTTTTCATTTTATTTCCTTTCTTTGTCCTATTTAATAAAACGCCGTTTTCTTTCATTTTTCCGCATCCTTTCTGTACCAGCTATCAGGATAAGTTATGTGTCCTGTTTCCTTTCCGTACTCTATACGGTCGTAAATGTCCTGAAGTGCCAATTTCCACGAAGCTTCGGAAATGCTTCTGAGCCTTTTCGCCGCTCTCGGAGCAGTCTCCATGGAAGCTAAATCAGAGAGCCATCCGTCAAGGCTGTGTACCCAGTCTGTCTTTTTGTCAGAGTATATTTCAAACAAAGTATCGCAGGCATAGAACCAGATACATGAGAGCTTGCCGTCAACGTACGAATACACGAGGTTTCCGCCGTCAAGAATGAGGTCTGTCGAGCCGTCATAGCAGTCATTCAGGTCCTCAGAAAACAGCGAAGGATCATATTCCGCAGCCTCGGGGAGCTTTGCCGCATAATTATAAGCTGACAACATATTGTCCGCAAAAGCCTTGTTTGCTTTGTTGTACCAGTCGATCGTTTTGTCGTCATCATCAAGCTGATACCTGTTCCATGCCTTGTAGTTCACCATGATATGAAATTCCGTTCCGTCCTCGCAGGCGAATTTGTAATCGCTCATATTGTCAACGCAAAGATAAGCATTTTCCAATTTGCTCAGATCACCAAATTCTTTCGGAGAGATCAAACCCTTTATTCTTGAAGGACTTCCAACAGATTCAAAATAATCGTAACCCGGTTTGCCATAATAATATACACCGTCAGAATCTTCCTTGTAGTACCTTACACCGGACTTTGCAAAATCCGTAAGCACGTTTATGTCCTTTACCCTCGGTGTAGGCACAGGAGTGCCCTCCACTGCGTTTACCGGGTTTATCACTCCCGACATTGCGAGTACTCCCAGCGTTATTGCCAAAGCAAGGCACGCCGCAACAAGTCCTTTCTGCCATCCCACAAGGCTGAAAGATATTTTCTTTTCCTTCTTTTTATAATTCACCGCTTCTTCAATATGCTTTTCGTCAATCGCATCGAGCATATTGAACGCTGTATCCGTTTTTTTCATATTACTACTCCTTTTCCTTTCAGATGTTGCTTTAATTTGTTTCTCGTTCTCATGAGCAGTATTTTTGCTTTGCTCTGAGATATGTCCATTTCTTCAGCTACCGTTTTCACAGGCTCGGCAAACCAGTATCTTTTGATGAATGCCGTCCTTTCCTCTGTGGGAAGCGCCGAAAGGAATGAATTGATCAGGCTTTTCAGTTCGTCTTTTTCTATTATTTCGTTATCCACCGTTTCGTCCGGCAGAAGCTCCGCTATGTCGTCTATCGGCACGGGTATATTCTCAGGCTCGCCTGCCCCTCTTTTAAGAGCGTTCCTCTCACGAAGCATACTTATGGCTCTTGACCTCGTAACGACCGAAATATGAGTTTTCAGATCGGCTGAGCATTTATCGGAAACGGTGTTCCAGAGTTTCAGGTAAACGTCATTCTCGCATTCAAGCGCATCCTCGTTGTTATTGAGGATGTTGTATGCGATGGAAAGGATGTATCTGCCGTAGCATTGCTTCGTTTCCTCTATTGCTCTCTCGTCTCTCGCCGAATAAAGTCTTTTGATCTCTTCATCATCCAAATGATCCACTTCCTTTCTCTGCAGTGTAAAGGCCTTTCACTCTAAATAACGCAGAGCAAACGGCATAGGTTACAGTTTTTTCATAACAAATCATGTTTTTCCGAACAAAAAAAGCCCGCAATACGCAACGCATATCACGGGTAACCGTTTTCGGCAGGATTTTATTTGTCGCCAAGCTCATCGAGCGTGAGGTTGATGCTGTCGGCGAACGTGTTCATAAAATACTCGACTTCGGGCAGATCATATTCTTTTATCCTTGCAAGGATAGTTTCCTTTGCTCTTGAAAACTCATTGTTTCCCGAAGCTGTTTCACCTACACATTTGAAATATGCTGATATTTTGTCAGCCGCTTTGACGAGTTTTCTTTCGTACTCATCCTCAGGATCTTCCAGGCAGTAATAGTCCGCCTTCAGCTCTTCCGGAAGCATACTCTGTATCTTGGCGGAAGCAGAAGCTTCTATCGCCTTGTATGCTTCCTTGATATCATCATTGTGATACTTGATAGGCGTGGCAAGGTCGCCCGTTATTACCTCAGAAACATCGTGATAGAGCGCATGGAAAACTATGCTTTCCGTGTTCAGGTTTTTACCGTATACTCTGTTGCCGATAACAGCAAGAGCGTGAGCAATGTACGCCGTGTCAGCGGAGTGTTCCTTTATATTCTCCGTTTCGGTGTTGTGCATAAGACCCCAGCGCCTGATACTCTTCATTCTCATAATGTATGCAAAAAAGTGACTTTTCATAATTTGATTAACACTCCCTCATCCGTATTCATATAATATATTATATAACACCCGAGAAAAATTTTCAATATTATTTTTCAGGAGGTATCTATGGATTGCTATTTTCCGTCCCTGCAGGGTAACCTTCCCGCAAGGCTTCCCGGCACAAGCGGTATATTCTACTCCCACGCCGGCAGAGTGTACTACGTCTATTCCGGCATCGGCAAAAACGTTCTTTTTCTGCATTCGCTCGGGCCCGGAATGTCTTCGTTCGAGTGGCGTGATGAGTACATATCGCTTTCACGTTGTTTTCGTGTGTGGGCTGTCGACTTGCCGGGATTCGCCCGCTCTGACAAATGCCTCGAAGCATGCTCGGCACCCGTCTTTGTCTCATTCATAAGGGAGTTTATCGAAAAAAAGATACAAGCGCCCGTCATTATTGCCGCCTCCGGCATCAGCGCATCCTTTGCCGCAATGGCGGCGCACGCCTGCCGGTATGTCGAAGGAGTGCTGATGTCCGCACCCGTGAGTGCCGCATCGGACTATCCCTATCTGAAAAAGAAAACCGTGTTTGCCGATTCAAAGAGCGTCTCGGACTTTGCCGCCGCCTGCGTATCACCTGCCGCCGCATCCAATAAGGACGGCAGACTTGACGAAATGAACGCCTGCCTCAGGAAAAGCAGCGGTTCCTTTGCGCTCGGCTCATATCTTTCCGGCAGATGCGACCTTGAACCGGAATACATACTCCGCCGCCTGCCTTGCCGTGTCAGCGCAATAGCCTCACGCTTCACGCCCTCGCACCTGAAAAAGTGGTCGGGCTTCAGCTCCGGCTGTATTTCGCCGCATATTGACGAACAAAATCTGTTCGAGGAATGTCTGTTTTCCCTTGTCAGGGATGCAATTTAATAAAAAATACAGAAAATTTTCAAAAAAAGTTCAAAAAAGCCCAAAATTCTTTTGAATTTCTATTGCAAATTTCAAAACAATGATGTATAATATAAATGCAAATCTAATTTTACTATGGAGGTATTATTATGGCATTTTGTCCTAAGTGTGGAAAAGAAATTCCGGAAGAGGTAACTGTATGTCCGGAGTGCGGCGCTGATTTTTCAGTAAAAGCAGAAGCTAAGACAGAAGAGAAAAAGGGTTTTAAGAAATTGTTGGATACACGTGATACAACAGCTGATTATGAAGGCGAAAGCAAGAACAAGTTCTTCGCTATCATCTCATACATCTCTATCCTCTTCCTCATTCCTATGTTCTGTGCAAAGAATCAGAAGTGGGTACAGTATCATGTTCAGCAGGGTATGCTCCTCTTCGTTGCTAACGCAGTATTGAGCGCAGTTCTCAACATTGCTCTCGGTTGGATTCCGGTTGTTGGTTCAATCCTCAACTATCTTCTCGTTTACCTTCCTACTCTCGCTCTTATGGTATTCGGTATCATCATGGCTATCAAGGGTAAGGCAAAGGAACTCCCGATCATCGGCAGCTTCAGAATTACAAAGGAATAATTTCTGTATTGATTACAGATATGCGGAGCATTCATTCGGATGCTCCGTTTTTTTTATATCTTTTTTAATTTGATGTTGAATTATTGATATAAATATTGTATAATATTCAAAGTAATATATAATTCTATTTACGGAGGATTACTATGGCTAAAATAACATTTATGGGTGCAGGAAGCACCGTATTTGCAAAGAATGTACTCGGTGACGTAATGTTTGTTCCGTCTCTGTGGGATTCTGTTATCGCACTTTATGATATAGATGCAGAGAGACTCGAAGAATCATACATCATGGTTTCTGCTCTGAATACCAATATCAACATGGGCAGAGCAAAAATCGAGAAATATCTCGGCGTTGAGAACCGTAAGGATGCACTTCGCGGTGCAAACTTCGTAGTAAACGCAATTCAGGTCGGCGGCTATGAGCCCTGCACCGTAACTGACTTTGAGATTCCGAAAAAGTACGGTCTCCGTCAGACAATCGCCGATACACTCGGCATCGGCGGTATTTTCAGAGCGCTCAGAACTATCCCTGTGCTTGAAGATTTTGCAAGAGATATGGAAGAGGTTTGCCCTGATGCATACTTCCTCAACTACACAAATCCTATGGCTATGCTCGCAGGCTATATGCAGAGATACTCCAATATCAAGACAGTAGGTCTTTGCCACAGCGTTCAGTGCTGCTCACGTCATCTCCTTGCAAAGCTCGGCATTCAGGCAAAGGAGCCGCTCCAGGAGAAGATAGCAGGTATCAACCACATGGGTTGGCTGCTTGAGCTCAAGGATGCAGACGGCAACGATCTCTACCCTGAAATCAGAAGACGTGCTATCGCAATACTCGAGGGCAAAGAGGTTGAAGGCGCTGACATGAACGCCTGCAAGTGGGACCTCGTTCGTTTTGAGTACATCAGACGTTTCGGCTACTACTGCACAGAGTCCAGCGAACACAACTCTGAGTACAATAACCTCTTCATCAAGTCAAAGTACCCGGAGCTCATCGAAAGATACAACATTCCGCTCGACGAATATCCCCGCAGATGTATCAACCAGATCAACAACTGGAAGAACCAGAAGGCAGAGTATCTCGCAGGCAACGTTTCTCACTCAAGAACACATGAATACGCTTCATACATCATGGAAGCCATCACAACAGACGTTCCTTACAAGATCGGCGGCAACGTTCTCAATAACGGTCTCATCGAGAACCTCCCTGCAGAAGCCTGCGTTGAGGTTGCTTGTCTCGTAAACAAGGCAGGCATTCAGCCTACAAAGATCGGCAAACTCCCTGAAGTTCTCGCCGCAATGAACAGAACAAACATCAACGTTCAGCTTCTTACTATCGAAGCCGCAAAGACAAGAAAGAAAGACATTATCTATCAGGCAGCTATGCTCGAGCCTCACACAGCTTCCGAGCTCAGCATTGATGATATCGTATCACTCTGTGACGATCTCATTGAAGCTCACGGCGATTGGCTTCCTAAGTTCAACTGATAAGCTGTACCGGAAATGATAATCACTACGACCAAACATTCTCCCTGGCAGGAGGGCAAAACATCCTCCTGCCGAGGAATCAGGCTTGAAATCGGTAATAAAAAGCAGAAAATAAGGGGGTTTGGTGCCTGCTTCAACGAGCTGAACAAGATCACGCTTGATTTGCTTCCCGAAGAGGAAGAAAAAGCCGTTCTTGATGAGTTTTTCGGCAAAGACGGCTGTAACTTCAATTTCTGCAGAATGCCTGTCGGTGCAAACGATTTTTCAGAGGAATTCTATTCATTTGCCGAGGTCGAAAACGATTTCGATATGGAACATTTTTCCGTCGAGCGTGACGAAAAAAACGTGTATCCGTTCATCCGTGAGGCACTGTCCCGTCAGAAAGAGCTTCAGCTCTTCGCAACGCCGTGGTGTCCGCCTCTCTGGCTGAAAACGAAGAAGGTTTACAGCAACGGCAGGTTTGATGCCGTTCCCGAAAAGCTTTCGGCATATGCGCGCTATTTCCGAAGGTTCGTTGAAGAAATGCAGAAGCGTGGCTTTCCGCTCATTTTTGTGAATCCGCAGAACGAGCCCGCAAGCAATCAGCGTTTCCCATCCTGTGTGATCAACGGAAAGGTGCTGACAGACTTTATAGGCAATTATCTCGGGCCTGCTCTTGAAGGTACAGGCGTAAAAATATTCTGGGGAACAACAACCGGGCCGGAGCCTGATTTCAGATTGCTCTCGACGCGTTACTCGGATTACCTCGGCTATGCGATGCGTGACGAAAACGCAAGGAAGTACTTAAGCGGTGCCTGCTATCAGTGGAACGGAAAGTTTTCCGTTCAGCAGACACATGACGATTTCCCGGAGCTTGAGATAGTCCAGAGCGAATGTGAGTGCGGTGACGGTCAGAACGATTACGAATATGCGTTCTACACATTTGATTTAATGCGCCACTATTTCAGGAACGGGGCATCAGCGTTCGTTTACTGGAACTTTGCGCTTGAAGCAGATGAGGAAAGCACATGGGGATGGAAGCAGAATTCGCTCGTATCCGTCAAGGACAAAAAGCTTATCTTCAATCCCGAATTTTTCGTAATGAAGCACTTCTCTCACTTTGTTGAAAGAGGTGCAGAGTACATTGAGCTCGAGGGAGAGTTTTCAGCAGAATGCTGCGCCTTCGTCAATCCTGACGGAAAAAAAGTCATTGTCGCCGCAAATCCATACGAAAAGGATATCACTATCACCCTCGAAGAAAACAGTTATCTGCTTCCTGCAAAGTCATTCAATACAATAGTATTATAATCCGTTTGCAGATGCAGATAATATATGTAAAACAGAAAGGCAGGTATATGTTATGACAATATTAACAAAAGATAATTTTGAAAACGAAGTTCTCAACTCCGACAGGCTCTGCGTTGTCGATTTCTGGGCAACATGGTGCGGACCCTGCCGTATGCTTTCGCCGATCCTCGAACAGCTTGATAAGGAAATGCCCGACGTCAAGTTCTGCAAGGTGAATGTTGACGATGAGCCCGGTCTTGCCGATTCATTCGGTGTTTCGGCAATACCTATGCTCGCATTCATATCCGAAGGCAGTCTCGCCGAAACACTTGTCGGCTACCGTGCAAAGGAAGAAATCGTTTCAGTAATAGAGGAATATAAGTAATGAAAATCCGCTACAATGATAATACCGAGATCGTGAATGCGGTCAAGGAAGGTCTCAAGGAAACAGGAGGCTTTTGCCCGTGCCGCCGTGAACGTACGCCCGACACAAAATGTATGTGTAAAGAATTCCGTGAACAGATAGCCGATAAGGATTTTGAAGGCTACTGCCACTGTCTTCTCTACTACAAAGAGAAATAAAACAAGCCCTGCAGAGAATATAATTTTTCTGCAGGGTTCTTTTATTGATGTTATTCTTTCAGCTTCTTATCCATAAAGTCCATGAAGTATCCCCAATCCTCACGGGAGAGGTAGTGATTTCCCATACGGACATGATAGCCTATTCTGCCTTCATTCAGAATCGTCTTCCCGGGGACAGGAAGCTCATCCTTTGTCACAAGTCCCTTATAGCCAAGAGCCTCCCACGCATTTGATGCCGCAGCCGCAGATAAGAAGTCGCTTGTGTAATCTATGCAGACATCGTCCTTTGCCACGCCGATATAAAGATATCGGGGAGCAACGGCGGATGTCAGAAAATGCATATCATATGGCAATTCCTCCGCAGGTTTGTTGACGTAATCCTTGAATGTTTCGCAGAACCAGCACCACGAACCACCTCTGATGAAATCAGAAATATTTTCTCCGATTTTTCCTCGGATAAGGCCTGTTCCACCATAGCCCGAGCAGTTTGCGAATACGCAGTAAAATCTTTCATCCAATGCTCCGCACCAGAGAGCCGTTTTCCCGAGCCTTGAGTGTCCCGAAACCGTGACCCTTGTCGCATCGAGATCGGGCTGCTCTTCTATCCAGTCCATCATCCTCATTGCGGTGTAAGCCCATATACCTATATTGCCCCATGTATCTGCTTTTCGCGGCTTTTCAACGAGGCGCTCCGCAAGGCCGTTCGTATATGTACTGTGCATTGTATCGGGAGTGGCATCCGCATAGCAGAACTGCAGAACGGCATATCCCCTGTCCGTGATCTCCTCCACGGGAAGATATCTGTCAGGATACTCACGCCTGAATGCAATGTGCATGATGACAGGCGGCTTCTGAACCTTCCACGGGAAATGCAGTACGAACGGAACCTTGTACTCAAAGCCGTCCTCAAACGTGAATATCATATTATACAGACGTGTCTGTATCTTTCCCGCGCAGTGATGCACAGGGTCGAAAGGCTTCTTCTCGTCCGGTTCCACACGCATCGGCAGATTTCTCCACTTTTCCGGGATAAAGCCGAACATCTCCCTTGCCATCACGTTGATCAGCTTCTTCTTTCGCTCAGCCCACTGCTCTTCTGTCAGGTGTTCCCCTGCGGCAACTGCAATCGGGAGTTTTCTTTCTTTGAGAGCCGCTTCTATTATCGGCATTTCTGTTTTCATTTGCTCTTTTCTCCTTTTACTCTGATTCCGAAGGATAAAAATTTGATATTTTCGCCTGCAATATCAGATTTCTCTGTTCATAAGTATAACAAATTATTGCCCAAATGTCAATATGCCGTCAAAAAAAGCCGCCTCTGCCATACGGCAAAAGCGGTCTCATTTTAAATGATTGATCTGAGCTGTAAATCCTCAAGTCGCTCAACTCCAAGCTCGGCAAGGTGGTCTGCGCATTTTCTGAAATTGTCCGCATTTATGAACTCCGGATAATGTGCATCAACACCGATTATGGCCTTGTTGCCGACTTCCTTTGCTATCTGCCAGAAATCATCCTTCGGATAATGGCGATGCTCAATATAGCCCTGCATATTGAATTCAAGCGGAACATCGTATTTCTTTGCCGTTTCGCATATCTTTCTGTACTCTCCGTAGAGAAAATCAATATCCGTTCCCGTGTACCTGAATATATCAGGATGGCAGACATAAGAGAATTTTCCCGTGCTTATGCCTTCCGTCACAAGATCGGTATACATCTGCACTCTTCTCTTGTCCTCTGTTCCGCCATAGCCCGGGTAAGGATCCTCCGGATCGTCAACGATAAGGAAGTGCTGTCCGAGAATGATATATTCACAGCCAAGATCATTGAGTATCTTCATGTGCTCGTCAAAAACGAACGGGATGTACTCGCACTCATAGCCTACGAAAAGCTCGATATCGTTCTTATACTCTTCCTTTAGTTTGTTTATTTCGCTTGTATATTCAGGTGCCTCCGACAACGGCATTCTGAACTGCGGGAACTCCGGATCGTATGCCGGTGTCGGCACGTGGTCTGAAAATCCGAGCTTCTTGAAGCCAGCACGTATTGCCGCCTCAACATAGTCCCTCTCAAAGCCTCTTGCATGTCCGCAGCGGGCCGTATGTGTATGATAATTACAAAGCATATTTTACCTCTGTTTATTCTTTTGATAGCTAATTATATCACTCAAAAGCGATAATGTCAATATTTCATGAACCACGGAAGTACTTTTTTGCCGATTTTGTATACAGGGCCTTCAAACGTCTTTTTTGCCTGTCTGAGCTGATTCCTGATGTCTATCTTCTGCGGGCAATGCTGCTCGCACTTTCCGCAGCCTATGCAGTTGCCTGGGCCGGTGTAATCCTTGCGCACGCCTGTGCACATGAAATAGTCAACGAGCGCCCTTACTTTTCCGTCGGAAGTTCTTCTGTTATATGCCGCAAACGTTCCCGGTATATCAACTCCCTTCGGGCATGGCATACAGTATCTGCACCCCGTGCAGCCGACCTTCATGTTCTTATTTATTATCGAGACGACATCCGAAAGCAGCTTCTTGTCCTCGGAAGAGAGCATATTCTCCTCCGCTTTGTCGGCAGAAGCGCAGTTTTCAGCCACCATTTCAAGCGAATTCATTCCCGAAAGGATGACCGTTACCTCCTTCTGATCCCACAGCCAGTCAAATGACCACTCCGCAGGCAAACGCTTTGACGGGTGCTGTTCCATGAGTTTTCTTGCTTCCTTCGGCAATCCCGAAACAAGCTTTCCACCCCTCAACGGCTCCATTATTATTACAGGTATGCCTTTTTCAGCCGCCTTCTTCAGACCTGTGACACCTGCCTGTGAGTTTTCGTCCATATAGTTATACTGTATCTGGCAGAAATCCCAATCGTAGCAATCAAGCAGCTCCAGAAACATATCCGAATTGCCGTGATAAGAAAAGCCTACCTGTCTGATGGCGCTTGACTTCTTCTTTTCCTCGAGCCATTCGATGATTCCGAATGATTTAAGCCGCTCCCACGTTTTTGTATCCGTCAGCATATGCATGAGATAGTAATCGACATGATCGGTTCTCAGCCTCCGGAGCTCCTCTGAAAAGAATTTCTCCATGCTGTCGGAATTCTTTATCATGTAGTGCGGCAGTTTTGTGGCGATATTGACCTTGTCCCTGACGCCGTTTGATTCAAGTATCTCTCCGAGCGCCGCTTCGCTTCCCGGATAAATGTATGCCGTATCAAAATAATTCACTCCGGCATTGATTGCCGCCATTATTTCTTTCTCGGTTTTTTTCATATCCGTGATTCCTGCCACCTGCGTAAAACGCATACATCCGTAGCCGAGTACCGAAAGCTTGTTGCCGTATCTGTCTGTACGATATTTCATTGAGATTTTGCCCCCTTTGCTTGCTTTGATAAGTTTAGCACAAAAATGCTTAAAAATCAATAGAAAAAAAATAAATTTGGTGTTGACAAATCGGCAAAAATATCTTATCATAGTAATGAACCGAATAGTTCAGTTTTATGAAAGGAAGGTCTGCATTCTGCAGACAGGCAATAATCATGATAAAATTCTATACCGCTTCAAAGACTCCGCGTCCTGTTCGTCTTCCTGAAACTATCCGTCAGTGGGCATGGGATTCCCTTCACGGAATGTACGGCGATGAGGCCATGAAGCAGAAAACAGTCTCTCTTTGCGATATCGAAAACATTGAATCGATGTCTCCGGAGGACAGATACGATATTGCAATAAGAAGGATAGCCGAAAAAGCACCCATCAGAGTATGTGAGTACGAGAAGGTATCGGGCTCGGCAACTCTCGGTCTTGCCGTAAGACATTGTACCCCGGTATACTGGGGAGGCGACGGTCGAATGGGCGGACAGAGCCACCTCACAGTTGACTTTGAGGAGACTATCCGTTTCGGACTTGACGCAAAACAGAACAGAATAGAAGAGAAGCTCAAAGACGCCTCCATAAACGATGAAGAAAGACGTGTGCTTCAGAGCTTTCTTTCAACGATAGAGTCCTTCAGGATATATCACGGGCGTTATCTCGAAGCAACAAAGGATACGCATCCCGATATTTACGAAACGCTCAAGGTAGTGCCTTTTCATCCTGCCACCACATTCCGTGAGGCAGTTCAGGCGCTCTGGATGGAGTTCAGCTTCTTAAGACTCTGCGGTACTTGGCCGGGAATAGGCAGAATAGATTATCTCCTCGGAGACTATCTGAAAAACGATCTTAAAGAAGGCAGAACTACCATTGAGGAAGCAAGAGAAGTTCTTGCAACAATGTTCATCAAGGGCTGTGAGTGGATAGAATCCTGCACACGCAGAGGAACAGGCGATGCACAGCACTATCAGAACATAGTTCTCGCCGGTGTTGACAAAAACGGCAAGGAAATAACGAATGAAGTTACATATCTCGTTCTTGATATAGTGGAAGAGCTTCCGATCTCCGATTTCCCGATAAGCATCAGACTCAATTCAAAGACTCCCGCAAAGCTTCTCGACAAGGCGGCAAGAGTAGTCCGTCACGGCGGCGGCGTGATTGCGTTCTACAACGAAGAAGTCGTTATAGATGCGCTTCTCAAGGACGGCTATGAGCTTGAGGAAGCAAGACAGTTCGCAAATGACGGCTGCTGGGAAGTCCAGATCCCCGGCAAAACGCACTTTGCTTACTGGCCATTTGACGGACTTGATATTTTCAACCGCACGGTAGGCACTGTAACGTATGGCGAAATACCTGATTTTGCTTGCATTGACGATATTATCAATGCTTTCAGAGCAGGTCTCAAGGACACCATAAAAATGATGTACTACGAGAGCGTGGAAAGATGGTTCCTGCCCGGTAGCGACAGACTGCGCCTCAGAGGTCAGAAAATGTGCGCCGAAATCAATGTTGTTGGAGTATTTGAGGGCGACTGCATTGAGAGAATGAGTTCATACCACAACTGCGGCACGAAATATTTCGTTCGTTCGCCTCACATAGGCGGTCTGCCGGATATCGCAAATTCACTTCTTGCCATTCAAAAGCTCGTTTATGAAGAAAAGCTCATTTCGTTCAAGGAGCTCATTGCCGCACTCAGGAACAACTGGGAAGGTCATGAGGAGCTCCGCAATTACGCAAGAACAAAATACAATTATTACGGAAATGACAGCGATGAAGCTGATAATTACTACGTTCGTCTTGTTGATCTCTTTGCAGACGTTGTAAAAGAGGTCATCGGCGAAGGTCCCAAGTACGATGCGCACTTTGTGCCGGGAATCTCCACGTTCGGCAGAAACGTTGACTGGCTCCCCACAAGAACGGCAACTGCCTTCGGCTACAAGAAGGGCGAGATCCTCGCAGGAAATGCATCTCCTACGCCTGACACGGATTTCTCCGGTGCAACATCCGTTATCCGCTCTTACTGCAAAGCTGATTTAAGGAAAATGACTACCGGCGCCGCTCTTGATCTCAAAATCTCACCTCAGACTCTCACAGGCAGGAACGGTCTGGAAGCTCTCAAAGGATTGATGAGAGGCTTTGTCACACTCGGTGGGTTCTTCTTCCAGCCTGATACAGTGGACGTAGAAACTCTTCTTGCCGCTCAGAAGGATCCTCAGAGCTTCAAAACACTTTCAGTACGTGTTTCCGGTTGGAATGCGCGATTCGTTACACTGAACGACGAATGGCAGCAGATGATCATAGACAGAACAAGCCAAGGCAATTTATGATGAACGATGTAACTCTACCCGTCACAAAAATACAGAAATTCTGTTCCCATGACGGTGACGGTGTAAGAACAACAGTATTTCTCAAGGGTTGTCCTTTAAGATGCCGCTGGTGTCATAACCCAGAAACGCAAAATCCCAATCGGGAATTTATGTTCAATTCACGTCTGTGCATCATGTGCGGAGCATGCTTCGCCGCCTGCAGAAACGGAGTACATACATTTTCCGATGAAGGTCACAGTATTTCAAGAATCAACTGCAAGGGCTGCATGAGCTGTGTTTCCGCCTGCCCGACGGGTGCGCTCGAAGCCGCCGCAGAATGCATGACAATAGATGAAATACTCACCGAGGTACTGAAAGACAAAGCCTTTTACGGCAAAAAGGGAGGGCTTACCCTCTCGGGAGGCGAGCCGCTCTTCCACGGTGAGAAAACTATAGAGCTGCTTCGCCGTGCAAAGGCAGAAGGCTTAAACACCGCAGTTGAAACCTGCGGCTACTTCCCCGAGGAGCTCATTGAAAAGCTCGTTCCTGTGGTTGATACGTTTCTCTGGGACATCAAGGATACAGACCGCAATCGCCACAAGCTTATGACGGGAGTTTATCCCGATCTGATCATCTCCAATCTGAAAAAGGCAGATTCGCTCGGTGCCGTGACGGTGCTTCGCTGTATCGCCGTGAAAACAGTCAACCTGACGCCGGAGCACGCAAAGGCTGTTGCAGAGCTGAAATCAAAGCTTGCTCACTGCCGCGGAATAGACGTTCTGCCGTACCACATTTACGGAAGCTCCAAGGCCGTAGCTCTGGGAAGAGATGACAACGGAAACAAGGCCTGGATACCGTCCGATGCGGAAATAAGAGAATTCAAAAAGCAGATAAAGCTTTTCTCAGGCAAATAAGATAAAAAAGCATAAAAAAGAACTTCCCGTTCCTTGAAAACGGGAAGTTCTTGTATTATTGACAGATTATACCGTCCACTTCTTCATTACAACTTCAAAAGGCTTCATTACCTTTGTTTCGCCTCTGAACGTTACCTCAACCTCTTCGGCAGAGAAATTGACATAATATGCTGCGGCATTCTTTCCGTCGGTTGCACCTATGCAATATACTCTTGCATCGCCCTCGATCGTCGTCTTGATCTGGGTGCCGAGCTTTTTCAGCTCATTGAATTTGAGCATCGACTCAAACGGCGGCAATGTTTCAAGCTCACCCTCATCGTTCACCTTGTAAATACCGTTCCATCTCGTCATATATTTGCCGGGGATGTACGTTACTCTTCTGCTCTTATCCCTCTTTGCATCTCTCCATACCTGTGCAGAGTAGTAGCACGCCTCGTCAACAAACGAATCCTGCATAGCGGCAAAGTTTGCGGCAAGGAAAGCGGCGGCTTCCTCCGTAACCATAAAATCGCAGGCGTCCTTTCTGTCCCAATCTATCATATAGTTATATTCATCCATAATTATGATAGCATCCTCGTGATGAGTGTCAATGAGAAACTGCCTTGCAAGCTTTGCGTTCTCAACAACGTCTTCCGGCTCACACGCGTAATTGTGGAAGGAGAAGAAATCCATAGGTATCGTCGGATCCTCCATAAGTTTCTTTCTGAGCGCATCCACAAGCTTCGGGCAGTTCGGCCAACGTTCACCTGTCATATAGCTTACTGCAGGGCCGCCTACGAGCTCGTTCGGAAAGCGTTCCTTTATCTTCTTTGCCGTAATGGCATAAAAATCGGCATAAGCTTCGTTTCCCGCCGTCCACATATCTGTCGTACCGTTGGGTTCGTTCCAGATTTCCCACTGAATACCCTTGTATGTAAAGCCTCTCTTCCAACCCTCAGTATAATGAGCGATTATGTGAAGACAGATATCAGCGAACTTGTTGTAATCACGCGGACCGCCAATAAAACGCTTTACTCTTGCGCCTTCGATTGAAACGCCGAGTCTGTAAATTATGTTTGATCCCGTTGCAAATATAGCTCCGACGAATCTGTCTGTCTCGTTGAAGAAATAATTTGCGGGATCGTTTACGTCCGCATCAAAGTTCGGAAAGATACACTCATAGTCAACAAAAAGCTCTCCGCCGTAAGGATATTCAACATCATGAAGACGAACGTACGGAATTTCCGCTTCCTGATAAAACTTTGAAGCATCAAATTTGAATTGCTGACCGTCATAAATAGAAAGAGGGCCGTTGTTAACGCCATGAAGCGGCTTTATCGGTCTGAGTGTCTCTTTATCGTTTACGGTAATTATAGCCTTTTTCATTTCAATTCTCCTTTATTATTCTTATTTATCCGAATCTGTTCATTACAGAGTGATGACTTCGGGGTATTCCTTCACAATGCCGTTTTCGGTGCATCTTATAATGCATACGTTAAGCATATCCTCGCTTCTGATAAACGATATCTTTCCGTTGTTATCAACAAAAGCAGTCTCATCATCCATCCTGTATCCGTCAATTCCGAGCTCCGGAAGCTCCTCTTCAAATTCCTTTCCTCTTGAGCCTGCATGCGGACAGAATGCCTCTTCATAATATCCGAGACAATCAAGGAATCCTACGTTGCTGCCCGGTTTCTTTTTTCTGCTGCAGTCACTGTATCCTGTTGCAAACCAGCACATACCTCCTGCACTGCTCCCGCAGAGCACAGCTGAATCCTTTTCGTAGATTTCTCTGAGTTTTTTATCAAAGCCCGTACGCTTCCACACCTCAAGCATCAGATATGTGTCTCCACCGCAGATATATATCATATCCGTATCATCCAATATATCGTCAAGCTCTTTTTCTGTATATTCTTTCTTTATCAGATCGAGCGACGCGGAAATACAACCTATGCTCTCAAACAAAGCCTTCATTCCGTTATATTTTGCCTCATCATCTCCGCCTGCCGTACCAATATAAAGTGCATGCGGCTTATCCTTCCCTGTAAGTTTCTTCACATATTCAAAAAGCTTTGGATTTTCTCCGCCGCCCATAGCCACTATTCTTGCCATAAGTTATTCTCCTTGTTTTTTCTTCTGTTATATAACAAACAAAAATGCTTGCTCGCAAGGGCATTTTTGAGCAATAATCTCTGCAAATATTATATCATAATCTGCCAATAAAAGCAATAACAACATCAGATAAAAAAAATTGATATTATTTGATATCTATGCTATAATAATAAACATATCTGATCAATTACAAAGGAGAATACAATGAAAAAACGATTGTTTCTAACAGCAGTGTGCGTGCTGGCCATTCTCTTCGGTGGATGTACTTCAGCAACGCCATCCCCGGACACTACGCCCATCAAAACGCCCGAGCCGACACCGGTCAGAACGCCTGCTCCCGAAAGACCCGAAGCCAAAAAGCTCACAAAAGGCATCAACGAGTTTACCATAACCTACTACTACGGCCCTTGCAGAGAGAATTTTACAAACGAAACTTACTATCAGGCCATAGCTGAATGCGGTTTCACAAGCGTAGGACTTAATACCACATGGGACACAACAGACGAAGAAATCAGGATCGCTCTTGGATACCTCCGGAAATACGGCCTCAAGTGCGACTCACTGCCCATCTTTGACGTTCTCAATGCCATCAATACTGCCTCTCCGGAACAAATAGATGAAATCGTAAAGAACGCCGTTGAGAGATTCAAAGAATACGATGATGTTATTACAGGCTGGAACCTTCGTGATGAACCACAGGCAACCGACTTTGCAAAACTTAAGGTAGTGGTTGATGCATTCAGAAAATACTCCCCCGATGACGCTGTATTCATCAATCTTTTCCCGAATTACGCAAGTGAAGAACAGCTCGCCACAGCAACTTACGAGGAATATCTTGAAAGATTCGTAAACGAAATCGGCCCCGACTACATCAGCTGGGATCATTACGCCATTCTCGGAAACAACACGGAAAGATACGGCTACTTTGATAACCTCGAATCCGTCAGGGACTGCTACCTCAGACACGGACTTGACGCCGTTCAGATAATACTCCTCACAAAGCATCTCGCATATAAGAATGTAACCTATGATGACCTCTGCTACGAAGTCAATACTTCCCTTTGCTATGGAATGAAAGCAGTATCATACTTTACATTTTATCTTGATGAAAGTCTTATGGCAAGCAACTGGACAGATTCCTGCATGAACTATCTTGGTGAGAAATATCAGCACTACTATGACGTTCAGAAGATAAACAAATGGCTCCTTCCCTTAGGCAAAGAGCTCTACGGCAAAACTTCAACCGCAGTATTCCACATAAGCAACTCTCTCCAGAAGAACTGCACCGAATATACTTCTTACGGCGATCTTGGTAAGATTCATTCCTTGATCAACAAGAATCTGATGGTAGGCTTCTTCAATGACGACAGCTTCATGATTGTAAATACAGAAAGAGGCGAACTCAATATTATTCAGCTTGAAGAAATTTTTCAAGCTGACAATCTTGAGTATTTTGACACTGAAACAGCTTCCTGGAAATCAGCTACAGAATCTGATTCACTCGAATTGACCAAGGCGGATAATTATGTTCTTACTCTTGAAGCAGGACAAGCCATTCTCTTAAGAGCAGCTAAATAATAAGTCACTTAATCATAAAACAAAAGCCCGGCACGCCGGGTTTTTGTTTTAATATCTTATTTCTTCATTCTGATTACGGCAAAGTCTCCCGCCTTAAGACGAAGCTTCATCTTTTTGCCGTCAGACTCGATCTGATGGTGGTTATAGATATCCTCCGCCGAAAGGATACTGCCTTCGCCGTTATAATTTATCTCAAGCCCGACCGCTCTCTTTTCGTTTATTACCACAGGCTTATTTATCTTCTTGATAATACCCGCATTATTGAAAACATAAACGTAATATGCATCCTCTGTTTCGGAAATCGTATATCCAATATCCTCCGAAAACGAGAACGGCACGAATCTTTCGTAAAGCTCATCAAGCGCAACATCAAATCCTGCGGCACTCCAGTTTCCTGCCTTCATCATTTCGCCGTTCATAAGCTTTTCCTTTATGTCCGGATGAGAATTGATAAAGTTCATATCAAGAATCGTTTCATCGTAAGGATCGTATCTCACAAGCTCATCATCCGTGCCTTCTCCGAACACAATGAACGAGCCCTTGCCGAGCTTTATCTCATCAAGGCTCTTTCCTGAAACAGTTCTCGGGAGCATAACTCCAAGCTCTTCAAATATATCCGCATAAGCCGTATTGAGCAGAAGAATGCCTCCGTTTGAAACATAGTCAATGTATTTCTTCTTTTCTTCCGCTGAAAGCTTTATTCCTCCGAGGAAAATCAACGCCTTATGCTCTGCCATTATGCTCTCGTCCACATCCGGGAAGAAAACATCGAAAAGCTCGCCGTACTTCGTATTCACCATCTGGTGCGCATCTGCTTCGTACGAGCCTTCAAAAGGCACCTTCCAGAGTATTTTGTGGAGAACGTCATAAGTAAACCAATCATATTCTTCCCTGTCAAAAGTATTGTATATATTATGTTCCCCGTCAAGAGCCATACCATTGTATCTGTCGAGGATAAGTCCGAACGGAACAAACGGTTTCAGCTTTTTTGAATACTGTCCCGTGAATTCGTTCAGCCTCCGGCAGGCGTATCCGTATGGCGTTATTTCTCCGCTCTGTCTGAAGCACATTCCTGCGCCCGCTTCTGCGATCGTTGCATCGGCACCCATCATAAACGCAAGCAAAAGCGATCTCTCCATTGTGCTGATATCATGTCCGCCGTACTTTGATGACGGGAAGTTCTTCGTGCCGTCATCAGCATCATAGCACAGTATGTATCCGCCGAACCACTGCGAATAGTCAACGAACCAGGGCGTTCCGTACTGCTTTGCGGCGCCTCTGTTTATAGCAAGCTTCATCTGATGATATGAAATATTCTCGCCGATTTCCGTTCCGAGAACCTTGAAGCCTGCTATACCTGCATAATGGTGCCACGGGAAATGGCCGTTCATTGATGTTGACTCCTTTTCATCTCCGTGCTCTTTAAGGAAGTCCTTTAATATTCCCACCATTCGCTCATACGCTTCTTCTCTTGTTTCCGGCTTTCCCTTATACCAGAAGGATGGCCCTACCTTTTTTGCACGACCGTCAAAAAGGCCATCGAGATAAAACGTTGCATAGCCCCACTCTCCCGTGCTGTTCGGATTGTGGAGAAAATCTCCGCCTACTGACAGGTATGATTCGCCCATACCGTATTCTTCGACTTTTCTGTCATTATACTCGATTACAAAATGGAATTTGTCTGTACTGAACATATCCTTTCTCCCTTATAATTGATGCGGCAATTTATCAGCCAATTTAATTTTATCACAAGTGCCGAAATAATTCAATTACTTTGAGCCAACTTCATTCATAAATACTTATTGACTTTTTGCCTCATCAATGATATACTTGAAGTAAATAAATCTTCAGAGGAGCTTCCATGAAAATACGCACACTGAATGACATTATGATCCCGCTTGCACCCGAAACGCTTTCCGAATGGGAAAGTTATAAAGAGGAGCTTGTCTCAACGATCAGGTTCGCATCCTCCATAGACCTTCTCAGACACACAGCTCCGCTCAATGCGCTCGTGTTTGATACGGTCATTTTTGACGGCTTTGCGGCGGAAAAGGTAATAATACAGACACTTCCCGGCTTCTATCTGACAGGAAACATTTTCCGCCCCATAGATACCTCGAAAAAATACCCTGCCGTGCTCAACCCTCACGGTCACTGGGATAACGGAAGGATAACCACAAGCGATATAGTAAGCATCCCTCAAAGATGCGCAAACCTTGCCCTGAGAGGCATGGTTGCTTTTGTTTATGACATGGTAGGCTACGTTGATTCAACGCAGATATGCCACAGAAAGCAGGATCCCGAATGGCTCCGCTGGAATTACGGGAGATTCTCCCTTCAGCTAAATAACAGCAGGAAAGCACTCGACTTTGTCTCTTCACTTCCCTACGTTGACAGTGAGCGAATAGGATGTACGGGATGCTCAGGCGGCGGAACACAGACTTATTTTCTCACCGCAACAGACGATAGAATCAAGGTCAGCGCCCCCATCAACATGGCTTCAACAAGAATGCAGGGCGGATGCATCTGCGAAAACGCACCGTTCCTGCGCACCGATTTCTGCAATATGGATTATGTAAGAGTCACGGCACCGAGGCCGCTTTTCCTGTCCGCAAGTGACGGCGACTGGACACTTCATTCTGAAGAAATCGAATTCCCGGCAGTTGAAAAGATCTATGAGCTTTACGGTGTGCCGCAGAATTTCGAGCATTTTTTCCAGTCCTCCGATCATTGCTACAACAAGCCCACAAGAGAGCGTGTTTACAGGTTCTTCTGCAAGCATTTCGGACTCGAGGATAAATATGACGGCGAAGTAATCGTTGACATTGATACCGATCTTCTCACGATAAAGGATATAAGACCGTACGTTGAAAAAGAGGGCTTCATCGAGAGCGATGAGCAGCTTTTTGAGGTCGTAAAAAAGATCATCTCCGACAATCTTGCTATGCTTTCTGCCGAAGAGAAGGAAAAGATAAAGAACCGCGTTTACCTTGTCGGAAAATCCTTTGAGCTTGACATTCCTTATTGGTTCAGGAACGAAGACAGCACGCCTCTTCAGATAATGCTCGGCAGCTGCCCGTCATCAGCCGATTACTGCGGCACAGAATACTATCACACATATAACTATGCCGACGATACAAAGCGTGTGAGCGCCCTTACAGGCCTTCTGAAGAAGTATCCCGATGCCGTTTTCAGAGCCTCGGGAAAGACTGCCGCACTTCTTAACATTGCAGCAGGCTTCGTGCCCGATGCAAAAACGGAGCTTTTCGATGCGGATGATTCGGAAGTACTCATTCCGGGCTCCTGCCTTGTAAGATAACAGGCAAATTCAATTTTATCAAAGCAAAAAGCAGGAAACTTTTTCAAGTCTCCTGCTTTATCTCTTTCTTATTTCTTAAATGACTTCGATCAGTCATCCTTGCCCTGATGGACAACCACCTGCGGGAACGGTATCTCAATACCTGCCTCATCTATTGCGATCTTGAACTCTCTGTTCATGATTCTCTGAACGGCAAATATGTTCTCTTCGCTTGTTTCAGCAGTAATTCTCATTACTACTGCGCTGTCATCAAGAGACTGAATACCCATGTACTTCGGTCTTGAAATAATGATATCTTTTCTTTCTTCAAAAAGCTTGTCGATAGCGGCTTCGATTACCTGCTCTGCCTGAGGAATTGACGAACCATAGGAAATTCCTATATCGCAGATGGCAAGTGAAGTCATGGCACTTCTGTTCTGAATGTTTCTGATGTCGGAATTGTTTACGATCTTGTTGTTTCCGCCGGTATCAGTGATAACTGTTGTACGTGCGCCGATGCTTGTGATTTCACCTCTGAAGTCATCCAGAACAACGATATCACCGACGTTGATTCTGTCTTCGATCATGATGAAAATACCCGTTACGATATCCTCCACAAGGCTCTGTGCACCGAGGCTCAATACGAGAGCAACGATTCCTACGCCGGCAAGAGCAACCGTAACGTCAATTCCGATTATCGAAAGTCCCCAGATTGCACCGAGAATAGTGCCGACAACTCTGAGTATGCTTCCGATGAGCTCTGCTGCTGTGCCGAATCTCTTGCTGAATCTTCCGAAGAACTTGAGAATCGCGCTTATTACGACGGTAATCCACAAGCAGAGGATCACTGCGAACAATGCCGCAAGTATCGTCGGGAATGTGAGTGATATCTGTCCCGATGACGAAACACGGTTGAAGCACTCAACGATTTTGTCCTTGACTTCTCCCTTTACGATGTCAGTTGTTGCAATCAGAACTCCGAGTGCCACAATGATCGTGAGCACTATCAGCCTTATTGCTGACGATGTCTTTTTGTTGTTTTTCATGTTGAAAAAATCCTTTCTTTTTTATCTGTTTTATCAGTAATAGTAATATGATGTACTACATATTTCAATATCATAGCCATCCAGCACAAATACCAGATAAGCCCTTATGCCTGCGTAAGTATCCATATCAATAGGTATCGTTTTTATCATTTTCTGGAATTTCTCAATCGTCAGGTCACTCTTTGCAAATGTGTATATCGTCTTATCTTCAACTTCAGGATCTCTCCAATCTGTTGCATCGATGCGTGCCGACTTGATCGTTACGTTCCTGTCAAAGACGTCAAGGAAATAGTTTACGCTGATCATATTCTCCTGAGTGCTTCTGTCACACCATACTCCATAAGAGAAGGGATAAGACGAATAGCTATTGCCGTCGCAGACAACAACATAATAAATCTTTGTTACCGATTTGCCGCCGAGCTTATAATTGAATATCATCTTCATTATCTGATATCCCTTGTCTGTGAAAACAAGATTCTCGCCCGAGCCCAGTTCGATCCAGTTATAATCAGTTACTTCAGTGGGAATCTCAACCGAGCCGTCAAGCGTAACCAGCCTTGCTGTTATATCCGTTGCGTCATTTGCTTCAAATTCCCAGTCATATTCAAACGAACCGCCGTAGCTTGTAAGTGAGCCGCGCACACGAAGCGCAAGGTCGTTTGCAAGGTTCTTCACCTCAAGTGAAACGGTCTTTGAAGCCGATGAGCTTACGCCTGCTGTCGTGTAGTTTATTTTTACAGTAATGGAGTGAGTACCGACAGGAAGTGCTTCAAGCTTCACTGTGCTTCCGCTGACGTTGCTCTGAAGCTTTCTGCCGTTCTCAGTTACCTCAACAGATGAAATCGTCGAGTAATTCTTTGTGTAACCGAGAGTAAGCGTTGAAGTATATGCTCCCGAATCCTGCGCCGCCGTCAGGCTGTTGAATGTGAGTGCGGCAGGTGCAGTTACCGTAATCGCCTTTGATGCCGTCTTTGTCTTTGTGGCGCCGTTGAATACATATGTCACAGTTACTGTGCCTGTGTGGCTTCCTGCCGACAGCTTCTGGACAGTTGCCGTGTAGGTTCCGTTTGAGCCGCTCATCGTGACGCTCTGACCGTTCTCAAACGCGAGGACAACCGACTTTATCGTGCCGTCATTCGCCGTGAATTGTGCCTTTGCATCAACCGAATATGTGCCGCTCTTCTGCGTGAGAGTAAGTGTCGGTGTTGTAGGCTCAACAGGTATATAAGAAACAGTGAATGCCTTTGATGAGGTCATTGTCTTTGTATCGCCGTTGAGCTGATATGTTACTGTGACCTTTCCTGTGTGGCTTCCTGATGATACATTCGACAGTACCGCCGTGTAGCTTCCGTTTGCTCCGCTCATCGTGTAGCTCTGACCGTTTTCAAGTGTTAAAACTACTGATTTTACATCTGCATCGTTCACCGTGAACTGTGCCTTTGCATCAACCGAATATGTGCCGCTCTTCTGACGGAAGTCAGACTCAAGTGCCTCCGGAGGAACGGGAATATACTCAACCGTGAACGAACATTCTTTTGTAAGCATTCCGTCTTCGCCGAAGAGTGCATATTCGACCTCAAGCGTGCCCTCGTAGTCGCCGCTCGGGAGATCATCAAACTTTGCTGTGTATCTGCCGTCCGCCTCTTCAAAAACATACTCGTTTTCCGAAACGATAAGCTTGATTCTGTTTATTTCGGCATCGTTCGGCACAATGTCGACCATTGCCGTGATATTGTATGTCTTCTCTTCCTGCTCAAAGCTTATTTCAGGCTCTTCCGGCGGAACGGGAATATACTCAACCGTGAAATAACATTCTTTTGTAAGCATTCCGTCTTCGCCGAAGAGTGTATATTCAACCTCAAGCGTGCCTTCGTATTCGCCGCTCGGGAGATCATCAAACATTGTTCTGTATCTGCCGTTATTGAATTCAAAAATATACTCATTACCCTGAACAATAAGGACTATCCTCTGAACGTCGCCGTCATTCTGCACGATATCAAGCGATGCGGTAACGTTGTATGTCTTTTCCTCCTGGGTGAAGTCGACCTCGCTTACTTCAGGCGGAACAGGAACATAATTCACAGACACAAAGAACTGCTCCTTTACTACTCCCGTTGTACCTTCAAACTCATACACAACATAAAGCACACCGAAATGCATTCCGTTCTGAACGTCTTCAATCAGTGCGGTGTAGTTGTCTCCGTCCTTTTCAAGCATTTCTTCTCTTTCATCGTCAAGATGAAGGTAAACTTCCTTTATCGTTGTATCAAACGGATCGATTTCAGCCGTCACCTGAACGTTGTAGGTATCCCCGATCTGCTCCGACATAATGGATTTTATGATAGGCCGCCACCCGTCGCTCCCGTAATCGAGCGTCCGGAACGATGTCTCTCCGACCTTTTCGCCGTTCTTCGTCACCTCAACTCTGTATGTTGTTCCCGGCTCAAGATTCTCCATCATGAGCGATCCGTCCTCGTGCGGCAGGCATTGCTCTTCATAAATCTTCTCGCCTTTATAAAGGAAGAACCATACATCGTCCTCCTCAATGAAGCCCGCCTCCTCACTCGTGTCAAAACGAAGCAATGCCGAAGCATAGCTTATCTGCTCCACAAAAAGCGTTATTGAAGAAGAAACGACCGTCGCCACCACTACCGCCGAAATCGTTGCGAGCAACGCCGTCTTTGCGATCATGCTCATTGTTCTCTTCTTTAACCCTTTATTCTTATAGGGCGATACCTCCGGGGCAATTGTGTCCACCGGCAAATATCGGTTGAATTCCTCATCGTATTTGATTCCCATAGTATCTCCTGAATAGAAATTACACTTATCTTCAGTCCTGATTTCTCTGTACATCTGCGGAATTTCAAGCCTTCCGGCTCCGTCTGAAATCAAACTGTCTCCATTGTAATTATACCACAAATTCACATTTTGTCAATAAAAACCGCCGTTTTTTGAGCCGATCCGCAGGTTTTTCTCATCATTATTTTTCAGGTCATCACATCACGCTTTCGGGAAGATACCGCTTTATCAAAACCTCTTGACATATCATATTCCTTAGGCTATAATATTTATAAATCCACTTTTCCGGAGAATGATATGTCAGCTTGCTATATATGCGTTGACGGCGGAACAACAAACACAAGACTATACTACGTCAAGGACAACAAAGTGCTTGAAACCGTTCGTCTGAAATACGGCTCCAATCCAAAAGACAAAGGTCTGCTTGCCCATGCCTGCAAGGATGCAATCAGAGAGCTCCTGCAGAAATACGAAACGCCCGAATGCGTGATAGGCTGCGGTATGCTTACATCAGAGTACGGGCTTTATGAGGTCAGACATCTGCCGACGCCCTGCGGCATTGCAGAGCTTCACAACGGAATCAAAAAGGTATGCTTGCCGGAAATCACATCTCTGCCGATATACCTGATTCCGGGCTTGAAATGTTCTGACGGGACTTACCTTGATACAGACATGATGCGCGGCGAAGAAACCGAGCTTCTCGGTCTTGTTGACAGGCTTTCCGGCGGATTTTCATATATTCTTCCAGGCTCTCACTCCAAAATAATATGCGCGGACAGCGGCAATAGAATATATTCCATAAGAACATTCCTCACAGGCGAAATGGTTGCCGCACTCTCTGCCAATACCATTCTTTCCGGCTTGATCGACATAAAAGAAAGCATTGATGCAAAATATCTTTTTGAGGGCTTCCGCTTTGCTTCTTCCTTCAGTCTGAATGAAGCACTTCTCAAAGTCCGTATTATGTCCACCCAGTTTCGGCTTTCCGCCTCAGCTTGTTACAGCTTCTTTCTCGGTGCCTGCCTTGAGGGAGAGGTCAGCGAAATCATAAAGATAAAGGAAGAAACAGTTGTAATAGGCGGTCAGGCAAAGCTCAAAGAAGCCACTGCTTTGCTTCTCAACCGCTTCAGCAATAAAAAAGTAATCGAATGCAGCGACGAAGCTTCGCAGTATGCTTCAGTCAAAGGAATGATTAAGATTTTCACTTATAATAAAGAAAAGGAGATTTCATCAGATGAGTGTGTTTAACATAACAGGAAAACGTGAAAGCTTTGCTTTTTCTGCCGAAAATCCCACAGGCAGCAGAAACGGTGGATCAAAGGGAAAGCCCTGCGAAAAGCTTCATGCCAGCGTCAGAGTGAATTGCGGAGATGTGCTTACTCTTGTTGATACTGACGGCCCCGGAATGATCACCCATATGTGGTTCGGTGCCTGTCTGCCTCACGGAGCTATAATCCGTATGTACTGGGACTTCAGCGAGGAGCCTTCCGTGGAAGTGCCTGCCTCCGCATTCTTCGGTTATCCTTACGATGAAAACAAATATGATACAAACGGAAATCCAGTTATTATCAATTCATCCAAAATATTCTTGTCTCCCGGCCGCTCCTACAATAGCTACTGGGAAATGCCGTTCAAAAAGCATTGCAAAATCACTCTTGAGTGGAGAGCGCCCAATCCGTGGAGCATTTACTATATGATAACCGGCTGGCGCGGAGAAATCCCAGAGGATGCAGGCTATTTCCATGCCGTTTACAGGCAGGAGCACCCTGTCAGTAAGGGCGTTCCGTATGTTGTAATTGACGGAATGGAAGGCCCCGGATGCTTTGCAGGTATGTTTTTTGCAATAGGTCTGAACGGAAACAACGAATGCTTCTGCGAGGGCGAAGTAAAAATGTATATCGACGGAGACACCTTCCCTACAATAAACTACACAGGAACAGAGGACTATTTCGCAGGCTCATATGGCTTCGGCATTGATACCGACCTTATGCGTTATGATCCCCTGAGCGGTTTGTACGCAGGAATGTACGCTGTTCTCGGCAACACCTCCGAAAGATACAATAATCAGCAAAGACTACTGATGTATCGCTGGCACGAAAAGGACCCCATTTATTTCAGCAAGTCCTTCAGAATGACTATGGATAACGGAACATCCACGGCAGGAGGAAATCAGCCGAGATATGATGACTACACCTCCGTTGCATTTCTGTACCTGAAAACCCCAACAAGAATCCCCTGCGCACTTCCGCCGCACGCTGAAATGAAAATGAAATAAGAAAGGCATTTTCAAGGCTGATTTTGAAATGATCAAGTAAATTATGCAGATAATAAATTCAATTTACAATTTTATTTTAGAAAATCCACGTCTGGTACTCGGTAATTTTGTCGGCTTTATTTCAGCTGTTTTTGGATTTCTGTCTTATCAGGCAAAAACACCGCAAAAGTTGCTGACCTTGCAATGTTGCGTTTCCACTGCTGCCATCATCTCTTATGCTATATTAGGCGCATGGTCGGGAATGGCACTGAACATCGTCTGCCTCATCAGGAATTTTACCTACACCGCCAAAGCCAAGGCAAAAAAGCCTTTCTCATGCAAGCTCTGGCCGTATATCATGGCGCTTGCGGTAGGTGCGGCAGGAGCGGTATCCTGGCAGGGCTGTATTTCATTGCTCGTCATCATTCCGCTTATGATAAATACGGTTGTGCTCGGGTGGGCTGACAACACAAAGCTTCGCCGGAGCATACTCCTGACATCCACTATGGTAATAATTTATGACTGGTACTTCTCTGCTTATTTCTCCGTTCTTATGGAAGCAATGGCAATCACGTCATCCATAGTCGGCCTGATAAGGTACAGACACAAAGAAAACCAACAATAACAAAATGCACGTCCCGGAATACCCTTCGGTATCGGAGCGTGCATTATTTTTATTCTATGCTTTTTCTTTGTTTTTATTTCTTCTGAAGAACGGTGAATTCTGACCATCTCGGGCTCATCCACTTTTCATCGTTATAGTTTGTTGTATCATATACGCGAATTATGTAATATTTATAATTGCCAATTTTCTGCAACTCATAAACATCAGTTTCTGCAAAACTGTATCCGGGTATTGCTACTTTTTCTCTTCTGTCAAGAACATCATACGTCTCAAGCTTCTTATCATTTGTTCCTAGAATCTCCCATGTGCACGGGCCACTTCCGATGTTGTATTCTGCAAGTGTGAATCTGTATGCATCAAACGGCATTGCTGTGCCGAAAACGAAAAGTACATCAAAATACTCCACATCCTTTGAATACTGGAAACACTGGATAGCACTGGTGTCCAGATTGCAGTCAAAAAACGACTTTGCTGTATTGATTTCTCCGCCAAATTCGTTCTGCGAATGCGGTTCCATCATGGCAAGCTTCTCCTTAATGAGACCGTTCAATATTATATAGTCGCTGATATCTGAATTCTTCGCCATATCAGGAAGCTGAATCATATCCCCGTCAATTCCGTAGAGATACATTTCGTTGAGCCTGAGAACAGCAGTGTTTCCTGCCGTTGAGAGGAATTCAATTCTGTAAAACTGATAGTAACCCGGATTTTCTATTTCAAATATCTCGGATTCCTGCATCGGCACAAGAGGAAGCTCGATTCCGCTTCTTTCGTCCAGAAGGATCTCGTCCTCATAATTTGAGAGATTTGCCGCATAAAGTTTCCATGCAGTAGGTCTGCCTTCGCCTTCCGGATCGTCAGAAAGGTCCGAAACAAACGAATACTTTACGAGCTTTGTTTTTGCATCCGTTGCAAACGTTATCTTGAGCGGCAAACCTGCATATTCATTTGAGCGAAGTCTCTTTTCGAGGCCTGCAAATATGTTTCTCGGCTTTTCTCTGTGATATTCCTCTCCTGCGTGAGCTCTGTCCCAGAAAACGCCTACGGCATTCACTGTCTCGCCGACTATCAGCTGACCGAATTCTACAAGGCCGTTCTCGCCGACCTCAGGCTGTTCTTTAAGAACAGGTAATCTTGTTTCGAGTGTTCTCTCGGGGATGTCAGTAGGTCTGTTGAGCACCTCTTCCGCCGGTGACGGCGTCGGGTCAGGCGTATTGACGGGTGTTTCCTCCGGCACATCGGATGTCGGAGCAGGTGTTTCATCTCGTTGAGGCTGAGTCGGGCTTACTGTTTCTGTCGGAACTGCTTCTGAGCAAGCTGATAAAGCAATAAGACATGAAACGGAAAGAATCAGCGCAAGAATTCTCTTTGCTTTCTTTTTCATGATATGAGTTCTCCTTTCGGTTTCTGCTTTTGCGGATTTGATCTGATATTTCCGCTTAACGATTCTATTATACCATAAAAAAGTTTTTACGCACGTTTTTTGCAGATTTTTTATAAATTTCCCGACAAAAAGAAAAAAGTATGCTTTTTTCTTCGCATACTTTCGTTTTCTTTTTCAACCGTGCAGCGTTCGTTCATACACTGTCTGCTGCAGTTCCGGAGACAGTCTGTTGAAGTACTCTGTATATCCTCCTATGCGGACTATCAGATCCTGATGCTTTTCAGGATGCACCATTGCATCGGCAACGTCTTCCTTTGAATACGAGCTTATCTGCATATGCATTCCGCCCTTCGCCATGAAGCCGAGCGTGAGCGGTCTCAGTGCCTTCTTTATAAAGTCCTTCTGCATCGACAAATTCAGGATAGGTGTACCGAGCAGTCTGTCAAGTCCGAGCTTTGAAACGCTGTTCAGCACAGCCGTCGGACCTTCCTTTCCCTTGCCGTTGAGCGGTCCCATGGAATCACAAAGCGGTGCTCCGCATTTTCTTCCGTCAGGCGTTGCGGCAACGTTTTCGCCCATCTCCGTGTACGTTGTGAACTGAATTGACGATGGCAGGAATTTACCTCCGTTATACGGCACAAGCTCATCAAAGAACGGAATGATTCTGTCCATAAGCTCTTTTGCCATGCCGTCTGCGAAGTCGTTATCGTTTCCGTAGCAAGGAAGCTTTGCGCAAAGCTGTCTTAACCTGAAATCGTCCTTCTCAAGAAGGTCTGCAAATTCCTCTCTTGAATAGATTCTGTCCTCATAAACAAGCTTTCTGACTGCAATCATAGAATCAAAGAGGTTCACAGCGCCGGCAAGGTTTATCACGCTCCAGCAATACCTTGCACCGCCTGCATTATATTCCTTCTCCGTATCAATGCAATCATCAATAAGAAGCGTTCGCATCGGGTTCGGATAGTGGCGCATCCTGTCGACCTGCATCGCATTCACTCTCAAAAGAACAGTGCGGACAGTTGAGTGTATCTCATCCATAAGTCCGTCCGTAAAGCCCTCGAATGTATCGTATGTGGCAAGGCCGCCTCTCATGTAGTCCGCAAAAATCGAAGCCAGATTCACCGCCGCATCGAGTGAGCCGACGTTTGAAAGGCCGGCAAGCATCGTTTCCGTGCAGCCGCCGCCATTAAACCTTTCAAGATCTTCCGCTCTGATATAAGGGAATGTCTTCATCAGACTCTTCTTATATAGTTCAATATTATATAATGAAGGATTTCCGCAGCCCGACATGAGGCATTCCTCAGTCGCCTCCCAGACTGCCTCAGGCATATCCTCCCTCACCATAAGCTCAAACTGCGGTCGTCTTTTGCCCTTCACCGCTTTGAGACACTGAACGGTAAGCTCATTATAATCGTAGCCGATCGATGCCGTCCATGCGTTATTCAGGTCTGAATATACAAAATACTCCTCAAGAAGACCCGTTATATCCTCGCCCCTGTAATAAGGATACAAGTCTGCATCAATTCTTCCCGGATTATCGCAGAAATCAAGATAAAGCACAAGATTTCTGCAGATAAGTGCCTGATAAATGTCCTCTGCAGGCTCAAACGGAACCCTTTCAAGAGCAGAAATTATCCTTGCAAGCCTGTCTTTTGAAAAGCCGTTTGACGGTGCCGCCTGCATCAATCCCTTGAGATACTGAACAGACCTTGAAACATAATGCTCTATTCCCGAAAGCATAATGAGAAGCGCTTCCTTCAATACAGTATCCTGCATTTTTTCAACTCTCGCTCTGTATAAATTGAAGCCTTCCTTTGCGATCCTTCTGTAATTCGGAATAGAATGTGTAAAGCTCGTTCCTCCTGCCGTGTGGATGATGTTCATATCAACTCTTTCAGGCAAAAGGCCGCTTTTTTCAACTATTTCAAATCCCTCTTCGGACTTTTCCTTCAGGTAATCATAATCCGTTGCCACGGTGAATGAATAGTTCGGGAAAAAGGCGTATCTTCTCGGGCAATTTGCACCGGAAGGATAGATTTCTCCGCCCTGATAGTGCGGAAGCTCGCTCTCCTCAAGATACCTTCTGTGCGCATTTGCGAACCTGATGACAGGCTCATCGTCTGCACGCTCAAAAAGTCCCTCAAGGTACGGCTCATCTATTCTCTTAAAAAGCTCTGCTGCTTCGGTTATCTTATTTTCAATCATTTTATCCCTCAAAATGAAAATCTATTATTATATTCTGAAATTCCGATACGGTTATTGCTTATTTTCAAGATACTTTATCGTGCTGAAATATCCGTCCGCAATCTGCTTATAGCCCACATCATGCGGATGAACGCAGTTCACAAGGCGAAGAACGCATCTATCGTTGCTTCTTGAGTTCGGCGTAACCATTTCATACGGGAAACCGTAAATTCTGTCGCACCAAAGTCCAGCCGCAGAAAGGATCACGTTGGAAGCATATCTTCCGCAATCAAATTCACTTATAATTCGCTTTCTGAGTGCCTTGACCGCAAACTCGATCTCCATCATGCAATCATTGTCCGAGCAACCCCAATAGCCATAGCCATCCTGATTTCCTGCGCATGAGGATTCAAGAACAAGGACTATTTTGCATTCAGGATAATCGGAATTGATAAGGTCAATGAGTTTCTTGGCATAATCGACTATCGAATCGAACTTCTTCACACATCTTTCAAACTGATCCGGAAGATTCTGATGCCAGTCCGAAAGATCGTTAATGCCGTACATGATCGTAACATAATCAAGACTGACGTTCTCATCATCCGAGCAGAACTGAAGATATTTCTTCACGCCGCCCGCATTCACAAAATGGTTGTAAGCTGTTTCATACTTCCAGCCGTTATCTGCAAGGTTACGAACAGAAGCATCAAGTGCCGAAACGTAGTGGCCGAGAAATGAGAATCTTGCGCCCTTGGATTCGTCAAGCAATCTCTTGAGCTCCGTGGTAGTCGCCTTGTTTCCCGTCTGAACATTGACCTCGCCCTGCGGACCTGAAACGGAATGCCATGTTCTGCTGTCGCCTATCATGAGAATGGACTTTTCGCCCTCAACGCTGTCGCAATCCGTAATAATAAGTCTGACGTTCTTCTCATCAATAACCGCTCTAGTTCTTATGTCCCTTGTGCGGATCCAGAGATCATGTGAGCCTATCTGTGCTTTGACAGGGGTAATATCAAAGCCCCTTGCAGTGGTTCTGCCTACATCACACCTGATCTCGAAATATACGCTTCTGTCTCCCTCTTCAACGACGGCAATAGTTGACCACCAAAGACGGCATTCTCTTCCGACAGCGGCATGAATCTCCGCAGGAAGAATTATCTCACCGTATTTTATCTCTTTTAACTGATTTTCCATTATATTCCCTCTGAAAAAAATGTTCCGGAGCCCGGAATTGCCGTGCCGGATTGATTTGATTTTAACACATAAATCAAATTATGTCAAGATATAAAAAGGCCGCAGTATTAAACTGAAGCCGGTGAAATTATTTTCGGTTGTTTGAGCGATTCTGATTCGATTATATAATACAGGAAAACAAGTATCAAGGAAATAAAAAAGACTTCATAGAAACCTATGAAGTCTTGTGATGTTTAACCAAAATTAAAACTTCGAACCATTGACCATAATCTTCGAAATTTATGTAAGAACCCCATTCAAATTACTTTGAATGAGGCTTTATTTTTATATAGTTTCTTCTCCACGGAATCCACCCTTGAGAGTTACGCTTATCTTTCCTTCTGGATGCACGACTATACACTCAACCAACCGTCTGATCGTGACATCATCATATGTCAAGAATGATCTTTCATCAGTTTTGGAGAGATATCCAAGAATTCTATCAATACTTGCCTTAACCTCTTCAGTCATTACTGATTTCGACTGTTCGGTTTTTAAAGTTTCACGGAGAGCTTCGATTTTATCACAGAGCTTTTTGATTTCTCTGTCATATAAATCGGTATCTCCAGATGTACTTGCTGATCTTTCAACGAGAGTACCCATTTGATCGTAATAATTATCAATCTGCTTTTGAATAGCAACAGTATCTAAGATTGAATTATTACCGGTAAGAGCATATTGCAAATTGCTTTGAATTAAAGCAATAACGTCTTCTTTGCAATCCATCATAGAAGAAAGACATTTACAAATTGCTGTTTGAAGCTTGTTTTCTTCAACTCCGATTGATTCATAACAAACTTTAGCCTTGCTATCCATTCGGTTAATACAACGCCAATAGTACAATCTCTTTCCATTCTTATCTGTTTTCCCGGTTCTACGATAATGAGAACCACAGCAACCACAAATCAAAATATCTGTCAGTGCAAATTTCGAGCTATACCTTCCTTTTTCGGTTTGTGCCAAGTTTGATTTGCTTTTCTTGTTTGACCTGTTTGCAAACTCTACTTGTACAACATTGAATGTGTCTCTATCAATTATCCCCGGATGATTATTAGATACCAAGTATTTTGGCAGTTCTCCACGATTCAGTTTGATTTGTTTGTCAATGCAATTAGAAATGAATGTTTTTTGAAGAATTATATCTCCGACATATTTCTCATTTGTGAGAATATATCGTACTTCTTCTTTTTTCCAAAAGTCATGCCCACGGTACGTCTTGTATGGGCTTTCGGTCAAATACCTTGCGATTTGAGTAAGACTATAACCATCAAGAAACATTTGGTATATTCTTTTTACTGCTTCCGCTTCTTCCGGTACTACACTCGGTATTCCATTCTCACCTTTTCTGTATCCAAAGCAGTCGAAGTTAGTTCGGTAACTACCGTTCTTCATTCTCTGCTGAACGCCCCATTTGACGTTGGCACTGATGTTTTCGCTTTCGGACTGTGCAATTACGCTGAACAAACCTATAAGCATTTCATTTTCAGCCTTGAGCGAATCGAGAGCCTGCTCTTCAAAATACACGCCGATTCCTTTTGCACGGAGCTTTCTTGTCCACATCAAACTATCTACGGTATTACGAGCAAAACGGGAAACCGATTTAGTGAGAATGAAATCCACCTTTCCCTTTTCGCAATCTCTCATTAAACGGAGAAAGTCTTTTCTCTTTGTAGTCGCAGTTCCCGTGATACCTTCATCAGCATATATTCCTGCAAAAGTCCAATTAGGATTTTTCGCTATTGCTTCCGAATAGTAGGCTATCTGAGCTTCATAACTGTTAAGCTGATCTTCGGAATCAGTAGACACGCGGCAATATGCCGCAACTTTTTTCTTTACAAATTCGGTCGAGGCTCTTGAAAGAAGCGGATTAGCTTCTATCCTCGTAACAACTCTACTACTATTAGCTTGCATTTTCAGCCTCCGTATTCTTGGGAGTATTCGTCAGGGCAATGTCACCGATGAAATACACTGTAAATTCTCCCGTATGTCCCACGGTTATTTTCTTAACTGTTCTTTTAAGCAATGCTTCGTCAAGCTCACTCTGCTCGGTAAGCTGGTCATACTCCGAGGACAAGGCATTTAATACATGTTTGCCACCTCCCAATACACAACATTTGTATCGCTCGGAAGCACAGTCGAGTATCATGGTGGCTACTCGCTTGTAGTCTATTTCTGTTTGCTCAAGCAAGCGATTTACTTCATTGCTCTTTCGTATCACTTCAATACTTCCGAGATATTCGGTATTATTTGCGGGAGCCGTTAGTAGGTTAGGTTCCCGTATTGCTCTATTGAGCACCGATAAGATACTCTCACATATCGTTCTGTCATCAAGATATACAGAGCATTTACACTTACCTTTGCAAAGCCACTTTTCGCGGGTTCGCCATTTATTGATACGACTGAATGTCTCACCGCACTCCGCACAAAATAGCATATCTTTAACAGTTGCCATCCAAGGTGTCAAAACTGCTTTTTTACCTCCCTTCTCGGCTCGTATATTTTTCGCTAAGTTGAAATTGTTCGAATCAACGAGCCGAGGGAAGGTTTCATTACCAAGATACCTTTCGTCTGCAAGGATACGGGAAACCATGTTTTTATTCCATACCTTTGTGTCCTCGAAGTATGTAACCTCTTGCTCGGTCAAGGCTTCGGCGATACCGAGCAGAGTCTTGCCGGAAAGATACATAATATAAATTGAAGAGATTATTTCGGCTTCACCGTTGTTCACGACATATCTACCGCCCACAACTTCATATCCGAAAGGAATACTTCTCGTCCTCATTTATATAACCTCCGTTATGTCTTCATTGAGTTTGATACCGCCTTTCAGTCTATACGAAACGGTACCGTCTTCCTCAACGATAATCTTTTCGATAATAGCCCGAAAGATTTCTTCAGAAAAGTCAATCAATGCCTTCGGGTTTTCTTCCAATTCTTCCTTCACGTGAGAAAGGTTTTCAATAATGCTTTCTTCTTCGCAGTTCTGCAATAGCTTGAGCCGGCGGTTTCTGAGTTCTGTTAACCTGCCCCGCAATCTATTTGTCTGCTCCATAAATGATATCTCATCAAGAATACCCTTACTGCGAAAGTTCTCAAATCGGCTGTTTTGCTCGGAAAGTCTCAGTATCTCGCTGTCGATCTGATTGATTTCCACATTACCTCTTGTTCTTTTGTTTTGTAATACCGAAAGGTCAGCAATCGTCTTATCAAGGATTTCTTTTTCAAAAGTGCGGAGCTTGTTATATGCTCTTACAAATCCTTTCTTGACAGCTTCTTCGGTCAAGTTAGGAGAGTCGCAGTCAAATCCGCTTTTGTTCTTTCTGGAACACATCCAATAGATAATGCCGTTTTGAACTTTCCTTCTGTATGCCCAACCGCAATGACTACATATAATCATCTGTGAAAACAAATAGCGTTTTTGATTTTGAATTGTCTTGTTTTTTCTATCAGCCAATAATTGCTGAACTGCTTCAAAATCATTCCTTGAAATAATTGCCTCATGCGTATTGGAAATATAGAACTTATCTCTTTCTCCTTTATTACGAATACAGCGAAGCGGTAACATCGGCGGTGTATAGTGTTTCTGTGTTAAACTGTCTCCGATATATTTCTCGTTTGTGAGGATATATCGAATAGCAGGGTTGTTCCATTGTCTGCCGTTACCCTCAATCGCTTCTCGGTTCAGCTTGGCGGAGATACTGTTTATGCCAAGTCCCGATAAATACATATTGAATATCTTGCGAATGATTTCAGCTTCTTCCGGAATGATTTCAAGATTTCCGTTTACAAGTTTGTACCCGAAAGGAGCACAGTACGTTGTAAAGGTTCCGTTTTCCATCTTCATTCGGTATGCACTTGACACACGAGCCGAGCCTGCGAGCGCTTCGCTCTGTGCAAAGGCACTCTTTACATACAGAACCATTTCCGAGTTCATCGTTTTGGTATCTATATTATCGTTTTCAAAGACAACTGTCGTACCGCAGTCCTTTAATGCTCGGATACTTTCAATACATTCAAGTGAATTTCGGGCAAATCGAGACACGCTCTTGCAAAACACTCTGTCGATACGACCGAGCTTTGCATCATTCAAAAGCCTCTTAAACTCTTCTCTTTTAGACATTGCAGTCCCTGTAATTCCCTCGTCTGCATATATGTCCACGAGAATCATATCTTCTCTTGAACCTATATAGTCCGAATAGTATTTGACTTGTGCGAGAAAAGAGTTCTCTTGATCATCGGAGTCTGTTGAGACACGGCAATATGCCGCTGCTTTAATCTTTTGATCCTCGGTAGACAATTCCGAAGAAGGTCTTATTATTTGTACTGTTCTTTGGGCATTCATGTTCTCGCCTCCTCTCGCTGATATTTTACCGCTATGCTGTAAAACGGACAAATGTGCAAACGGTTTCGTCGTACATTTGACACAAACGTGAATATGTATTTTGCTGATTTTTTCTTATAACGAATATTTTTCGCAATCCTGCATATCATATAATATGTAATTAGCAATTTCGGGATTTAAATTGTTAATATCGATTATCTTTCCCGATTCCGGGATTTTCAATTGACAAATACCGTCTTTTGTGATACAATATATTCGGATCAAAATACAAGGAGGGTCGCAACATGACCGAACGCACCGAGTATCTGAATAAATTGATTGAATGGAAGGATGAGCAGGTCATTAAGGTTGTAACCGGCATCCGACGCTGCGGAAAATCCACCTTGCTCGAATTGTTTGCCGATTATCTTCGTAAAACCGGTGTCACCGATGATCAGATCATCTTTATCAATCTTGAAGCCCTTGAAAATGAATATCTTCTGGACTACAAGGTCTTGTACCAATACGTTTGCGACCGTTTATGTAAGGACAAATATACCTATATCTTCCTTGATGAAATACAGAAGGTAGAGAACTTTGAAAAAGCCGTTGACAGCCTATATATCAAAAAGAATACAGATATTTATATCACCGGCTCCAATGCTTACCTGCTTTCGGGAGAGCTTGCCACGCTCCTTTCCGGCAGATATGTGGAAATATCCATGCTTCCGTTTTCATTTAAGGAGTATCTGGAATACCATCAGTCCGATGACAAAGCATCTGCACTCGCAGCCTATATGAGCGACGGCGGATTTCCCTATGTATCAGTTATGGAACGTTCCAAAGTCAAAACCGATATGTATATTGAAGGTATTTACAATACAATTATCGTAAAAGATATCGAGGATCGTCAAAGAAAACAGGAAAGTGATCCAAACAAACGAAAGGTTACAGACATTGTCCTTCTGAAAAGCATTGCAAGGTTTCTGGCGAATTCCATCGGTAATCCTATCTCTTTCAAAAGCATTGCCGACTATATCACCTCAACCGGGCGGAAAATTTCGCAAAGCACCGTGTCCGACTATGTGGAAGCTCTCTGCGAAGCATTTGTCTTTTACCCTGTCCAGCGTTTTGACATCGGCGGCAAGGAACTGATGAAAACCAATCAAAAATACTACATTGTTGACTTGGGGCTTCGCAGACATCTTATTGCCAAGCACAGCTATGACTTGGGCTTTTCTCTTGAGAACTTTGTATATCTGGAGCTTTTGCGCCGTGGATATGATGTCAATGTCGGGAAAGTCGGAAATACCGAAGTCGATTTTGTTGCCAAAAAAGATGACCGCTATTATTACTTCCAGGTTACAGATAATATGACATCGGAATCTACATTCAATCGCGAAATCACACCCTTGCAAAATATTCCCGACAACTATCCAAAGACTATTCTCACAAATGACAGGCTGACACTTGGCAATTACAATGGTATAGAAGTGGTGAATGTCATTGACTGGCTTTTGGAATAAAATCAAATATGTACTTTGCCTACGTTTTTTCGCCGTAGGCATTTTGCATACTGCCCATATGCTTACAGTGATATAGGTTTACACCCCATAGATTCTGCATTGCGGTGGTTCAGTCTTTCAAGAACTTCCCTGCTTGCAATTCCGTCTTTTAACATACGACGGATGATATCAATGGAAGAAAGGTAAATCATCTGCTTTCTCAAATCTTCGCTCATCTTTACACCTCAGAATAACATCTTCAAAATGTGTTTCTTCCCGTTCCCGTTATAAATGTTCCAGATTTGATAAAGGAATTTCTTGCTATATGGACGTTCAAGATCCACGACGATATTGTTTCTTACCTTTATCGGTGCAACCGACTTTAGATTACGAATCAACTGTTCACGATTGTATTGCCCATGATAAAGCTTTACAAAATCGCACATCGCTATTACAATTTCATAACGAAGCGAGTCCGAACTACTATTCCATGCATCCACAATATTCTGCAATGCTTCAATATATAGTTCTTTGCCCAACTTTCGATACATCTTCCTTGCAGTGCTTACACACGCAAGATGTCCATCATATCGAGTGCCTGTTTTCTCTATCGTTAATCCGGTCAACTCTGTTGCCTCGCAAAACGCAATCGAGTCTTTATGTCCTGCAAAAACATAAGCCCGCAGCTGCTGCCCCGGCTTTGGCTTTGAAGATGCCCCGGTTTGTTTTGCAAAAAGCATTGCTTCGTCGTTCACTGTCAAATCCGAATAGACTTTACATAAAATCGGAGTTGGTCTTCCATGATTCAAAGTTTCTCGTGCAATTACGGTATGCTGACCGTCATACACAAAAAACTGTCCATCCCTTTCGCTGACTTTAGGTTCATTGGCAACTCGTTCATCCCACTCGGAAACAATCTCTCGTGTCTTTTTATCATCTTCCTCCCTTTGATATTTCTCGCGGTCAACTACGAGAAGATTGCTTGGGATAACTTTCATTGTATAAGGTGCATCAAATATTACATCGTTCAAAATACTACTCATATTCTTTTTCCTCAATTTCTTTAATGAATTTGGTAAATCGGTTCAAAATATCAAGCACTTGGGCACGATATTCCCGGTTTGTCAACATTTCAGGATATTCCTTGAAGTATGTGTTGCAAGTCCCTAACATCATGTTGACCGTGTTTGATAAGGACTGAAGCATACTGTCAATTCCTGCTTGAGAGTTATTGATGTTGCCATGATAAGCAGAAAGTTCCGCTATCATGTTCATCATTTCTCGGCGTTTGGCTCGTTCTGCTTTTTCTTCCTCGGATAATGTCTTTCGAAAGCGAAGTTGTTCTGCAAGTTTTCTGCGTTCTTCTATGGGAGCTTTTGCAATAGCCGTCACTTGTTCTCTTGTTGGGTTAATTTGCCCTGAGATAATCTCTCTTGATATTCCCGGCAATACCTCCTCGGCTGCATCCATGCCTTGAACAAACTTCTCAGCTCTTTCAACAGTGGCATGGGTAACACCCATTTCTTTTGCAATTCGACTTGCGGTTTTTGTTTTTTTCAAGTCCTCATCGTGAGGACTTGAATTTTCTGATGGTTCACTCTTAAAATTTCGTGCTCCACCATAAGTTTTCTTTTCGGCAGCATATCGTTTACCAAGCAAAGCGGTTTTCTGTATCGGTGTCAGATTTCGTCTGCCAAGTTGGTTCTCACAAATCCAAGATATTGCTTCATATCTATCCGCAAATTCGATTTCTTCCAATCGGTAAATCACTTCCGGATGTTCGCTGATAACCTTGAATCGATGATGTCCGTCAACGATGATTCCATGCCATATTATCAAAGGATTGATTACTTTGTTTTTGCTTAAAATATTGTCCCTTAGCTTTTCATACTCTTCTTTTTGAAGAGGTGGAATCAGATTCACGAATTCCTCATCAACCCGAAGCATCAATATGTTGTTCATCTTCGTCATTTAGGTCAAGGCTCACATGAATAGCCGCCCCTATCTCCTTCATTTTTTCTGCCGGCACTCTGCCGATCTTCCTGATAAGTCTCGACTTATCTATCGTCCGTATCTGTTCGAGCAAGGCGAGTGAGTTTTTCTCAAGTTCCTCATTATCAAGCGGAACGTGGGTAGGCAAGGCTCGTTTCTTAAAGAATCGACTTGTAACCGCTGCCACGATAACTGTCGGACTGTAATGGTTTCCAACATCATTTTGAATGATGATCACAGGGCGTTTTCCACCTTGCTCCGACCCCTTATACGGATTTAGGTTTGCAAGGTAGATATCTCCGCGATAAATCTTTTCGTCTTTCATTTTGAATAGACCTCCTATGTTCTGCCGATCATCTCGGCTATGTACGGGGACCGCCATCAACAGTCCCCAAGGAGGTATCAATCCTCAACCTGCTCGTACAAGATACATTCGAGGTAGTTGAAGGCATCTTCATCAATAGGTTTGTGCTGATTCAGCATCATACAATAATGAAGGAAATAGTAAATTGCTTCGACGTCGTCTCTCACCTCGACTTTCACATCATTTCCCGTTAAGGGATGGTGGAACTCGCAAGGCTCCCGACGGAACCAATTTACAAGGTTGCTGTTATTGTCTGCAAAGCAATCTTCAACTGCAAGGCAGATGTCGTCTGCCATCTTCAAATGACGCTTGGATTCTTTGCTCCCGTCGGGAAAGAAGCAAGCGTTCTTGAGATGAGCATGAATGGTTTTGATACAGAGGGTAAAATCTCTGAGGGACATTACCTCTCTACCGTCCTTACATTCGGCAAGGATTTCTCTTACTGTTCTTTTCATAAAACTCCTTTGTAGCTAAGTATTTGAAAAGTTGAATTGCCACTCCTGTCACGCTTCCCGTCGGAATGTGGCAAATAGAATATGTATCGGGATCATTCGAGAAGCGACCGCTATGTCCAATGCGGTCTGCTTTTTATCCCGAACTCCGTAACACACTCTATTTGTCCTCGACACCCCGAGTGTGATCGGCATAAACCGATATGGGAAGTCATCAAGCGGTCGGGTGCAAACCAACTCCATAGGAATCTCACCTCCCCCGGGTACTCCGCAGGCAGCGCCTTTCGGCTACTGAAGTATCATTGTCTCTTGTAAATGTCATCGCCCTAACCTCCTGCACTTTGAGGTTTTACTTCGTATAAGTTTTATCGCTCGCTCTCTTTCGGGAGGTCATGGCGCACCTACGATCTCGGCTAACTCCGCTACTCACGGACATCATACAAGTAATGTGCTTGATGAATGGCTATTCAGTTTTCAAGGTTCTTTGAGGAGGAGTTTTCATCTTGCCCCCTCAAGTAGTAGGCAGCGAGAAGGCGTTTTTTATAAGGTGGCTTTCAATATTTTTCTAATTGTTGCTATTCTTTGTGAAATTGCTGATTGAGAAACCTTCATTAGTTCTGCAATTTCCGCTTGTCCATAGCCATCAATAACTACAAGAGTCAGTAATTCAAGTTGCTCAGTTGATAAACTCTTAATATTTCTAACGAGATCAGGATTGTCGATTTCCTCAAACCACCAATATCTCGACTTGTTACCCGACTCCTCTATTGATGTGGTCAATACATCTTTGAACTTATCAAAGATAGAAAGTTTCTCATCGTCATCTTCATTTTCATCGAAATCATCGGGGACAAAGGACTGCGTATGTGAATAGTACCTTCTGTCGCTCTTGTACTGCTCCAAGTCAAACTCATACATTACCTTGATTTGTTCCTCGGTCATTCCGAGTGCCCTGTATTCCTCTGCCTGCTTCTTTTGTCTTGCTTCAAATTTTCTTCTTTCATATCCATCGTTCCAACACATTTTTTAATCTCCTTGAATTTTGAATTTTTGTTTTTGAATTGTTTTGTTGAAAATCAAAATTCAAGGGATTAGGGATATTCAGCTATGGACTCATGCCATGTGTGTATATAAATCAAAAGTGCTTCCTCTCAGATTCCTCTGTCGGAAGCACTTGATCTGGTCTTTATCAGCCGAAAACAAAAAGCCGCCGACAGATAGAGTTGACCCATTACGGGCATTGTTCTATCTATCGGCGGCTTCACATGTTAGCTTTAGCATTCACTATAGCAGGTCTGGCATTGCTGACCGATTTCTTTGATGAGACCTATCGGACGACTTAACTTAGCACTGTTTCAGCCAGGCATCCACGATGTCGTTCATCGCAATATTATTCAGTTGTTGGTTCTTGTTACGATACTCCAACGAAGCATGGAACTTTTGACTTCTCTTTGGGGAGTTTTAATTCCAATACTTCTGATCTTCTGTTTTTGTATGAGCGCACCATTGTAACCTTACATCGTTTACACTCATATCGGAGTCTTCCTTCTTCGTTCTGAAACCCATCGTTTAAAGTTCCACACTTTGGGCAGTACATCGGGACTCTTGTCCACTTTATATCTCTCTGATTCACTATATTTAATTCTCCTTAAACCCGTAACTGTATACTTCATGTAACTACTCATAGCGAAATTCCTTTTTTCTTTGGCATTTTATTTGATGATGGGTACTTCCACAAACCACTTATCATCTTCACGGAAGATATATTTTTCTTGTCCTGCAATCATCACGGTATATCTTATACCCCTACCACCAACTTTCGTTGAGGCCGCAGGAGTTATGTGAAGAATTCGGTCGATCATGTATGTTGCCCCGTCTTCCCATAGAAAACGGCGAGGCTTGACTGTTCCGTCCTGAAGCATGACAGCATACACATCGATATATACTTTTCGGTATTCTTGTATACTCATAAAAACCTCCTATAATGGTATTCCGGTCGGCATTATTATCTTTGGGTTTTCTTGTGCCGACATTTTGGGATTGTTCAGCAAACAGGCATTGCGGATAATGTTCTTTCCAAAACGGGAACGGAGTTCTTCCACTGCTTTATCAATCGCTTCTGACTTTGCGACTCGTTCTGCATCACAAAAGATATCAAGCTGATAAGGCGCATCAAGAGATGTCAGATTGATGGCGCGAACCGTAAGCGAACGAATGGGATTCTTCCAATCATAGCTTCGCATAAAAAGGGAGAAGGCTTCTTTTGCGATAGCGGAAGGACTCTGTGTAGGTACGGGGAGCCTACATTGCCATTGCTTCGTGTAAAGCTCATTATCTCTTACATATATAGCGATTCCTGTAGCTTTCTTGTGAAAGACATAGAGCTTGTGCCCTATGTCTTGGCAGAGTTCGAGGATGAATGTCCATACCTCTGCCGGGTTTTCAAGATCCTGAATTGCCGTCATACCATGTCCTACGGATTTATCCGGTGCTTCAGTATCTCGTACTGTGACTTTCGAATCATCAAGACCGTTTGCAAATCGCCATAAATCAACCCCACACTTCCCGAGTTTCCTTTGAAGATATTCACACGGAAACTGTGCGAGCTGACCGATTGTTCGGATGCCGGATGATGCGAGTTTTCGTTCGGTAGCTCTCCCGACTCCAAGCATATCGGAAGCCGGAAGATTCCAAACAATGTTTTTGAAGTTTTCTTGCGGGATGACGGTGACTGCGTCGGGTTTCTTCATATCACTTCCGAGTTTTGCGAAAATCTTATTGAAGGAAACACCTGCCGAGATCGTGAGACCGAGTTCAAACTTGATTCGCTCCCTTATCTCATTCGCAATCTTTTCTCCGTTTCCCATGATTCTCGTTGAACCTGTAACATCAAGCCAACATTCGTCCATACCGAACGGTTCGACCTGATCTGTGTAGTGTTCGTAGATTTCACGAGCCGCTTTCGAGAACTTCATATATTCTTCGTAGTGAGGAGGAACGACAACGAGTCCGGGACACTTCTGTTTCGCCTGCCAGATTGCTTCGCCTGTGGACACACCATAACCTTTGGCTTTGTAATTCTTGGCAAGCACGATACCGTGCCTTTCTTCGACATCGCCACATACCGCTACGGAAAATGGCTTTAGTTTAGGATCAAGGAAGCATTCAACAGAGGCGTAGAAATTGTTCATATCGCAATGAAGAATGGTTCTGTTCATTATTTTTTCCTATCCAAATAATAATTTTTGTCAAGGGTATTGACAATGTGGGTAATTTATTGTATAATATATATGCAAGCTCGGGTAAGTTGCATTTATATTATACCTCGTTCTTTCACATTTGTCAATAGGTGTTTGTGAAACTATGGGTAATATTTCGAAAATATTTGAAAGGAAATAAAATAATGACTTTTGGTGAACGTTTAAAGGCTGCCAGAGAAAAGGCTAAACTAACTCAAAGTAAATTAGCAGAGCAAAGCGGAATATCCATGCGTACCATTATAAATTGGGAAAATGGTGTTCGCAAGCCGTCCAATATTGAAAAAGTAAATAAACTGGCTGCTACTCTCGGTGTTCCGGTAAACTCTTTGCTTGATGAAAATGAAGAGTTTGTAATAGGTATCGGTGAGACATATGGGGCAAGAGGTAGAAAAGGCGCTGAGAAGGTTCTTGCTGATGTAAACGCTCTTTTTGCCGGTGGTGAAATGGATGAGGAAGACATGGATGTCTTCATGCAAGCAGTTCAGAATGCATATTGGGACGTGAAGAAAAAGAATAAGGAAAAGTATACTCCCAAGAAGTATAAGAAAGAAGACTAATCGCTACTATATAGCTTGAAGTCTATACATAAACTGAAAGGGGGTACATAGATGTCGCAAATGTATGATGCTGTGGAAAAAGCCAATAAAATTCTTCGTCAATTCGATTTGAGAAATCCTGAACGGATTGCCCGTCAAGCGGATATTATGGTTCTTCCTCAGCCATTCAAAAAGCAAAAGGGCGCGTACACGGTCATTGAACGCCAACCCATCATTTTTATAAAAGAAGATCTGCCAACTGTAACACGACAGATCGTTATCGGACACGAACTTGGGCATCATTACCTTCACAGAGAAGAAATTGCCCACTGCGGCACATTCCGTGTGTTTAACATATTTGATATGCGTGACAACCATATGGAATTTGAAGCGAATATATTTGCCGCACAGATTATGCTTCCGGACGATGAGATTTTGGAATACATCTATAATGGATTTGATGTGTCTCAGATTGCACGAGCTATGCGTTCAGATATTAACCTTGTTGCTTTGAAAGTAGCAGAAATGAACAGAAGAGGTTATTCGTTCCGAGAACAGGAACACAATCCTAAATTTTTGAAAGCATAATTAAAGGCCTACGGTTTTTGAATCATAGGTCTTTTTCTTGGTCCAAGTTTTTGTCCGCATCCCGGGGTGTTCAGCCTCAAACGCCCCGCGTGTTCAACCGAGACGCTATATTCAGGCGGCATATGCGCTTCTGTCGTACTATACTGATTGAATCTGCCGTACAACCGCGGATGAGAACAAATGCGGTTGCCGCCGTAAAAGACCTCCACGGTACTTCTCGTGAGTCTCACATCCACTTTTTGCTTGATGTATTCAAATGGAACAGAATAATTCATACGTTCTACTGCAATGTGGTAATTCGGCCCGACAGTTGCCGTCTTCCATACCGCAAGCTCATACGGATGGGGCGGTAATGGACGAAGAAACGGTTTCTCTTCGATGAAACTGCTTGCGCGGCTACCGTCTCTCTTTTGAAATAGTTTATGGTTAAAGGACTCAAGCCGTTCCCATATTGCCTCATTCAGTTCAACGAGAGACAAGAAACGGCGGTTGCGGAGAGATGCCAGTATGTACGTTGATATGATACCAACAGTTCCTTCTACGGCGGCTTTGTCTTTGGGTGCTCTTACTCTTGCCGGAACAATGGCGGTTTCATAATGCTCTGCAAGCTCACGGTAGGACTTATTCAGTATAATTTCATCCTTACCGTGCTTCTCAACGCCTGTTTTGAGATTGTCACATTGAATGATACGGGTAACTCCGCCGAAGTATTTGTATGCATTTACATGAGCTGTCGTCCAACTCTCCTGATTCATGGAAAAAAAGCTTCCACATAACTGTATCCGCTATACGGAAGTGTTGCTACAAACACATACGCAGGAATGACTTCGCCGCTGTCTGTGTCGATTATTTCTGCCGTATCTCCCGCCCAATCCACTTGCATGATCTCCCCGGGCTTATGATTCAGGTGCATAGTTGCACTTGTTTTTCTGAGATAGTCGCTGCAATACTTATTGAACTGAGTGGATTGATACGCTGTCTCACCGGATATTCTGCATTCGTCGCAATATTCAAGCCACAACAGATTCAGCGTTACTCCGCTTCGCTGCATTTCTCGGTGCACGTGCTCGTAGTCCGGCATCTTATATACCGGCTTGGATGCACTTGACGGAAACAAGATTTCAAACAGTTTTCTGTCAGTCATTTCCTCCGGCAACAGATTCGAAAGCCCGCACTCTTCCGCACGGCTTACCACCTGTGCCACGGTGTTTCTGGAGCATCCGCAGCTGTTTGCAATCTCCACTTTGTTCAACCCCAGACTTCGTAGTCTAAGAATCTCTCGATAATTGGTCATGTTCATGACCTCCTTTAATGTTATTCACGCTCTCGCGTGTAACAACATTTTACCACAGATGCACTGTCTCGCGGTGACGATGCTCAATTCCAGCGGTCCCCGTGCTCAATCTCAGCGTTCTCGATGCTCAATCTCGCGCGGAATACTCAGTAATACAAACGTCGAAACTCTTAAAGTAAACTAATCCTATACTTAATTCCACCGACAGTGGAACTTAGTCTGGGAAAACGTTTCTCAGGCTCTTTTGCCATACTCTTTTTTAATAGCAAACACCGTTTTTCGTTGCTTTTCTATTGTTTTTTGCCTTTTCTCATTCTTACTTCCATCGTTTTCTTACGCTAACTTCCATTACCTTTACACTGTGGAATTTACTTTGGGAATTCACCCTATTATCATTTACATACAATAAGCAAGATATTTTTTTGATATTTATTAAGGAAAAGTGTTTGGCTAATATGAATCAACACTATATACATATCCCACATACGTTTCTCTTAAGATATCAACCAATTGTTTCATTACTGTTCTATTTTTCTTCATACATTTTGCAGTCTTTTCAGTTATTTTTCTAAGAGTGCGTTTCATCGGTTTGGTTCTATATTTATAGCACAACAAATACAACATTTGGAATAACTATACTACATCTGAGTATGTTTTACATAATTTCTCCGCAGTCGCATCATTCACATTCATTTCTAAACACGCCCATTTAACAGAATCCAAGATCATTTTACCATGCTCGTACAGCTTTACATATGCTCCCGCAACTCTTCCACTTTTTTCATCAAAAAACTCTGTTCCATTTTCTAGTGCGTAATTACACAAATCATAAATAGCCTCTAAAATACTTATCCCGTAATAATATGTATGAGTTTCTGCAGTTCCTGTGTCATTTAGATATGTTTTTTCGCATTTTCCTCTTGCATATTCATTATCCAATTTTTGAATTAAATTAAACAAAGGATCAATGCAATACAGGTTATCCTTTAACTTTATTCTAGTAACCGGATAAAACCAGCTTCGTCTATAATACATTTCTTTAGGATTTTCTGAAAACCATTTCAACGTCGTCGAATAACCTTTCTCAATATTATCATACATGAACTCTGCTTCGACAAACTTTCCATTTATAATACGAGCAGTATACGCTATATGTTTTTCATCTTCATAACCATATATGAGTGTTTCATGAATATCATGAGTATTTGCTTCTGCCTCCTTATATAATCCATTATAATTACAGTCAAAAATAACATAGTTTCCGTTGTCAATCTCATTCTTAATTACTTCTACAATTCGTTCCTTAGAAAAAATCAATATATTAATCTCTTCAAACTGTAGAATATCATTATAATACTCCATTCCAAAGCATCTGGACGCATTCCCATGCATAGTATTATAATCATCTAACATTACTAGTCCCATATGTCCTGACATTCACTCTAAATAATTTGGATGTGTTTGTATTATCGCAAGCTTATAGAATGTCCAGCATTCAGTCATTACATATGAATCCAATTTTATAGGTAACTTTACAATATATATCCTCCCGATACAATCTGACAATTATGTTTCATTTAACAAAAATCATAACAAAAATAATTCTGTTTTTTTTCTTCCCGAATTTACAGCATCACCAGATGAATAGCCCAGAGTAATTATCGCCATCAATTCAAGGGAATCTTTTGTTATTTGTAATATTTCTTTTACAGTTTCTCCTTTGGGCAGTATTTCTCCTATCCAACAGCTTCCAATGCCAAGAGAATGGGCTGTTAGCATCATGTTTTGAATTGCAGCACCACACGACTGTACATCCTTAACGTAATTGTAAGAAAAATCATTATCTAAAAAAACAACAATAAAGCATGCAGACGTTTGCATCCAGTTTTTATAAATTGATAATTCAGATAAACAATGTATTATGTATTTATCTGTCACAATTTTGAATCTCCATGGCTGCCCATTTTTACCTGACGGCGCACATATACCCGCTTCAATGATTTTATTAATAATATCTACCTCTATTTCTTGATTAATATAATTCCTTACACTTCTGCGACTTTTTATACAATCAATAACTTCCATATTACACCTCATCTCATATAAAATAATTATTTCATCTTATATCCTTTTTTACTTAAATCTTATATCAAATAATTGAATACTCCCGTCATAATCATATTTAATTTAGTCCTCTATAATTGGTTTTATTGCCTCATAAATATCTCGTATAGTATTTTTTCTTGACAATGCTAACAATTCATCAGGGAATTCAATGTAAAATAATCTTCAATATTTACAATAATTTTTACAAAGCTGATTGAATCCATCCCATTCACATTCAGATTATCGTCTATATTAATATTAAAATTATCTAAAGTAGAGCAAACTATTTTGCTCACTTCATCGATTCTCATTATTAATCACCCCAACTATTCTTATATTGCATGATCTTATTTATAACAACAGATTCCAAATCAATAATATCATAAAATAGAATACCTGTTTTGGATAAAATACTTTTGCTTTTTGTTATTGCACATTTTACCATAAGATTTTTATATATATTCCACTTCTCACTTAAAGCAACGACAGCTTGCATTACATTATCTGGCATCGCAACGCCATACTTTTTATTAATAAAAATCAATGCATCATAAAAACTATTTCTATTAGATACAAAGTGAGATAGATTATATATACGGCGTTATTGTAATATCTTTATAGTATAAGTGCTCTACATCAATTATAAGTTTTGAAATAATATAATCATTATATCCTGTCATCTCGTTTTTTCTTTTTTCTAAAATATCATTTGTATACCCAAATAAAATTGCTTCACATAAATTACTTAATTCTATAACAAAATCATTTTTAAAACTCAATTTTAATACAGCTGAGTTATTACGCATTTCATCTTAATTCAGATATTGATATTGACTATTCAAATATTCATCTGCACAAATATATTTATTATCTCTTTCAGCGTAACCAATAACCAAAATCATACGGTTTACACCTTTATCCGACATTCTCCAATGCAAATATTCACCGTCAATACATAATCCGACCGGAACACCAGATTCCAGTTGCGACACAATAAATCTTTTATCATCGTTTATACCATATTTTCTGATGTATGAAAAGCCTACCTAATCATAATATGGATATTTTGGAGTTAGCAAAATCGATGGGTCAGCAAGCAAATCATCTTTTAAGTTGAATATGTCGCGACATTCTGAACACCGGACCTGCGGACAAAAAGTTGGACTTACTCACTCTTGTTTTTTATTAGTTTTCGAAGCAGCTCATATATATCTTGCTTAGTCCAGCAAAAATTTTCATCTTGCTCTGCGCCAAGCTCGCATAGAACTTTCTTATATTTTTCTGCTTTTATCGTAATCCTGTTTGACTCAGTTATTTGCTTAGGAGTATACTGCTTTACGCAGTATGCTGCAACTATTTCTTTCTTCTGCTCTTGTGTATATTTTACCGCAGAATTACCAGATTTGCAATTTCATCTTCGTAAATTCTTCGGCAAATCTTCGTTCAACCATTCACTCAGCCTTGTTTTGCCTGGATATTATAATGCTTTTATTGTTCGGGATATACTTTTCTCATGCTCGACATAATATTCAACAGCTTTTCTGCGTTGTTCAGAGCTGTATTTCTTATTCATTCTTCGCTCTTTTTAGAAAACACCAGTTTCTTTATATTCTTATACCATTGATAAAGCATAGTTCTCGAAGGATAGCCTAATTCACATCGTACAGCATGGATACTGAGGTCATGTTTGATCAGTAATTCAACAGCTTCTCTTCGTTCCTCATTTGTATATTTACTCACAGTTCTTTCTCCTTGGACCTTTTATTTGGTTCAAGTTTTTGTCCGAATCCCCAGTGTTCAGCTAAAACAACTGAGGTGTTCAACAGGGGCGCTATACTCAGTGTCCACTCATTTTAAATATTTTTGCGCATTTCTAGATAGATAGCCAAATAAAGCAGTTCTTTTCTTTTGTACAATATAAGCGTAGCCCTATTATAAGTAATCGGAGTAGAAAGCTATGCTTATTTTTGTTATAATAAGAGAGCAATGGACTGACGGGTTTTTTCTTGAACTTCGCGTTCGGTAGACAAAGCGTCATCCGTTCTCTTATTATAAAGATTCGATTAAGCAGGTTGTTCCGATTTTGCAGGGGGCGAGCCCCCTGCAAAAATCGCGTTCGCATCACGAGCTAAAATGAGTCGCAATAAGCTGAAACGGTACATTGCAGAAATCACAAAAAGGAGGATCTTTATGATCTGCGTTGGTATTGACATCGCAAAAGGAAAAAGCACAGTGTGCTTTTTGAAGCCCAGCGGAGAGGTTCTGAGGGCACCTTACGACATCCTACATATCGCCGAAGAAATTACAAAACTCATACGGGATATTCGCTCGTATGTCGAGGAGGTTCGTGTGGTTCTTGAAGCCACGGGACACTATCACTTGCCTGTGGTCGCCCAACTGCTGGAAGCAAACGTTTTCGTTTGCGTAGTAAATGCCTTGCGTACGAAAAAATACTGTTCTCAGGACATTCGTAAAGCAAAGACGGATAAAATTGATGCCGTTAAAATTGCCGCCTTCGGCCTTACCTACTGGCAGGAACTGCAGCAAGCTAAACCTACGGAGGAAGTCTACCGTGAGCTACGATTGCTTTCAAGACAATATTTTCAGCTAACATCTATGCTCGTTAAAGCTAAGATATCTCTTGGCAATCTCCTAGACAACGTCATGCCGGGGATTGCCGACATTCTTCAAAATTGAGAGTTGCACCACAAATTAACGGATTTTGTGCTGAAATATCTGCGTTTTGACAAAATATCTGCGATGGGAGAGAAGATATTTAACTCAGGTTACTGCTCTTGAGCAAAAAACAGGGATACCGCATGTACGAACGCCAGGCAGAAGATATCTTCGCCTTGGTTCAAAACAGTATCCCTGCGCTTCCTATGACCCCATCCACCACGATCGTCGTCAAGGAAGCTATTCGAGTTGTGCAGGAATTGGAGAACTCTCGCTCCTCTATTTTAGCACAAATGCAGACGTTTGCCAAGTCCCTTCCCGAATATTCTTTGATTCGTGAGATGGCTTGTGTTGGAGATACGCTGACTCCGCTGGTGATCGCAGAGATCGGCGGCGTCATGAATATAGCGCCCGCGTTGAACACTCTCGACGGCGAAGTTGTACATTGACAAGGGACGAAAAGTATGGTATCATAATAATGCTTTTAGCCGTAACGGAGGATAGGGCAACGCAGGAGTGCGACCTGAGCGCCGTATACGGGTTTAGCGGGAAGAGTGATGCCATGGACGGAGTCGCTCTTCTTTTTTGTACACATATTACCACTCTTCCCGGAAAACCCAATGCGTTAAACTCCGGGTTCGGGCAGAGCCCAATGCCGTGTATGATTTCATCCAAAAGAAACGTTCCGAAGGCAAATGCAGCAAGGAAGCTATGGTCGCCGGCATTAACAAATTCCTTCGTATTTACTACGGCAAGGTCACCGAGCTGTACCGTGAATTAGAATCCTGATTACTTGCAACCGAATACCTCTCGGGCAAAAAAATTCTTTCTATTTCTCCCTTTTCGTGCTTCTTTCATTACCTCAAATTTTTTCTCAATTATTTTCGAAAAACCTATTGATTTTTCTTGGCAGGTTTGTTTAATACGATTCAAATTTGGACTAACTAAATTGATAATGCGTCTGTGTGAAGATTAACAAAGTTGATAAATGCACAAATCTTATGAGCTTATGTTTTTATTTTATATAAAAAACTTAACATCAACCACTATTATTTCTGATCTTCCAACAGTTTTTCTTGTAATAATTTTAATTGCATTATAATTTTTTTATGTTCTTATTCTCATATTCGCTAATTTCATTCATTAATGTTACTATTGAATTTAACGATGATCTATTATCACTAATATTATACTTTATTCCTATGTTGTGGATTAGTTGCGTTTTTTCATAAATCGACTCATACTCTCGCATCCATTTTGATAGATCGCACTGATTTAATTGAGTAATATACTCAATTCTTTTCCACATCAAATATTTGTGTTCCATATAAGCTCTTGTATATCTGATGTCTACGTTTCCCGTCTCCTCAAAATAATTTCTTAATTCATTCATTGCATCTATTCCAAAAATAAAATCATTTTTCCAGCCATCCCCTGTATACACTGATGATGCATATTCTTCTAAGTCTTTAATTAATCTGCTTATATTAATATCACAATCGTTTTTTATATTGTATTTCCATGCATTAAATTCTATATCTTCTTTGTCTGTATATAAAATACTATTAAGGAAATCATTATATCCTACCTCATACTCTTCATAGTGCATAGAATTTGTATATCCTAAACAGTAAAAGATATTCTTTACGTCGTTATACCCATATATCAAATAGTCATGCATGTAATCATATTTACCATATGCATTTTTCGATGGTACATATTTTTCATTGCAATATCCCATTATATAGTTATGATTGGAAATCAACACTTTCAAGAATTTTACGTACTCTAATCCAAGTATATCATAAGTAGATTTGTTCATACAAACGTGCTGATGTTTTAAAATATTGTCTACTTTTCCATAACTATCATTTAGACATATCAAAAATCTATTAGCCCTTGGTTCCTTATCAAAACAACAATTAATAAATTTTGAACATAACCATGGCATTGCGTTATCTTTTCCATGAGATTCTATAATGCTCATTGGAAATGCTATATATTGATATGACTTTACTGTTGGATTTAACTCTACTGGCAGTTTTGTGATGTTCATTTATTATTTCTCCCAAATAACCATAATTTATGTGCATCTCTATCATCTCAATTATATTATCAATGATTTTATATTCGTAACGCATCATCAGAGTTTGTATCTTCACTTTGATTATCGCGGTAGAACTGTGCTTGTCTATCACACATTTCCGTATAAATACCGCCATCAGCATATAGCTCTCTGTGTGTACCGTACTCAGCCACATGTCCGTCATGCCTCTTATACCAACGTTTCACACTCGATAGGCTTCCTCCATATAATCGGCTTGCTTCGCTTTTTCCTTTTCTGATTGCGGTTTTTACTACCGCTTGACGTTTCTTTGCTTCCTGTGATATAATATTCATATGAAATTCCTCCATAATTGGTCTTTTGTTTTGTGGTAAATTCATTATACCATACTTGTGTAAATACCGCCGCGAGAGCCACGCTTGCACGGAGTTTTAGCCGCACATAAAATATTGACAAGCAGACGGCAATGTGGTATCATAAGTATGCTTTTGGCCGTAACGGAGGATAGGGCAACGCTGAGGAGCGACCTGAGCGCCGTATACGGGGTTTAGCGGGAAGAGTGATACCGTGCCGCACATGGGGATCGCTCTTCTTTTTTGTTGTAACAAACATAACATCACTCTTCCCGGAAAACCCTTAAAGCGTTAAACCTCGGGGTTTTGGGCAGAGCCCCAATATCTCAGGAGCAGATCATTTTTCCGGATTAAGTCCGTGCCTTTCACGCATGGATTTTTCTCCGTCGATCAGGATGTCATACGCATTGTGTTTGATCCTGTCCATGATTGCCTCGGAGATGGGACTGTCACTCTCGGGATCCGGATTGATGCGCTTGTACCATCCCGCCACCTCAAATTGCGTACAGAAAATCGTTGCTCCGTGACTGCACCTTGCCTCAACGATCTCCAGATCGTATGATTCATTCGGTGCAAGACAGCGGATGAGCCATTCGTCAAGGATCAGAAGGTCTACCTGCTGAAATTTTTTGACCGTTTTCTTAAAATCCCCACAGGCTCTTGCAACACTCAATTCATCTAACAGCTCGGACATACGGATATAGCGAACCGTCTTGAACCTTCTGCAAGCAGCATTGCCGAGAGCGCAGGCAAGGTAGGTCTTTCCGTTGCTGGAGGCTCCCTTGAAGATAATATGGTGTCCTTCGTCTATGTATTTACAGGTGGCTAAGCGTTGTATTTGAGCCTTGTCGAGATGCCTGTCTTCATAATACTCAATGTCTTCTTTGACGGCACTCGGAATCGCTAACTTCGCGTTGTGAATATATTTCGTCAATTTGTTCGCTTGGCGGCGCGCCCATTCCGCATCGACAAGTAACGTAATGCGCTCCTCGAACCCGAGGTTGCCATAAGTACCTGGATCTTCAAGCTGCTTTTTCAGTTCGCTTGCCATGGCACTTAATTTCATAGAACGCAAAAGCTCAAGTGTAGCGGAATCAATCATTTTGACGCACCACCCTTCTTGTAATACTCTACACCGCGGGTAATACCGTAACTGTTGGAGTAATCGGGCTTGTCTGTACGCTTAGTTTGCTTGTCCGGCGTGCTTTTCAGTACCGTAGTAATGATGCGTATTGACGGTGCTGAGGTGTGTAAAAGAACCTTGCCGCAGGCGTCTTCAATTTTTTCTTTTCCGTATTTCTCGGTCATCTTGTTAAGACTCACGCATGCCTTAAAGCCTTGTTCCACTTCTTTGCCCGAATTTAAGAAATATTTCACGACTTGCGTTGTTTTTGCGCCGACCGCAGATGCCTACAACAGGAAGTCCTCTGTATTGTAATTTAAATATTTACGGTGCTCCGGAGTCATATGATCGGGATTGACAATAGGGTCTCTCTGTGCGGTATAATATCTTACATGAAGAGTCACTCTGTTTCCTCGGTAAAAGACCTCAACGGCATTCCTCGTTGTGCGTATATCTACTCTTTCCCCGATCAGGTCAAACGGAACCGAATATTTGTTAAGTTCGTCAGAGACCAAATAATCATATCCCACCTTAATGCTTGGTATCCAAACCGCCGCTTCATAGGAATGTGCAGGTAACGGTTTCAAGTAGCTATTTTCTTCTTCGAAAAAGCTCGATCTTCTGTTGCCATTTCGATTTTTGTCGATAGATGTACGGCGATTTAACTCCTCCAGCTTAAGTTTCACCGCATCGGATGCTTCCTCAAGCGAAAAGGAATGCTCGTTGCGAAGTGCCGCCAAAATCCAAGTGGATGCGTATTTAACACCGCCATCCGCATGGATTTTGTCCTTCGGTGCTTCCACACGGCAAGGAACGATGGCTGTGTCATAATACTCTGCCAGCTCCTTGTAGCTGCGATTCAACACCGTTTCATACCTTGTGTCAAGGTAACACCGGTTTTCAGATTGTCCGGAACCAGCAGTTGTGTAACACAGCCAAAATAGTTGTATGCATGTGCATGGTTACCTTGGTAATTCGCGCCCATCTGCGATACCTGTCTCCAAACTGGGTGACCATGTACAGCCTCTTTCCGCACTCCCCACATTTGATGCGATACTCGTTCCAGATCAGTGTCATTGTGACATCGGGCTTAGCAAGTTCTATGTGGATAAACTCATAATCCGGTTCGAGAAAGCAGCTGCTCGATTCGTACTTGTCCGTAAAAAGGATGCTCATGAGCATATCGTTGCTGACAACTTCCTCAAGCGGCCATTCACTCCCCTTGAACCTTGCAGTTTCCACCACTTCTTTTATGGTGTGATACGAGCTTCCCACACTCGCAGTTATTTGTCTTTGACTGTTTCTCAGTTTCGATGCCAGTCTTGGGATTTCTCGGTAGTCTACCATTTTGGTATCCCTCCTGTAAATATGTAGTCACACGTCCGTGTGCCACTTATATTATACAGGATTTTTGAGCCTTCTTCACCGACTGCGGCTCACTCCGTGAGGGTGCGGCTAAAACTCCGTGCAAATGCGGCTCTCGCGGCGGTATTTACAACTTGGTTGGAATTTCTTCTTTTTTGGTTCACATCATTATATCACATACAATCAGCGATTTTCTGTGTTTGTTAATAGTTTGTAAAACTGTCCGACTTGATATTGCAATTTACGAAAATAATTTATTCAATAACTTCAAATATTCTATGTTTGTTTGTTATGGCTTCATATCTATCATATGCATTAAATTCAAAAGCAAAATGTATACTTTTAATATTTTTATTGTATAAGTATGAAACAATAAACTCTTTTATCCGAGATATCATAATTGGATCGTCGCTATCAGTATACAATATTGCCAATAACATACATTTAGACTTATAAAACTCAAACTTATATTTTTTTATAACATCACTATACTTTTGATTTATAATTCTAATGCAATCACATAATATAAAATTATTAATTTCGACCCCATCATTGTCTATTAAAGTACTTTCCCTTATCCGACCTCTAATTTTACTGATTATCTTGTCTTCGTAGCCGCATTCGCATTTAACTGGTAACTCTAAATTAATACGGTCCCCCTGCATATACCTTACTAGAGGTTGTGCAAAGTTTTTTAAATGTGTTACTATAACATCACCTTCACCATATTCATAACAAACACCATTTCTCGCAACTTCAACATACACATTCTTTGAAATAACATGCATTCTATGATATGGACACTCTATTCCAATACCATTCATTTCCTCTGAACCATACATACTTGCTATTTTAACATCATAAAAAAATTTCATAGCTGAAATTCTTAAATCATCATACAATAACTCTCCTATACATTCAATGTATCGTATACTTTTAGGTACTTTAATATTGTGGCATATTGCATTTTCTATAAGTTGATGCAAAATAGAAGGCTGTATGTACATCCATTCAGGTTGGAACTGCTCTATAAGTTTCCATGCTCCCAATATATTTGTCTTAGAATTTAAACTTGAGCTTTCAAACGATAGAACCGTACATTTTTTGTCAAACTTATATTGCAGACGTTCGGATTGCAAATTTGTTGTCATGGTAAACTGAACCTTTTTGGAAAGGGGTGTAATTCCATAATAGACACGCCGCCTCTCCCATAATGTTCGCATTGATATCAAATAATCACTCTGCGACCAATACACAGTAATTGGAATCCCTAAAGATCCCGATGACTGCGTTATAAACAATTCATTTATTCTTTGCTTATAACTATCCGAAACAATTTCCTTACAATGCAATTGCAAAACATCTCTACTCAATAATGGAAAACTGTCAATTTTACGTTCCGTATTCAATACCAAATTTCTATAAAAAGAGTTTTCATCCAGTGTAAACTCAATAATCTTTTTTAAGTCATTATTCATATCTTTTTGCCTGTAGCATAAACAGTCTATGGTAAAGCCCCTGTATTTTCATTAATTCATCGTGCGAGCCCTGTTCCTTTATTGCGCCATCCTCCAAAACCAATATTTTATCGGCTTTCATTGTATTTGAGAGCCTGTGTGATATTGTAATTGAACACTTGCCCTCACTGAAATCATACAGCTGATTAAATATTCTGTTCTCTGCAATAGGATCAAGCGATGCGGACGGCTCATCAAGAACAACGATATCGGAATCTTTGAAATAAGCTCTTGCCAATCCCAACAGTTGCCACTGTCCGCCGGACAAATCTTTGCCGTCATCACACAGTGTTCTTCCGAGGTAAGAGTCAAAGCCGTCTTCCCAATCCTTTATTACAGCATCGAAACCGCTCTTTCTGCATGCATCCGCCAGCTTTTCATCATTGTCTACCTCACTGTAATTCGACAAGGCTATTACTTCTCTCAGTGTAAGGTCATATTTTACATATTCTTGGAATAATACGCCAAACAACTTCCTTAACTCGTAAATATCATATTCCCTTGCATCAGTTCCGTTTATCAATATTCTACCTTCGTCCGGATCATAGAATCTGAATAATAGCTTAATTATTGTAGATTTACCCGATCCGTTCAATCCTACCAAACCAAGCTTTTCATGCGGGTTAATTGTAAAACTGCAATTTTTCAATGTTGGTTTTTCCGCATTCGGATAGCTGAACGTAACATTTTCAAATGTTATTGTCGGGTTACCTTCGGGAATTTTATCTCCGCTTCTTTCTTCCACGGTCAACATATTGTTAAATTCTTTTAAGTTCTCAAGATGCACATTATACTCTATATATCCGCTTACGGATGACATCAGCTGCGAAAACTGTCCTCTCAATCTGCCTACTATGCTCATATTGTACTGTAAGTCACCAATACCTATTTTTTTGCTTACAACATCGGATACCGATGTGAGTATAACAAGCAAATCACTGAGGATATTCAATATTGACAAAACAGCCGCAATAAGTGCATTTTTTATATCCTCCTTGCGATTTATGTGCTTTATTTCTTTCCAGTAAGACAAGTATCTGTCATAAATGTAGTCACCGAATCTATTCAGCTTCATTTCGAACTTTATATCCTCTTTTGAAAAGAGTTCACCATAATAATCACGCAAACGACTTTTTCTTGTAAGCTTTTCACTCAGCTTTCTGCGATGCTTTGCATATAACTTTTTATAAACAAAGTCGGGCAGTACAATGAGCATTGTTACTATACCTATTATGACATTGTATCTGCATATGATTACAAAGGCAATTATTACATTAATAATATTTGAGAGTATTCCGAATGCACTCCATATTATTTCGGTCATTGCACCGTAGCCTTTCATAGCTATGGACATTTTATCCTGCATGGATGCAGAGTCAAAATATGCAAGATCAATTTTTGAGCTCTTCGTCATTAGCATGTTGTCTCTGTATGTATCGATAGCATCCGAATAATTCAGATTTATGTATGTATCGAATGATGTTTTTAAGTGATCTATTATCTGAAGCACTAAATACAATACTACCAATGCAATTATATACAGTGTAAATTCGTTTTGCTCTGTTACGGCATTCAATATACTCCTCCATGACCATGCCACTATAAATGCAAACACAGAATCAATAATAAGCAAAATGCACTTATATATAAAGAATTTCGGTGATGCCTTATAGCTTACTTCTAATGAATATAAGAAATTGCCTATAAAGCTGTTAATTGTTTTATGTATTCTTTTCATTTTGTCCACCTCCACTATGCCTTAGTGGGATTTACAGAACTGTATCTGCTCTTTTGAAGTTCAAACATCTCTTTATACAGTCCGTCATTTTTCATAAGCTCGTCATGATTTCCTATTTCTTCTATTATACCGTTATTCAAAACCATAATTATATTTGATTTTCTTACACCCGATATATGGTGCGTAATCATTATGGCTGTTCGATTTTCTGATATCGCAGCAAATGTATTGAAAATTCTTTCTTCTGCCTCAGCATCGAGAGCAGAGGAAGGCTCGTCAAATATGACAATGGGAGAGTTTTTGAAATATGTTCTTGCGGCTGCAATTTTTTGCCACTGTCCCTTTGAAAGTTCTATTCCGTTGTCGTCGAACATTCTTGACATGTATGCATCAAGTTCGGCGTTATTGAGGTCGTTTTCAATATCCATTCCGGCATCCTTGAGGGCTTTTATTATATTTTTGTCCTCATTCATGCGAGATATATCGCTGAGGGCAACATTTTCTCTGAGCGTAAATGAATATTGTTTGAAATCTTGAAACAATACCGAGAACAACTTTTTCTGACAGCTGTTTGAGTACTCCTGCATAGGTATTCCGTTTACAAGTATTTCACCCGATTCGACCTCGTACAATCCAATCATCAGCTTTACGATTGTCGACTTTCCCGCACCGTTCATTCCGATAATAGACACGCTTTCACCCTTGTTTATTTTGAATGATACACCCTTTAAAACGTAATCATCGGATGATGGATATTTGAAATATACATTTCTGAATTCAAGGCTTTCAAAATCTGTAAGTTCTTTTCCGTCCTTTTTTTCTTCGGGGCAGGGTACATTAAAGAATTCAACCACAGGCTGGAGCCATCTGACAAAACAAAGCGTATTATCAAAATTACTTGCAATTTCAGTTGCACTTGAAACGTATGTTAAAGCAATACTTGAATACATTACAAGCTCACCTACTGTAATTGTACCATTCATCTTTGCAACGATAAGAGCAACGAGAAATACGCACATACCAATGATTTGCAGTAATTGATAAAAGAACCTTACTTTCAAAAAATCAAAGGTAAGCTCTCGTCTCTCTTTGAGATACTTATTATGTAATTTAAAATATTGTCTCTTTAACGGGTCTGTCAAATTATACATTCTCACATCCATTGCAGTCGACTTCTGAGTCAATATGCTCCTATAATATGAATGGTATCTGAATTGCGCCGTATTTTTGTATTCATACTTATCAAATACTACAGTTTCTCTGTAACCGGATATACACTTGGGCAATATTAATATTATAAATACGCATGCCCACAGCAAGCTGAATTTAATTAACACAACTGCCGCCAGAATAAAGGAATATACACCGCATACGAACTCAACCAAAAAATAAAATAAAGCGGATACGTTATCTAATCGGTTTTTTGTAACATTTACGGTATCTCTGCCATGCGGAGTATCGGAAAAGCTCATAGGCAATACCATTTGTTTTTTCATGAATTTTTCTTTACAGTATACATTTACCTTTTCGTTGAATATGTCCTCTATTATTCCCATAATACGGTTTAACAACGATTGCAAAACCGTAAAACCGATTAATAAAAACACCTTAGACATTACGACCTTTTTATCTATTATGTCTTCTGTCAATAAATTTAGCAAATCGTTCAATATGTAGACATCAATAAACGGCAATGTGCTTTTAATTAGCATAAATAACATTTTAATTATAGGTCCGAGCTTGCTTGCGCTAAACAGCACCTTAAAAGAATATCCTATTGTGTCAAAGAATTTTTTAACTGTAATTTTTTCATTCACTTGTTATTACCCCTTTCTTTTTCATTACTATTTTATCATAGTAAGATGCGCAATACGTAGCTCTGCCTTAATTAATTCAATAACCGCATCGCATAAACATAATTTATTCCTTATTTGCGATTATTATATCATATTAGACCTAGTTGCTACAACCATATTATAGAACCGATAGTGTCAACTTTTCTTCGGATTTTTTATCCACCTGTAAATAATACAACTGATTATGTCAATACATAAATGGTCTTAAAGCATTATATAATCCGCCTACATGACCTGAAAGTGAACCTGCTAACGATATTACAATATCCGGATCCGGCAAGTCAAAAGAGTTTTTAATATATCTCTTTGCCTTTTCTTTTCGTTCTCTCTTGTATTCCATTACAGAATCATTTATTGGCTCTCCAAATGCAAAACGCTTTGATGCCAGAATCGGAGCAAACTTTTTAAGCGTTTTTTTGCTCCAACTCATTGGTCTGCTACTTAATCTCGCCGATAATGTATGGCTCACATGAGGCTCTGTAGCACCTCCGTTATTTGCTTCCGGGCCTCGTTGCCGTATGCTTATCCCATCAATGTTATTATATAGGTATTTTATATTTTTTTCAATATCTTTTTTGCACTCAGGATAATCTGCTACCATTTTGTTACATATATTGATGAGTTCTCTCGCATCTCCATTTTTCAGTGCTTGTCTCAGACGCTGCTGATGCTGTATACCGTCTTGTGCCTTCATATTCGCTACAGATTTTCTGATTGCTTTATTTTTATGGAATTGGTCAAGCACAAATACTGCATTTAGAAGCCATGATAATCCTGCCCTTATCCATGTTGCCCCATCTCCGTGGAGATATATTTTTGTATTCTCAAGCTCGTATCTATCTTCAATTTTAGCAAGCACTTTATCCCATATATCCGATATTTTATCCCCATATACGCTTATACTGAACTTGTTGATGCATTCATTCTTTTTCCCAATATGTTTAATTTCTTCATAGACAGTTATCAACGGAACTATACCCGGTTTTCCTCCATTTTGAAGATGTATATGATCCTCATCAGCATCAATGTGCAGATAAGGCACACTCTTTTTTACATGTACAATTTCTTCCGGAACATATGTGTTACGTATCTTGTTCATTACTGTTTGCTTGCCGACTCTATTCTCTGTAACATACTTTGATGCTTTGCTATATGAATCGGTCATTGCAGCTGCTACAAGATTAAATTCTGTTGATTGGCTTATTCTGTGATATGATTGAATATTTGCCATTATATCTGTCGGAAATACATATGCATTCTCTGATTTCTGGTAATAATATGTTCTATGGTATCTCAGCATTCCAAAATTAGTCAGAATATCTCTCGGAACATTTTTTCTTTCAATTACTAACTGTGACTCTTTCCTTGCTTTTTTGTCTGCAATCAATTCTTTATCCCATTTTTCATAGTATGCTGAGACTACCGCAGAGAAATTGTCTGAAAGCATCTCGGAAAAGTATTTTTCTATTTCTGTAATACTTTTTCCTTAATATTTCAAAAAAGTTATCCATTTGCCTCTTGATGTTTTCTGTGATTTGATCTATAATTATTTTCATAAGAACGCACTCCTTTGTTTTGTTTATTTGCAAGTTATATTAAAACACAAGTTGGGCGTTCTTTCAACCCTTTTTTGATTCTTTTTGCAGTTATTTTTTAACTGCATTTTTTGTTTAAAAGTCCTACGAAAATTTTACGCTAAGATAGAACCACATAATAAACTAATAATCAGAAAGGCTATCCATAATACATTAGATAGCCTTTTCTAATTTTAGGCAAACCATATTATGATTGATTATTTCTCTTTTTTCTCAAATTTTGAATATCGGTTCCATTACTATTTGAACATCCTCCGCTACATGATCCAGAACCTATACATTCACTTCTCAAAATCGGTGCCTTATTTGTCAATTTTTCCAAACTCATATTTACTTACCTCCTTTCCTTAAATATTTAGATAAAACCATTTATCTATATAATAAAAAATATTCGTCTACGTTGTGTATTTTAAAAACGCAACAAGTTATATAGCTACATTGCTTCTTATAAGTATAAAGTATACATTACACAATCATATACTTGAAAATATTTTTATTATCGAATCATATGTAATGCCTTCTTTCACAACCCGTTTGAGCTTATCTACATAATTGACACCCAAGTTCTCTGAAATACTCTTTATTAATATAATAATTTCAACAGCAGTATATTTTATATTGTACGACATAAGTAATTCATCCAAAATATTGTCGTTAAACGGTTTACCCATTTTCTTTGCGGTAAATTCCACTAAAGCTTTTACATTATCCATAATCATTACATCCTATATTACAACACTATACGGTCTTACCGATGTATCAATTTTATTTCTAAAATTATTAAATGACAAACTAAAATTATTATAATTCATGAGGCTTATGTTCTTTAAGTATTGCGTTAAATAATCAGCACTGGATTTAACATCATTTATGTTAAACCTCATAAGCCTCTCTTTTTCCCCTTTTTTTGACTTTAATTCTTTTCTTCCATATTCGCTGATAAAATAATCATCAATAGGAGAGAAAAAGGTTTTACTCATGCATTCTAACATGTTCAACTGCTTATCAGAGTATCTATCAGCATTTAGTACCATTGCCGAATAATCCACAGTAACACATCGGCTCAGCGCGGAATACAAATTGTAGTAACGTTTAGCGTCTAATTCATTTGAAACATCGTATGGTATATGCAAAATAACCACATCATATGAAGTATCGCTCAATAACTTTCTGAGATCATTATCCGAAACTATTGTACTCTCAATATCTATAGGATAATCCAATATATTATAGCATTCATTTATTGCCGACGGCATATTTACTATTTGCGCTCTAAGTCCGTTTTCATGCAACATTTCTCTGTAATATAACTCTATTCCAATAAAATCATAGTTTAAAATATCGCTGTAAACCAATAAAGTCACTTTGCCAGAATAATCTATATTCTCTTCTGTACTCGGTAAATCAACATATTTATACTTTAGTAATTTATCATTACATATCGCTATAACAGACTGAATGTAATCCTTTTCAAGAACAGTTTCCTTATTTTTATAAGTAAAAATCCATATTTCGTCCGAATTATTTGCCATTGACTCAAAACTGTCAAAAACAGCATACGCACTCTTCGGATTCCTTTTATGAAACTGTGTTTGTTTTGAATTGTCTTGAAAACATATGCCACTTATTGTTATTTCTTCTTTTAGCTTATCTGCGTTAGCCAAAAACACCTCAAGCATCTCATAATATATAGCTGTAATTCCGATTCTCACTTCACTCATCTCCTATCTCAAATAATTTCTTATTTAAATCAATTCCCATTTCATACAAATATATTACTTCTTTAATAGAATCTGCCATTTGGTGACTAAAACGTTGGCATTCATCTGACAAAATAACATCCGATAATGTATCTCCATTTGCCACAAATATTGCACACAATTTACAAAGTCGAATCCCCCAGCACTTTTTACATCTTTCGGAAGCAAGCCCATCTAAATTCATTAATTTGAAAACTGATTTATAGTCTATTTTTTCTTCATTGCATATATTACCAAACCATACACACTTATCCGATGTTTTCTCACATGGAAATAAATTACCATCAGCATCAACAAAAAGTTTTGAACATCCGGGTATGCACGGTCCTGACTGAAATCTTATTTTACTTAACGGTTTTTTATCGTTAAAACTATCACTCAATCTCAACAGCCTCTCCTTCATATCTTTAATATCATTTGATAAATCAAAAGAAGCATCCCTATTTTCAATGGTCTTTATGAAATAATCCAAATACCTCATCTGTTGTGTATTATAATTATGATCAGACACGGTAACATCCATTAATATTGAACCATCATCCACAAAATTAAGATTATAATAGTCAAACTTAGATATTACATCATCAGTTCTAAAGAAATCGTGTATTCTTTCTACTTCCCCAATGCCATCCCAAACAGCATTAAAGAAAAATCTTTTTAGTAGTTGAGGGTATTCATTACAAATCAATTTTAAGTTTTCATATATTTTTTTATACGACCCGGTTCCATCTACTCCGAATTTGCGATTTTTATTATGTATATCTTCCGGACCATCCAAGCTGATATATATACCAAAATCATATTTGCTCATAAAATCCAGAAATTCTCTATTAATGAGGGTTCCATTTGTTGTCATATGAAAAGTTAGGCGCTTGCTTGCCACTCTTGCCGCCATATACTCAATGCACTGCTTTATTAATGCAAAGTCAAGCAAGGGTTCTCCACCATAAAAAGATAATGACATTTCATCCGCTTCGTAAGAATTTTCAATAAAGAAATCTAACGCTTTTTTTGCAATATCCCAGCTCATTCTTTTATTACTGTGTGACCTCTCCATATGTCCATTCCACGCATATGGACAATAACCACAGCGTAAATTGCAATTTTGAGTAACTTGCAATATCATTTGATTAACGCAATTGTCAATATATGTTCTACTAAATTCATAATTCACATTTTCTATCTTTTCAACATCATTTGCCTTTAAATATCCTTTGTTGAGCAGGATACGTAATCCATTAAATTTGTCATCCATTAAATCATTTTTGTCATAAAAAGTCTTCCAGCCATATTTGTTTATTTCTAATATTTGATTAAACACATTATCATCTGTAATTTTTATAACCGTATTCATATTTACATCATAAATATAATGCCCGGTAACAAGCTTAAATATTTTAATGTATGGATAATTATCATTCATAGATTACTCACCTCCACTACAATATCTTTGAATTCATCTTTTATTTTTATGCATTCATCCATTCTACGATAAGCCCTTTGCAAAATGGTTTCTTTCCATTTTCCATGCTCCGACTCAACGAAAAATTGTAAGTACAATTTTCTATTATCTATACAACTTTTATATTGATATATGGCATTAAAGTTGTTTTGATTTATTTCATTAACCAAAAATTCAATATAAAGCTCAGCCCATATACTGCCCACATTGTCACTGGTATATTCATTATTAAGCATAATATTTCCATCCAAAATATTTCCATGATATCCTGTATCATGTCTGATAATCGGACAACTTTTATTAATTAGATTGGTAACGTAAATGCTACCATTATAATCTTCAACAAATACATTTTCATCTATTATTTTTAATTTTCCATCTATGTTCTCATAAGCAACACCAAGATAATTCATTCCAAATATGTACACTATCTTACAGTTAAAAAATTTTTCCAAATTGCATTGCAAATAATAATCTAATCGTCTTCCATAGTATTCAATAAGTTTGAGCTTAAATGGTGATTTATCATATTTAGAAGACAATATCTGAAATAAATATATCAGCAAAGCACTATGAAACAAATACCAATCAGGTCTATAATTAATCATTGCATCTATTACAGAAAGTGGCATTGTGTCGAATGCTATTGAGTTGTTAACCGACATATATCCATTTTTGATTACATACTTATCAATACTATTTATCTGGTATCCGTAAGGCGTAATTGTATTACAACAGCAACATCTATCCGTTGTCTTTATGCCATAAAGTGACTTTCTGTAATTCCATAAAACATGATTAGATTTTACCATCTCTGATGTATTCCAGTAAAATGACTGCACATCGCCTTTATGATTAACAAATCTAAAACTATGTAATGACTTTATCGCTTTTCCTGAGTATCCTTTAGATACAAACAAATGAAGATTTTTCTTATATTCATTACTGTCAACTATCTTAAACATATTAATATTAATATCAATATCATTATAATTAGTTTCATTGTAATACCCGCAATTTTTCAATGCAAAATTCAAAGTTAATAAAAGATTATTCTTCTCCACTCACATTCTCCTTCGTAATTAATTCAACCCACCATTCATACTTACGTAATTTCGCAAAGTCTAAATCCTCATCTAAAATTTCCAAATCAAAAGCTTCCTCAACCTGCACGACTAATTGAATTATGGAAAGAGAATCATACGATAAGTCATTTATTAAATCAGTAAACATGTTCAACTCATTAACTTGACCCTCTTCTAAATATTCATTTTCACCTAAAATCAGTCTGTCTAACATAGCTATTCGTTCACCATTATTCATATCACCATTGTACCTCCCTCAACTATTGCGCCTGCGAAGCAATTCCCAATATTTATTTTGTGCAAATTCACCAATTTCTCTTCTCATAATTTTTCCATTTTTTGACTTTGGAATACAATCTACTCGAATAAATATTCTTGGCATCTCATATTGCATAAATATGCTATTTAAACTTATTTTTTCGGTTTTATTCAAATCTTCTTTTGCAGTATATAAACAACATAATACATCTCTGTTTTTATTACTAACCACTGAAACAACACACTCACTGACTTTACAGTCCTTGAGTATTTGATTTTCTATATCATAAGGATAAATTTTGTGCGCATCAATTATGATCACATCATCAACTCTATCAACAACATGCACTTCACCATATTCATCCCAAAATCCAATATCGCCGGTATTTAACCAACCTTTATACAATGACTTGTTTTTCTCTATTCCCACAACATACCCCGAATACAATGACTTTGTATCTACATGAATTATTCCTCTTTCTCCATCACATACACATTCTCCGTGTTCATTAACAATAACAAGATTTACTCCTTTTATTGGTTTACCAACCGAATTCTCCTTACAACAATCTTCCCTCTGCGCTGTTAATCTCGGTCCTGCCTCTGATAATCCATATACATTATAGATTTTTACATTTTTAAAAACATCATGTACTTTATTATAAATCTTGTCATTCAGGATCGATCCACTTACATAAATTGTTTTAAGCGAAGTCAATATGTATTCATTACGGCAAACTTCTTCTGCATACATATTTAATAAGGTAGGATTAACTCCAATGATTGAGACATTATATTTCTCAATATTATTAAGAACAAACCTCGGAGGAACAACTACAGGTGCAATAACAAGTTTTGTTCTCGTTTTCAACGCAACAAGCAATTCGCCTGTTAGTGTGGAAGAATGAGAGAGTGTTTTTGCTATGTAAATACATTCATTTTCTTCTAGGTTCATATAATCTATAATAGCATCCGCATTTGTATTAATTGCAAAATGCGATAGTATAATTCCTTTTGATTTTCCTGTTGTTCCGGAACTATATATTACAACCGCTTCATTTTGACTATAACGTTCATTAAATATATCATATATAATTCCCGGCAAACATTGTACTGTATTATTCCTACGTTCAAATTTAACAAATTCAATATCATGTATAGTGCCTATATTCTCGTCATCTAATAGACGATCTTCAATAAAACATTGCTTTACGTTTGCCTCTTTCATCATTTCGACTGCTGTAATAAATGGGATTCTCCAATCAATCAGTACAGCACAATCATCACAATTCCATATATTTATCAACGTATTTATATATTCAACAGAATTCTCACCAATTAATGCAACTCTACTCATTACTTTCACCTACGTTTGTATCAAAAATATTTTATATTACTTACAACATTTATAGTCTTGTGACAATAAAAAATGCGCAAACTGACACTGTCTTCAATCTACGCACACAAACTCTATTATATTTAATTTTTTACCAGAAGACACGGAATACCCAACAAAGTACGTAAAACATCCGTACCTGATATAGCCATATGATGAAATATTACTATATTTACTAATCAGTGTAATTCGATACATGTCTGTGTCTCCTTTAATTAATTATGCTCTTCCTTCTACTTACTCTGTACCTATCTCAAACTTTTTAATTACAACTTAATGGAAATATTGTATCATGTTATTTTTGTTTTGTCAACATCTTTTTCATAATACTAACAATTATTTTTTCGGAAATTATATCATGATTTCAGTGTATTGTCATACATCAAACATTTTTATAAATAGCTCTCAATATTTCCGTTAAAACAGAATTATCTCATACCAAAACATTATTTAATAAGTCGTTTATATCTATCAATAATAATTTTGAAGTATAATTTAATAAAATTTTCTTTATTAAATAGTTAAATAAAACTACTCACTATGATTTTTTATTAATCTATACCTCAACAAAACTCTTTAATCTTTATTTACTGCAGTGAAAAAATTGACTGCAATATTATTAATGTGCTTCTTCTCTACTCAAATCTCGAACAATAACCGGTAGAGTATCAATGCCGAGCTTCGCACACGCATACTTTCTTCTGTGCCCTGAAATAAGCTCATATCTTTCCCCTTCACCTTTTCTCACAATAACCGGATTGATAACCCCAAAGGTTGAAATGCTTTCGACAAGCTCTGCCATTTCATCATCATCACGGACTTGGAACGGATGGTCAGGCGCATCATCAATGGCTGACAACGGAATTACCCGAACTTTCTCTCGCTTCGGATCAGTTGAATTTACTTCTTTGTTTTCGTCCACGGACTATCCTCCTTAATGTATTTAGGAAAACAAAAAAAGACCGTAGCTCATTTCTGAATTACGGTCTGATGTAGTGTTCCTATGTATGGAGAAATCGGGAATCGAAAAGACAGACACCCGAACGAATGTTAACATAAAAGCAGTTATTGTTTCTCGTTTTTAATTGATAATTTTTCCTTTTACCAATCACTCGGTAGAAATTTGCAACCGAGCGAAGCAGTGCAAGGAAAAAATGATGTATTTTTGATGAAATGTCGTTAGTTCAAGTCTAAATAGGTCAAAAAAGTTTCATTGGAAAAACGTTTCAATATTTTGAACCCTGCAATCAAGATATAGTAAGAAAACAGCCGAAAGATAGCAAAAAGACCACAATATCTTGTGGTCTTTTTTGTGAGTTTCCTTTTTGGTTAAAGGAAATGGCGCTTCTTGTAGGACTTGAACCTACGACACTGCGGTTAACAGCCGCATGCTCTACCGACTGAGCTAAAGAAGCATTTTCAAAACTCGCGACTAGCTACTCTCCCGGGTCGTCACCAACCAAGTACCATCGCCGTGAAAGTGCTTAACTTCTGTGTTCGGTATGGGAACAGGTGTGTCCACTTTGCTATCGTCACGAGCTTTAATCTTTTTAGATTCTCGCCTTTCGGCTTAAACCTTCAATACTGCATAATCTCAACACTTCAGTAATCGACTTTTCTCAATTTTTCTTCCTGATTAAGCCCTCGACCTATTAGTATCAGTTAGCTCAATACGTTACCGTACTTACACACCTGACCTATCAACCTCATCGTCTTTAAGGGGTCTTACTCTTTTCAGATGG
>JAZQMY010000047.1:0-12031 GCA_045627045.1 Clostridia bacterium | reverse complement strand
ATTTCATTTCCTTAGCCTGTCCGGACTTGGAAAGTACCATTGTGATTGCTGCTGTAAGAGTTGTCTTACCGTGGTCAACGTGGCCGATTGTACCAATGTTAACATGCGGCTTTGTTCTTTCAAATTTTTCCTTAGCCATTTATAAGCCCTCCTAAATAAAATCCCTTCAAGGCAGATTACGCCCGAAAAAGTGGAGCCTACGACCGGATTCGGACCGGTGACCTCAACCTTACCATGGTTGCGCTCTACCTGCTGAGCTACATAGGCATAAAATATTGAATGGAGCGGGCGACGGGAATCGAACCCGCATAATCGGCTTGGGAAGCAGATGCTCTGCCATTGAGCTACGCCCGCAGATGGCAAAGAAGCATGTTCCATACATTTCATATTTTACTATATTTATTGCAATTTGTCAAGCGTTATTTTTCTCATCAGACCAAAAATAAGAAAAAATGCACAAACTGGACAAAATTATTGAAGAATTGTAAATTATTATTTTTATTTTGCCTTTTTATGAAATAGACACTTGACATTCTGCTCTATATTTAGTATAATGTATAAGTAATAAAGTAAACGCTTGTCTGTTGTTACATATAACAGAAGGAAGGAATTATATGAAAAAAATTATAATCGCAATGCTTCTCTGTGTTGCAATGCTCGTTGCATTTTCAGGATGCGCAGCAACTTCTTCACCAACGTCACCGGTATTTACAATCAACGTCAGACCTACTGTAACACCTGTTCCAACACCGGTTCCTGTTTCAGTTCTCACTGCTGATAACGGTTGGTCTTATGCAATCGAGAGCGGTAAGGCAGTTATCTATTGCTACAACGGCGCAGAGACAGAAATCAAGCTCCCGAACAGAGTAACACAGATCACATATGATAAAGGTAAGTACGAGCAGGGTACGATCAAGACTTATGCTTATTACGGCGACGAAATGGCAGATGTTTTGTCAGATTCCGAAATCGCTTCAATGAGGACTTATGAAGTAAGCGGCATTGATGAGCTTGCTATCTCATACTTCTCAAAGGTCAAGATCGATGACTCACAGTATCATTGCGATCTCAAGAAGGTAATTATTCCCAATGACTACCCGGATGTTCCGATCGGACTCTTTGCTTTTGTAAACGATACTCTTGAGGTTGTATTTGAGGATAAGGTAGATCTCGTTTACGAGAACAACATCCTTTACAACAAGGATAAGACTGTTCTTTACCTCTGCAATGACAAGAACATCACATCTGTTACGATCCCTTCAACAGTAAAGACGATCGCTGACGGTGCGTTCAGAAACTGCGTGAACCTTACATCAGTAACTATCCCTGAGACGGTTGAAAGAGTAAATGCTTATGCATTCTACGGCTGCAGAGAGCTCAAGACAGTAACTGTTAAGGAAGGTGTTCTCTACATCGGCAACCAGGCTTTCAATAAGTGCAGAAACCTTGAGCAGATCACTCTTGCAAAGAGCGTAAGAAGAATCGGCGTTGGTTCGATCGCATTCCATGATGGCCTCTCAATTTACATTTACGAAGGCTCAACTCTTGATGAATATTTCCACGATGAAACAAACATGGAAACATCAGGTGATGAAAAGTGCTTTGCTGATTACGTTAAGTACATCAAGTAATTCATAAAGAATAATTCAGTCCCGCTCCGTGATTACGGTGCGGGATTTTTTATATTCGGAATTCCGATAAATAGTTATTTTTCTATTGACTAAACAGGTAAAAAAATGTATAATATAATATGAGCGAAGGAGTATTTATTGCTCTTTTTACCAACAACTCCGTACTTGATACGGTGACGAAAGAAAAGGAATAACACACATTATGTTTAAGGACAAAACACTTCTGATAACAGGCGGAACGGGCTCGTTCGGCAATGCGGTATTGAACAGGTTCATCACATCTGATATTGGAGAAATCAGAATATTCTCAAGAGACGAAAAAAAGCAGGATGATATGCGCCATGAATTTCAGGCAAAATATCCCGATGCTTTTGAAAAACTCAGATTCTTTATCGGAGATGTAAGAGATATATCATCAGTAAGAAACGCTATGCACGGCGTTGATTACATATTCCATGCGGCAGCACTCAAGCAGGTCCCCTCCTGCGAGTTCTTCCCGCTCGAGGCTGTAAAAACAAACGTTCTCGGAACGGACAACGTTCTCACGGCTGCAATAGATGAGGGCGTAAAGACGGTTATCTGCCTTTCAACAGACAAGGCGGCTTATCCCGTAAATGCAATGGGCACATCCAAGGCTATGATGGAGAAGGTTATTGTTGCAAAGTCAAGAACGGTTTCACCCGAGAGAACAAAAATTTGCTGCACACGTTACGGCAACGTTATGTGCTCAAGAGGCTCTGTAATTCCGCTCTGGATCGATCAGATAAGAAACAATCAGCCCATCACGCTCACTGAACCCAAGATGACAAGATTCATTATGTCACTTGAAGAAGCCGTTGACCTCGTTCTTTTTGCTTTTGAGCATGGAACCTCAGGCGATATTCTCGTTCAGAAGGCTCCTGCCTGCACGATCCAAACACAGGCTGAAGCTGTCTGCGAGCTTTTCGGCGGCAAGAAGGAAGACATCAAGATAATCGGTATCCGTCACGGCGAGAAGATGTACGAGACACTCCTCACAAACGAAGAGTGCGCTCATGCGATCGATATGGGCAATTTCTACCGTGTTCCGTGCGACAAGAGAGACCTGAACTACGATAAGTACTTCAAGCAGGGCGACACGAAGAGAAATCTTCTGAGCGAATTCAATTCAAACAACACAAAGCTCCTTACTGTTGAGGAAGTCAAGGCAAAGCTCCTTACACTTTCATACATCAGAGAGGAACTTGATAAATCGGGAATAAAATACTGATATGAACATACTTATCACAGGTGCAAAGGGCTTTGTGGGAAAAAATCTTACGGAAGCCCTGAAAAATATATGTGATTCCAAGGACAGAACTCATCCGCAGCTCGAGATAAACGAGATTTACTGCTATGATATCGATTCCACACCGGAAGAGCTTGACGAATACTCTGCGAAGGCGGACTTTGTGTTCAACCTTGCAGGTGTGAACAGACCACAGAACCCCGAGGAGTTCATGCAGGGCAACTTCGGCTTTGCTTCAACGCTTCTTGATGCCCTCAAAAAACATCAGAACAAGTGCCCCGTAATGCTTTCATCCTCAATTCAGGCAACTCTTGCAGGCAGATTCGGCAATTCCGAGTACGGCAGGAGCAAGAAGGCCGGCGAAGATCTGTTCTTCGGATATTCAAAGGAGACGGGCACAAAGGTGCTTGTTTATCGCTTCCCGAATCTTTTCGGAAAGTGGTCAAGACCGAATTATAACAGTGCCGTTGCGACATTCTGCAACAACATTGCAAACGATCTTCCCATTCAGATAAATGACAGAGCCACAGAGCTTGAGCTTCTGTATATTGATGACCTTGTGGACGAGATGATTGCGGCGCTTGAGGGAAGGGAGCATCACTGCGAATTTGAAGGAGTGAATACTATCCTCAAGGAAGACGGAAAGTATTGTGCGGCACCTGTAACACATAAGGTCACGTTGGGAGAAATAGCAGATCTGCTTTACTCCTTTGCTAAGCAGCCTGAAACACTTGTTATACCGGAGATACCGAAAAACAGCTTTGCAAAGAAGCTTTATTCGACATATCTTTCATATCTTCCCAAGGAGAAGGTCGCTTTCCCGCTAAAAATGAATGTCGATCAGAGAGGATCATTCACAGAGCTTCTTCGAACGGAAAAATGCGGTCAGTTCTCGGTCAATATTTCCGAGCCGGGGATAACTAAGGGTCAGCATTGGCACAATACAAAATGGGAATTCTTTATCGTGGTATCAGGCCACGGACTTATTCAGGAGAGAAAAATCGGAACAGACGAAGTGATAGAGTTTGAAGTGAGCGGCGATAAGATAGAAGCTATTCATATGCTTCCCGGCTACACTCATAATATTATCAACCTTTCCGAAACGGAAAAGCTTGTAACGGTGATGTGGGCAAACGAATGCTTTGATCCCGCAAAGCCCGATACATTCGGAGAGAAAGTCTGAGAACAGGAGATTAAATCAAATATGGCATCATTCAAAAATAACGGGAAGCTCAAACTGCTTATAATAGTAGGCACACGCCCCGAAATAATAAGACTTTCTGCGGTAATCAACAAATGCCGTCAGTATTTTGACACTATTCTTGCTCATACGGGACAGAATTATGATTACAACCTCAACGGCGTATTCTTCCACGATCTCAAACTCGAGGATCCTGAGGTTTACCTCGATGCGGTAGGTAAGGACCTCGGCGAAACAATGGGCAATATCATTGCGAAGTCATATCAGCTTATGGTTGAGATCAAGCCTGATGCGGTGCTTGTTCTCGGAGACACAAATAGCTGTCTTTCCGTGATCGGCGCAAAGAGACTTCATATCCCGATATTCCATATGGAGGCCGGCAACCGTTGTAAGGACGAGTGTCTCCCGGAGGAAACGAACCGCAGAATCGTTGACATCATTTCCGATGTGAATATGGCTTATTCAGAGCACGCAAGAAGATACCTTGCCGATTGCGGAATTCCGAAGGAAAGAACGTATGTTACTGGTTCACCTATGGCTGAGGTGCTTCACTCAAATCTTGCTGAAATAGAGGCAAGCAACATCCATGAAAGACTCGGCCTTGAAAAGGGCAAATACATTCTCCTTTCCGCACACAGAGAAGAGAATATCGACACGGAAAAAAACTTCAATTCACTTTTCGGTGCAATTAACAAAATGGCGGAAAAATATGATATGCCTATTCTTTATTCATGCCATCCGAGAAGCAGAAAGAGACTTGAATCATCGGGCTTTGTGCTTGACAGGAGGGTGATCCGTCATGAGCCTCTCGGCTTTCATGACTATAACTGCCTGCAGATGAATGCGTTCTGCGTTGTATCCGACAGCGGCACGCTTCCCGAAGAAAGCAGCTTCTTCACGAGTGTAGGCAAGCCGTTCCCGGCAGTATGCATCAGAACTTCAACGGAGCGCCCCGAGGCACTCGATAAGGCTTGCTTCGTTCTTGCGGGAATTGATGAAAAGGGCCTCCTTCAGGCTGTCGATACGGCTGTTGAGCTTAATAAGAATAATGATTTCGGTATTCCTGTACCGGATTATGTTGAAGAAAACGTGAGTACAAAGGTAGTAAAGCTCATTCAGAGCTACACGAACGTTGTAAATAAAATGGTCTGGAGAAAAGACTAAAAAATTATAAGGAGCATTACTTATGGACGAGACTGAAGAAATCAGTGCTTTTGAAAGCACTGAGCAAAAGAAGTCCCTGATGAAGGGCAGATTCAGCAGAGCAGGATTTTCGACACTTGCGGCGTATGGAGCAATGTCTGTTGTTTCGGGTATTTTGGCGGGATTTGTTGCGGCAATTGTGATGATGTTCAGATTTACAACAGTTGACACGACGGATTTACTCGATCTTTTCAGTACAGGCGATATTTCGTCGATTTTCGGGAAAGTCGGCTCTCTTGCGCTTGCACTTGCGACTGTTTTCGGATCCGGAGTAGGTCTCCTTGTAGGAATACTCATTGCAAAGAAGATAATGGGCAAGGTGGAGACACCAATTGAAAAGAGATCGCTCACATCAAAGGAAATCCTTTGGGTGGTGCTCGCATCCTTCGGAGCATGGGGCGTAGGAGCGCTTTTGGGCAATATCACGACAACACTCGGATTGCCTGTTAAGATATACGATTCGACGGCAGGCGTTTTCGGAAACAATATGGCAGTCTTTTATGTTTATGCAATAATCGGTGCACCTGTTATGGAAGAGCTCATGTTCAGAAAGACACTTCTCAATGTGCTTCACCGCTTCGGAAGGGCTCCTGCGGCGATTGCATCAGCATTGCTTTTCGGCTTGCTCCACGGCAACAGCAAACAGTTCTTCCTTGCGTTCGGTCTGGGAATCATATTTGCCGTTGTTTACATGAATACAGGAAAAATCAAGTATACAATTTTCCTCCATATGATGATAAATACATTTGCGACCTTGCCTGATTTAATATATATGGCGGTTGAGAGCGATATTGTATATGTGATCTGGTCAATCATTTCACTGGTGCTCACGGTGACAGGCGTGATCTTCATTATAATCGGAATAAAGAAGATGATGTTCGGACTCTCGTGGTCTTGTGAATACGCTTTCCCCGGAGCGGTTCTCGGCAATGCGGGAATGAAAATCTGCAGGATTGCAGGACTCATACTTATCTGTATATCAGACCTGACAAGCATTGTGATGAGCTGCATACTGTCGGAAAGCATACTTCCGTTCATTGACATAATATCGATGGTACTCACTATCATGACAGTTTGCGTATTGACTTCAAAGCTGAATGAATACAGTGTCAAGACGGAAACAGCAGAAAAGGAAGAAGAATTATGAACTTATTTTTGGTAAGGCACGGCATGGTGGTTTTCAACCAGCACGATGGCTTGAAAAGACTTGAAGATCCGTCTTCAGAATGGATAACGGAAAAAGGCGGAACACCGCTTCTTGCGCAGGGCAGAATGCAGGCAGTGCTTACAGGCAAAAAGCTTGCGGCGGTTGATTTTGATGCAATATATGTCAGCCCGTTGATGAGAACCGTCATGACGGCGGCAGAAATAGCAAGACAACAGAAGACGAGAAAGTATCTTGAGATATGGCCTGAGCTTCAGGAGGCAAGATCACCGAGCAGTAACCTGTTTTCAAAGGAAGATATGGAGAAGGTCTGGCCCTACATAACTTATCCGGAAAAAATGGAGAATACCTGCTGGACAGGCGAAGAGTGCGGCACGGATGAGCTTCATTTTGAGTATGCGAGAGCTGAAAGAGTGATCGCAAAGATAAAAGAAAAGCATCCCGGCGCCGAAAACATTCTCATCGTTTCACACGGAATGTTCATTGAGGAATATCTGCTTCCTGTAATATTCGGTATACCGCCGGAGAAGAAGTTCAGATATCATTTCTGGATATCAAACTGCGGAATCACAAAGATTGAGTTCAGGGATAATGATGAGCTTGCGGTCGATACGCTCAACGAAACAACACATCTTGAGGAAACATCAATAGACAAGATTTTTTGCTGATAAATAATTTTTTTGAAACGATAAGAGGCTTTTTCTTATCTTATTGGTTGAAAACAATACTTGAAAGGAAAAATTATGATGAAAAAGAAAATATTGTTGATACTTGTTGTTGTCCTTTGCATTGCCCTCACGGCAGGATGCGGCTCCAAGGCAGACATCTCGGAGAGATACAAAGAGACAGACAATGTTTATTCAGAGATAAAAAATAATTCAGCACAGTCTGCAACAGGAAACAAGCCATCACTGAATTACTCAAAGACGGCCGAAGATATAGCTGATCCTGCGGATCAGATGCTCATCAAGTCATGCAGTATATATGCAGAGACAAAGGCATTTGACGACTCAATAGCGGACATAGAAGCAAAGATTGCGGCAGTTGGCGGATATATTGAATACAAATACTCAAACGGAAGCAGCTACGGTCAGGGAAAGACTTCAAGAAGACTTGTGCTTACGGTCAGAGTGCCTGCATCAAGGCTTACTGAATTCACGGACGGCGTGAGCGACATTGTGAATGTGACCTCGTTCACACAGAATGTTGAGAACATAACAGAAGAATATTATGATACATCGGCAAAGCTTGAAACTCTGAAAACAGAAAGAGATTCATTGCTCGAGATGATGAAATCACTTAATACAGCCAATGAATATGACTTCTGGTATAAGCTTCACACGAGAATTTCGGAGATAGAGCAGCAAATCGCATCATATGAAGGTAAAATCAAGAACTACGATAAGCTCGTTGCTTTCTCATCTGTTTCAATCGAGCTCAGGGAAGTGATCGAATACACAGAGACAAGCGAGTACACATTCTTTGACAGAATCAAGGAAGCCTTCAACGGAAGCTGGGTTGACTTTGCCTATGGCTGTCAGGACTTTGCGGTGTTCATGATCGAAGCATTCCCGACACTCCTCGTTCTTGCGGCGGTAGGCGTTGTGATATGGCTCATAATCAGAGGCATTGTCAGAAATTCAAAGAAAAAGCGTGCAAAGAAAGCCGCTGAAGCAGTAACAAAATAAAACAAGATGATAAACGGCGTACCCGGAAAGCGGTACGCCGTTTTTGTCACATCCGGGCGATATCGGGCATATAATGGAGCAGAAACGTTTTATCAGGGAGGAAAAGGAAATGATATCAGATTTTCTGCTCGTGCTCAAAGGGATGATGCTTTTTGTGGGGAGCGTTTCCGATATGGGAACATTCCCGAAAGCACTTACCCCGAAGGAGGAGGCGGAGCTTGTCAGAAGGCTGTCGCAGGGCGATAAGGCCGCAAAAAAGGAGCTTGTGGAACGCAACCTGCGGCTTGTGGTACATATTGCAAAGAAATTCCAGAATACGGACATTGATATAGATGACCTCATATCGATAGGCACGATAGGGCTTATCAAGGCGGTAGACAGGTTTGATGCAGGGAAGGATACAAGACTTGCAACGTTTGCTTCAACGTGCATTGAAAACGAGATCCTGATGACAATAAGGGCGTCAAAGAAGGATTCCGGAAATGTTTCTCTTTCGGACAGCCTCGGCAGCGACGACGAAGGCAACGAAATGCTCTATCAGGATATCCTCGGCGCAGAGGATGAGTACATATATGATCAGATAGAGGCAGGGGATGACATAAAGAAGATGTGCGTCATGATGAAAACCGTGCTGACCGATATGGAAAGAACGGTGCTTGAGCTTCGCTACGGGCTTTGCGGAGAGAAATCCGCAAAGGGTAAGAACGGATTGACACAGCAGGAAGTGGCGGAAAGGCTCGGCATATCAAGGTCTTATGTTTCAAGAATAGAAACACGATCTCTGGCAAAGCTTGCTGATAAATTCGGGATAAATAATGATAAAAAGTGAAGATTTATGGGCTTTCAATCAAAATTTTTCATAAATATAAAAAAACAGTTGACAAATCGGGAAAACAGTGATAAAATACTTGTATAAAGACTATGAGAGGGAAAATAAAAATGAGATTTGCACCGATTTACGCAATTATCGTACTATCACTCCTCACTCTCCGACTTAGCAAGGTCAGAGAATGTGGTGTTGTTTGCCGTACTTGAATTTGCGTGCCCAGTGCAATGAAATGATACCGAAGGACCTTCGGAGCTATATTTTTCATGAACATAAACGCATACGGTGAACAAACATCGTATGCTTTTTTTATAAAAATTTTTTATCCGTCAGGAAAGGTAAGGTTTTGGTTATGCAGACATTGATGATCTCAGATATCACACTGAGAGAGACTAAGTCTGAGGCTTACAGCTTCAGAGAGAAAATTGAAATAGCAAAACAACTCGATATTATGGGTGTTGACGTAATAGAGACGGCAGAGGTATCCGACTCAAAGACAGATACTCTCTTTCTACATACGATTGCCCCACTCATCAGAAAGGGTATCCTTTCCGCGGCGACAGGTTATACGGAAGCTTCGCTGTTAAGAGCATGGAACGGCATCAAGGAGGCAAAGAAGCCGAGACTTAATATCATGGTGCCGACATCTCCTGTTCAGATGGAGTATATCTGCCACAAAAAGCCGAAGGCAGCTGCTGAAATGATCAATCTGCTCGTAACAAAGGCAAAGGAACTTTGCAAAGACGTGGAATTTACGGCTATGGATGCAACGAGAAGCGAGCCTGAATTCCTTGCTCTTGCGATAAAGACGGCAATAAATGCAGGCGCAACAACGGTCACTCTGTGCGATACGGAGGGAACGAGATTCTCCGATGAATTTGCGGCATTTGTTTCAAGCGTAAAGCAGAATGTACCTGAAATAGAGAACGTAACGCTTTCCGTTGAGTGTTCGGATTCAATGAATATGGGCGCCGCATCAGAGCTTGCGGCGGCAGCAGTGGGTGCAAGACAGATAAAATCATCTGCTCTCGGCATAACTGTTCCGAAGGTGGAGTCCATTGCGAATATAATCAAAATGAGAGGCGATTCGATAGACATATCCGCTTCTCTCAATCAGACAACTCTCAGACACGCTGTTGAAAAGATAATGTCCTTCTCACAGGCGGGCGTTCTCAGAACAAACGATAAAACGAAGGAAGAAGCTCCTTCTTCGGTATTCAGCCTCAAGAAGGGTGACGATGAAAAGACCGTTGCCGAATGCGTTCAGAAGCTCGGCTATGAGCTTTCGGAGGAGGATATGGGCAAGGTTTATGAGAGCTTCATCAGACTTGCCGAAAAGAAGAATGAGATCTCATCCAAAGAGCTCGAAGCAATTATCGCATCGAGCGCAATGCAGGTCGCTCCGACATATGTTCTCAAGAGCTATGTTATCAACAGCGGAAATATAATTACTTCCACGGCTCACATTGAGCTTGAAAAGGACGGTAAAACAGTATCGGGCATCAGCATAGGTGACGGTCCTATTGATGCGGCGTTCAGAGCGATAGAGCAGATAATAGGACATCACTTTGAGCTTGATGATTTCCAGATCCAGTCAGTTACAGAGGGCAGCCGCGCTATGGGTGATGCACTCGTAAAGCTCCGCACGGATGGAAAGCTTTTTTCCGGAAGAGGTATTTCAACTGACATCATCGGCGCAAGTATAAGAGCATATATAAGCGCACTCAACAAGATATGCTTTGAAGAGGCATAAAGCAGGGAGATAAAAAATGAAGTTATCGTTTTCAACCAACAGATGGAAGGGCTTTTCACTGGAAGAGTTCTTCGATATTGCGAAAGAATATAAGTTTAACGGAATAGAGATTCATGATGTAAGCGATATTGATCAGAATATGCTTAATTCCGTAAGAAGAAAAATGATAGAATACTCCATGTCGGTTCCGTGCATCAATATGACAGGAGATACGGCATCAGGCGATGAAGCACTTTTTGACGAATTCATCCGCACGGCAGGCTATGCAAAGCTTTTTGATTCTCGATACATCAGAATTAAGGCTGTAAATGGCGAGAACGCGGATGCCAACGTAAGAGCTTTCCTTGCAAAGGCACTCCCCGAAGCAGAAAAGTCAGGACTTGTGCTTCTGATGGAGACTGTCGGCATCTATTCCGACACGGCACATCTCAGAGAACTTCTCGATGAATTCGCAAGCGACAGACTTGCCGCCCTTTGGGGTATGCACCATCCTTATAACGAAATGGGTGAAACTCCCGAAACGACAATAAAGAACCTCGGCGCATATGTAAAGCACATCCACATCAAGGATTCAAACGGAAAAGACGGCTATTTCCCCGTAGGAGAGGGCTCTCTTCCGATAAAAGAGATGATGAATGCACTCCGCTCCATCAATTATGACGGCTTCGTATCTCTTGAATGGGATCCTGAATGGGTGAGCGAAATAGATGATGTTGATATCATTTTCCCGCATTTCGTTACATATATGTCAAGATACGACGATCCGTCAAAGGGCAAAACGGCATATTACGAGAACAGAACACATACCGGAAAGTACATCTGGAAAAAAGATACACTTATCGAGAAGACGTTCTCCGAGGTCCTCGACACGATGGTAAAGAATTTCCCGGATCAGTATGCATTCAAATATACAACGCTCGACTACACCAGGACCTATTCCGAATTCCGCGATGATGTGGATGAATTTGCGCGCGTTCTTGTGACGCTCGGCGTGAAGGCCGGTACACATGTAGCGGTCTGGGCGACGCATGTGCCGCAGTGGTATATCGCATTCTGGGCGACCGTAAAACTCGGCGCTGTCCTCGTGACCGTCAATACCGCCTACAAGATCCATGAAGCGGAATACCTCTTCAAACAGTCGGATACGCATACCATCATCATGACGGAGGGCTCGAAGGATACCAATTACGGACAGATCGTTTCGGAACTCAGCCCTGAACTTGCCTCGCCAAAACCCGGTTCCCAGCTGCATGCACGCCGGCTTCCGTTCCTCAGAGACGCCATCACTGTCGGTTTC
>JAZQMY010000046.1:0-17840 GCA_045627045.1 Clostridia bacterium | reverse complement strand
GTTAAGATATACTCTCGTTGAACGGATTTCTTTGAGCAAATTCTTTGCATCGTCAGTACGCTGTGCTTTGCTGTCATATCTTTCGGAAAGCCAATCAATCACCTTGTCAATTGAGCTTTCAACGTTTGCAAAATTATCGTTGCTTTCCGTATCCTTAACCATCTCCGACTTTGCCTTTTCGACAAGAGCTTTGAATTCCTCGTTCGTTTTTGACCGTATTCTCTCGCAATAGCGGAGTCAATGTTTGCGGAATAGTCTCGATCGGATAATTTTTCCTCTTGACTTTTTTCTGAAAGTGTGGTATACTTACTATAAGTGGTGGTAGTGGCGGATGTGACCGCTCTCCCCACTTTTTTATTGGATAAATATCATATAGAATTTTTTCACCATTTGCGGAATTTGCACCATTTAGAATTGCTTTCCAAATGGTGTTTTCTTTATCCTGCAAATACGTCTTCCAATATTCCCAATTATTTGCTCCGTTTCGGCATTCCGTCTTCGTTAAGCATAGCAGAATATACAACCTTACCGGCATTAAAATCTTTGTCATACATCTTGACAAAATCGTATAAGTCTGATATAGTATATGTAGTAGTTGATACTCTCATTGTTGAGCCGCCGCTACGGTTAATTTCCGAAAGTGCGTCAGCCGAGAGATTGGCTACTTTTTCTATATATTTTAGATTATGGAACCTTTTTGAGTTTGCATGAGCTATGTCTTGAAAATATTCTTCAACAGTTATTTTATATAAATTGATATTGTCGTCAATATCATTTCCAAGTGAATACAATTCGTGGTCAAATGCAATTAGATCATTCGCCACATTGTTGCTATGGTTTTCATGCACCTCGCTATCCAGCAAAATACCGTTTTCTATCAAAGACCTGATACCCGAAAGTCCGTATTCAGAAAGTCTGTTTGCGCCCGAATGAGAAATTGTATTCGTTTCTCCTTCACGGGGAATGCGAATCCGCCGTAAAGAGGATTGCTTTCAGACTTGCTCGCTTCTGCAATCGCCTTCGCTATCCTACCTTTCTATTTTCCATTTTGAGCTGTAATTGTCAAACCATTTTCAGATATTTTTTGAAAAATAAAAGGCTCTCCGGATAGTCCGGAAAGCCGATAATACTATGTTCTTAACGCTTATGCTCTTTTTGTGTTGACATCGGACTGTGACTTGACGCCGTCCTTCTTCTCTGTTACGCAGTTTGTGAGAGCAAGCTCATAGTAAGCATAAACATCGTCATATCCTGCATCCTGCAAGTTTTTGATGTAGTTCGTCCAGCCTGCTTCTGTCTGCATTCCGCAAAGGAAATCTATTGTATATTCCTTTGCGATCTTCTTGAGAGTTGCAATCTTCTTGTCCATTTCAGATGAATCTCTGCCGAGGACTTCCTTGGTTGATCTGAAGAATCCCTTATAGCAAGCAGTGTTGTTCTCTTCCATAGTGCTTTCAACAGTCTTGATCAATTCTCTTGTCTTTGAAACACCCTCATCCGGCCAGTAAGCCGTGTTTTCCATCGGATATGCAGTAACATCTGCAAAGAAATATGTGCCTCTACGGTACAATTCAGTGCCTCTTTCCCATACGTTTGTATTGGTTCCGAGGTATTCTCTGAGTGTTGTTCCGTCATTTATTCCGACATTGCCGTACATGTTCGCATCATATTTCTCTATATACTGTTTGTAGTTCTCATTGATATTGATCCACCAATCAGCATCTCTTGAATCCCACCAGTAGTGATTTTCTACCTTTGTGAATGAGAATCTGTTGCCTGAATTTGAGAATACTACCTTATTCTGTTCATCAAGCACGTAGTTTCCTGCTTCCTCGGGAGTTTCTGCAAAAGGAGTGCCTTCCTGACCGTAAAGGTAATAGAAAAGTCCCTTCTGATCCATTGAGAAATTCCAGAAATCAATTATTCTTGATACAAATACATCGCCGAGTCTGTTGCCGATAGCAAGATAGTTGGAGTCGAATTCAGAGCCGCCTACCATTGAATACTCATATCCATTCTGTGAAACCCATGTATCCGATACCTTCCACTCAAGATCGCCTGCCGCATTGAACCAAGCGATTTTATCATCACGGGTATATGATGCTATACCTGAGTATCCGCCTGCAAGCTCCTGTCCTTTTATCGAAGCCTTGTATACTATGTCAGTCTTGTCAAGCATATAGCCTGCAATAGCCGAAGGTTCTTCGGCATTTGTCACTACAAGCTCCTCTGCCGCAAGCATATTTACGTTCTTGAGGATTTCAAGATATTCATCCCAATAATATGTCCAGAGCGGTTCGCCGTTTTTTGTCGTCCATGAGAAGTCGGCATTGAAATCAAGTCCGTATGTTGTTGCAACGAACTGAACAATATCTGCGCCGTTCTCTTCGTTAGTTCTCAATGCAGTTCTGACGATATTTCCCTGCTCAAGCTTTTCATCAAGTGCCATATATCTTCTGAGAAGCTCCACAAAGCCGTCCCAGTCAGTAGGCTTATCTTCCCATGAAACGCCGAGCTTCTTGAGTGAAGTCTGTGAATAGCCGAGGAATGTCTGAATAGGCATTACCTCTCTTCTCGGGATTACATAAAGATGTCCGTTTTCATCCTTAAGATATTCCTTCATTGTTTCCCAGTAATCCTTGTGGTCTCCCCACACCCAGTTTACGTATGTATCATAGAGAGTGCCTCCCGGAATCAGATAAGGCTCGAGATCCGTAAGATGCTCTGAAATCGTGAACCATGCGCCCTCCGAGCCAACGCAGGAAGAATAAAGCGCAGGCAGGTAATCCGGCTGTGTAGTTTCCGAAAGGAAAAGAGATGCAAGCTTTGAGTTATACTCTGCTCTGTTTGACGGGTCTTCCATCACCTTATTCTGACAGATGAACCAGCAATCAGAAAATCCCTGTATAGCCGGTATAACGTATCCGACCTTAATGTGGAATTCATCAAGCATCCACGCCTTGGCGCTGTCATACCAACGCGACTGATAGTCATCTGTGTTGAACACATTGAATGTAATAACATCATTCCATATTCCGTTTTCATCCTTGCTGTCGCTGTACTGAGGATCAATTTTTAATCCGTTCTGAACAACAGGAGTCGGAGTTGCCTTTGGGTCCTGTGTTTGCTTTGGTGTGCAGCCCGTAAAAAGAGCCGCTGCCAGCACGATCACAAGCAATACCGATAATAGCTTCTTCATATATGCCTCCATAGATAATGATCTGCAGGGAAGTATCCTGCTTTTTCTATTTTACCATTTTGAGCTGTAATTGTCAAACCATTTTCAGATATTTTTTCAATATTTTTTCAATATTTTTTCAGTATTTTTTGAAAAATAAAAGGCTCTCCGGATAGTCCGGAAAGCCGATAATGCTTTGTTCTTAACGCTTATGCTCTTTTTGTGTTGACATCGGACTGTGACATGACGCCGTCCTTCTTCTCTGTTACGCAGTTTGTGAGGGCGAGCTCATAGTAAGCATAAACATCGTCATATCCTGCATCCTGAAGGTTCTTGATGTAATTTGTCCAGCCTGCTTCTGTCTGCTTGCCGCTGAGGAAGTCAACAGTGAACTGTCTTGCAATGGATGTGAGAGCAGAAATCTTCTTATCCATATCACCCGATTCCTTTCCGAGAACCGTCTTTGTGGATTCATAGAAGCCCTTGTAGCAGATCGTATTGTTTGCTTCAGCAACAGACATAGCCTGCTCAATGATTGCTCTGGCCTTTGACATTGATTCATCAGGCCAGTAAGCGGTCTTCTCCATCGGATAACCCGTAACATCTGCCACGAAATAAGTGCCTGCGCGGAAAGGAGTATCGCTTTCCCAAACCTTTGTATCAGTAATACCGCAGATAGCTGCTATCGAATCTCCGTCACCGGGTGCTGTATTGCCGAAGCTTGATGCATTATAGTTGGCAATGTACGCGGTGTAATGCTCATCTACATTCTCAGCCCACCAATTCTCTTCTCTGGAATCCCACCAATGATGATTTGATTCCTTTGAGAAGGAGAATCTGTTTGCGCTGTTTGAGAATACGATTTTGCCGTCTTCATCAAATATATAGTTTCCTGCTTCTTCAAGTGTATCAGCGAAAGGAGTTCCATATACGCCAAACTGATAACGCAGGAAGCCTTCATCAGTAAGTGAATAGTTCCAGAAATCAATGATTCTTGATGTAAAAACGTCGCCGAGTGTATTGCCGATAGCAAGATAGTTTGAGTCAAACTGTGAGCCGCCTACTACGGAGTACTCATAGCCGTCATGTGTTACCCATGTATCGGATACGCTCCATGTCATATCAGATCTTGCATCTGCGCTCCACCATGCGAACTTGTCTTCACGGGCATAGCCGGCAGCGCCCGAAAAAGCGCCTGCCTGATCCTGACCAGAAATCGAAGCCTTGTATGTTGCGTCCGTCTTTTCAAGTGTATAGTTTGCGATGCAGGTCTCTTCCTCTGCGTTCGTGAGAACGAGTTCTTCTGCCGCAAGCATATTTACGTCCTTGAGGATCTCAAGGTATTCATCCCAATAGTAAGTCCAGAGCGGTTCGCCGTTTTTTGTCGTCCATGAGAAGTCAGCATTGAAGTCGAGTCCGTATGTTGTTGCAACGAACTGCAGAAGATCAGCACCATTTTCTTCGTTTGTTCTGAATGCCGTCTTGTAGAACTGGCCTTCATTACCTACGGACTGGAGAGCCATGTATTTTCTGAGGTATTCTACGAAACCATCCCAATCAGTCGGCTTATCTTCCCAAGAAATTCCAAGAGTCTTAAGAGTTGAAGTTGCAAAGCCGAGATATGTCTGAACAGGCATCTTTTCTCTTCTCGGGATTACGTAGAGATGCTCATTTTCATCCATAAGTGAAACCTTCATCTGCTCCCAGTAATCCTTGTCTTCTGCCCAGAGCCAGTTGACGTATGTGTCATACAATGCTCCGCCTTCAACAAGATAAGGCGCAAGGTCAACAAGGTAATCAGAAATCGTAAACCAAGCGCCGTCTGTGCCAACGCATGAAGCGTAAACAGAAGGCAAATAGTCAGGTCTCGTTTTCTCTGCAATAAAGAGAGAAGCGAGCTTCGAATTGTATTCTGCTCTGTTTGCCGGATCTTCCATCATCTTGTTCTGACAGATATTCCATGTGTTCGCAAAGCCCGTGATAGCCGGAATAACATAGCCTACCTTGATGTGGAAATTCTCAAGCATCCATGCTTTTGAATATTCTGACCAGCGTGTCTGATAATCCTCCGTATTGAACACGTTGAATGTAATAACGTCACTCCATACGCCGTTTTCGTCCTTGCTGTCGCTGTACTGCGGATCAATTTTCAAGCCATTCTGAACTGCCGGGGTCGGAGTCGCATCGGGATTATCGGTTTTTTTCGGAGTACAGCCCGAAAAAAGAACTGCAACCAAAGCTAATACCAATAAAATCGATAATGTTTTTTTCATATAGTACCTCCGTATTATAATTCTTGCAGAAAATAATTCTACAGATTCATATTAACATTTTAAGCTGTAATTGTCAAGTCCTTTTTCCTATTTATCTGTAAAATATATAAACAAACTCAGAATCTATGAAAAAGCCCTCCGGGAATGATTCGGATGAACCTGTCTGCCGTAATTCAGGTCTTATTTAATTACACTTTTTTGCAGGAATCCACCCGCACAAAAGTCAGGCTTTTTGCAAAAAATAAGGCCCACCGAATCAACGGTGAGCCGTATCTTTCATTCAACAGTATTATCTGTTATTATGATCTTGATGCGTTTACATCTGTCTGAGACTTAACGCCTTCCTTAGTTGTTGTAACGCAACCCTTGAGAGCCAACTCATAGTATGCATAAACCTCATCGTAACCTGCTTCCTGCAAGTTCTTGATGTAGTTTGTCCAGCCCGCCTCTGTCTGCTTGCCGCCGAGGAATTCAACTGTGAACTGCTTAGCGATTGAAGAGAGGCTAGCGATCTTCTTATCCATTTCAGATGAGTCTCTTCCGAGAACAGTCTTTGTAGAATCGAAGAAGCCCTTGTAGCAGATTGAGTTGTTAGCTTCTGCAATGCTCTCAACCTTCTGGATGCTCGGTCTTGAAGTAGACATTGACTCATCAGGCCAGTAAGCTGTCTTCTCCATCGGGTAACCTGTAACGTCAGCTACGAAGTATGTACCTGCACGGAAACCAGTATCGTTTTCCCAAACCTTTGTGTCTGTGATGCCGCAAAGAGCTGCGATCGTGTCGCCATCGCCTGCTGCAGCATTGCTGAAGCCTGAAGCGTTGTAGTTTTCAATGTAAGCGGCATAGTGCTCGTCTACATGCTCAGCCCACCAGTTAGCATCTCTTGAGTCCCACCAATGATGATTCTCAACCTTTGTGAATGAGAATCTGTTAGCGTGGTTTGTGAATAATACCTTGCCGTTTTCATCGAAGATGTAGTTACCAGCTTCTTCGATTGTATCAGCAAAAGGAGTACCTTCCTTACCGAAAGAATAACGGAGGAAGCCTTCATCAGAAAGTGAGTAGTTCCAGAAATCAATGATTCTTGATGTGAATACATCACCGAGAGCGTTACCGATTGCGAGGTAGTCAGAGTCGAATGATGATCCGCCGATCATAGAATAATCATAGCCTGCATGTGAGATCCATGTATCTGATGTTTTCCACTTGTTGGAGCTTCTCGGGTCTGAAGCGATAGATGCGATCTTATCATCACGCATGTATGCAGCAGCACCTGAGTAAGCAGCTGCCTGTTCCTGACCGGCGATAGAAGCCTTGTATGTAGCATCTGACTTGTCAAGAGTATAGTTAGCAATGCATGTTTCCTCTTCAGCGTTTGTAAGAACGAGTTCTTCAGCTGCGAGCATGTTTATGTCCTTGAGAATCTCAAGGTATTCATCCCAGTAGTATGACCAGAGCGGTTCGCCGTTCTTTGTTGTCCATGAGTAGTCAGCGTTGAAGTCGATGCCGTATGTTGAAGCAACGAACTGGAGAAGGTCTGCGCCGCTTTCAAGTGTTGTTCTGAAAGCTGTCTTGTAGAACTGACCTTCGCTGCCGACAGACTGGAGAGCCATGTACTTTCTGAGGTATTCTACGAAGTCATCCCAGTCAGTAGGCTTGTCTTCCCATGAAATACCGAGTGTTGAAAGTGCTGTTGTTGAGAATTCGAGGAATGTCTGGATAGGCATTTTCTCTCTTCTCGGGATTACATAAAGATGACCGTTTTCATCTTCAAGGTACTCCTTCATTGAGAGCCAGTAATCCTTGTCCTCTGCCCAAAGCCAGTTAACGTATGTATCGTAGAGAGCGCCGCCTTCTGCGAGATAGGGGTTGAGATCTACGAGGTAGTCAGCGATAGCAAACCAAGCGCCGTCTGTACCTACGCAAGAAGCATAAATTGAAGGCAGATAGTCAGGTCTCGTCTTTTCTGAGAGGAAAAGTGAAACAAGCTTTGACTTGTACTCTTCTCTGTTTGACGGGTCCTCCATCATATGTCCTGTGCAAACATCAAACGTATCAGTAAAACCTGTAATAGCAGGAATGATGTAGCCCACTTTGATGTGGAAGTTATCGAGCATCCATGCTTTTGCACCGTCTGACCAACGTGTCTGATAGTCGTCTGTGTTGAATACGTTGAAAGTAATAACATCCTTCCAGATACCGTTTTCGTCAACCTCATCACTGTACTGAGGGTCAATCTTTTTAGCCTGATCGACCTGAGGTGTAGGTGTTGTGTTAACATCACCTGACTGCTTCGGCGTACAACCGGAAAGAAGAACTGCTGACAACGCAATTACCAATAAAATTGATAATACCTTTTTCATAATGTCCTCCGTTTTTTGAAATTGCGAATACAAATTCGTACTATATATAATAATACATGAATATGAAAAAGTCAAGTATTATATCCTTAATTTACAATTTATTTACAAAAAATACGGCTCACCGGGCAAACGGTAAGCCGTATCTGTCATTTTACAGTATTGTTTATTACTTTGCTCTTGCTGAGTTTACATCGGACTGGCACTTAACGCCGTCCTTCTTTTCCGTTACGCAGCCCTTGAGAGCATCAACATAGTACTGATAAACATCATCGTAGCCTGCCTCCTGCAAGCTCTTGATGTAGTTTGTCCAGCCTGCTTCTGTCTGCTTTCCGCCGAGGAAGTCAACTGTGAACTGTCTTGCGATTGTTGCAAGAGCATTAATCTTCTTTTCCATGTCGTTGGAATCCTTGCCGAGAACTTCCTTTGTTGACTGATAGAAGCCCTTGTAGCAAGCTGAATTGGTTTCTGCAACCTTCGCTTCAACTTTCGCAATGCTCGGTCTGGAAACAGACATTGACTCATCAGGCCAATAAGCTGTCTTCTCCATCGGGTAAGCTGTAACGTCGCCGTAGAACCATGTTCCTATACGGAACTGATAGTAGCCTTCTTCCCAGACGTTAGTGTCAATTCCGAGGTAAGCCTTGAGTGTTTCGCCATCACCAGCATCAACTCTCTGGTATTTGTTTGCATCGTACATTGAGATATATTTCTCATAATACTCGCTCTTTGATGTCCACCAATCTTCTCCTCTTGTTGCCCACCAGTAGTTTGTTTCATCCTTTACAAATGGGAATCTGTTTCCACTGTTAGAGAAGAGAACCTTGCCGTCTTCATCAAGGATGTAGCAGCCTGCATCAGCAATGTCATCGGCAAAAGGATAGCCGAGCTTACCGAACTGATATCTGTAATAGCCTTCATCAGAAAGTGAGAAATTCCAGAAATCAATGATTCTTGATGTGAATACGTCTCCGAGAGCGTTACCGATTGCAAGGTAGTTGGAGTCGAACTGTGTGCCGCCTACCATTGAGTAGTCATAACCTGCATGGCTTACCCATGTATCAGATGTGAGCCACTTGTTCTCACCACGGCCGCTGCCCCACCATGCAAACTTATCGTCACGGGCATAGCCTGCAGCGCCTGAGAAACCGCCTGCTTCGTTCTGACCTGAAATTGAAGCCTTGTATGTTGCATCAGTCTTGTCGAGAGTGTAGTTTGCAATGCATGATTCGTCTTCTGCGTTTGTGAGAACGAGCTCTTCAGCAGCGAGCATATTTACATCCTTGAGGATTCCAAGATACTCATCCCAGTAATATGTCCAGAGCGGTTCGCCGTTCTTTGTTGTCCATGAGAAGTCGCCGTTGAAGTCAAGACCGTATGTTGTAGCAACGAACTGAAGAAGGTCTGCACCGTTTTCTTCGTTTGTTCTGAATGCCGTCTTGTAGAACTGACCCTCACTGCCGACAGACTGGAGAGCCATGTACTGTCTGAGATATTCCACGAAATCATCCCAGTCGGTAGGCTTGTCATCCCATGAAATACCAAGAGCTGAAAGTGCTGTTGTTGAGAAAGCGAGGAATGTCTGAATAGGCATCATTTCTCTTCTCGGAATAGCATAGAGCTCACCGGTGTCTGTCAAAAGGCAAGTCTTCATCTGTTTCCAGTAATCCTTGTCATCGCCCCAGAGCCAGTTAACGTATGTATCGTAGAGAGCGCCGCCTTCTTCAAGGTAAGGTGCAAGGTCTACAAGGTAATCTGAAATCGTGAGCCATGCACCGTCCACACCCATACATGATGCATAAAGAGCAGGCAGGTAGTCAGGTCTTGTCTTTTCAGCAAGGAAAAGAGATGCGAGTTTTGACTTGTATTCTTCTCTGTTCGCAGGATCTTCCATTACCTTGTTCTGACATATAGCCCAAGTATCGGTAAAACCTGTGATAGCAGGAATAACGTATCCTACTTTAAGATGGAATTTTTCAAGCATCCACTCTTTTGCATAGTCTGACCAGCGCGTCTGATAGTCATCGGTATTGAATACGTTAAATGTAATAACGTCGCTCCAAATGCCGTCGGCATTCTTTTCTGTGTTGTACTGAGGATCTATTGCTTTTCCGGTACCTACCGCAGGAGTAGGAGTCGGGTTAGCATCAGATGTCTGCTTCGGCGTACAACCGGAAAGAAGCACCGCTGACAGCGCAATCACCAATAAAATTGATAAAACTTTCTTCATTTTATCCCTCCGCATATTTGATTAGTCCGTAAGTATTCTCTTACAATTCTATTATACTCATTTGGTATTATTTTGTCAATAGAGTCCAAAAATCAATACCCAATGTGCAATATTTTTCCACTTTTGGCGCATTTTATTTGCTTATTTGGATTAAGGTTTGTCCATTATTTGTGTATTTTTCGGACATAAGTGGAGAATAATGTTCTCGCCGCATAATCAAAAAGGACAAAGCCCGTTTCCGTAGCCTTGTCCCGTCTGTCATTTTATCTTATTGTTACCGTCTTTTGTCTTACTTGTTTTTCTGTGCCTCATTGGTCGCAGACTGTGAAAGCACATCGCTTCTTTTTGACACAGGCGACCATATAAGTGCATCGCAATAGTAATTGTAAACGTCCTCATAGCCTGCATCCTGAAGGCTCTTTATGTAATTTGTCCAGTCAGACTCCGTCTTCTCGTATGAAAGGAAGCCTGTCGTGAAGTTCTTTGCAATCGCTTCAAGCTCATGTATTTTTAAGTCCATCTCGCCCGATTCCTTGCCGAGAACCTCCTTTGTTGAAGCAAAGAAGCCCTTATAGCAATACGAGTTGCTGACTTCAGCCGCTTTTTCTACTATTTTAATGGCATCCTCTGACTTCGACATTGATTCATCCGGCCAGTACGCAGTCCTGCTCATAGGATAAGCCGTAACATCACCGTAGAACCATGTTCCCTTCTTGAATGTATCAACGCTCTCAAATACCTTTATATCCGTGAACCCAAGTGCTTCCGCAACAGTATCGCCGTCGCCTTCCTCGATTCCCCAGCCATTGAACGTACCGGCAATATAAGCCTCATAGTAAGGGCTCTTTGAAGTCCACCAGTCTGCATCTCTCTTTGACCACCAGTAATGATCGGGAGTAGCCTTATCCTTTTCCCTTGTAAATCTGTTGAGATGATTTGTATATACTACCTTGCCGTCTTCATCAAATATATATGAGCCGGCTTCTTCAACTGTCTTTGCAAACGGGAATCCATACTGTCCGAACTGATAATAATTGTAGCCTTCGTCATTAAGTGAGAAGTTCCAGAAGTCCATTATTCTTGCCGTGAATTCGTCTCCGAGTCTGTTTCCTATTGCAAGATAGTTACAGTCAAACGAAGTTCCGCCCACAAGCGAGAAATCATAGCCATCCTGTGATACCCATGTATCTGATGCTTCCCATTTATTTCTTCCGAAATCGGATGAATTCCACCAAGCCATTCTGTCATCACGGCAGTAGCAGGCAATGCCCGAAAACGATCCTGCTCCGCTTTCCATAGAAGCTATGGACTTATAGAAAGGCTCTGTCTTATCGAGTGTATAGTTGAGGATTCTGTTCGGATACTCTTCATGAGTAAAAACAAGTCCTTCTGCTGCAAGCTCATTCACATTCTTGAGAATTGAAAGATACTCATCCCAATAATATGTCCAGAGTGGTTCACCGTTTTTCGTTGTCCACGAGAAATCCGCATTAAAATCAAGTCCGTATGTCGTAGCAACAAACTGAATAAGGTCTGCGCCGTTTTCATCGGTTGTCCTGAGGGCTGTGGGGGTATACTGTGAAGCAGAATCCATTGAATGGAATGCCATATATTTTTTAAGCATCTCCACAAAGTCATCCCAGTCAGACGGTTTTTCGTCCCAATCAAGTCCTATCTGCTCAAATGCATACGGAGAGTATCCGAGGAAGGACTGAACAGGCATCATTTCTCTTCTCGGAATGACAAAAAGATGTCCTGCGTCATCCATAAGGAGCTGCTTGCTCGTCTCCCAGTAGTCTTGTTTTCCGTCCCAAAGCCAGCCGACATAGGAATCGTAGAGAGAGCCGCCCTTTTCAACGTACGGCAGCAGGTCAACCAGGTATTCCGATACCGCAAACCATGCGCCATCAGTTCCGAGGCATGAGCCATAAATTGAAGGCATATAGTCAGGTCTTGTTTTCTCTGCAATGAACAACGCAACAAATTTGGATTTATACAGATCTCTGTTTGCCGGGTCTTCCATTGTCTTATTGAGGCATATCGACCAGGTATCATCAAATCCCGTTATAGCAGATATTGTATAACCTATTTTGATGTGGAAACGCTCAAGCATCCATTCCTTTGCTGATTTTGTCCAGCGAGTCTGATAATCTTCCGTATTGAATACGTTATACGTGATAACATCATCCCATTCACCGTTTTCATTCTTTTCCGTGCTGTAAACAGGTTGAAGTTTTTTTCCTTTCTCAACCAATGGCGTTGGAGAAGGAATAGTATCTGCTGAAGAAGAAGGCGTGCAACCCGAAAGAAGAGCTGTAACAAGCGCCGTTATCAGCAGAACCGACAGTATTTTTTTCATAATATCCTCCGATATCTTATTCGTCAAAGCATTTGACTTTATTATTATACAGCACAAAGGCCCCTATGTCAATAAAATAACGCAATAAAATAAAAAACTCCTGCAGCACTGCAGGAGTTATATTTTTTTCTTTTTTACGAATCAGATTTTCTTTCTGTACTTACCGGGTGCAAATTCCTCGATGAGTGCCAGCATTTCTTCATCGCTGATTACAGTCTGTCTGCCTGAATCATATTCCTTGTCCATCCATTCCTTGATTTTTCTTACAAGCTCGCTCTTCTTGCTGACCTTATGATCTGCATCAAGTCTGAAATAAACGTTTATCCAGTAAGCAATGCCTGCAAGGCCCGAAGTGCTGCTGCATGAAACAAGCGCAGGTCTGTCAAGCAAGCTGTTCGTATCAAAAATATTGTAAATTTCCTCATCCTTCAGGAGGCCGTCGGCGTGGATGCCTGCTCTGGTGGTATTGAAGTGGCCGCCTACAAACGGAGTCATTTCCGGAACGTGGTAGCCTATCTCTTTTGTAAAATACTCTGCAAGCTCTGTGATGACCTTTGTATCCATGCCGTCGAGTGTGCCCTTGAGTGACGCGTACTCGAAAATCATAGCTTCAAGCGGAATATTACCTGTTCTCTCGCCAATGCCGAAGAGTGAGCAGTTAACTGCCTGAGCACCGTATATCCATGCAACCGCAGCATTCGCAACAGCCTTATAGAAGTCATTGTGACCGTGCCACTCAAGCTGTGCCGGCTGAACGCCTGAATAGTGCTGGAGACCGTATATAATACCCGAAACGCTTCTCGGAAGTGCAACGCCCTGATATGGAATGCCGTATCCCATAGTATCGCAGGCTCTGATCTTAATCGGAATTCCGGATTCCTCCGACAGCTCCATAAGCTCATTTGCAAACGGAACGACAAAGCCGTAAAAATCCGCTCTCGTTATATCCTCAAAATGGCATCTCGGAACCAGCCCTGCATTTATTGCATCCTTGACGACAGACATATAATGCTCAAGTGCCTTTGCTCTTGACATTTTGAGCTTCTTGAAAATATGATAGTCAGAACAGCTTACGAGAATACCTGTTTCTCTGATACCTATGTCCTTAACAAGCTTGAAGTCTTCCTTCGTTGCTCTGATCCATGTTGTGATTTCAGGGAACTGATAGCCCTTTGCCATACAACGCTCAATGGCTTCCCTGTCTTTCTTGCTGTAAACAAAGAACTCTGTCTGGCTGATGATGCCCTTGGGGCCTCCGAGCTTATGAAGGAGATCAAAAATATCTTCAATCTGCTTTGCACTGTAAGGAGCCTGTGACTGCTGACCGTCTCTGAATGTGGTATCTGTTATTCTGATTTCATCAGGCATGGCCATAGGAACACGTCTGTGGTTGAAAGGTATTTTCGGTACCTCAGTATAAGGAAAAATATCTCTGAAAAGGTTAGGCTCTTCAACATCCTGAAGCTCATATCTGTACGGGTCGAGTTCAAGAAGATTACTGTTTTTATTCAAATCAAGCATTTTTATTCTCCCTCCGATCTGTTTTTGGTAATTAAATATGGAAATAATTCATTTTTTCTTTTAATAAGCTATATTATACTACCATTTTGCAAGTTTGTCAATAGTTTCTTGCAAAATAACAAATAATAATATAAAATGAATGAATAAAAAAGCAAATAAGATGAGTTTTTTGACGGGGAACAAAATTCAGGATGCAAAAAAATCCGGGTCCTTTATCACTGATAAAAACCCGGATCACTCTGGCGGAGAAGAAGGGTTTTACATGTTGTCTTGTTTAGTTCACAATATGCAATAAGTCACGTATTCGGTATTGTATATCCGTGCAAACTTCACCCTTTTTCACGGCTTTTGACATTACTTTTTGGCTTTTGGTTGTCAAAAATGTTGTCAAGATTACTTGCCGATATTGCGAATCTGATCGACAACTTCATAGCAACCGGTTGCAGAGAGACCGCTTATAATACCTATCACAAGTCCCTCAACCGCATTCCCTGCGGCTATTGTTTCGGGGAAATATATGAATAGGCATACACCACAAACACCGCCGATAAATCCTGCAATAGCAGGAATAAGGCTTTTACATACTTCATTGTCTTTGAATATTGTCTTGTAGACTTCCATTAAAAGCCACACTACAAGAACAATCGCCACCATTACGCCACAATTTTCCATATTTTAATCCTCAACTTTCTGTATTTCTATGTCTTCAGCACCGATCTGCTCAAGAGCGAGTTTGAATGCCTGTGCTTCCGTTTCATCGTCAAATACCTTGAATACGATATGATGCTCTTCAATAGGCTTTTCTTCTTCTTCAGTAGATGAAACCTTTACCTTCTTCTCCAAGCCCAAGAATTCAACAATAGCCTCTGCAATAGCTCCTGCATATTTTTCTCTGTTGTTGACAAGGGAATAAGTAGCTTCGGCATTGGTGTGGAACTCAAGCTCTATGAGGCATCTCGGCATAGTCGGATATTTCATCTCGGCTAAAGACGGATTGTTTTTAACAGACCTTCTCTTTCCTGAAACATTGCAAACACTGTTAAAAACAAGTGTTGCAAGTGCCATACTCGGCTTGTCCGAAGTAATTGTGTGTACTTCTGTACCCCTGACAGATGCATTACTTACCGCATTGCTATGAATGGATACATAGCAATCAGCCCTCATATCGTTTGCCGCAGAGCCTCTTGTCGCCATATTATCAGCCCTATTAGGTATATAGGGAATACAATCGTACTCCGCAAGAGCCTCATATACAAGCTCTGCAATTGCCTCACAATTAAGGCATTCGTTGAGTCCATACTGTTTGTACAGACCGACGTTAGATGTCTGATTACTCGGCGAAATAAATACTGTTTTCATTGTTTTTCAACCTTCCTTTCTAATTCGTCAATTCTATGATAGATTGTTTTAATCTGCTCCTCTACTACAGGCATTCTTCGTGCGAAATTGTTGTGTTCTCTTACCTCTCTCGTAAGCTCGTCAATTTTTGTTTCTGTTACTGCCTGTTTCTCGTTGATTGTGTGCTGCGTTTTGCTATTTGTGGCTATTGCAGAAATAACCACTCCTGCGAAGGTAACCGCTCCGCTTATCAACGCAACCACTATTGCATCACTCACGTTGCCACCTCCCAACTATAGGTGACTACACCATTCAAAACAACACACTCCAGGTGATATGTGCCGTTTACGGAAGGTGCTTCGGGGATATTTTCTATCGCCCGGCGGAGATCTCTGTAATATTTTGAATTGTGTCCTGCAGGGACCGGAACATCTCTTGTATCTGAAAGTATTCCTCCGTCAACAAATTCCTCTGTTCCACATATCATTGCCTCGGCAAAAGCGTTTGCCTGTTCTGTTGTAGGCGTTTTAAGTGGGAATACAAGGTAAACACCGTTCAAGGAAGTTTTCAGGTCAGCCGCAGAGCCTGCATCAGGATCGCAGATGAGAATTCTGCCATTGCCCGAATACCCTGTCATACCGAGCGTTATTCCTCTCGTCTGTGAGTACCAATCCGCAGGACTTATTGATGCGTACGCCGGGCAGAAAACTCTTGCAATTCTCTGCTGACCATCCTCTGCCGTTGATTCATAACAATAATATCTGCCGTTTCCTGAATCCGTCCAAGTCTTTGCTCCCAAGTCTACAACCGCATAATTCCTCGTCACTGTTCCGTCTGCATTGTATGTGTCTCCTGCGGCACGAATGTTGTTGTTGTCAAGGTAGAGACATCCCTTTAACTCAACACTCAAATCAAACGGATACTCAATGGTTTTTCCATTTTTCGTGACTCTCTTTTTTGCTGCTCTGGTTGACAAATTGGTCAATGCAGAATAGGCATGCTTTGCGGATGTGAGCCATTCCCTGCACCAAGCCACACCATCTGCACCCATAGCTTTTAATCTATTAGCTACGCTTGAGCCGAGGCACTCCGTAAGGTCAACGATGCTGATGTACAAATCTGTATTGACGGTTTTTCCATTCGCAATCTGAACATATAGGTGATTAAGCCTTGTCTGTGAAGTGTTATTATATGTTACGATTGAGTCCGCAAATGTTCCACCATAACCATTAAACACCTGTACATCATCCGACTTATCAGCGATAATCAAATACTGATGTCCGTTAATATAGGTAGCTGTGCAATCGGTATAATTTTTAAACTGCGCCGATGTTGTGCCTTGAATGTGGACTGAAAAATCAGCGTTTTTTGTAATCGTTAAACCGCTCTTGTTGTTATGGGAGTTTGCAAAACTCTGATACCATGCGTTCTGCAACAGCTGATTCCAACCAATCGTACATCCGACAAGCTCATCAGAAACCAAGCTCGAATACGGAGACTCACGCCTAATGTAAGGCGTATATTCTTCTATATACTGGCTTGACAACAGCTGTTTTGCTGCGCTCACTGTATCAAGGATAACACTTCCTGTTTTCCCATCAACGGAAGAAACGCCTCCTGTGTCACCCTTATCACCCTTGATTGCGGAAATTTCATGCCAAAAGCCAAGATCATCCTTAACTCTTAAAATTGGAAAATTGCTCATCAATATACTCCTTCAATCTTAAAAACATTGTAGTCCGCACTTCTTGCTTCCCAATGTGAATATCTGTATTCTGTAGGTGTTAATTGACCATCGTATTTGGGCACCGGAGTAGGCTCATCATCAAACTCAAAGCCCATCCATCCTGCTCTTAACACAGTGAATTCAGTTTTGCTCTGATTAACCGTTACGGTCATCATTGAAAGTCGTCTTGCATTGTCATATCCCGAACAGACAGCACTTGCAGAGTAAACATCTATTCCGCTGATATGTCCCGAATTCTCAAGATTAACCGTAAGCACTCCCTGCGCAGCCGGCATAGAGTAATACACATTAAGCTTCTTATATTTGCTGAAGTCTGCCTGCAATGTAGGATTACCTGCCTGACCGTCAATAACCGGGCAGAGCGGATTCGAAGCATTGTCAAAAATAATAGTTTTTTTCTCCTCAACGAGCCACGGCAATTCAGTTTTAGCCTTGACTTCTGCATCTGTATAGTCAAGGATAAATCCGCTTATCATTTTGCGGTAGGGTGTAGCGGAAGAGATTGTCTGCGCTCTTGAAAACCACTCGGCTTCAACTGTCTCGTTATAAGGATATACTGAAACATACACTTCAACAGGTATCTCATTGTTAAGGCACAGCTCAAATTTAGCATTTTCACGCTCTGTATGAGATGAATTGAGCAAATTCACAAGATTTGTGCAAATGAAAGCATTATTAAGGCTCGGTCTTAACGAAAGAAGTGTTTCAACATCATCCGTGTAATATTTGTCCTTTGGACCGTGTGTTTCAGCATCAAAGAAGTCACAAAGATACCCGATTCTCGCACGATTATCATGCGTGTTGACATATCCTAACAATTCAGAGCTGAAGCTT
>JAZQMY010000045.1:0-46248 GCA_045627045.1 Clostridia bacterium | reverse complement strand
CGGAAGCGTTTATTTCGAGAAAAACTGGATACTGCGCTCTAAATTCCGAGACAACTGCGATGAGTGGAACACAGAGGATGTGTTATTTTTCGACAAAGAAGGATACGATGCTTCAGAAGATGCAAAGTCTGCGATTGATGTGTTTATAACTGAGGCGGGAAGCCGGGAACGCCTCGGAGGATATATTCATGTGTGGTGTAAATATCCGCAGATTGAAAATCTTGTCAGAAGCGGCTATTCTCACTATGTCAACGACATGATAAAGGCTGCAACGACAAACTGCGGATATTATGGCTATAGGCCGGAATTCAGCATAAAAGAATTTTCGAAAAACATTGAGACAAAAAAGTTCAAGCCATACGAAATAATAGGAATCGAGAAGCATGAACTTGAGATGCTTAAAAAATACTCTCCGGTGCAAATACAAGTTTATAAAAATATTAAAAAAGAGTATGGAATAAAATTACCCGAAGAGGTCCTTGAACGTGTCAATGCTGACGAAGTGGCATATCTATATGAGATATTTTCCCGCTGGGGCTTACCGATTATTCGGACAATCAATTATGTGTATAGGCAGAAATGCAAATACTATTATTTCCGAGACTATCTCTCGATGTTATACGAGGTTTACGATTACGGACCGGTTGATATCAACCTCTGCTTCCCGAAAAACATAACAGTTGCACATGATAGATTCGTTAAAATTAAAACCGACAAGGCAAATGAGATATGCGATAGATGTATAAAATCTGTTGCAGAAGAACAGAAAATGCTGTCCTATGAGGACGAAGAGACAGGATTATTTATCAGACCTTGCGCAGATATGGAAGAACTCATCAAAGAGGGAAAAACGCTCGAACATTGCGTTGCATCATATGCCAAAGAAATAGCTCAGAGGAAGACGACGATACTTTTCATCCGGAAAAAGGATGAGCCCGACACACCGTTTTATACATTGGAATATAAAGCCGGAAAGGTCATACAGAATCGTGGAAAGCGGAATTGCGCAAGGACCGAAGAAGTGGAAAAGTTTGAGGCGAAATGGTTAGAGTATTTAGATAAGGAGAAAAAGCATGGAAGACATAATGATAAAGCACAACTCAGCGCCAGCGCGTGATATAAACATCATAACAGCTGAAATAAAAGACATCTGTAGACAGGCACAGTCAATGGCGCTTGTTTATGCGGTAGAAATCGGCAGAAGACTCGAAGAGGCAAAGGAAGCACTTCCTTACGGCAAGTGGGGCGAATGGTTGAAGACGGAAGTCGAGTTCTCGCAGAGCTCGGCGAACAACTACATGAAGCTCTACGAGGAATACGGATCCTCTCAGATTTCATTTTTCGGGGCTTCCGTAGATTCGCAAACGTTTGCGAATTTGCCCTATTCTAAGGCAATAAAACTACTTGCAATCCCAGAGGAAGAGCGAGAAAATTTCGCAAAAGAGGTTGACGTTGAAAGCCTCTCGGTGAGAGAATTGCAGGCGGCAATAGACGAGAGAGACAAAGCAAGAAAAGAAGCGGAGGAAGCGAAAAAGAGAGAGGCCGAAATAGAAGAACGTCTCGGAGAGATTAAGAAGGCAGAGGAAACGGCAAAAGCAAAGGCTGCAGAGGCTGAAAAGCTTGCCGGAGACTTGCTCAAAATGAAAGCGGATCTCGACAGCGCAAAGAAGAAGGAAGCCGAGCTCAACGACAAACTGAAAAAGGCTGTTTCAGATCCGAAGATTCCGAAGGCAAAGCTCGACCAGATACACGCAGAAGTCGAGAAGGCGGTCAAAGAAGCGCAAACGAAGAATGTTACGGCAGAGATTGAAAAGGCAAAGGCGGAAGCCGAGAGAGCACAGCAGGAAGCAACAAAAGCAGCCGAGGCCGAGAGACAGGCGAAGGCAAAGCTTGCAGAAATGCAAGAGAAAATGAAAACCGCAAGCCCTGAGATAACAGCCTTCAAGACGTTGTTCGATGAGATGCAGGGAACGGCCGTGAAGCTCAAGGCGATGATAAAGAAAATTCAAGAGAACAGCCCAGAGACGGCGGACAAGCTGGAAAAGGCTCTGCATGCATTCGGCGCAAGCTTATAAGGAGAACGGTGTGAACAGTATTGAGAAGAAAGAGCTACTTGCTGAAATGAGAAAAAATTATCAACAGGCAAAAGAGGCACAGAACACATATCTGAAAGGCAGAGGAATCAACCTGAAGCGAATAATAGCTCTTGCAAGGCAGAAAACAAAAGCCGAATATGCGCTTGAAGCTGTAACCGAAAAAATGAGGCGGGAAGGCGAAGACGTTTGATCAAGTATTATTTACTAATAGTTGTACAACTTGCGACGTTTGTTTTGGGCGTTATTCAAATAATAAAAATGAAGAAAACGAGGTAGTGGGGATGTTGAAATCTTGCATCATTTGCGGAGAAGTATTTGAGGCAAAGAGCCGCACAAATGTCTGCTCAGAAAAATGCCGATTGCAAAGAGAAAACGAAGGCAACAAAAGAGGGAAAAGAGATCGCACAAGGGCACTGCGGTTTATTGCGAGAAACAATTTTGAGAAAACGCAGGCTGCCTGTGATCACTACAACAGTACATACGGGACAAGCCTCTCATACGGGATGTATCAAGCAATGCTATACAATAATTCCATGAGGCGGGGAAAAGACAGAAAATGAATAAAGTAACAATAATAGGAAGACCGACGAAAAATCCGGAGCTGAGATATACTCCGAGCAACGTCGCAACGTGCAGTTTTACACTTGCGGTTCAGAGACCGTTCAAGAATGCGGAGGGTAGCTATGATGCGGATTTTATTCCGGTAGTTTTGTGGAGAAAGACGGCGGAATACATTGCCAAGTATTTGACAAAAGGCAAGCGTGTAGCAGTCTGCGGCAGATTGCAAACTCGCAGTTGGAAGGACTACTCCGGAACGACAAGATATATAACCGAGGTCGTTTCGGAAGAGGCGTATCTGATCGACTATATAGATGAAAGCGTACCGGCGGAGATCCCACAAGGATTTACAGAAGTGGAATCGGAGGTGCCGTCCTGATGGCGTTTATTAAAGTGGGCGTTGTCGCGCTTCGGTCACCGACGGGCGAGTGCGTCGGCGCAGAACCTATATATAAGGAAGTAAATGACGATTTCAATGAAGAAATTTTTGAAAGAGATCTGACCGACATTTTTGCAAAGAAATTTCTTGAATACAAAAAACAGAGCAAAAACATGAGAGCATAGCCTCTCATATCGAGCTTGTATGAAAATATTATCTTATGAACCACGGAGACATATATGGCATACACATATAGAGAGCAAAAATTTTATTGTGGGGAATATCTCGAAGTAAACATATACCCTGTTTTCCCTGCTCCTGCCGGACGAGGAAAAAAGAAGAAGGTATCCTCGCCAGTCCAGGAGAAGCTCAATGAGAAAAACGCAGAACGTAAACTTATAAGGATCCTCAACGCGAATTTTACTCCGGATGATTTTGAGATACATTTGACATACTCTGATGAGAACCTACCACATACGGAGGAAGAAGCTATAAAAGATATGCGTAATTATCTCCGCAGAGTTAAAAGGCTGAGAGCAAAGCGTGAGCTTCCTGCACTGAAATATGTTGCGGTTATAGAAGGCGGAGGAGAACAAAGGTATCATTTCCATATAACGCTCAATGGTGGAATTGATCGAGATGAGCTCGAAAACCTGTGGCAATACGGCTATGCAAATGCAAGGAGGTTACAGTTCAACGAGAACGGAGTGGAAGCACTCGGAAAATACATAACAAAACAATTCAGGCAGAAGAAAGAGAAAGGCGAGATTGTAGCCCGCAAGCGCTGGACTGCCTCGAAGGGCCTGATAAATCCGGTCCCGCAAGAGAGAGATGGCAGGATATCACACAAGAGAGCAAAGAGGATGACAGAGGATAACCTTGCAAGAAAAGAACTTGCAGAGAAACTATATCCCGGGTATCAATACGCGTCAGCAGATGAATTTTATAATGACGTAAACGGAGGCTACTACTTGTCAATCAGAATGTACTCGGACAAGGCCTTGATGAAGCAGAAAAAACGAAAATTACCGAAGGGAGAAATTTGTGAAAATAATTCTTGAAATGGATCCGCCGAGGACGACAGCACAAGAGCAGAAAATAGCAGTTGTTAACGGTAAGCCTATTATATATAAACCGCATAAGCTCAAAACTGCACGAGAAGAACTACTCATGAGGCTAAAAATCGAAAAACTAAAAACAGGATTTTACACGGAGAAACCTGTATATCTTGCGGTTCAGTGGTATTTCCACGGAGGAAAACATAAAGAGTTCGAATGGAAGGCAACGAGGCCTGACACAGATAATCTCAATAAAATGCTCAAGGACTGCATGACGGAGGCGGGTTTCTGGCGGGACGATGCTCAGGTAGTAAGCGAACACATTTATAAATACTGGACGCCAGGTCCGGGGATAATCGTAATTACGGTGGAGGATATCGATGAAGCCGAAAGTGAAAACTGATTATAAGCGCTTCCCGAAAAAGATGCGCCGAAAAATAAAAAGATTGAAACGAAAAGAAATCACGAAATCAGTTTATTTATTCGAGAAAAAATTAGAACCAATCATAGAGGAAAAATTAGAACCAATCATACACGAAATTTATCATAACTTAATCAATACGGTAGATAGCATTTACGATTTTATTCAGACTGCTGCAGAAATTCTGAAACGTGAAGTTTTGCAGAGCATCAAGGAGGCACACGATGACAAGTAAAGAATTATCAAATTTGTATTATTTGTCAAGAGAAATTGCGCTTGATAAAGAGCGCCTCGAGGAACTGCGAGCAGATGCGGCAGCTCCGGCTTCGCCGTCGCTCTCCGGAATGCCAAACGGAACGAGGACTGAATCAGCGCTTGAAAAGAAAAGCGAGCGAATATTCGAACTCGAAAGAGTGATCGAGGACAAGATCCGGAGAGCAGAAGCAGAACGCATCAAAATTGAAAGGTTTATTTCAACTGTTGATGACAGTCTCATGCGCATGATACTTACGTGCAGATATGTTAAGCTGATGAGCTGGCAACAAATAGCATTCAGGGTAGGCGGATATAACACGGCTGACAGCGTCAGAATGATGTGCGTACGTTTTTTAGAGAAGGGTAAAGAAAATGACAGTGAATTACAAAAAAACTGAAGACATAGTTTTATATTATGGCGAAGACAAGCAAATTGTCAAAGCAATTGAGGAATTTTCAGAACTTATAAAAGAATTGTGCAAACACCTAAGCAATAAGGACAATTATGACGAGATACGTGTGAATATATGCGAGGAGATAGCAGATTCTTATATTATGCTGATGCAGTTAAGAACAATTTTTAATTACTATGATGAGGATATGTTCACGACAATCGAGTACAAAATCAACAGAACATTAAAAAGAATTGAGGAAATGAGATAACGAGGATAAATAAAAAGCCGGGCATTTGCCCGGTCTTTTAATTATTCAAATATCCGTGAGTGATCGCGAATTCAATCAGTTTCACCAGATATGTTGCAGGGGTGCTGACGCCTGACTCCCAATTTTCTATTGTTCGCTTCGGGATACCGAAGGCAAGAGCGAAACGGGCTTGTGACAAGCCTGTTTGCTGACGAAGGCGTTTAATTTCCATCAGTATTCCTCCTCAATTTCTTCAAGAATCTGAAGAACCTCTTCGTATCGGTCCATCATATTGTTCTCCTGACAAAACCATTTTGCATTTTCCCTGCAATTGTAATGCCCAGTTCGCAGGCAAGATTCAAAAAATTCATGCAGGGCATTGCTAAGAGCTTCAGGTGTTTCGCCTTCGGATTTTTCTTCGGACTTTTCTTCGGCTATAATTTCCGCAAAATCAAGACGAGAAATCGGCATATCCCAGAGACCTTTATTATCTGCGATGGCGAGAAGTTGATCAGCAAAGGCTCTTGCACTTCCTGTGGCTATCTTTTCTTTTTCAATTTTTTTGCCGGTAGATTGACACTCTTCAAAGTAATAGCCCGATATTGTGTCATCGTCGCAAACATATGCTTTTATAAACCCCATTTCAGATTTTTTGTAGAAGACCATGAATTCACACGTTCTTTTGTTGCGAGAAAAGTCAAAATCCGTTCCATCATTGCCATTCATATAAAAAATTGTGTACGGCAACGTTGACGTATCGGATGGATCTTTCAGCAGAACGTCATCAGAAATTTCTGAATGAATGTTTCTGACGTTGTTGATATAGTTTATTACGTTATTAATTGTGTTCATTTTCTTTTCTCCTTTTCAATGCCGGACTTGCGACCGTTCCCCTTTGGGGAGTGCATTAACGGTCTTGCGACCGCCGCTCTGCATTGAGTTATATTTTAATTTTGTAAATCTTAAATTTAAAATTTTTGCTATCTCCGCTCGGATCAGACCAGTGTGTTTCGTGATTTATAACCTCGTCTGCGGTTGCTTCTTCGTAATCATTTTCGACTTTGCTTTTGCAACGTGTCAATTCTCCGTTGCCGTACTTGGCAATGTGAGCAAGCGCTTTTTCCTTGCTTGTGAAAAATCTCTGTGTTGCGCCATATCCTGAGTAATTGACTTCTGTCATGTAAAGTGTTTTGTTTTTCATTTTCTTTTCTCCTTTTCTTTCTGGGCTTCGCCATTTAAATTTTGCTCGATTGCCTTAATCAATCTTACGTGTATATTATACCACCAAATTGGTGATTTGTCAATACCCTTTTTCACAAACTTTGCCTTGTAATTGTAAACAAATTATGAAAAGAAAAATAGAGATGTTCGTTTTGTTCGAAGAATATATGAGATAATTACACTGTGGATATCAGGACACGGCAAAGCCTCCACAAACCCCACTATTTGCCCAGCCGGCTGAGGAAGCCGGCTTATTTTATAAATTATGGCGAAGGATTTTGCAAAGGCTTTTTATCATTCTGCCGCCTGGCAAGCATGCCGAGACGGATACATACAGCAGCGGATTATGATCAACGGCGGACTGTGTGAGCGATGCGGTGAAGCACCTGGATATATCATACATCACAAGACAAGGATTACACAGGCAAACATAAACGATCCGGCTGTCAGCCTGAATTTTGAAAACCTCGAATATGTTTGCAAACGGTGTCACGACATAGAGCATGAGGCTGAATTCAGAGGGCGTGAGGTCTCTCACACAGCCTTTGATGCCTTCGGGAGAATTATTCCTGACCGGCAATAGCCCCCTATCTGAAATGCACCATAGGGGGTGGCAAGGACCGTCGGGGGCAAGTTAAAAAAGAACGAGTGAGATCGCACGAGGGGGGTGTAGTTAAAACGAGATGACGGACGATCCTATTATTAAAAAAGAAATAAGGAAACTCAAAGCGACTTTGAAAGACCTTGACAAAAAAGAGCTGAAAGCAGCTGAAAAATTGATAGAAAACTGTGCGTTTATGGCTGTGCAGCTCGACAAGCTTGCAGACGACATCAAGGAAAACGGATATACAGAAGAGTATCAGAACGGTCAAAATCAATTTGGAAAAAAGCGATCTGTTGCTTTCGACGGATATAACACAATGATCAAAAACTACACCGCGGCAATAAAAGTTTTGACAGGAATGCTCCCTCCTGGGCAGGGAAGCAAAGCTGAAGATGAGCTCCTGAACTATATAGGTCTCAACAGAAAATGATTGAGCTCGAAATGTACTTCACACAGATCCTCGACAATAAGATAGTTGCCTGCGAGAAGATAAAGAAACAAGCAGAGAGAATCCTTGAGCAGTACGCAAGCCCAGGAGAATATCACTATGATCATCAGATTGCAACGCATCACACAGATTTTATAGAGCGATTTTGCAAACTTCCGTCAGGGAAGCTCGGACAGCCTTTCAAACTCGAACTTTTCCAAAAGGCAAGGCTCCAAACAATCTTCGGCTTTGTAGATGACAATGACCGAAGGCAATATAACGAAGCCATGTTTGTTGAAGGACGAAAAAACGGCAAGACTTCCGAATGTGCAGCAATAGAAATAGATATGCTTACGAATGACGGAGAGGGCTCTCCTCAGGTTTATAACGTCGCAACAAAACTCGACCAAGCAAAGCTCGGTTTTAACGCAGCGCTGAAAATGGTCAAACAAAGCCCATACTTGAGTAAGCACATCAAGAAGCGGGCAACGGACTTGTATTTTCCGTACAATTTCGGATTTATCAAACCACTAAGCAAAGACACAAACTCACTTGACGGCCTTGATATAAGCTGCGCCGTTATTGATGAGCTTGCGGCAATCAAAAACAGAGACCTATACGATCTCATTAAGCAGGGTATGGGAGCGAGGTCTCAACCTTTGCTGTTCACCATAACAACAAACGGCTTTGTAAGAAAAGGGATATTTGATGCACAGTATGAGTACGCAAAAGAGCTGCTTGATGGACGAATACAGAATGACAGATTTCTGCCGTTGATATACGAACTTGATGATGTCGAAGAGTGGAAGAAACCTGAAATGTGGATAAAAGCGAATCCGGGCTTGGGAACCGTGAAGTCTGAAGAGTATCTTGCGGAGATGGTTCAGAAGGCGAAGGACGATCCGTCATTCAGACCGACCGTACTTGTCAAAGATTTTGATATGCCGCAGACGTCGGAAACTGCATGGCTGCGATATGATGACTTCGCCGGATATGACAGTACGTATGACATTAAGTTCGATTACTGTATTGGTGGATTCGACGCTGCTGATACGACGGACTTGAATTCCGCAAAAGCGATTATGATGCGTCCGGACGACGATAAGATATATATCAAGTCAATGTACTGGATTCCACAGGCGGTTATCGATGCACAGAATGAGGCGGGAGACCGCCGTGAGCGTGATGCAGTGCCATATAGCCTGTGGATTGAACAAGGCTATATGCGTACTTGCGCAGGGAATAAGTGCGATAAACACGTTTTTCTTGATTGGTTCAGAGAACTCAGGGAAACAGATGACTTGTATACGGTTTACATCGGGTACGATCCGTGGCATATAGATGATACATTGCTCCGTGAATTCAAGTCGGAATTCGGTGAAGATAACATGATACCTATTCGGCAGGGCGTAAGAACGCTTTCAGAGCCGATGAAGAATCTTGAAGCAGACTTCAAGGCTCATAAGATTATGTATAATCACAATCCGATTGACGAATGGTGCTTCTATAACACCAACAAGAAGACCGATGTAAACGGCAACATTCAGCCTGTGAAGGGGCTTGACAGTAGGAAGAGAATTGACGGTACGCTATCACTTCTCGATGCTTACGTGGTATTGCAAGACTATGCAGACAGATATATAAACTTGAACAAAGGAGAATAGAGATTTGGGAATTTTCAAAAATCGGCAGAACGAGAGAATTGAAAAAGCAGTAAGTGAATATTTCAAGTTGTTCACGGCTTATTCTCCTGTATTTACAAACTTTGCCGGTGGGATTTATGAAATGGAGCTCACAAGGGCGGCAATACATTCATTTGCGAACCAGTGTGCTAAGCTGAAGCCTGAAATAAAGGGCAAAGCAGCAATGAACGACAGACTTACAAGAATGCTTCAGTTCCGGCCGAATACACTAATGGATACGAAGAAATACTTGTACAGGCTTGCAACAGCTTTGAAAATCGATAATACTGTGTTCATTGCGCCCCTTTACGATGATTGGGACAACTTGACAGGTTTCTATCCGCTCATAGCCGCTAAATGTCATCTTGTAACAAGCAAGGACAACACAAAGTATTTGCGATACAAACTTGATTCGAGCAGCAATTATGCAGCTATAGAACTTGAGAGATGTGGCATAATGACGCAGATGCAATACCGTGACGAACTCTTCGGAGAAGACAATTCTGCGCTTAAACCGACAATGGGCCTGCTCGACACACAAAGGCAGGGCATTATTGAGGGCATCAAGTCAGGCGCAGCAGTTAGGTTCATAGCGCAATTGAATAATACGCTCAAGCCTGATGATCTTGAAGCGGAACGAAAACGTTTTCGGGAATCAAATCTGAATATGTCAAACACCGGCGGTGCAATTATCATTGACGCTAAGTACAAGGACGTAAAACAGTTAACGTCAGGATCATATAGCGTGGATTCGAAACAGACGGAGCTAATACGGGAAAACGTTTTTGACTATTTTGGCACAAATGAAAAAATATTGCAAAACAAATTTACGTCGGAAGAATGGGCGGCATTTTACGAGGGACAAGTTGAGCCGTTTGCGCTTGAGGCGGGACTCGTTCACACAAATATGTGCTACACAGAGAACATGCTGGCCTTCGGAAACGAGATAATGTTTACTGCTAACAGATTGCAGTACCTGTCAGCAAAGGAAAAAGCCGAAACGGTCAAAGAACTATTCGACAGAGGACTGATGAGCAGAAACGAAGGCAGAGAAATATTCAATATGCCTGCTGTTGAAGATGGAAATAAATTCTATATCAGAAAAGAATATGCTTTGTCCAATGCGGACGAGGCGGAGGGAGAACTGAATGAACTCGGAAATTGAGAACATAGAGAACTTGATGAATAATAAAGAAGTGCAGTTCAGACGCTTCGACATAAGGGCACAGAAAAAAGAAGACGAAGAAGACACGATGCTTATTCAGGGCACACCTATTGTTTTCGAAAAAGAAACGTGCCTGTACAAGACAAAAGGCTTTGAGTTGCATGAAATAATTGACCGCAATGCTTGCGATGATGCAGACATATCAGATGTTATTCTGAACATCAATCATTGTGGCAGAGTATATGCAAGAACAAGAAACGATTCTCTGAAGCTCGGAATAGACGAAGACGGAATGCAAATTGAAGCAATTGTCAAAAAGAACGATGACGGCAGGCGAGCTCTTTATAATGATCTTTCAGAAGGCTTGCTCGACAGAATGAGTTTTGCATTCAAAATCAAGGAAAAAGAAGAAACATATATTGAGAACGCAGACGGAAACGACATAGTAGTTTGCCGTATAACCAAAATTGAGAAAATATACGATGTTTCTATCGTCGATATACCGGCATACGACGAAACATCTGTATCAGCAAGGCGTTTATTCGATGCGGTAAGCAAAAGAATGATCTCGGAAAGAGAAGCAAAGCGCAAGCTTGCAATGAAAATAAAAATAGAGAGGTCAAGACGATGACAAGAATCGAAGAGATCGAGACAAGATTGTCAGCTATCGAAGAAGAGCTCAGAAACGATAACTGCGATGTTGAGAAACTCAACGCAGAAGTTGACAATCTTATCGAAGAGAGAAAGCAGATTAAAGAATCTGTAGAACAGAGAAAAAAGACACTTGAAAGGATTGCAAGTGGCGAAAATCAGAAAGAAGAAAGAGAGATCGTAAAGATGAATGAAGAAAAAGTAATCACAGTAGACAGCGAAGAATATCGTTCTGCATGGCTCAAGAAACTCTCATGCAGAGCACTCAACGATGCAGAAAGGCAGGCGCTCGAAGTTGGTGCAATTAACAAAAGAGCAATGGACACAGCTTCAAGCTCAGGTGGCTATGCGGTTCCTACGTTGACGATGAACAGGGTTATCGAGGCTCTTGCAGAGAAGCATCCTATCCTCGGTGAGATCGAGTTACTTTCAATTCCGGGCGACGTAAATATCCCTGTTGAAACAACAGTACAGGATGCAGCACTTCACACAGAGAATGCGCAGAGCACTCCTGCTTCCGATGTACTCGGCGTAGTTGCTCTTACAGGCTATGAAATACTCAAGACAGCAAGAATTTCAGCCTCTCTCTCAGAGATGAGCATTTCTGCTTTTGAAGTTTGGGTTGTGAATCAGCTTGTAAGAATGGTTTCCAAGAGGATGGCTTACTATTCAGTATACGGCACAGGCTCTTCACAGCCTAAGGGTATCAACGCACAGACTTGGATAGACGGAACAAACGCAGTTGATTGGGCTTCAACAGCTCCTACTATTGCAGAAATCCTTGAGCTCATCTCTTACCTTAGGGAGAGCGACAACGCTAAGTTCTATATGGCTAACACAACGTTCTGGACATATATCGCAACGCTCCGCGATGCAAACAATCCGACATTCTACACAATCGAGAACGGCAAGAAATACATTATGGGCTTCCCTGTAGTTATCGATGACATCATCACTTCAGGTGATATCTTCTTTGGCAATGCGAAGGAAGGACTTATCGCAAATACTTCTGTCCCGATATCAGTTGATAGCTCAAGAGAGTCGGGTTTCCTTAACAATTCTATCGACTTCAAGGGCTGGTGCAGATTCGATTGCGCGCCCGTCGCAGGCAAGATTGTTAAGTCAGCCGCAAGCCTCTAATTTTAGGAGGTAAGCTACTATGTCAAGATATGGGCAAGAGCTCGGAACGGATGCCTTCAGGGCATCTGCTCCGAAAGGCGAAATAGCCTTTTTTGAACTTTCGGCAACAGAAGCGGCAACGGCAGACACGGACGGCATTATTGATGGCGGAGAATGCTCTGCTTCCGAAGCTGTAGAAATTGAAGTTGAAGAAGAACTGCAGAAGCTCCCTGCTTGCCGCAATGTAACGGCTACGCCCGGAGGTACATCGGCAAACATCAAGGCGGTATCAGTTACGGTCTTCGGCGAAGATATCAACGGCGATCCTATAACGGAAGTTCTTCCGGCGTTCACAGCGGACTCCACAGCGAAGGTAACGGGCGTCAAGTGTTTTTCAAAAGTCACGAAGATATCTGTTCCTGCAATGGATGGCTCAGGTGTTACGGTAGATCTCGGATACGGAGATAAGTACGGAATTCCGTTCAAGTTCGCTGCTAAGCCGCTTTGCCTTGGCTCGGTTGCAGGTACTCAGGAAACAGTTAACCTGACTATTGATGCAAGCAATCTCAGCAAGAATTGTTTCACTTTCTCATCGGCTCCTGCCGGAGAAGCGGTTAAAGTTGCTTTTATACTTTAAGCAAGAAAGGATAACAGATGCTATCAGCTATTAAGCTATCAATGAGAATATCGCATAATCAGCTTGATACAGACATACAACGTGAGATTGATGCGTGCCTTCGAGACCTTGCGAGAGTAGGGGTTGTGCTTCAGACGGACGAAGCGAGACCCCTCGTGATCAAAGCCGCAGAGCTTTGGTGCAAGGCAACCTATGACTATCTTGGTAAAGGCGATGCGTTTCGCACGAGATACGTTGATCTTCGAAACTCATTGAGCCTGGCGGAAGAATACAATTCGGAGGCGGAAGACGATGTATGATGATGTCGCAAAGTTGATAAGTGTGGCAGAAACTGTAGATGCTTATGCTGACAAAAAGGCGCGGAGCATTACGGAAAGGACTGTATTCGTTGAGGTAGTGTCTGTAGGCTACAAGGAATTCTATCAGGCACAAGCTGTGGGCTTAAAGCCCGAGCTTGTGCTAAAGATAGCAGACTATCTTGACTATAACGGCGAAATGTTTATCGAATATGGCGAAAAAAAATACAACGTAATTCGCACATATCGAAAGGGAACAGAGCTTGAAATCGTCATTGGGGGACTTGCAGAATGAGCGCTCCTAAGAGTGTCGTAAAAATCAACAAAAGCGGAGTGTATTATGAATCTTTTGCCGATCAGGCAAATTTCTATCTGTTTGAGCTTACGAGAGCTGCGCTCAGAGATGTCGGTAGGTTCGTGCTCAGAAAGTTCCGAGAAGACTATTACTCTGTGTTTCACAAAAATAGCGGAGAAGGCGGGAAAGCACTGAAGTATCAGGTCATGTCGAGAAAAAATACCACAGCACCGAGAGTCAATATCGGTTGGAAAACAGGTGCAAAGGGCTTTTACTCTGCATTTCAGGAACGAGGGACAAAAAAACAGAAGAAACTCGGAATATTGCACAAAGTGGTAGAGAACAACACGAGCACAATCAAAGAGATTGAATCACAGTATTTAACAGGCATTACGCCCGAAAATGTTAACGCTAAAATAAACGAGAACGAGATGGAAGGAGGCCTTGACGATTGACACAATCACTCAAAAAACTTATAAAAAATAAACTCCTTGCGCAATGCGACAATGTTTATTACAACAGAGCACAAAGGAACCCTTCCTATCCGCACGTTATATTCAGCTTTAGGCCGATTGACAGCAATGACCTCAACAGAAAAGATTATACTGTCCGCATTGATGTGTGGGATAAGCAGGAAGGCTACAACACAAGCGCAGATTTTTCGGCAATTGAAAACTTATGCGATGACATCGAGAGTATGTTCAATTATCTGAATGAGCCCTTTGAAAACATTCTGCCGACATTCTACGCTGTTGAGCGCAGACAAATAGACGATGACAACGAGGCTCTTTTGCACAGAGAAATAACTGTGCAAGTACAAGTATACAAGAAAGGATCATAAAAATGGCAGGCGAAAGCACAATCACAGGAACAGGTGTAGTTGCTACAACGGACTTTAAGACCGTAAAATGGGTCGGTAAAACAAAAGGCGGTCAGGCTGTTACAATTCAGCTTGACGATGCTATCAATATAGGTAATATTGATTGGACACTTGCGGAAAAAGATGATGTAGTACCTGCAATAGAATTTACTGCTTGTTATGACAACACAGATGCAACAGCAAGCACAGCGGCCGAACCGTGGGAAATCACTCTCGGCGCAACGGTATCAACAGGAGCAGGAGAGATACTCCTCGGAACAGGTGTGTTCTATGTAGGATCAACAGCAGTAGCACTTTGCCGAGGCGGCGGCAAATTCACGGTAGAGCGTGAATTCCGTGAAGTCAACGCAGACGGAGACAGAGGACCGGTCAAGGGCAGAATCATTCTTGAGAAGTCAATTGCGAAACTCACAATGAACGTTTTGACAATGCTCACAAGAATCGCGGATTTCTATCCGGCTGTTTCTGTATCATAATTCACATCAGGGGAGTGCCTTGCGCTCCCTTTTTAAAAATAAGGAGAATATATGCGTAAATTAGGCACGAAAGACACATTCGCAGCGATGCGAATAATAAAAACTGCAGGCGTTATTGACGAAATTAAAAAGATTGCAGCAAGAATAAATTCAGCAAACGATATGAACGCAGAAGATATTGGCATAGAAGTCATTTTCAACGTTCTCGGTAAACTGTGCGAAAAAGATTGCGAGAAACTCGTTTTTGAATTTGCTTCAGGGCTTTTTGAAATGGACGTGAAGACGGTTGAAGAAATGCCTCCTACAGAATTCTGTCAGAAACTTCTTGAATGCGCCAATATTGAAGAATGGAAACGTTTTTTTACGTTTGCGGCTCGGGCAATTCAGAAGCAGAATTGAAAGAGCTGCTGCTCAGAAGGTACAATTCATACAGTTTTATTTATGATATGACGCTTCCTGAATTTTGCGAATTTATGGAAGTCGTTTACGATAAAGAAAAAGAAGAAAAAATGAGGGAGCAATGGTTGGCAATGCTCCCGAAATTCAACAAGTATATAGAATTCTCGGAGTTCGAGGACATGATGACCGGAGCTAACATAGACCGGCGATCAAACTCGGAGATAATCGCAGAAGTGCTTGCACTTCATCCAGAATTAGGAGGTCATTTGTAAATTGGCGTTAGAACTCTTTAAGCTCGTCGGATCAATTTTTATCAATAACGACGAAGCAAATAAGTCCATTGCGAAGACCGACGAAAACGCACAAAAAACGGGAAAGACCTTCGCGGAAGGCGTCGGCAAGGCGGCCAAATGGGGCGCTGGAATACTTGCGGCGGCAGGAACTGCGGCGGCAGGGCTTATCTCAGCGGCAACAAATGCCGCAAATACTGCGGACAACATCGACAAAATGTCGCAAAAAATAGGCATCAGCCGAGAGGCTTATCAGGAGCTTGACTTCGCCTTGAGCCAGAGCGGTGCTTCAGTTGATAACTTGCAGACAGGAATGAAAACTCTTGTAAATCAGATGCAATCCGCTTCTGAGGGAACAGCATCAGCTTCTGCGATATTCGACAGGCTGGGTATAAGCATCACCGATGCAAACGGCGACCTGAGAAATCAGGAGGACGTTCTCTTCGATACACTGAATGCTCTTCAGAATATGACGAACGAGACAGAAAAAGCGGCTCTTGCCTCGGATTTGTTCGGCAGAAGCGGAACCGAACTCCTGCCGCTGTTGAATTCTGAAAGTGGATCACTTGAAGCAATGAGACAACAGGCACACGATCTTGGAATCGTAATGAGTGACGAGTTCGTTGATAATGGCGTTGAACTTCAGGACAGTCTCGACCAGACGAAGCGAGCATTCTCTGCCATTACGGCAGGGCTTGCAGGAAGCCTGATGCCCATCGTAACGAAGGTCTCGAATTATGTGCAGACTAAGCTCCCGGACATTCAGGCGCTCGTCCAGAAGCTTCAGCCCGTCATTGATAATCTGCTTGAGAAAATACTCCCTCCGTTGATGGATCTTGTTGAAAAGCTACTTCCTCCGCTGATTGATTTAATAGTGGCAATTCTGCCTGTGCTTGAGCCTCTGCTCAACCTCGTTATGACTATCTTACAGCCTTTGCTTGAGATCCTCGAATATGTCCTTCCCGGACTTTCCAAGCTGATTGAAAACGTAATAGTGCCTGTGATAAATTATCTTGCGGAGCGAATCAGCGAAGGAATCACAAAAAAGATAACCGAAGCGAAGAGCAAAATTCAGGACTTCAAGAGCACTTTTGAATCTGTTATAAACTGGATCAGGAACGCTTGGGAGAGCCTCGGGGACTTTTTCAACAAGGCGTTTTCGGCCACTGGTGACTGGTTCAAAGGAATTAAGGATAGCATTTCAGGAGTATTCAAAACGCTCCTGAACGGCGTAATTGACGCTATCAACAAGGTTATCGCCGTTCCTCTGAATGCCATAAACTCTATGTTGGCAAAAATCAGAGATGTTAAGATCCTCGGACTCACGCCGTTTGACTGGATCAAGACCTTTCAGGTTCCGCAGATTCCGAAACTTGCAAAAGGTGGCGTCGTGGACAAGCCAACAGTTGCTGAGATCGGCGAAGCAGGCAAAGAAGCCATCGTTCCACTTGAGAGAAATACCGAATGGATCAATCAGATCACACAGCAGATTCAGACTAATTCCGCAGACAAAGAGACAAAACAAATTCTTCAGCGTATTCTTGACGTACTGATGAGAACAGACGGCAGACTTTATGAAACGATTGTTAAAGCTCTGACCGACGGCGTTGAAATCGATTGGAATGACAGGAACATAGGAAGGTTGATCAGAAGTTATGTATAATCAGGCACGATATACAAATTCAGACAATGAGACGATTTTATTTGGGCTTTACGGCAGCAACACTGCCGTAGGCTCGTTTAATTCAATTATTACGCTCGACGATAACGATTCCAGCAAATATGAGTGGGAATATGATACGCTTAACGGCAGAATTTCAAATTTTCATAAGGGAATAAAAACGTTCACGCTTCCCGTGGTCGTGCAATCGTTAGAGCAGGAAGAGACAAGCGATGCGCTTATTGACGAGATATCTCGCATCCTTGACGTTGATATCGCCGCAGAGAAGCACGGAAAGCTGACTGTGGGTGAATGGTCTATGGACTGCTATGCTATCGGTCTTGAGCGGCCTGAACAGCACGTTTCCCGTAATGTCGTGCGGTTTGTCATTACGATGACGACAGATCGCCCGTACTGGTATCGGGAAATCACACATCAGTTCCGAAAAGATGCGAGCCTCAGCGACAACGCAAGCCGTTCTTATGTTTGGGAAACAGATAGCAAGGACGCTCTCAAGCGAGACTATCGCCTGTCTTTTTACGGGGCAATTTCCTTAACTGATGCGAAAATACTGGCGGACGCTCAGGTGCTGGGCATCGACGGAAACGTTGAGGCGGGACAGAAAATTACGCTTGATACGGTCAGCAGAACGATTATAAACGAGACTACCGGAATGAATGCATTCTCGAAGAGAATGAGTGAAGTCGCTGATCCGTTCCCTAAGTTACTCGGGAAAAAAGATAGTTATACGATATCGTGGTTGAACAAGGTTGAATTCGATATGACGATCCTTGTTGAACGTTCAGCGTTTGGAATTCAAGGGGTGTATGTATGAGAGAAAAACCGGTTATAGTTTACACGGATTTCGACGGCGACGATGCAGGTCTTATAAACGATTCTGATGTCGACATTGAGATCGGAGAAGAAAACAGTCTACAGATCGTGACAACACCGGAAAGAAACTATCTCTCTGCCGGTTGCAAGGTGTATGTTCCGGGAACTGAATACGGTGGAATAATCGATGCGGTTCAAGTCGATACAAAAAACGCAAAACTGAAATACACGGGCAGGACATTTCGAGGAATTCTATCATCATATATCGTTTGCCCAGCATCGGGCAACGGTTACGTTAACTATACGAACGTTACATTGTACTACGCATTCACAGCGCTTTTGACAAGGTTTCAGCTCAACTTATTCGTTCCGGAATCGACAGACGTGATGACCGAGACGACTGTTACGGTGAATTTCAGATACTGCACACTGCTTGAGGCTCTTGAGCAGATATGCGCACTGACCGGAAACGTTCTGAAAGTGCATACCTACAATGGCTATCAAGTGAGCATTCAGGCAGCTCCTGCAACGGATTACAGTGATACAGACGAGTTTGATGGCTCATCCGTCAAGTTCACGGCAGAAAAAGTTTTCAATAGCCCTAATCACATAATAGCTCTCGGCAAGGGCGAACTGTCAGAGAGGATGACTGTCGACCTTTATGCTGACGAGAACGGCGTTATTTCTGACGAACAGACGATATTCGGACTTGATCAGATAGACTATAAATATGAGAATACCGAAGCTGACACGCTTGCAGAACTGATAACGGCGGCAACAAAGAAGTTCCGCAGTCTCATAGCGGAAAAGTCAATGACGGTATCAGTTCCGGACGAATTCACTTTTGCCCTCGGAGACCTGATACAAGGCAAAGACTTCATCACAGGACTGACGGCTAAGGCGGAGATAACAAGTATAATCTATTCTTGGTCAGACGATCAGGTGAAAATACAATACAAAACAAACACGAATAGCCTCACGTCGGGCTTTACAAAAAAACAGACCGAGGAGCTGAATGCGATAAAATCACAAATTGGCTATGCCAAGTTGGACAGCAATGTTGTGTTTACGAAGTTGCCGCTTGATCGACCTCTCGGCGACATTAACAACGACGGAAGCGTTAATTCAACGGACTATGGACTTCTGAATCGTTATCTGCACATCGTAACGGAGCTTGACAAGATTCAGTTGTATTATTCTGACCTGAACGGCGATGGCATAGTAAACAATTCCGACTATTCGATGATTCAGGACATTATATTCCACCGAGGCGGGACGGGCTTCTACTTTGATGCCGATTACTATAGCATACCTCATCCGACAGGCTATCAGTATTTTTCAGACCTGAGAATTGATCCTGTCACGACATCTGACAACGTGCTTGTTACGGTCCTGACAGGTGAGGCAAATATATCAAAACTGTCAACACAAGTCGATATTCCATGCAATGGCAGAATCAGGGTGTATTCAAACGAGCCGATCACGTTTGGAATGGCGCTGAGAGTTGATATCGGGGAAAACGGCTCCGGCAAGGGCAAACTAATCAATCCGTGGTAAAGGAAGAGAAACATATGAACATAATTCAGAACATAACACTCGATGTGAATCAGAGCAACAAGCAGTTACTTTTGAGAGCAAAACAGGGCGACACAGATAGCCGATTCCTGCGCTGCACAATAGCCGTCAATCAGGCTGCACAGACTATTCCTACGACGGACACGGCAGTCCTATATGCCGTGAATCCGAACGAAATCGAGATGTCATTCATCGGAACAGTTAACGATGACAATTCTGTAACCGTTCCGCTTGACGCTTCGTTGCTGGCAACGGTCGGCAGCTGCATCTGTTCAGTATCGATTTTCTCAGGTGACACAGTACGCCTGACAACGCAGACGTTCATAGTCTACGTTGAGAGAGCAGAGAATGCAAGTGGTGAGATAACTGTCTACACGGCAATTACAAGCCTTTCAGCAGGGCAATATTATGTGATGCTTAACGGTGTGGCATATGCATTTACAACAACGCAGAACGTTCCTGCGGGTGGTACAATTAAATTTAATAGTACACTTACAAACGCAAACACTTACAACTCATCGGGTACGGCAATACAAACCGGTATAATAGTTGGCAATGGTGCAATCGGTACGCAGATTTCATACACGTCTACTCCTGTGGTCAATCCAACAATAGCCGCATTAGTGGGCAACATTAACACAAATCCCGCTTCAATTCGTCCTGTATTGAATTCTGGAATCAAAATAAAATCAATACTTCAAGCAACGGAAACAATGCCATCGGGCAGTAAATCTCCGACTAATCCCTCAACAATCAACACTATAACAAGCACAACCGTTAAGGCTACAGGCAAAAACGTTGGTGATGTGTCAGTGTTTGGCGGGAATTTAGGCTCAGATGGATATTATGCATGTTCATCTAACAATGGACGAGTTTTATGGACAAACACAACAGGCAGTGATCAACGTATAACAGTTAGCTACAACTTGAGGACACCATCAGATCAACATGTTGCATTCAGAATTATATATACAGACGGAACAACAGGCAATTTTTATCCATGGAATACTGCATATACAACAGGATTTACAAGCGCACCCGGCAAAACTGTCAGCCAACTCATTCAGCGTTACGGTTCTTCAGGTACGTTCTATATTAAAGATTTTCAAATTGAATTCGGAACAGTTAAAACTGATTACGAACCATATGTTAACCTTGGCTCTCTCACTGCAAGTTTTAATGCGTTGTATAAAGGCTATGTAGATTTTGCGAGCGGGCAAGTTGTATATGAGTGGAAAGAAGTACATCTCAAGTCAGGAATTTGGACGAGGTACGAAACAAATAGCTTCTACACAACCGTAAGCGCAGATACATATGATTTTGAATCAGAAACTACATATAATGCAGAGTGTGAAAAATATCCACAACTATTATATGCAAATAGAGGTAGTGCGAACTATGGCATCATCGGAATGCCGTCTGGCACTTCCCGAATCCTATTCATCAAGGACGTCCGTTATGATACAGTTACAGAATTCTATGCATCTCTTACAAGCAATGACGTTGCATGGTGCAAGCTTAAGACGCCTGTTGTAGTAAATATACCACCACAGACACTCAGAGCGAGCCTTGACGGCAGTCAATTGGCTACGTTGCTACATGGCGATGGGACGGGACTTAATGTTAATTACTATGAGGACTTAACATATGCAATCAACGATATCAGGAATAGAATAGGAGCAACACCATGACCGAGGCAATAATCGTAGCTTTAATATCAGGTGCAGTAACGCTTGTGGGCATTGTTATATCGACAGTTGCGACAAATAAAAAAACTGAAAACACAATCAACGTCAAACAAGCAGTAACTGACACAAAAATCGATGAACTGACGAGAGAGGTAAGAGAACATAACGGCTTCGCAAGGAGAATGCCTGTTGTTGAGGAGCAAATCAAGGTCATAAATCACAGAATAGAAGATCTTGAAAGAAAGGAAGAAAACAGATGAAAACAGTATTTATCAGCCCGTCCAATCAGACGGCTAATGTAGGTTGCTACAAACAGTACGGCTTGAACGAATGCACAAATTGTGAAGCTATAGCCGAACTTGTGTATGAGTATCTGTCAGATTATGAATGCATTCCGTATATTCCGAACAGATCCGACAATATGAAGACAAGAGGCAATCAGGCGAATGTAATGAATGCAGATTGCTACGTTTCTATTCATACAAATGCATTCAACAACGCTTCCGTTTGCGGCACAGAGGTACATACCGTTGCCTCGGACAAGCCTTCGATGGCGCTTGCGACACTTGTTTTTAACAATGTTTGCAATGTTTCAGGAAAGAGAAGGTCTGTTAAAAACAATCCTGCGCTTGCAGAAATGACCTACCCGACAATGGCGAGATGTCTGGTAGAGATCGATTATCATACCAACGAGGAAGCAACATACAACCTTGTTAATCAGCGTGAAGCTTATGCACAGGCAATAGCAACGGCTATAATCGATTTTCTTGATCTAAAATTAAAAAAGGTCGAGATTGAAGAGCCGAAGCCCGAGAAGGAAGTTTATCACATAGTCTACAAGACTTTTGACGATGAAACAGAGGCACAGGCATTCAAGCTCGCTCTTGAGCAGATCGGTTGCGAAGATGTTGGAATACAGGAGGTTGAAGAATGAAAGAAAAAATAAACGCATGGATAAAAGCGGCAGGGATCAGAGCGCTGCGCACGATAGCACAGACGGCGATTGCAACAATAGGCACTGCAGCGATCCTCTCCGAAGTGAACTGGATAGCAGTTGCCTCGGCCTCGGCGCTTGCCGGAATCTTGTCAATGCTGATGTCTATCTCCGGGCTTCCTGAGATCGAAAAAACAGAAGAATAACGTAAAAAGCGGAGGATCTTATTCCTCCGCTTTTTTTATTAGCAGCAACCCGACGACATTTTTCGTAAATACAAAATATGTGTTCGGATTGCTCTGAATCTGGCAGGGGAGACATGAATCGAACACGCAACAAACGGTTTTGGAGACCGCCACTCTGCCAATTGAGCTACTCCCCTAAAGCTTCTATATTATACGTTATTTTTTGATTTTTGTCAAGAGGAAAAATGCAGTTGTGACAAAATTTTTTGATAATTATTTGCGTGAGGGGTAGTTTGCTTCCGCATGAGGGGGAGACTAAAAGGAACAGATTCACTTTTTATTTAAATAATGCCATTTTTAATATTGACAAAACACGCCTTATATTGTAAAATATAGTATGTATAAATCTGCAGAACTTTTGCAGTCACAAAAAATGGTCGGATTTTCCGCTTTAATAAATGAATGGAGTAGTTATATGACAAAAAGACAATTTTTGCTCAGGATGAATTGGCGTCTTGTTCCGATAAAAAGAACAAGAAGACATGAAATAGTCAATCATTACAGAGCAGTTATTGACCAAAATATGGCAAACGGCAATTCTGAGGAATCCTCCGTTGAAGCTCTCGGTAACATAAATTCCCTCTGCTCAATGATACTGAAAAAAGAAAAGAAACCTGTAATAATGCCTGTTTTGGGTACAATAGCGAATGTACTATGGATTATTATTGCAGCAGTTGTGATGTTTGCGGCGATGTGCCTGCTTTTGTGTATCGCGGGCGGCATCGGCTACATAGGTTATGTGCTTGTTAAAAACGGACTTGACACGTTTATGCCGTCAGGCTATCTGATTTCATCCAACATGATGGGAGCAGCGTTCAAGATAGGTACGTGTATGCTTATTGCAAGCATTGTTATCGTCCTGATCCTCTTTGTAAAGCTTTTCCTCACAGGAGCAATCAAGCTTTTCATCTACATGATCAAGAAGGTAAGAGATTCAGTTTACAGAGCTGAATCAACGAGACTTATGAAGGAGGCTTTCAAACGTGAAACCGTTAACTAAAATATTACTTACTATTTCTACCTGCCTGTTGTTCCTCGGAGCAGTTGCAGTTGTTGCAGGATTTGTTGTGGGCGGAATGTCGCTTGGAAAGCTCGACGTTGATACAACTTATGAAGAGAATTATTTTGTATCATCTCTCAATGATATTGAAACCGTTTCATTGATTATTGACAATCACGATGTTGTGCTTACACAGTCTGCATCTGTTGATGAGCTTTCAATCACATATCTTGAGAATGAATACGATCTCTTTGATTCCTATTCATATAAGGGTACACTTTATTTCACAAACAAGATGAGCCTCAACTTCCTCAGAAGAGCATACTGTGCTCTCTTTGATAAGAAGAACAAGACGGAAAAGACGGTCGTTGTAACTGTTCCTGAATCATTCAATAAGAAACTTATAATTGATTCGGGCAAGGGCTCGGTAAGCGTTAAGAATATTGAAATGCTTGACCGGATTGAGATCGAAACAAAGAATGCGGATATCACGGTTGATGATTCAAACTGCACAAAGCTTATTGCTTCCACAAAGACAGGTGTTGTGAACATCAACGGCGGCGTGTTTGAGACGATCGATGTAACTGTTTCAAATGCAGGAAAGTATGTGACTGTTAAGGACACAGAGCCTGAAGAAACGCCTGAGGCCACACCGGATGAGACACCGGCTTCAACTCCGGAGGAAACGACAGACCCGGAGGCTACTCCAGATGCAGAGGAGACACCGGATCCGGATGCTACTCCGGAAGAGACACCTGAGCCGACAGAAGAACCAAAGATACTTGTGATTGAGAAGGAAATGCTTATTGATTCAGCTGATTTTATCAACCTTAAGATTACTTCTTACAATACAAATATCAAGTGCAACTTTGTACGCAGTGATAACTTCTATGATGTTGATCTCCACGGAAATACAGAAAATTCCAATATTTCCGAGAAGGTACTTTACAGCGCACAGGGTACGATAGATATCAACAGAAGCAACGGCTCTATTGAAGCCTACTTTAAGCCCTGAATGAAAGACTGATCCATCACGGTCGGACAGAAAATTCTGTCTGACCGTGCTTTTTTTTATTATTTACGGATAAAATATAATGAAACCCTATTGACAAAAATAAAAAAAGTAGTATAATAAAGTCAAAGAAAGTCAAAGTTAATACAGAGGCATCATATGGAATATAAAGATTACTATAAAATTCTCGGAGTGGATAAGAACGCCACTACGGATGAAATAAAAAAAGCATACAGAAAGCTTGTTAAGAAATATCACCCTGATTCAGGAGAAGAAAAGACAAGAAGCAAGGAAAAATTTCAGGAAGTATCCGAGGCTTATGAGGTGCTCAAGGACGAGGAGAAAAGAAAAAAATATGATACCTTCGGAGCAAGCGGCAATTTCAGCCAGGGAGCAAATTTCGATCCCTCACAGTATGGCTACAGTGTGAACTTCGGAGGCGGAGGTTCTGACTTTTCGGACTTCTTCAATATGATATTCGGAGGCGGAGCAGGAGGCGGCTTCAACTTCTCCAATTTCGGCAGAGGCGCAAAGCAGTCATATCAGACGGCGGGAGGAAATCCCTTCGACGGCTTCGGTCAGACGGCATATGAACAGCCTATGGCTCAGGCAGAAGCGCATATTAGCGTTTATGAAGCATACCACGGGACTCAAAGAATGTTCATGCTCGATACTGGAAACGGTCAGAAGCAGATTGAGGTAAAGATCCCGGCAGGAATGAAAACCGGCGAAAAACTCCGTATGAAGAGCTCCGGAGTGGAAGTAAAGATCACGGTCGATCCGGATGACGTTTATTCTCTCGACGGAACAAAGCTCACTCAGAACGTGAAAATACAGACTTATGATGCAGTCCTCGGAGGCAAGGCAACGTTTACAACTATCGACGGCTCATCAATAAGCCTTAATATCAAACCCGGAACACAATCCGGTAAAAAATTCAGAATACCTTCAAAGGGCTTCAAGGACAGAAAAGGCAACGTATCCGACCTGATTGTGAATACGGTTATAGTGATTCCGGAGAATATTTCGGATGAAGAAAAGAAGCTGTACGAAAAGCTCAAGGAAATCAGAAATAAGAATTAAATCAGTAAAACAAAGGAGCTGATATTATGAATCTTGATAAAATGACACAAAAGACACAGGAAGCGCTTGTTTCAGCACAGAATATGGCTCTTGAAAATTCATTTCAGGAGATCGACGTTGAAATGCTTCATCTTGCGCTCCTTGAACAGCCCGAAAGCACGATCAAAGGCATGCTTTCATCAATGGGCGTGAATGAAGCTTCGTTTGAAGCGGAACTGAGAAAAAATGTTGAATCACGTCCGAAGGTAACAGGCTCAAATCAGCAGCCATACCTTTCAAGACGTCTGAATGAGATCATCATCCGTGCAGAGCAGGTGATGGGTGAATTCAAGGATGAATTTATGGGCACAGAGCACCTGTATATTGCAATGCTTGAAGAACGGGACGGCTTCTCGGCACAGCTTTTCAAAAAGCACGGAATAACAAAGGAAAAATTCCTCCGAGAGCTTATGAACGTAAGAAAAAATCAGAGAATAACCTCACAGAATCCGGAGGATACCTACAATACACTCGAAAAATACGGCAGAGACCTTATTGCCCTTGCCGCAAAGAACAAGCTTGACCCGATAATAGGCAGAGACGAGGAGATACGTCATATGCTCCGTATTCTTTGCAGAAGAACAAAGAATAACCCTGTTCTTATAGGTGAGCCCGGTGTAGGCAAAACGGCAGTGGTTGAGGGCCTTGCGCAGAGGATCTTAAAGGGCGATGTTCCGGAAAACATCAAGAACAAGAGAATATTTGAGCTGGATATGGGCGCACTCATTGCCGGCGCAAAGTACAGAGGTCAGTTCGAGGAGAGACTCAAGGCTGTGCTCAATGAGGTTGAGAAGTCAAACGGAGAAATAATCCTCTTCATCGATGAGCTTCACAATATTGTTGGCGCAGGCAAGACAGAGGGCTCAATGGATGCAGGCAATCTGCTTAAGCCGAAGCTCGCAAGAGGCGAACTGCACTGCATTGGTGCAACGACGCTCGACGAATACAGAAAGTACATTGAAAAGGACCCTGCGCTTGAAAGACGTTTCCAGCCGGTGCTTATCGATCAGCCGACAGTTGAGGACACGATTTCAATCCTGCGTGGACTGAAGGAGAAGCTTGAGATCCATCACGGTGTCAGAATCAAGGATAATGCATTGATTGCCGCCGCACAGCTTTCACACAGATACATCACGGACAGATTCCTTCCGGATAAGGCTATTGACCTTGTGGATGAAGCCGCCGCTATGCTCCGAATGGAAATAGACAGTATGCCGGCAGAGCTTGATGAGATCACAAGAAAGAAGATGCAGCTTGAAATCGAGCGTGAAGCACTCAAAAAGGAGTCGGATGAAGGCTCACTCAAGAGACTTGAAACGATCCAGGCAGAGATAGCAGAGCTCCAGCAGGCGCTTGATGCAAAGAGCGTTCAGTGGAAGAAAGAGAAGGACAGAATAGAGGAAACGAAGGCTCTCAAGGCAAAAATTGAAGCACTCCGTGCGGAGATGGAGAAGGCAGAGCGTGATTATGACCTTAACAAGGTGGCAGAGATACGCTACGGCACACTCCCGAAGCTCACCTCAGAGCTTGAGGAGAAGAACAGACTCATTGAGAGTGAAGACACGCTTCTCCATGAGGAAGTAACATCCGAAGAAATAGCTAAGATCATTTCCCAGTGGACAAATATTCCTGTAACAAAGCTTGTTGAGAGCGAAAAGGAGAAAATGCTCCATCTTGATACGGTGATGAAGGAAAGAGTCGTCGGTCAGGACGATGCGATCAAGGCTGTGACCGATGCCGTCATCCGTGCAAGAGCAGGGCTCAAGGATCCCAACCGTCCTATAGGCTCGTTCATATTCCTCGGACCTACAGGCGTCGGCAAGACAGAGGTCGCAAAGACACTCGCCGCAACGCTCTTTGACAGCGAAGAAAATATAGTCAGAATAGATATGTCCGAATATATGGAGAAATTCTCGGTATCAAGGCTCATCGGAGCGCCTCCGGGATACGTTGGCTATGACGAGGGCGGTCAGCTGACTGAAGCGGTAAGAAGAAAGCCGTACTGCGTAATACTTTTTGATGAGATAGAAAAAGCGCATCCGGATGTATTCAATATTCTCCTTCAGCTGCTTGACGACGGCAGACTCACAGATTCGCAGGGCAGACTTGTCGACTTCAAGAACACCGTTGTCATAATGACCTCCAACATAGGCAGTGACTTCCTCACGGAAAGGATCAAGGACGGCGGCGACATAGACGAAGAAACAAGGTCCATGGTTACAGGCGAGCTGAAGCACTATATGAAGCCTGAATTCATCAACAGAATAGACGATATAGTTGTATTCAGACCGCTCGGCGCAGAGCACGTAAGAAGAATTGCAAGGCTGCAGTTTGCTCTCCTCGTAAAGCGTCTTGAAGAGAAGAACATCAGACTTGAGCTTGACGATAAGGGCTGCGATTACATCGTAAGCAATTCGTACGATGCGGCTTACGGTGCAAGACCTGTAAAGCGTTTCATTCAGAGAACCGTTGAAACGGATATCGGCAGAAGGATCCTCAGCGGAGAAATAAAAGAGAACAGCACGGTAAGAGTTACTGCCGACGAAAACGGATTGCAATATATTGCGGAATAAGAAATTTGCGGGAAACAGATGAATGTTTTCCGCATTTTTTTATTATTTTTTTGATAAAAAAAGTTGACAAATGGGAGATAATATCGTATAATAAATTTAATATTATCAGGAGGACTGAATGCGATGAGCAAATATTATGTATTGTATAATCCGCTTGCAGGTAATGGCAACGGTGAAAAAGAGGCGCTTAAGCTTAAAGATATTATGTCCGGTGACGAACTTGAATTCCGCAATATTCTTGATATCAAGGATTACGGTGGTTTCTTTGCAGAAGTGGGAAACGCTCCTATCATAATTGCCGGAGGCGACGGAACGCTCAATAAGTTTGTCAATCTCGTAGACCGTATCAATTACGAAAATGAAATTTATTATTATCCTACGGGTTGCTGCAATGACTTCATCAGGGAAGTCGGTATGCCTGAAAACGGCAAGCCGGCGCTTGTTACAAAGTACCTCAAGGATCTCCCGATCCTTTCAGTTAACGGTCAGCTTTACAGATTCCTGAACGGCGTAGGCTTCGGCGCAGACAGTGAAGGCTATGCAAAGGGTCTGAAGAAGAGAGAAAAGTCAGGCAAGACACCTAACTTCAAGGCGCTTGAAAAGAACGCAATTCTCACATATAAGCCGCAGAACATCAAGGTCACGATTGAGGGCTTCTCATATGAATACAAGAAGGTCTGGTATGCTCCTACGGTATTCGGCAGATACTACGGCGGCGGTCTTTCACCGGCAATGATGCAGGACAGAATGAATCCTACTCACAGCATGGCACTTACGATTGTTTACGGCGGTGGCAGATTGAAGACATTCAACCAGCTCGGAAAGATTTTCAAAGGCAGACACGAGAGCGACAAGGTCAAGAAGCTCATTCAGTCATGCGACGGCAGAAAGCTCATCGTTGAGTTCTCAAAGCCTGTTACACTTCAGTATGACGGCGAGATCATCCCGAACGTTACAAAGTATGCGGTAAGAGCATTCAATATCTGATAAAACACTAAAATCGTACCGTACAGGTCTTCCTGTACGGTTTTTTTGTATTCGAAAACCACGCGATAGTCGCGTGGTTCAAAAGAGGTTAACCGTTGAGAAAAAACCAAGGATTGTGATACAATGAAGAAGACCTGCCAGTCAAAATCAAAATATCACAATCGGAGGAATATCTATGAATAAGGACTCAATAGATACTAATAGTGTAGCACATACGACATGGAATTGCAAGTACCATATTGTGTTTGCACCAAAATATAGAAGAAAAGTATTTTATGAGGAAAAAAGAATAGAAATAAGAGAAATATTACGCCAATTATGCCAATGGAAAGGAGTAGATATAATAGAAGGAGAAGTATGTGCAGACCACATACATATGTTGGTGTAAGGGATATTACGTTGATACCGTGGGGAAAAACACCAAGGCAATAACTGAATACATAGCAAATCAGTTAAAGCGAGATAGAGAGAGCGACCAGTTATCATTTTTTCACCCATCCACCCCATTTATGGGTAGTAAGTAACAAATGCATGGCTGGCAGGCCAATTAAAGACGCACTTGTGCGTAGCCAGTAAAGGTTAGGGCTTTGCCCGAAAATGAAATACCACCCGCTTTGCGGGTGGATCATTATTTCAGTATCATTCTTTTTTTGAGTGCATTCCCGGTGAACCAGCCGAGAACTCCTGCGGACAGGATTTCTCCGGCAGCCACTGTGAGCATGAGAAACCACAGAGCTTCGTTGACCGAATAGCCGTAGGCAAGCACAAACGGGATTATCAATGAATTGGATATTATCGGGGGTAAAAGCGAGAGGAGAGGATGCTTCCTCAAAAGATATGTGCCGATAGCTCCGAGAAGTGTGGCAAGAGAGCCGAAAATTACATCCCATATGATGCAGCCCGAGAGCAGGTTTGAAAGTGCACAGCCTATTGCGAGCCCCGGAATAGCCGCCGGGGTGAATGCCGGCAGAACACAAAGCGCTTCTGACAGCCGGAGCTGAATTGCGCCTGAAGAAATGCCGAGTGCGGAGCTGACCAGTGTCAGAACGATGTAAAGCGCCGCAGTTACGCCCCCCTCAACGAGGCGGAGAGTATGTTTGTTCAAATAAATCACTCCTTTAGTTTTGTTTTAGGTGAGGAAGGTCTCGAACTCACCGCTTTTTAATTAAAAACAAAACGGCAAGAATGCCGTTGCTGCTTTTATTTTTCAAATTCAAGTGTAAAAAACTGATAAATTCCCATTCCGGATTCAAGAACGGCGAATTCTTTCTTCTGCCCCCAAAGCCTCAGAGTGTAGAGGTTTGCAAGCTTTTCGGTTTTTGTTACGTTATCGATTACGGTTACTTTTTTGTAGAGGTAAGTCCATTCCTGCTCAAAAATGTGAACACCAAAGAGAACGGCAGTTTCCTCTGTGCCCATAGACTGGAATGTCCATACCGGTTCTTTCCATATTTTCATTCTTTATACCACTTCCCGCAAAACGGGGCCTTTCTGATGCAAATAACTTATGATTGCTAATCAGTATATCACAAAACAGGCTTCTTGTCAAGCAAAATCACACTGTATGACTGAGGAAACTTATAGATGTTCAAAAAGAAAATCAATGCCCTCGTCTGTCTGCTCAAGCTCGTGTGTGCCGTCAAATATGATGAGCTTGTGGTTCTGCGGCACGCCTGCGTACTCAAAATACGGCGCGGTGCGCTTTTCTTCCTCTAGGGCAAAACGGTAGTCAAAAAGCTCGTCTTTATTTCCAATGGCACAAACAGCTGCACGTGGACAAATCAGCGCCGCAGTCTCTGCAATGGAGAACGTGTTTGCGGCATTGAAATAGCTCCAGTCAACGAAGGATATCCTGAAGCCGCAGTTGAAAAAACTGCATGAAAAACAGCTTTTGATTCTTGTGTCGACTGCGGCGAGGTGGAGCGCGTACATTCCGCCGTAGGAAAGACCGATCACGCCCACACGGCTCTTGCATTCGTTTTCTTCCTCAAGAAAGTATGTGATGCAGTTCTGCATGAGATATAATTCAAGAGCAGTGGCTGAGCCACCGAGCTGACGGAGCTTTGCATCAACGTCGTTTCTGTTATACGGCGAGCCGTAATTATCCTTTGACCAGAGAAGAAGCTGGGGCGCGAATACGTCTGCGCCGCGATTTGTGCAGCGCCTCGTCTGATGATTATAGTTGGCGGAGTTCATATTGATGCTTGAAGCAAGCTCCGGAGTGCCTGCTCCGCCGTGAATGCTTATGATAAACGGCGTGTCGGGCTTCTTTTCTGTCTGACGGAAATATATGCCGTAGAATCTGATGCCGTTTGAGAACAGGAACTGCATACGGAAAATATCAACGTTTTCATCTCTTGCGACGAATTCTTTTTTCAGAAGAACAGGCTTTTCCGGCTTTTCCGTCAAAGGAAAACCGAGCATTTTGATGAAAGCAGATCTGTATTTTTCGGGGTTTGCAGTGTACTTTTGAGGTGTCATATAACGATTCCTCTTATAAAAGCTCTTTTTGTGCGAAGCATCGAGAAAAGCATTCACGGAAGAGGCGTATTCCGTGCGCTCAGGCATATCCTTTTTTATTTCTTCCGAATAGTATTTGTTTTCCATAAGAGTTCTCCGTAAATTTCATTTTATTATTATCAGTATAACATAAAAACGTCTTTTTGTAAATAAAAAAGCGTTTCAAAGAATAATATCATCTCTGAAACGCATAGTGTTTTTTACTTGATATGAGCAAGAGTAAGCTCGACTCTATCAGTAATTTTTACGGTGCCGATGCCAAAAATACTTGTGTCAAGTGTATTGTTGATAGGAGCAGTCCACTTTTCACCAATGCTGTCATAACCGTTTTTCATACCGAGAATGGAGCCGACGGTTGCGCCGTTGCAGTCTGTGTCAAAGCCCGTCTGAACCGCCATGCAGATTGAGCGACCGTAATCCTCGTTGCCGTAAAGCAGGCAGGCAACAACTATCATCGCATTAGTAATTGTATGGCACCAGTTGTGAGAGATGCATTCGTTGTATGTCCTGTGGAAATCCGCAAAGAACTGCTCGGAGGTGACGCCGCTGTCATATATCCGGATTACTTCGTTTATCTTTTCGTAAAGCCTTGACGTGCAGGGAATCTCTGCAAGACCGGCATTGATAATATCTCTTATGCTGTCGCTGACGGCTGCGGCGGCAAGCATTGCGGCAACGAACATTTCGCCGTAAATACCGTTTTTAACGTGAGAAATCGAAGCGTCACGGAAAGCCATTTCAGCGGCTTTTTCGGGATTTCCCGGATTGATGTAGCCGAAATAATCGGCTCTTATCTGTGCGCCTATCCATTCTCTGTACGGATTCTGATACATAGCCGAGGCAGGAGCGGCATAGCCCTTGATGAAGTTGCAGAATGCAACACGCTCAGCGGTGCAGTAAGCATTTTTCGGCTGATGATCTACCCAGAATGAGAGAACGTCATCTGATGTGAAATTCTTGCCTACCCTTGAGATAAGCTCCTGATAGAGAATGGTGTAATTTGTGTCATCATCGCATGGCATTCTGCGGAACACGTCAACATACGGCCTTGATGCATAGCAATAGCGGAACTGCTTGGCATCCTCATCCGTGAAGTCGGAGCGGAGAATATATCTTGACAGTGGATAGTTATCGGTGAAAGTAAGGAAGCGCTTCAGATCGTCGGATGTTGCGCCTTCAACGGGCTTGCCGAGCATACAGCCGCAGATTCTGCCGAACCATGCACCCAGAATCTTCTGACGAAGCTTTTTTTCATCCGGATATTCTGATCTGAATGAATACGGCTTGCGAAGAGCACGGATTTCGGGGAGAGTTGACGGTTCCTCGTATTTATAGCCCTTCTGCTTCGGCGCATTCAGAACGATATCGAAAAGCGTATCTGAAATTTTCTTTTTCTCGGGACTTCTCGGGATCTTTGATACTTCCTCAAACAGACCCTTGTATTGAGCTATGTCTGCGCCCTCTTCAATCGCCTGCTGATATTCTGTGAGAAGATTCTCGGAGAAGAGCTCCCACGGATGGAGAATGGTGTAGTCCGGACGGATGGATTTATGATAGCTCAGCTCCTCGGTCGCGCGGATATTCATATCCATAACGAGACTGTCAAGCGAAACGCCGAATCTTTTTGAAATAGCGGCAAGATTCTCAAGCGTGGGAACGGATGCGCCGCTTTCCCATTTCTGAACGGTCTGCTGTGATACGCCGAACATTTCGGCAAAGGCGGACTGGCTCAGCTTGAGTGATGTTCTTAAATTTGATATATTATCTTTTAACGGCATTGGAATTACCTCCTTTTTATTCTATTATACACAAAACAGAATAAAAAGCAAGCAATTCGGAGTTGTACAGGATACAACTGCTGGGTGTGAATAAAAAATATCCCCATATGTCGTATACTACTGAGATCATTTTTCAGAACACGACATATGGGGGACTTCTGCTATTATTTCAGATAAACTTTTTCTTTACTGATAAAATATGAGAACTGAATATACCAATCTTCAGAATATTCTTCGGGAGTTTCATAAACAATGGAAATTGTTTTTGAAAGGCCTGAACCTATTTCTTCTAGAATATAAAAGGGATTTGCATCTCCTTCACCCAAATAAATTGCAGCAGAATTAGGCTCATATTCGCTTTTTCCGTTAAAAAGATGAAAATTAGAAGAGGTAAGAGATATCTCTTTGCTCTCATTGTTTTTAACTTTAACTTTTACTACTACATAATTGTTTTCCGTTTTAGCTCCTAAATATTCTGAACCTATTTGCTTTGTGTTATAAACATCGAGCAATGTAAATTCAAGGTCATCAACATTTACTGTATCACCGATTTTATAGGTGACAGTAGGTGCTGAAGTCTGAGGAGGAGTACTCGGACTTGGTGTTGAGGGTTCGTCTGACCCTGATGACGCGGAAATGATAATTACGGCAACAATTCCGATTATTACCCAAAACCACCATCGTTTGAAAATGCTTTTTTTCATAAATGCCTCCAAAAATGTTATTGATATGTTATAAAACATCACATATATTATAACATATGATTTTGCATTTGTCAATGCTATAATTTAATAAAAAAGGGGGAAACAATATGAAAGAAAAATTGATAATTGACCGTAAACCTGCAAAGGGCGAAGATGGTTACAAGACATTTTCGATAAGAATAAAAGATGAAACGGTATTATTGCTTGATGAGCTGTCATCTGAAACAAACAGATCAAGAAATGAGCTGATAAATATTTTGCTTGATTATGCACTAAAAAATTGCGAAATAAAATAACAGAGTTTAGTAATGCTGTTTTGTATAAGAAATAAGAGGACAAATTATCTTTGTCCCCTTAATGCTGAATTGAGATTATATAGTGTTTTTAAATTATCAGGAATACTTTCTTGCGGGGATTGTATTTCTATGGACATTATAAAAAGCAAACAAGATGCTTTGAAATGCAGGAATGATAACTGTTTTGATTTCGCAAAATGATTACTTTTCAATTATTGCCTATGTATTTATTATTTTTTTATTATTCTTTTTACCCATTCAATCGGCTTGACAAACATTCTTCCCAGATGCCAGCGTTCAGAGACGATGTAAGCGGCAATGCCTATCAGTGTGCCTGAAATAACGTCAAGAATGTAGTGCTGTTTGACGAAGAGCGTTGAAGCGTAGATAACGAGAGTGAGGACGAGAGAATAAATCCTGTACCAGAGCGGAATCTCCTTTCTCTTAAAAACACCGAGGAAAGATATCGTGCTGTTGATGCAATGAAAGCTCGGGAAGAGATTGTATGCAACAGTGCCGCCGTCAAGTGAATACCAGAAGCGCATAAGACTGTAAAAGAAGCCCTGCTTGGTTTCATCGTAAAGTCCCTCTGCCACACGGTCCATGTATGTAGGTGCAAATGTCAGGATCAGGGCACCGAAAAGGCACGCAATGAGATACGATGCAAGGTAGTCAAGGAAGTGACTGAATTCGCACTTTGACACAGCCATAGGAGTCATGCCCCAGTAAATGTAAGACCAGACATAGGGGAGAATGAATACGGGGACTATCCCGATTGCATCATCGATGCAGTTGATTTTCGGGAGGAATGGCGTTACGCCTATCAGCCCGGCAAGATCGTTTGCAAGCAGGTAGATCCCGTGCTGAAGCGCAAGCGAGAGAATGCCTATTATTACGCCGTATAATTTAACTTTGTTGTTCTGATTTTCGTCAAGCATTTTTTTCTCCTTTGAAAACAGAGCTGAATTCGTTGAACAGAATGTTGTCGGGTGCGCTTTTTGCAACGTGTACGCCGACGCCGTCCTCACAAACGGAAATTGAGCCGTATTCATCTGCTTTTATCCTGATATCTTCAATACAAAACCGTGACGGATCCGAATAACAGAGAACAGGCATACAATCGTGAAGAACCGCACTGTTTATTCCGTCGTATTTTGCGTTTGAGCTGAGGTTGTACCGGAAGAATCTGACGTATTCCGGATAGCTTCCGGTCTTTTCGAGCGCATCCGTCTGTACGCCTGAAAGACCGTGGTAATTCGTGATATCAAGCGGAAAAAGCGTAATGTCAAGCCCGGAGGAGAGAACCTTCTGCACTGCGGCGGGATCCTTTGAGAAATTGAATTCGGCATTGTGACTGCAGTTGAATTCGTTGAGTCCGCCGCCCATGATATAGATTTTATTCAGCAAAGAACGGATCCTGCTGTTCTGAATCAGCACGGCGAGGTTTGTCAGAGGTCCTACGGCGATATACGTTATCCTGTCGGCATGGGAGAGTGCATCGGCAAAGTCCTCAAAGCTGATGTGATCGGCAAAGTCCGCATCGGTAATGCCGAGCGAGGATATCATTTCTCCCGAAATGCCTGCAAGACCGTCGGGACCGTGGAAATCTCCGCTTTCAGAGAGCTCAGACGGACCTGGGTTGGCACTCTTTACTATTACCGATGAATCACACCCATTATATTTTCGCAGGATGACGGCGTTTCTGAGCGCCTGACAGGCAGAGACGTTTCCATTGACTGTCACTATGTATGAAGGAGAAACGGCACAATGCTTTGCAAGCAGGAGAAGCGCTGCGGCATCGTCTGTTCCCATATCCGTATCGAATACCAATATTTCTTTGGCTTTTTTGCGTGAGAAAAAGCGGAAAATCTTGTTTCTGAAGTTCATTTTGACCTCCTTTTGCTTAATTATAACATAAAACAAGGAATTCTTCAACCGGACAATGAAAAAGAACCGCGGATAAAGAATGCGGCTTATTCCGCTTGACAAAAGATGACTGATATAGTATAATAAAAAAAACGGAGGTTAATTATATGGAACTCGATAAGATTGATTTGATCAAAGGACTCAGATTTCTTTGCGGAACATGGCAGGTGGAATATATTGTCAACGGCTTTTCCGATAATCTCGATCATATCCCGGCATCGGAATTCAGAAGCAAGGATGGCTCTGATTTTTCCTGTATAACGTATACATTCTTTGAAGATCACACTATGGTGATGAACGATACTTCTTCGGGAAGAGAAGAAAAAGGCACATGGGAGCAGGTCGATTTCGGTGAATTTCATTATACGCTCAATGGATTCGTTGAATTGCCGGAGGGCGCTTTCAAGGAGAACGCAGAAAAATTATCCGTATCTGGATCTAATATCGTATTTTCGATAGGTTTTCTCGGCATTGGCATGAAAAAGACGGCAGACGGAGTAGTAACGGAAGAGGTTGACATTGCTGACGTTCAGCCGAGCGAAGAGGATAACAAAGAATTTGCTATTGTGGGAAAATACATTCCTGAAAAGGTAATGACTGTAGTAAACAATAAGTTCGGATTTTTCACGAAGGATGAGGCAAAACCTTTCTTTGATGAACAGCTCAGCAAGGATGTAATCAGCAAAAGAGACTATGAAGAATCTATGAGATTGTTTGATATGTATCTTGAGATAACAAGTGAGCATAAGATAGTATCCTGGATGAAACTGCCTGAGAGTGTTACGGAAGAAATGATAAAGCAGGCTGTTGAAGCAGGTCAGATATCAGAGGTAAGAGACGGATATTTCACAATGGAATACTATGAGTGGAAATGCGTTGACGGAAAATACTATTATGATACAAAAACAAGAAGAGAAATCTCGGGAGAACACGTTTCTTCGTGGGATGAATTCAAAGAGGATAAAGATGGATATCTGCCTTTTGCCTCGGGAATGATGAAACTGAAGAAAGTCTGAAATAATTTTTAAATAATGAAAACGCCGATATACCGTCGGCGTTTTTGCTTCTTTACTGATTTGATAATCAATACAGAGGAAGATTTCCTGTAAGTTCGTTTGCGGCTTCAATGGGAAGAGGCTCCAATGCAAGACATGTCCTTGTAGGGACACCGTGAAATTCAGTGCAGCCGGCATCTGTGATGACTGCCGCAATTATGCCTTTTTCTTCTGCTGCTTTGGCTATGCCGATGAGCTCTTCCTCGGAATCGACATATACGCAAACCTTTGCTTGTCCGAATCTGAACCAGTCAATAAGAGGAGAGGACTTTTCCTCGGGGACGTTGAGGCTGAGCCCATCTGAGGTGAACGCAAAGCTGTCGAGCAATTTATCTCTGCTCAATGCCATAAGAACGGCTTCCACGCAGGCATGGCCCGACTGGGCAGCAATTTTGCCTTTTCGCATCTTCAGGTCTCTTCTCATTACTATCATCATTTTTGAATTATACATTTATCTGATAACCTTTCTGAAATTAAGTCGGCAGTAAGCCGCATTCGGTTGAGCGTTTGTATTTATTTTTCAGGCTCGTCATTCTTTTCAAGGAACGGCTTTTCAAGCATTTCGGGATGCTCGAGATATTGCCTGAAAAGACGGATCGACTTGGAGAAATAAAATCCGTCGGCAATTCGTTCGTCAATCGTCATACCGATATCGATTGACTCCTTCATTATCGTATTTCCGTAACTGTCAAGGAACTGACGGCGCTTTTTTTCACCGATAATTACGAAGAATGAATTTGTTCCCCAGTTGGAGAGGTGGTGGTAGCCGGCGTGAAGTCTGATTGAACCGAGATTTGTTACGGCAATGGATTTGAAGAATATGTCCGATTCGCTTACGCTTTGCGGAACGGGACCGTATTTTCCGATAAGCTTCATGACACCGAGAACGAGCTTTCCTATGAAGTGAGGGAATTTCATGAGGATACGAAGGTCATCGGAGGACTTATCGAGGGCGGCACTTCTGCAGAATTCGATTTCCTTCTGAACCTTTTCAAGAAATGTTTCGAGAGTATCCTCGGGATCGACAATTACCTTTGCAAGCGATTCAATGCCATCGTCTGAAAGACCTTTTTTGACGATGAAGCCGATTGAAACCTCATATCTCTCATAAAGTCTGCCGTTGCGGTAAAATCTGTTCATTCTCGGGCGGTTGATGAATACCTTGCCGAGTGCGGCGAGAATAATGGGGAACAGGGTGTACTTTCTTGTGTCAAGACCCTTGTTCTTGCTTTGAATGAAGGCATTCATGTTGGTAAGGTCTATCGTTTCGGAAATAAAGGCTTCGCAATCCGTTCTGTTAGGCCAGATTATAGGCATGATATAATGGTTCGTGTCCAGCTCTTTACCGCAAATCAGACGTCCGTCCCTTTTGTCTCCCCATCTTTTTTTATACTTCTGTTTTTCCATCGGTTTCTCCTTTTTGAAACGAGAGGCTGTATTCTGCTTTACGGGTCAGCCGGTTGTTGAAGACAAGAATAAAACGCTCTTTTTATATGTTTTTTCCGATTACATATAATTTTTTATGACAATAATAGCATATTTCCTATGAAATGTCAATTATAAATTTCTTTCGGAGAGCATCTCATATATGTGCCTGCAATATTTATAAAAATGCATTGACAAAGAATGCTATGTATGATAAAATTACAGAAAATGTATTAATAAGGAGTTCTTATGAATTACAATGTGTTCTGGAATGGCGTTGAGAGGAAAATCGACACTACCAACATTAACGAGCCATGCTATAACGAACCGAAAAAACAGGAATTTGTTATCATTTCTTCGGACAAAGGCGGAAAAATGAGAATAACAAGCAAGGCGACCGTCAAGTCGGCGATCGTAAGACCCTTGTCATTGAAAATCGTTCCTGAAATAATAGATGAGCATACGATTGAGATAGATTTTGCAGAGCCGAAGAAGGTTTCGGTTGAAATCAACGGCTCTTATGAAAATAACCTGCTTGTTTTCCTTTCACCCGAAAACATAGCGGCGGAGGCTGACTTTGAAAACGTGATCAGATTCAAGGAAGGCGTTCACGAGATAGGCGAATATCAGGTCGAAAAGGACAATACTCTCATTATAATTGAGGAAGGCGCTTTCCTGATGGGAGGAATCATAATAAAGAACCGCGAGAACGTAACCGTTTGCGGCAAGGGAATCATTTCAAAGCTCCATTATCACGAGAAGGAGCTGAGCCAGATCGATTCATTGTTCCTCATCAGTCTCAAGAATTCAAAGAATGTCAACATCTATGATGTAACTGTTGCAAACAGCGTAAGGTGGACTGTTGCTATTTTCAACAGCATAGATGTTTACATAAACAATATCAATATCCTCGGCTCAACGGGTAACAACGACGGTATTGACGTCTGCAACTCAAAGAATGTTCTTGTAGAGAACGTATTTACAAGAACATGGGACGATTCATTCTGCGTAAAGGCAACAGGTCAGGGAACGGCAAGCTTTTCACTCGGCAAGGACGGTGATTCTTCCTGCAAAAGCGGAAGCGTAACAGACGGAAACGTTGAAAACGTGGTATTCCGTAATTCCACTCTTTGGAATGACTTTGCAAGACCGATGGAGGTCGGCGTTGAGATCCGTTCGGACTATTGCAGAAACATTGTATTTAAAAATATAGATGTTATTCACTCTATGACTGGCTATCCTATTATGGGTATTCACCACGGAGATCACGCAGAGGTTTCTGATATACTGATTGACGATATAAGGCTAGAGGATATTCACGGAGGACAGATATTTGACCTCAGAATTGCCGATGCGGTATGGAATCAGGACGGAGAAAAGGGCAATATTCACGATGTAACAATCAGAAATATTGCGGTGGTGGAGGAGCAGGCGACAATTCCTTCACACTCAAGAATCGAAGGCTTCAGCGAAAAGGCAAATATTGAGAACGTAGTGCTTGAGAATTTCTCATTCTGCGGCAGAGAAGCAATGAGCATTGAGGAATGTCAGGTAGATGTTTATGATTTCGTGAATAATATAAAATATATTCCGCATGAGTCAAAGGATACTCTCAACAAAATGAAAACCGATATCTCGTATGTTGAGGAACCGAAGCTTGGGAAAGACGGACTTTACCGTTCAAAGGTAAGAGTAACTCTCTCAAACATAGGAAACAAAATGGAAAAGGGAAACTTCAATCTCCATATTTCTCCGCTGAATACGGCATACTACGATTCTTCAGAAAAGGAATTTGCGCTTGAAGCAAATACGAAGAAGGAATATGATTTTGATGTTGCCATGCAGGCAGGAAAATATGTTATAGACATTCAGTCGGCAAATCCATCAGTTCAGTATGCGTTCAGGTTCGTTGAATATGATGCTCATATTTCAGACAGCATCGAAAATGCATCGGAGTTCAGATTCGTGAACTACTACGGCGAAGAGGTCAAGGGCTTCAGATTTGCCGTGAAGGATAATGAGCTTCTCGTTTATTCACCGGTTCAGGACAAGCTTACGGTATCCGTTGCTCTTCCTGCAGAGAGAAGAACGGGCGATGTAGTATTTACCTGCGAAGAAACTGATTTCGGCATAGCACCTGCGGTCGTAAGCTCAAAGGACGGCTTTGTGGCTGCTCCTCAGCTTCGCTGCCCTGCTGAAATATGGTATGTATTCAAGAATCAGCCTGCAGTCAAGGAAATCGTGAATTACGATATCGAAAAGCCCGAAGGAGTTGTTCATATCCCGTTTGAGACATTGCATTTGCCGGATGGCTGCAAGAATTTCTGGGTCGAGTTTACACTCCATTCAAAGGAATATGACAAGAGAAGATATTCATTCTCGCTCTTCCACACGGTTCAGGCGGGAAGATCAAATACAATTTCACATATGTTTGCAAACGTAATAGTAGATTGATAAAAGAAAGGAATTATTAAAATGGAAAAGACGGTTGTTGCAGTTATCGGCTGCGGAAGAATATCAAATTGTGCACATTTCCCTGCATTGTCAGAGCTTGACAATGTCAGAATCAAGTATGCCTGTGATCTTATTATTGAAAAAGCTCAGGCTGTCAAGGAAAAGTATCCGAAGGTAGAGAACATCTGCACGGATTACAACGTGATCCTCAATGACCCTGAGGTTGAAATCGTTTGGGTGCTCACACCTAACTACGCACACTACACAGTTACAATGGATGTGCTCAAGGCGGGCAAGCACGTATTCTGCGAAAAGCCGATCACGGTAAATTATGCTCTCTCATGCGAAATGGCAGAAGAGGCTCACAAGCAGAACAAACTTCTCAACATCGGCGTATGTAACCGCTTCCACAAGTCCGTTCAGGAACTCAAGAGATTGAATGACGAAGGAAAATTCGGCAAGATTTATCACGTTTATGCTTCATTCAGAGCATTTAGATCAATCCCCGGTCTCGGTGGCGCATTCACAACAAAGTCACAGTCAGGCGGCGGCGTACTTATCGACTGGGGCGTTCACTTCATCGACCTTATTTTCTACATCCTCGGCGGCGTAAAGATCAAGACAGTTACCTGTGATACGTATTCTGAAATCGCAAAGGATATGAAGGCATATAAGTACAGCGCGATGTGGGCAGAGGAAACAAAGGACGTTGAGAACGGCACGAACGACGTTGACGATTTTGTAACAGGCTACATGAGAACTGATAAGGCTACAATTTCTCTTAACGGAGCATGGGCACAGAACCTTGAAGAAGGCGGAATGTTCATTGACTTCCTCGGAGACAAAGGCGGCGCAAGACTCAATTATTGCGGCTTGTTCAGCTTCACAAACGGCGAAACTCTCGAAACAGAGCATCCGGAGTACGATATCCCGAATATGTACCTTGAAGAGGACAGAGATTTTATCCGCTGTGTAAAGGAAGGAAAGACGAATCAGAGCTATATCGACAATATTCTCGAAAGTGCAAAGGCTCTTGACTATCTCTATCAGTCTGCTGAAAAGCATGAGGAAATCAAGCTTTGATTTGCAGGAAAAGTAAATAAATGATAACGGTGACAAAAACGCTGCCTGAATAAAGCATCGGATTTGTCACCTTTTTTAGTTTCAATCAAAAATTCAGAACATTTTGATAAAATAAAAGCCGGATGCCTTTTTGAGGTCTTCGGCTTTTTATCTTGGTTAAGGAGATGCGGTTCAGAGGGTGCCTGTTACACGAACAAGGACAGTTCCGGGGGTGAGCTTGATTTTTCCTGTTGCAGAATCTGTTGTATAGGTTGCCGGCGGCACAGTGATATCTTTTCCGGTTGTTGTGAAGATACCTGTTGTGGTATCATAGGAATAGTATTCTGCGCCTGTGACATGAGTCTTGTTGATCGTGACATACAAATCGTCGATGATCGGATTGAATTTATCCGAAATGACAACTGTATCCTTTGCTTCAATGTTGCCTCTGTTTTCGATGAGGAAGGAATAAGTGATTTTTCCTGTCTGCATTACAATATCGGGAGATGCCGTTTTGGTGATGAAAAGCTCAACCTTGGAAAGCGGAATTGCTGTTGCAGAGAGCAGTATCGGTTCGGAAACAGAAGTACATGATATTTTTGACATGTTATTTACAGAACTGCCGACCTTGAGAGGTGTCCAGCTGTTTGTTGAGGCTTCATAAATGATAGTGGCATCTCCGCCTGCAGGAACTGATATATCTTCAATATTCATCGGAGCTGTTCCGCTGAATGAGGGAGTGCTCTGGAGAGATCCGTTCTTGTAATAGAGCAGCGTGTTTTCCACATAGGTGAGAGGATAAACAGTGATGCTTGCAAGACCTGAAAGTCCTGAGAAATAATAAGCACCAAGGTTTTCCGTGATGGAAATGTGGTCAATGTCTTTGAATGTTTTGTTTTTGAGAGTGATAATAAATGTCAGTTTGTCATCTCTGGCGTATTCGGTTTTGATAACTGCTTTTTCGGCTGATAATGCATCAAGAAGCTCTGAAGAAACAATGTTTGAGTGGACGGTCGTGCCTTCGTAGGAAAGTTCTGCCTGGTTATAAATCAATGACATTAAAAAATATCCTTTCTTTTTTAGTTGAGAGGACTGTTGTCCCTCGCTTCATAATATGTCGGGAAGGAAAAACGGACACCGGAATTTCTTCGCGGAAGACAGGAAATGCGGCGAAACTTTGTTGAATATGAAAGGAAACAAGTAAAATTTGGAACGCAACAGAAGGTTGCTTGAATACAGACAGAATTTATGTTACAATATAGACAACAAAAAATAAAAACTATAATACAGGAGGTATGTCACCGTGGAAACAAAGGATATACTATTGGAACTTCGTGTTAAAAACGGATTATCACAGGATGCGTTGGCTGAAAAACTATTTGTTACACGTCAGGCGGTATCAAGATGGGAAAACGGGGAAACTGTTCCGAATACAGAGACACTGAAATTGCTGTCAAAGCTTTATGATGTATCGATCAATACGCTTCTGGGCTCTCCGCAGAAGCTGGTGTGTCAGTGCTGCGGTATGCCGATGGAGGATAACATTATTTCTAAAGAAAAAGACGGCTTTTTCAATGAGCTCTATTGCAAGTGGTGTTATGCTGACGGAGAGCATACGTATAGAAATATGGATGAATTGATCGATGTTTGTGTAAAAATTATGGCGAATGAAGGACGTCCAGAGGAAGAAATACGAAAATATTTGCTGGAGACACTTCCGACGCTTGATTACTGGAAGAAATACAAAGATCTTGATGACGGCGGCAGATTTGAAGAGTATAAGAGAATTCTGATGGATGAGATTAACGCACTCAATATTGACGGAATGCCGAAAGTCACAAGATTGGACCCGCTTGTGGGAAGCTATGTCAACATTGAATACAGACTTCCGAACGGAAACCATGTTAAATTTCTTGATGACGGCACAACTTACCTGGGTACTCAGCTTGAATGTGAGTTTGACAGTGGCAGCTGCTTCGGAATTGTTGCGGGCATGGATTTTATATTGGTTGCATCATACGAAGAAAACGGGGAAAATCCTGAGTTGGTAATTTATAAGAGAAGATAATCAAAATAAAAATGGTGCGGAATTGAATCTGCACCATTTTGCTTGTACGCTTTAGCAAACAATAAACCACCACCAGAGGTGGTGAGAGTAAAAATCTCAAGATACAAAAATTCCTCCTGCGATATAATAAAATAGGTTTGCCAACCAAAAATAAAAAACACAGGAGGAATTTGTCATGAATGACAGTAATAGTTTATCACATACAAAGTGGAATTGCAAGAACCATATTGTATTTGCCCCAAAATATAGGAGACAAATAATATATGGTAACCTCTGAAAATACCCTTCAAACAGCTTGAAAAAGCAGGCGAAAAGTGTTATAATAAGGCAAATGGATAACCTAATTATTAGAGGTTACCAAGTATTAAAAGGAGTGACACTGAATATGAAAAGAGTACTTACTATTCTGCTCACCGCCGTCATGTTGCTTGGGCTTTTTGTTCAGACAGCTGTAGCGGCAGATGTAGCACCGAAGTTTTCCGACAATATCTTTCCTTCGGGGAAGGCAAACGTCCCCACGGACATCTACTATCAGATTAACAGGGATGACTCGGGCAGAGCGGAAAACGTATACGTATGGCTGACCCAGCCTGAAGACGTTATCGGTATGTTTGCCGAATGGAACTATCTCGGAAGAGACGAATTCGAGAAAACATACGGCTGCACGATTGAAAGGTGTTACATCCAGGTCGACTGCAAGGTAGACGACGGCGACTGGCATTATGTGTCCGAATGGGACAAAGACGAATATCCGCAGGCAAATCAGCCGTATGATCTGATGATCCGTCAGAGGATCGTGGCTTCCGAGGAGCAGAAGACCTACCGCGAGGGCTGTGCGCTGATCGATCCGTGGTACGGTCAGGACGATGAGAATGCAGGGTATCTCAAGCCGGTTGTCTTTTCGAAGGGTGACAAATGGTATCTTGATCTTGACAATCATTCGCTGACACTCCGCATGCGATATATCATTGCCTATACCAACTGGAATATGACGGAGGAAGAGCGTGAAACCGCCGACGGTGAAGACACGGCATTTATCCTTTCCGACTGGTCGGAAGAGATCACCATCGGCAAAAACGCCACGCAGAAAGAACTTGTATATCCCGAAGCGATTGAAGCTCCTGTCATTTCCGAGCTTACGTTTGTGGAATCGGTGGAGCGCGGTGACGGATACAGCGACACCACGTGGAAGCTGTACGTTGATTTCCCGAAGTCAAACGGAGACGCGCAAAAATATTATTCGATTGAAATGGACGCATGGGATCCGCTTTGCGCCGTGATGCAGTATCGGGTGCAGACGGGCGGCGAATGGGGCGAATGGAAGGAAACCGACTGGGGCAACCCCCAATGGCTTTTCAGCGGTTGGAAGGATTTTGTGACCGAAGAAGTATCAAAGGACGACGCCATTGAATTCCGGGCGTATCTGAAAAACTATACCGAGGAAGGCAAAGACAGTCCTTATACCAACTCCCTCTTCTGCAATGCGGGTGATCCTCACACGGAGGAGGCCGATCAGAACGAATCGGCGGAGCCCGGTCAGAACGAATCGGCGGAGCCCGGCGAAAAACCGGACGAGCCGGCAGAAAAAAGCAAGTGTAAGGTCTGCGGAATCTGCCCGTTCCAGCCGCTCGGCATCTGTTTGTTCATCTGGCTCGCGATAATTCTGATTGTTGTGATCGTTATCCTTATTCTTATCGGCAAGGGTAAGAAGAAGAATAAAAATAAAAACAAAGAAGGAAAGAGGTAATCTATTATGGCATTCTGTTCAAAATGCGGAGC
>JAZQMY010000044.1:0-2578 GCA_045627045.1 Clostridia bacterium | reverse complement strand
TTCTGAACAATGCCGGCCTGCAGATTGCCTATCGTACCGATTATTTCAGCACCCCCGTGTCCGATTACATCGAGAGCTGCAAAATCAACACCGTCGCCCCTGCCATGATCTGCTATCATTTTATTCCGAAGATGATTGCCCGCGGATTCGGCAGAATTCTGAACACGACAAGCGGAATTGCGCTCGAACCCGAACAGGCAGGCTACTCGGCAAGCAAAGCTGCTCTTAACAAAATTACGATTGACCTTGGCTCCAAGCTGGAGGGAAGCAACGTTATGTTGAATCTGTGCGATCCGGGCTGGTGCCGCACGGACCTCGGCGGGCCGAACGCTCCCAATGCTCCCGAAAGTACGATTCCGGGAATCGTCGTCGGTGCTTTTCTGGACGACCGCAAATCCGGACGAATCTTCGCCGCGCAGGATTTTGCCGGCATGACGTTAGAGGATGCCGTACGCAAAGCCGAGCGGCAGTAAACAGCAGCCTGCATACGGCACGCAAAGGGGCTGTCGCACTAACGTGTGGCAGCTCTTCTCAAAAAAGCATAAATAACACGAAACGCCGGGCTACGAAGAGTCCGGCGTTTGTGGTATAATTATGTTATGCTACTAACTAAATCAATACATGGTGATTATACGATATCATCCATGTATTATCAATTAAAACTTCCGCTGAATTTAGAGATTTCTATCCCATCCGATGATCCAGTCCGCCTGTTAAGTGCCTTCGTGGAGGAAATGGACCTTTCTGAACTGTACAAAACTTATGACAGGATCAGAAAAAACCAGGCGTCACCTCGTCAGATGCTGAAGATTGTTCTCTATGCAGCAATGAATCGAATCTACTCAAGCCGGGATATACAAAAGGCCTGCAAAAGAGACATTAACTTCATGTACCTTCTCGAGGGAATGCCTGCTCCTGATCATGCAACCATTGCGCGCTTTATCTCTCTTCATTTTTCAAGCTGTTCAAAAGAATTGATGGCACAGATGTCAGAGCTCCTTTATGCTCTTGGTGAAACCTCGGGAAAAACCATCTTCATTGACGGAACAAAGATTGAGTCAGTTGCCAACAAATATACCTTTGTATGGAAAAAGGCTGTCTTAAAAAATCAGACACGTCTGTTTGAAAAGATCACCTCTTTCATAGGGGAATGTGAAGAGCTTTACGGTATCAGAACCGTATACAATAATCAGGTTTCCATTCATACATTAAAGCGAATGAAAAAACAGCTCTGCCGAATTCGTAAAGAGGAAGGAATCGTATTCGTCCATGGAATCGGCAAGAGAAAGACGATGCTTCAGAAGACAATGGAGCAACTGGATGAATATCTGGAAAAGCTGAAAGAATACACAAAGAAGCATTATAATCTTGGAAGCAGAGACAGTTATTCAAAGACTGATCCGGATGCGACTTTCATGCGAATGAAGGAAGATGCCATGTTAAACGGCCAGCTGAAGCCGGCATATAACATTCAACATGGTGTTGACTCTGAATACATTACGTGGGTAGATATCAGTGCACATCCAACAGATACACTGACCCTGATTCCATTCTTAAAGGACATGGAGAAACATCTCAGTTACAAGTATAGTGAGATCGTAGCAGATGCCGGTTATGAAAGTGAAGAAAACTATCTGTTTATCGAAGAAAACGGACAGATTTCATACATCAAACCCCAGAATTATGAAATCTCAAAAACGAGAAAATATAAAAAGGACATCAGCCGCAGAGAAAATATGAGCTACGATGCGGAAAGAGACTGTTATATCTGCAAAGCAGGAAAAGAACTGACAGTATCCAACGAACGAAAAAGCAAGACTGCAAGCGGGTATATCAGCATAAAGACTTATTACAGATGCAGCGACTGTGCGGGCTGTCCATATAAGACAGACTGCATCAAAGGAAACAACTGTAATACACCGATGGAAGAACGCAACAAGGTATTGCAGGTGGCCAAAAAGATGAGTGAGAAACGTGCTGAAGATCTGGAAAGGATTACAACAGAATACGGTACGATGCTAAGGATGAACAGAAGCATACAGGCAGAAGGCTCATTTGCAGATGTAAAGGAAGACATGAATTTCAGACGGTATCTATACCGTGGAAAAGCAAATGCGCTGGCAGAAAGCATCCTGCTTGCGATGGGTCGGAACATAAATAAGCTTCATTGTAAAATCCAATCAGGGCGTACAGGACAGCATTTGTTCGAACTGAAGGTCGCATAAATTTTAAAAATTTAAAACAGAATCAGAACGATAGAGGCATGCTGGAAGGGATGCCTGTTAAAAGTCTCTGTCTAAAAGAAAATCCGTCTGAATCGGTAAGATTTCGACGGATTTTTGTCAAAAAAAGGGCTATCGCCCAGCAAAAACTATTTGCTAATGCGACAGCCCCTTATTTTAATGCTTTGGAATACTTAGTTAGTAGTTTCAAATTTTGAATATTTTTTCGAAACGAAAGCTGTTTTGTTGTCGTAAAGAATAGCGTAGAAGTCGCCTGTGTCATACTCTGGAAGGTAATCGTAATAAGTATTTATATTGCTCTTTCCGACAACCTCGCAAGTGGTATTTGCTTCACT
>JAZQMY010000043.1:0-4393 GCA_045627045.1 Clostridia bacterium | reverse complement strand
CCGCAAATTCCTGTTTATTGAGCTAATAATACCATATAGATGCCGGGATATCTACGCGCAAACTGTAAAGGAAAAAAGCAGAGGTCTGCCAAAGCCTTTTCATCGGAAATACCATACAAAAACGAAAACCGCCCTGCAAGGGGCGGTTTTCGTTAAACAGCACGTAGAATCTATTGCGGAGAAAACGCTTACGCGTCTTTCGCCTTGGAAAGATAGTTAAGGTAGAAGATGTAGAAGATGACGGTGATAACGAGCTCGAGAGCACCGAAGATCAGAACCATGCCGCCCTTCATGCCGGAGAGGCAATTGCAGAGGACACGTGCGATTCCCAGGGCGAACACCCACTTCATCAGGCTGCGTCCGCTCTTTTCCAACGGAGTATCCTTGAACAGCTCGATGCAGCCCTTCACCACGTAGTAGGCAACTGCCACGTCAAGGAAGCTGGTGAGATCATCGGAGATGGTTGCCAGGAAAGGTACCTTTTCGCCGAGAATATTGGCGGAGAAGGTGAGCACCACGCAGAAGATGGTGAACCAGAAGGCGGTTTTGAAGGTGCTGTTATCAATACCGATCTGCTTGAAGCCCTTCAGCTGCTTGATGAATCCGATGAGTGCGAGAATCAAACCGGCGAAGATGAAGAGAACGACAACCAGGAAGGAGATTCCGAGGGCGGCTTCCACGTCTTCCGTAAGGGTAACGCCGGTGTCGGCAGAGGCGGCGCCGATGCCCACGATGCCAAGAGCGAGGGTGCTGAGGATTAAGATGATGGTGGAGATAAGGCCGAGGGCTTCGCCCCTGTATACCTTATCCAGACCGAGAGATGTGTTTTCTGTTCTCATTTTTATTATTTCCTTTCCGATAATGTTTTCAGGTTACTTTTGTTTTGTACTTACACAGTATTATACGGTAAAAACCTCCGAATGGCTACAATAAAAATCTTTGTAAAAAAATCTGTTTTCCGCCGTATCACACAGGCACGATATGAACAACGCATTTATAGAGATTGTACGCGAGCATAGCGAAAAAGCCGATGTTGAGAAACGCTTTTTTGTATTCGCCTGCCGGCGCTCTGTTGTCCCTTATATACGCCGCGGTTTCCCGGCGCTTCAGGATGACCGCTCCGACACCGAAGATTGCGAACAATATGCCGACTATATCCATGATTAAGGTGCCCGTGGTCTGACCGAAGATCACGCAGAGAAGCAAATCTATTCCCACGATGCCCAGATTATTGATTACGTGGAAAATGCATGCCCATTTGAGCCCGTATTCAAAGAACACGTACCCCAGCACCAGCCCGGAAATAAACGTATTTGTCATGAGGTAGAATCTCCCGTGACCGGCGGAAAACACGATTGCCGCCAGAAGGATGGCGAGCACCTTTCCGCCTTCACGCTCAAAATTCTTTGCCGCGTAGCTCCGGTAGAGCAGTTCCTCCACGATTGGGCCGAGGACAACGGGCCAGAAAAGAGTTGTAAGTTTAGCAAACGTCCCGTCAAACAGCTCCCTCTGCTGCACGACCTCCTCCGTCTCATACATCGTTTTGCCGAAGCTGTTGAGCAGTGCCTCCAGAAGAAAGTTTACGAGCTGCATAAGCTCCTGGCCGAGAAATGTCAAGCCCAGAAAAACCAAGAACGGCAGCAGCTCCATCTTTTTCCCGGTGTTTTCCGTTGCAAGCTCCGAACGCGTCATGCGGATGACAAGATACACGAAGGCACAGCCGATAACGCTGGCATAGAAGTCCGGGAAACCGACCCTCCACATCGTCCGGTAAAGGATGAGATATACCGTAAGCGCAAGAAATATCACAGTATAGCGATTAAAAATCTTTTTCATATGAAACCTCTGAAAATCAGTATAGTACTTTTGTATGTTACTGCATGCATTATGCAGTCAGGCTGTCAAGCTTCAATTGACGCTCCCAGTAAAAATGCTTCATCCAAAGCTTCAGTGTTTTCTATGTCGCCGGTATTTTTTACCCCTCGTACCAGAACCATTCCGGCATTTTCAATTTTAAAGAAATTCAATACCATTTGATACTGCAGTTTGATGGCATCAAACACCTCGGGAAGAGTTGATGCCGCAACGAGAAGCAATGCCATTTTCTTTAATTTGAAGGAATCTCTTTTAGGCGTGTGAAGCCTGTCCACAATTGCTTTCAGCTGAGAACTGATTCCATAGAAATACACCGGAGATGCGATTACCAGGATATCCGCGCCGGCAATTTTTTCATATATGATACGCATATCATCATCTTGAAAGCAATCATGCTCCGGGCGGTCAAAACAGGTATTGCACCCGACACACGCCTTCACCTTGTATTCCCGTACGGATATTATCTCTATGTCGTTGTTCTGTGACGCGCCTTTGCAAAACGCCTGTACAAGACGTTCTGTATTACCGTTTTTTCTTTCGCTTCCGACAAGCACGATTATTTTACTCATAACAGAATTTCTTCCCCCGCGAATTACGGTTTATATGTCTAATGATACCATATAGATGCTGACAAATCTACGCACATTATGAGGAACATGCTAAAAAAGAGGCTCCCCGAAACGGGAGCCCCTGCATGAGTTTCTTACTCTTTATAGGAGAACAAATGAAGACTGTGTTTATGGCGAATTGTTTTTGTCTTACATTTTCACTCGCCTATTCTCACGTCATAGCAATTCTATCTGTAAGTTCTAATTTCCCGCCTGAAACCGGCAAACTATTCCTTCTGCAAAATTCAACTAATACTTCCTTAGTGATTCGGAGTCCAAATGCTCACTTCTATGCCTGTGATAGCTGTGTCCTCGTATTTTTCTCCGGGATATACTGAAGCTATTTCAAACCGGAAAGTACTCTCCGCCCCGGAGCCGGCATGGAGCTGATATGCCAGGAGATCAAAATACTGAGGTTCCATAGTGTCAAGCAGCGGAAGCGTACAAATGTACTCATTATTGAAATACATTTTCAGCTCATGTACCCTGGAGTTGGCCTTCCATGCGTCTGCCGTACGGGCATAGCCGTTTACGATGCAAAGCTCCCTGAAATCCACACCGTAGTCTTCATCACCCACAACGTAGCTCCGGTCGATATCCACATACTCCCCGATACCGTAGCCTTCCGCACCTTCTACCCAGGCATTGCTGCGGTTATTTTCAATGATGTGCCCGGGCTCATAGGAGTACTGCCCCTGAGCCGCGAGAAAAGAAGACGCCGATGCGGAAAGACCGTACTCCCTTACAGCACACCAGACGCTGCAGCCGTCCCAGAAGTCGTCTTCGAAGCCGTAGAGCATTCCGTTTTCCCGGTGTTCGAAAAATGGCTCGTTTTCAAGCTTATCAAAAAAGCCGCTTTCGCCATTGCGACGGATTTCCGCCTCAAGAGGAGGCATCTCATCCGGACAGTATACGTAATCGTAGGTGTAATAACCGTCTCCGCCTTCCCAGCCGAATGAAAAATGTCCATCCTTATAGGTGTATTCACCCGGGGAGTCGAACTCACTGTAAATGGCATTCTCATCCCAGTGAGTGAGCCAATTGCACCCGGCGACATTTTGAATGGCGGTGCCGTTTTCAAAAAGCTGCAGGTATCCGTCTTCCCCTGCATAATAGCCCGCAGGAGGAAGCTCTCCGGCGGGTTCTTCTTCCGTACCGGCTGCGGCTTCCATTGTGTCTGCTGCCGGATTGACATCCTCATATAATGCCGGCTTTTCTTCCGGCGGAGCTTCTTTTTCGCAGCCTGAAAGGCCGGGCACAAGACCCGCGCATAATATTGCAAATAAAATTAAGAATTGTTTTTTCATTATTACCAAGGTCTGTAATCAATCGGGACCTTTGCGCCCCACTCTTTTGAAACCGTCTCAAATTTCTTTTTGGCAACTGTCTTAAACATAAGCTGTATCATGATTTTCATGGGAACAGAAAAACATTCCGGACCGGCAAACTTCTTTACCGCTTCTGCTTCGAAACCATTATTCTCCACGAACCCTTTTCCCATTTTCTGATATGGTCCTGTAATTTTCAAGACATCTTCTTTTGCACATTATCTACCTCGTTTATCTCTTTGAGGACTATAAATACGTCCGAAAATGAATCGGGCTGTCTGTTAAATGTCTTTTACAAAGCCTTCAATCGCTGTAAAAACTTCTTTATATTGCCGCTTTTCAAGCATTATACCATAAAATAAGATAAAAAGCGTCAAATCTCTTCAAGTGGGAAAAGAAAAAGGCCGGAAACCATTATAGTCTGCAAGATATGTTAGCTGGGAGCCGCTTCTGTTGTAATTTGAAAACTTAGTAATCTCGTGTTAAAATATATCAAAACGTCGTTAATTTCATTACTGCTTGTGCCATCAGCCAAAGGCGATGGAATGGAGATTGATATGAGAAGAATAGTATCTGTTTTTC
>JAZQMY010000042.1:0-2985 GCA_045627045.1 Clostridia bacterium | reverse complement strand
CACTTTCTTATTGCCGCCGTAAACGGAAGAACTACTTGCATAGACTAAATGCTTTACAGGGTGACGGCGACAGCATTCAAGAATATTATAGAAGCCGATGATATTTGATTCGATATACACGTCAGGATGGTCGATGGAATAGCGAACACCTGCCTGTGCTGCAAGGTTGACCACTACATCAAAGTGATACTCAGCAAACAGCTTGTCAATCAGCGCCTTGTCTGCGATTGAACCCTTGACGAATATATGCTTGACCGGCGAAGTCTCAGCCGCCTTTTCAATCAGCGAAAGGCGATATTCTTTCAGTGCCGGATTATAGTAATCGTTCATGTTATCAAGTGAGATGACTGTGCCGGAGGACATTTCTTTCAGCAATCTCAATACAAGGTTTGCGCCGATAAATCCGGGAGAACCGGTCACAAGTATCGTCTTGCCGTTCAAGTCAATTCTTTCTTTGCTCATATCTTAGTCCCTTCTGAACAGATCTCTCGTATACACCTTTTCTTCAACATCATCGAGTACGGAATCATAGCGGTTAGCAACGATGCAGCCGCACTTCTTCTTGAACTTCTTCAGATCATTCACAACTACACTGCCAAAGAATGTGCTGCCGTTTTCAAGCGTCGGCGCGTAGATGATAACAGTTGCGCCTTTTGCCGTGATTCGCTTCATAACGCCCTGAATAGAGGACTGACGGAAGTTGTCTGAGTTGGATTTCATTGTGAGTCGGTATACTCCCACAACGATTTCTTTCTGCTTTTTCAAAAAGGAGATGATCTTTCTCTACTAAAGGAAGTGTAACAACTGTCTTGTCAGGCTCATTCGCATCAGAATTACCGAAGAATTCCTCAATATTTGGTTCCACATAGCCTGCCTGTTCCCATATAGACCAGCTCAACCATTTCAGTACTTTTTTAGTACCTTTTCCAAAAAGGGACTGATCTTTCTCCACTAATGGAAGCGTAACAACCGTCTTGCCAGGCTCATTTGTTTCAATATTACTGGGGATGTAAGTAATTTCTATCACCGTTTCTATCACCGCGGTGATAGAAAATTTCGCACCTTTTTTCGCACCTTTTTGAAAAGGGGCGAAACTTGGGTTACCTCTTGGGTAATGACTTGTGGATTAACTTATGGAATTCCTCTAGTTGAATTCCACTAGTTAAGTCGTACAAATGTAGGACTAGGTTATTTATCAGGTTGTTTGTCAGGTTGTTTTTACAAAACAGCCTAATCATTCTTCAACTAAACTAAGCGCCTTTTTCAGATACCTATACAATGCAAAATTGCCCACTAAGCTGCTACCGAGGTTTTCGGCAATTGCTCAGTGGGCGGAGGTGGTAGATATTCAATTTTACAATGTGGCTTCGTGAATTGTCATATCATCAATTACGACTTCCTTGATTCCTTGCTCTTTATTCTTATTAAAGTTGAAGGTGAGCATATAGCCTGTTTTCAGGCCGAAGCGCTCAAGATACTCACATATCTGCTTTTCACCCTTCTCATTGTAGCTTGCACCTTTCCAGATCTTCAGTTCTATGATGAACTGTTCTCCAAGGAAGTCTACAATGACATCAGTGCGGCGCTGATCTCGTGTCTGCGCTTCTATATAGAAGTTGCCGGTTCCGTTGATTATAGGCTTCAGATACAACAGGAAGTATTCTCTTCCGTCCTTTTCTTTAAATTTATCAGTCAGAGGTCCAAATACCTGAGTGTAGGTCTCGATAAAGCCATTCAGAACAGCAACCATATCCAGACGTTTATCCTTGATAAACCTGTTTCTGTTAAGTGTTCCTGTGTTACAGAACACATTATTTTCAAGCTCAACGTCAGAAAGAAATAGATTATATAGCCGTGTCTCAAATATCGTATTCGCAACCCTCACAGTGTTATGATCATTTTTAATCAGGCCGTACATTTCCATCTGTACAATATCATCCTGATCCGTATTATATGCTAGCTTAGTTCCTTCCATCAGGATACTGCGAAGAGAATTTCTCAGACGAGGGAAGTTTTTCAAGTTTTTCGTGATTGTCTGGAACAGTGTGTTATTCTCAGCAAGAAGCAGTCTAAGGGCTGCGTTCACACCTTCTCTTGTCCACGCTTCAACAGGCTTCATTGTCTGACATACTCGTTCATCTATCAGTTGACAGATACGACTTACAAGGAATGGATAACCGCTAGTCTGTTGCCAGATAAACGCAGCAATCTCTGCAGTATTCATGCCCGTGTGATGATCGGCCTCATATTCGTCAAGCATTCCCTTGATTCCAGCCTCAGACAAGCTCATATCAATATTAAAATCCGCCGAGATATTCCAAGGGCTGTTCTCTTTGCCTTCCTCTTCCGGTCTGATTTTGCTTTTCAGATGCTTTACATCTGTTACACCGGCAAGGATTACGGAATGGAATGTCCTATATCTCGGATTCTTCGCTCTTTTTAGATAATTTGAACGCAGTTTACCAAGAAAGTCGAGAAAAACCTGATTATTGGTGGCCGTATCAACTTCATCAATGATCAGTACGATAGGTTTCGCATTTTGCTTGCACCAACGATCAAAAATTCTGAAAATATCATTAATTACAAGCGTCTTATCTTCAGCAGCAAGTGCCTGAAAGGCATCATAGAACTCATCTGGCAGAGGGATTTCGATTGAATCTCTTGTATCACACATTACCTGCGCCAGTCCTTTGACAAATGAGCTTTCATCAAGATAACTGCCATCAGTAAGGTCTTGGAAGTCAAGACTTATAACATCATACTGATCAGACAGGAATGTATCCAGTGCCGCTAAAGTCGTTGTTTTACCATACTGACGTGCACGGTTAATTGTTAAATACTTCTTTGCATCTACAAGTTTCTTTATCTCTTTCACACGCTCTGATAGGTCTACCATGTAATGTTCTTCTGGGATACACACGGCAGTTGTATTAAAGACCTTCATATTCTCTTGCTCCTTCCTTATAGAAATACCTTCGTTCAATC
>JAZQMY010000041.1:0-103771 GCA_045627045.1 Clostridia bacterium | reverse complement strand
GATTGAAGTCAATCACCAAAAAGGAAGAATGGCGCTGGCGCACAACGGCAATCTCAGCAATGCCGCCGAGCTTCGTAATGAGTTGGAACTTTCCGGAGCTATATTCCATACCACCAGTGATACCGAAACCATCGCCTATATCATTACAAAAGAAAGGCTGAAAGCACCGTCGATTGAGGATGCAGTCAGTCAGGCAATGAACACGCTTGACGGAGCTTATTCCTTAGTGCTGATGTCGCCGCAAAAGCTGATCTGCGCAAGAGATCCTTACGGCTTCCGCCCTTTATGCTATGGCAAGACCGCTGACGGTATATATGTGGTAGCCTCCGAAAGCTGTGCCATCAAGGCGGTCGGTGCCGAGGTAGTTCGTGATGTAGAGCCGGGTGAAATTTTAGTGTTCAGTAAAAACGGTGTGGTGTCACGCGGTGAGCACTGTGGCAAAAAAGATAAAAAGCTCTGTGTTTTTGAGTATATCTATTTTGCCCGTCCCGATTCTGTCATTGACGGCATTTCGGTACACGCATCTCGCGTGAGAGCGGGAAAAATACTTGCAAAAGCCCATCCTGTAGAGGCGGACGTTGTGATCGGCGCTCCCGATTCGGGACTGGATGCGGCACTCGGTTTCAGCCAGGAATCCGGTATCTCTTACGGCATCGGTCTTATCAAAAATAAGTATATCGGCAGAACTTTTATCTCGCCCGGACAGGGGGCAAGACTTGACGGAGTAAAAATCAAGCTTGCTGCCGTTGAGGAAAGTGTAAAAGACAAACGTGTGGTTTTAGTGGATGACTCTATCGTTCGCGGCAACACGATGGGACGTGTCGTAAGACTGCTTCGTGATGCCGGTGCAAAGGAAGTCCATGTTCGCATATCCTCACCACCGTTTCTGCACCCGTGTTACTACGGAACGGATATTGATTCCGAAGAACATTTGATTGCCTGCAAATACAGCATCCCTGAAATTTGTACCCTTATTGGTGCGGATTCTTTAGGATACCTTCCGGTAGAAAGTTTATGCGCTCTTACAGGAACCCACGGTATTTGCAGTGCTTGCTTTAACGGTGATTATCCCACCAAGATTCCGACAGATACCCGAAAGGATCGATTTGAGCAGCGGTTATCAGACAGGCAAAAAGAGGCATAAAGATGGTAAAAGAATTTGACAGAAAAATTATTTTGGAGGACGGACAGGAGTATTACGGCTATGGCTTTGGCGCACATAATGAAAAGGTCTGTGAAATCGTTTTCAATACGTCTATGGTAGGATATCAGGAGATTCTGTCCGACCCCTCCTATACGGATCAGGCAGTAGTAATGACATATCCTCTCATAGGCAATTACGGTATTGCAGAGGATGATTTTGAGACGGAGCTTCCGACGATAGGAGCTCTCATAGTCAGGGAATATAATGATTCACCATCTAATTTCAGGAGCATTAAGACGTTGTCGGATTGTATGATCCAGTATGATGTCCCGGGAATATACGGACTTGATACAAGAAAACTGAACAGATCCATAAGAGATCTCGGAAGCCGCAGGGTTCTAATAACGGATGCCTCAACGGATAAGGAAGAAGGTCTCAGAATACTTAAAGAGACAGCTGTTCCTCATGATGCAGTCAGCAGGGTCAGCTGCGGAAAGGTTACTGAATATTACGCAGATAACGAAAAATATCACGTAGTTGCCATTGACTGCGGCATGAAGAGAAATATTGTCAGAAGCATGAATAAGCTCGGATGCCACGTTACGGTAGTGCCGTGGAATACGAAGCCGGAAGAGATTTCGGCAATGAATCCGGACGGAGTGTTCATATCCAACGGCCCGGGAGATCCTGAGGATGTTCCCGAAACGATATCGACCATCCGCTCACTCATTGGAAAATATCCGATTTTCGGAATCTGCCTCGGACATCAGGTAATCGCTCTTTCATACGGCGCAAAAACATATAAGCTGAAGTTCGGTCACAGAGGCGGCAATCATCCTGTCAGAAATCTTGAGACAGGCAGAATAGAGATAACCTCACAGAACCATTCCTATGCAGTGGATGCGCAGAGCCTTACAGGTACTCCGCTCAAGGTGACGCATCTGAATCTTCTCGACAATACAGTCGAGGGTATCAGCTGTGATGCCGATAAGGTGTTTTCAGTGCAGTACCACCCGGAAAGCGCTCCGGGACCGCAGGACAGTGCTTATCTGTTTGATCGTTTTATCAAAATAATGGAGGAAAACAAGCATGCCTAAAAGAACGGATATCAAAAAGATCCTTGTGATAGGCTCCGGACCTATTGTGATAGGTCAGGCGGCTGAATTTGATTATGCCGGCACTCAGGCTTGTCTGGCACTCAAAGAGGAAGGGTACGAAGTAGTTTTGTGCAATTCCAACCCGGCGACTATCATGACGGATACATCGATCGCCGATAAGGTTTATATGGAACCGCTTACGCTGGAATATCTTGCAAAGGTCGTTCGCCATGAGCGCCCGGATGCAATCCTGCCGGGTATAGGCGGTCAGACGGGACTCAATCTCGCAATGCAGCTTGAAAAGAAGGGCGTTCTTGCGGAATGTCATGTTGAGTTGCTCGGAACGAAGAGCGAGAGCATTGAGCGTGCCGAGGACAGAGAGCTTTTCAAGGAGCTCTGCGAAAATCTCGGTGAACCGGTGCTTGCTTCCGACATAGCAACGTCACTTGAAGAGGGAATCACGGTTGCGGAAAAGATAGGTTATCCTGTCGTTCTGCGTCCTGCATTCACGCTCGGCGGCACGGGCGGCGGATTTGCCGATAACAGGGACGAGCTTGTCGTTTTGCTGAAAAATGCGCTTTCTCTTTCACCTGTTCATCAGGTGTTGATCGAGAAGAGCATAAAGGGATATAAAGAAATTGAGTACGAAGTGATCCGCGATGCAAACGATACTGCGATCACGGTCTGCAATATGGAGAACCTTGATCCGGTAGGCATCCACACAGGCGACTCTATTGTTGTATGTCCGTCGCAGACTTTGACAAACAAAGAGTACCATATGCTTCGTGACAGCGCCCTGAAGATAATCCGTGCGCTCAGGATTGAAGGAGGATGCAATGTTCAGTTTGCACTTGATCCGAATTCATTCCGTTATTATCTCATTGAGGTCAACCCGAGAGTTTCACGTTCCTCCGCACTTGCATCAAAGGCAAGCGGATATCCTATCGCAAGAGTGTCTGCAAAGATAGGTGTAGGACTGACGCTTGACGAGATAAGAATTGCCAATACTCCTGCGGCCTTTGAGCCGACGTTGGACTATGTGGTAACAAAAATGCCGAGATTTCCTTTTGATAAATTTACTGATGCGGATCACTCGCTTTCAACGCAGATGAAGGCTACGGGCGAGGTAATGAGCATAGGCAGAACGTTTGAGGAGAGCTTGCTCAAAGCCATCAGATCTCTTGAGATAGGCCTTTGCCATCTGCACAGCAAGAAGTTCGACAAGATGAGATCGGATGAGATGTACAAATATATCCGTATCGGTACAGATGATAGAATCTATGCAATAGCAGAGCTTCTGCGCAGAGGTTGTTCGATAGATTCCATCCACGATCAGACTGCAATAGACCGCTTCTTCATCCGTAAGCTGAAGATAATAATCGAAAAAGAGCAGGAGATAAGCGAGCATAAGGATTCACTTTCAATGCTTATTGCGGCTAAGAAGATGGGCTTCTCCGATAAAGAGATTGCAGAGCTTTGGCAGACGACGGAAAAGAATATTTTTGAACAGAGAAAGAAAAACAATATTTTCCCGATCTATAAGATGATTGACACCTGCGCTTCCGAGTTTGAAAGCTACATCCCGTATTTCTATTCAACGTATGAAGATGAGAACGAATCGATCGTATCTGATAAGAAAAAGATAGTAGTGCTCGGCTCCGGCCCGATAAGGATCGGTCAGGGCGTTGAATTCGATTATTCAACGGTTCATGCCGTTCAGACGATACGTGAGGCAGGATATGAGGCTATCATCATAAATAACAACCCGGAAACGGTTTCAACAGACTATACCTGCTCGGATAAGCTCTATTTTGAGCCTCTCTGCGTTGAGGATGTAATGAACATCATCGAGCTTGAGAAGCCGGAAGGCGTAGTTGCCATTCTGGGCGGTCAGACGGCAATCAACCTTGCGGCACCCCTGAGCGAGCGCGGAGTAAAAATCATTGGTACGGACTGCGATGCCATTGAGCGTGCCGAAAACCGTGATGCATTTGAAAAGCTCCTTCTTGAGCTGAATATTCCTCAGCCGAAGGGTCAGGCGGTAACATCCATAGAGGCAGGCGTTAAAGCTGCTGAAGAAATAGGTTATCCTGTTCTTGTCCGTCCGAGCTTTGTTCTCGGCGGAAGAGCGATGCAGATCGTTGCAAAAGAAAAGGCACTCAGGGATTACCTGAGAACTGCCGTTGAAATCGACGAAGACAAGCCTGTTCTCGTTGATAAATACATCAGGGGCAAAGAGGTCGAGGTCGATGCGGTATGCGACGGAAAGCAGGTATTTGTGCCGGGCATTATGGAGCTTGTTGAAAGAACAGGTGTTCATTCCGGCGATTCGATAAGCATTTATCCTGCATACAGCCTTTCACAGAAGGTAAAGGATACTATCATTGACTATACGGAAAAGCTCGGTATCCACATAGGAATCGTGGGTCTGTTCAATATCCAGTTCATTGTTGATGAAAACGAGGACGTTTACATCATTGAGGTGAACCCGAGATCGTCAAGAACTGTACCTTTCCTATCAAAAGCAACAGGCTTCAGCCTTGCGGATATAGCAACGAGAGTCATCCTCGGCAAGAGCCTGAAGGAACAGGGCTTCACGGAAATTTATCCGAAGGAAAAGAGCAGATATTATGCAAAGGTTCCGGCTTTCTCATTCTCAAAGCTCAACGGAATGGATGCATATCTCTCTCCTGAAATGAAGTCAACAGGCGAAGCAATCGGCTACGATAAAAAGCTTCACAGAGCTGTATATAAGGCATTCATTGCATCGGGACTGAACCTCAAGAATTACGGAACGGTTATTGTCAGCGTTGCGGATGAAGATAAGGATGAAACGATTCCTCTCGTAAGGCGTTTCTACGATATGGGCTTCAACATTGAAGCTACGTCACTGACAGGCGAGGTGCTCAAGGCACACGGAATCAGAACAAAAATCCTGCGTAAGCCCAGCGAGGGAAGCAGTGAGGTGCTCGATTCCATCAAGGCAGGCTATGTAAACTACATTATTAATACACGTGCGATCCTTTCGGGAAATCACTACGGGGACGGTGTTGAGATCCGCCGCTGCGCAGCGCAGAATAACGTTGCAATGCTGACGTCACTCGATACCGTAAGAATGCTCCTCGATGTGCTCGAAGAGATCACGATAGGAATTTCAATGATTGATTCGGAATGATCGGATTACAAAAAATAAGTATGGTGAAAGAGGTGAAATTATGCACTTTACAAAGATGCACGGTCTCGGGAATGACTATTTATATGTTTTTGGTGAAATACCCGATAATATTGTTGCCATTTCAAGAAAGCTATCCGACAGACACTTTGGTGTGGGCTCGGACGGAATGATATATATATCGCCGTCATCTGCGGCTGATTTCCGAATGCGCATATTCAATGCGGACGGAAGCGAAGCCAGAATGTGCGGAAACGGCATCAGATGTGTCGGAAAATACGTATACGAAAAAGGCTATACGGATAAAAAACACCTTACGATCGAGACTCTTTCGGGAATAAAGGTACTGGATCTTGACGTCCGTTGCGGAAAAGTAAAAAAAGTTACAGTGGATATGGGCAAAACCGCTGCCGACGAAGAGCTTACACTTGATATTAACGGGAAACAGTGGACAATGATGCCTGTTTCAGTCGGAAATCCTCATGCAGTCATTTTCGTTGACGATGCGGAAATTGCCCCTGTTTCCGAGGTCGGTCCTCTTATTGAGCATTCGCCGGAATTCCCGGACGGTGTCAACGTTGAATTCGTTCAAAGAATGGATGAAGAACACCTGAGAATGCGTGTGTGGGAGAGAGGAAGCGGAATTACGATGGCTTGCGGTACCGGTGCGTGTGCGGCGGCTGCTGCGGCAGTCAGAAAAGGCTTCTGTAAAGCGGATGATCCTGTAAACGTTGTTCTTGACGGAGGAACACTTACTGTTTGCGTAAAAGAAGATGGCTCGGTCACAATGACCGGTTCAGCCGAAACTATATGTGAAGGAGAAGTCGATCTATGCTGAAACCAAACAAAAATTATCTTGATCTGAAGGATTCATATCTGTTTTTTAACATAAGCAGAAAAGTTAAGGCATATCTGGATGAAAATCCGGGAAAACGCCTTTACCGTCTCGGAATAGGAGATGTATCTCTTCCGCTTTGCCCGACGGTTATTGAGTCACTCCACGAGGCAGTGGACGATCAGTCCGAAAAGGCAAGCTTTCACGGTTATATGCCTGAATGCGGGGCGGATTTTTTAAGAAAAGCGATCAGAGATCACTATGCTTCAAGGGGAGTAGAGCTTCTTACGGAAGAAGTGTTTGTTTCAAGCGGAGCAAGTGATGAGCTCGGAGATATTCTTGACCTGTTTGACAGGAGCAGCTCTGCATTGATAATGGAGCCTGCATATCCTGCATACGTAGATGCAAACGTTATGGCAGGAAGAGAAATCGTTCATCTTGCATCAGGCAGGGAAAACGGCTTTTTGCCGGAGCCTTATGAAGGTCTGAAGGCTGATCTGATTTATATATGCTCTCCGAATAATCCCACAGGCGCAGTTTTTTCTGCAGATCAGCTCAAAAAATGGGTGGATTTTGCAAATAAGAACAAATCTGTGATATTATTTGATGCGGCATATGAAGCATTCATAGAGGATAAGTCTCTTCCTCGCAGTATTTTTGAAATTGACGGCGCAAAAACCTGTGCAATAGAAATATGCTCTCTCTCAAAGACGGCAGGATTTACTGGAACAAGACTCGGTTATACAGTAATTCCGAAGGCTCTCGTTGTTGACGGAATGAGCATCAACGCCATGTGGACAAGAAACCGCACAACAAAAACCAACGGAGTATCGTATATCATCCAGAAGGGCGGCGCGGCCGTCTTCACCGAGGAGGGTCAGGCCCAGATCAGGGAGAATATCGGCGTTTACAAGAAAAATGCAAAAATATTGTCCGATACTCTCGATGAGCTGAATATCCGCTATACAGGAGGAAAGAATGCTCCGTATATCTGGATGGAATGTCCGGATAATATGAGCGGATGGGAGTTCTTTGACTATCTCCTCAATGAGATACAGGTCATAGGTACTCCGGGAGAAGGCTTCGGCGAATGCGGAAAAGGTTGCTTCCGCCTGTCAACTTTCGGTTCAACGGAGGATACTCTTGCTGCGGCTGAAAGAATGAAAAAATTACTGTCGGGAAAAAAGGTGAATTCAGTGTTTGATGCAGAAAAAACAAAAAATGAATGCGTTGCATGGATACGAGGCTTTTTTGAAGCAAACGGAAAGGATTGCAATGCTGTTGTAGGCATTTCCGGAGGAAAGGACAGCTCGGTGACTGCGGCTCTGTGCGTTGAAGCGCTCGGAAAGGACAGGGTGATCGGTGTACTGATGCCTTGCGGAAAGCAAAGTGATATTGATATGGCGTATTTGCTTGTGAATCATCTCGGAATAAAGCATTATGAGATCAATATCAGGCAAACGGTCGATGCCGTACTTGAGAGCATCGGCGGCGTTGGGGAAATAAGCCGACAGACAAGGCTTAATCTCCCGGCAAGAATACGTATGGCTACCCTTTATGCGGTAAGTCAGAGCATGAACGGAAGAGTTGCGAATACGTGCAATCTATCCGAGGATTATGTCGGCTATGCAACAAGGTACGGCGACGGTGCAGGAGACTTCAGTCCGCTTTCCAGACTAACAGTTACCGAAGTAAAGCTTCTCGGAAGAGCGCTGAAGCTGCCGGAGGAGCTTGTGGAGAAAACTCCGATTGACGGTCTCTGCGGCAAGACGGATGAAGAGAATCTCGGCTTTACCTATGCAATGCTTGACAGATATATCCGCACGGGTGAGATTGAGGATGACAGGATAAAGGCTGAAATCGACTCACTGCACGCAAGAAACGTATTCAAAATTATGCCGATGCCGGTATTTGAGCCGTCTTGTGAAGAATAAACTGAAAAGATCAGGAAATGTTCGCATTTTCTGATTTTTTATTAAATTTTTCTAAATAATTGCTTTAAGGTATTGCCTCAAATCAAAAAATGGTGTATAATTAGAAGTGATAACCATGGATGGGAGAAGTGCGCCAAAAATCGCGGGAAAATATAATTTTTATGCGAGCTTTCGGGTATATATTTATTTCTTGCGCAATAAAATGAAATGAATGCTTCCGGACAGTATCACGGCATCCTTTATCTTAGGAAGGTATCGGGCTTCTGAACGATTAAGAGGCAGAGAAGCAAGGATGACCGGTAAGGGATTTACATTATAATAATGAAAATAACGGACAAACGAAAGAATGTCTGTTAGGAATAAAACAAAAAAGGAGAATCAAGATGAAAACTGCAACCAAAAAACTTTTTTGCATCTTGCTTGTCGTAGCTGTGCTTGCGTGCACGATTACGGTGATAGCAAATGCCGAAGAGACAATTCATCCTGTCGGCGATCCGTTAACATATACGGTATTGACCGAGAGTACGGTTATGGTTTCTGATTGTGAAGAAGGTCTTACGGACATCACAATTCCGGCTACGGTTGAGGGTTACACTGTTACCCGAATATCGGGCGGATTGTTCTACGGATATGATTCACTGGAAACTCTGACCTTTGAGGATGGCTGCAAAATCGAAACGATCAACAATGCGTTCAACAACTGCTCTTCATTGACCACGATCAATTGGGGCACTGACAGCGCATTGAAGGAGATTACAAATTCTTTCAAGAATTGTACATCTCTTGAGGAGATTACGATCCCCGCTTGTGTTGAGATAATCGGAAGACAGTCCTTCAAGAACTGTGTGAAGTTAAGCAAAATTAACTTTGAATCCGGCTCTCAGCTCAAGGAGATCAGAGCACAGGCATTTGCCTACATGGGAAAGGAAGACGCAACAGTTCCTGCTACGATTACCAACCTGACATTCCCGGCAAGCCTGGAAGCGCTCAGTGAAAGCGCTTTCCACTGCATCCCGGTAGAGCACTTTGCTCTTGAGGAACACAGCTTGCTGACTGAAATCCCGGACGGCTTCCTTGCCGCAGACGGAGCAGACGGTGTGCCCGGAACGAAAACAGAGTGCACACACATCTGGGATTATGTGATTGAATGGTTCAGGGAGCTCGTTTCTCCGTATCCGTTCACTCCCGAGGAAGTTGCAAAGGCGTGCGATTGCCTGGTAAGCATTGATCTCGGCGACTATAACTCGATTGAAAGAATCGGTATGGGCGCATTCAAGAACCAGACACATCTTACAGAAATCAACTTTGGCGAAAATGCTGTTTCAGAAGGCTTGAAAATTGCCCGCGGTGCATTTGTTGCAATCGGTAACAATGCAAGCTATGAGGATGAGACGCTCGGCGGAATTGATACTCTGGTATTCCCGGTAAACCTTGTTGAATTGGGAGACCATTCTTTCGAAGCTGCACGCATCAAGAACATTGTGTTCAGCGACGGCGCAAAGATCAGGGCTATTCCTGATGGCTTTATGGAAATCAGCGGAGTGGGCTTCAACGGACATCCGGGTGCCTCAGATGACGGCTCAATCACTTTCGTGAAGAACCCTGTTCAGATCGGAGCAAATTGCATTGAATCGATCAGCTTCGGTGCAAACAATGTCATAGAAACAATTGGACGCGGTGCATTCAAGAACCAGAGCCATCTGACAAGTATTGACTTTGGTACATCCGATATTGATCTGACGCTTGAAAGCGGTACATTCATTGGTGTCGGCAACAACGCTTACCTCGTTGAGAACGGCGTTGACACAGAGCTTTGCGGCGGTATCGAAACACTCGTTCTTCCTGCAAATCTTGTAAAGATGTATGAAGGTGCATTTGATTATGCACGCGTTAAGCATCTCGTTATCAGCGACAACTCAAAGCTCAGTTCGATCCCGAGCAGCTTCCTCGACGTTGACGGAGTGGGCAACAACGGTTATCCGGGACAGACAGGCTATAACAGAGAAGACAAGAAGTTTGTAAATGATCCTGTTCAGATCGCTGTAAACTGCCTTGAGAGCATTGATTTCGGTAATAATAACAGCCTTTCAAGGATTGAGTACGGTGCGTTCAAGAATCAGAGCCATCTGACAAGTATTGATTTCGGAACATCAACAGTCGATCTTACACTTGACTATGGTGTATTTATCGGCGTTGGCAACAACGCTTACCTCGTTGAGAACGGCGTTGACACAGAGCTTTGCGAAGGCATTGAAACACTCGTTCTTCCTGCAAATCTTGAAAAGATGTATGAAGGTGCATTTGATTATGCACGCGTTAAGCATCTCGTTATCAGCGACAACTCAAAGCTCAGTTCGATCCCGAGAAGCTTTCTCGGCATTGACGGAGAAGGCAACAACGCACATCCGGGAGAGCATGGCGGTTATTATGATGAAGAAAAAACCTTTGTATACGATCCTGTACAGATTGCTGCAAACTGCCTTGAAAGCGTCAAATTCGGTAAGAATAATAGTCTTTCAAAGATTGCAGCAGGAGCATTCAAGAATCAGAGCCATCTGACGACTATTGACTTTGGTACATCATCTGTTGACCTGACATTTGATAGTGGAATATTTATCGGTGTCGGCAATAACGCATATCTCGTTGAGCAGGGCATAGATACAGAGCTTTGCGACGGAATCGATACTCTTGTCATTCCGGCAAACCTTGTCAGAATGGAAGTTGGCGCATTTGAATCTGCAAAGATAAAGAATCTTGTATTCAGCGACAACTCAAGACTTGATGAAATTCCGAACGGCTTCCTCGGCGTTGACGGAGAAGGCAACAACGCACATCCGGGAGAGCATGGCGATTATGATGAAGAAAAAACCTTTGTATACGATCCTGCCCAGATAGAAGCAAACAGCCTTGTAAGCGTCAAATTCGGTAATAATAACAGCCTTTCAAGGATTGACTACGGTGCGTTCAAGAATCAGAGCCACCTGACAACTATTGACTTTGGTACATCCACTGTTGATCTGACGCTTGAAAGCGGTACATTCATTGGTGTCGGCAATAACGCATATCTTGTTGAGCAGGGCGTAGATACAGAGCTTTGCGAAGGCATTGAAACACTCGTCCTTCCGGCAAACCTTGTAGAAATGGATGTAGGTACATTTGAATCTGCAAAGATAAAGAATCTTGTTTTCAGCGACAACTCAAGACTTAAAGTAATCCCGAACGGCTTCCTCGGCGTTGACGGAGAAGGCAACAACGCACATCCGGGAGAGCATGGCGGTTATTATGATGAAGAAAAAACCTTTGTATACGATCCTGTACAGATAGAAGCAAACAGCCTTGTAAGCGTCAAATTCGGTAATAATAACAGCCTTTCAAGAATTGACTACGGTGCGTTCAAGAATCAGAGCCATTTGACAAATATTGACTTCGGCACGTCAACAGTTGACCTTACTATTGAAAACGGCGCATTTATCGGTGCCGGCAATAACGCATATCTTGTTGAGCAGGGCGTAGATACAGAGCTTTGCGGAGGCATTGAAACACTTGTTCTTCCGGCAAATCTCGTTGAAATGCAATCCGGCGTATTCGGATCTGCAAAGATAAAGAACCTTGCATTCAGCGATAACTCAAGGCTCAGCCAGATTCCGAGTGGCTTCCTTGGCGTTGACGGAGAAGGCAACAACGCACATCCGGGAGAGCATGGCGGTTATTATGATGAAGAAAAAACCTTTGTATACGATCCTGTACAGATAGAAGCAAACAGCCTTGTAAGCGTAAACTTTGGTAAGAATAACAGCCTTTCAAATATTGGCTGCGGTGCATTCAAGAACCAGAGTCATCTGACAAACATTGACTTCGGAACGTCAACAGTTGATCTGACGCTTGAAAGCGGTACATTCATCGGTGTCGGCAATAACGCATATCTTGTTGAGCAGGGCATAGATACAGAGCTTTGCGAAGGCATTGAAACACTCGTTCTTCCTGCAAATCTTGTAAAGATGTATGAAGGCGCATTTAATTATGCACGTGTTAAGCATCTCGTTATCAGCGACAACTCAAAGCTCAGTTCGATCCCGAACGGCTTCCTCGGCGTTGACGGAGAAGGTCACAACGGTTACCCCGGAGAGCATGTAGATTATTACGAAAATGTAAAGACATTTGTATACGATCCTGTACAGATTGCTGCAAATTGCCTTGAAAGCGTCAGCCTCGGCAAGAGCAACAATATCAGCTATATCAATTCAGGTGCATACAAGAACCAGAGCCATCTGACAACTATTGACTTTGGTACATCCGATGTTGATCTGACGCTTGAAAGCGGTACATTCATTGGTGTCGGCAACAATGCATATCTCGTTGAAAATGGAATTGATGATGAACTCCTTGGCATTGATACACTTGTTCTTCCGGCAAACATTGTCAGGATACAATCAGGTACGTTTGATTATGCGCGTGTTAAGCATCTCGTTATCAACGATAACTCAAAACTCAATGAAATTCCGAACGGCTTTATGGCAATTGACGGCGAAGGCAGCAACGGTGCTCCCGGACAGCACGGCTATGATGAAGAGAAGACATTTATCAACGATCCTGTACAGATCGCAGTTAATTGTCTTGAAAGCGTTGAGCTCGGCAAGAACAACAATATCAGCCGTATCGGTTCAGGTGCATTCAAGAACCAGAGCCATCTGACAACTATTGACTTTGGTACATCCGATGTTGATCTGACGCTTGAAAGCGGGACATTCATTGGTGTCGGCAATAACGCTTACCTCGTTGAGAACGGCATTGATGATGAGCTCAATTATATCGATACGCTCGTACTTCCGGCAAACCTTGTAAAAATGTATTCAGGTTCGTTCGATTATTCAAGCGTAAAGCATCTCGTATTCAGCGACAACTCAAAGCTCAGTTCGATCCCGAGCGGCTTCATGCAGATCGGCGGAGAAGGCGGCATTGCAAACAACGTTGAAGCAGCTCGTATCGGCGCAAACATTCTTGAGTCTGTTGACTTCGGCAAGAACAACAGCCTCACAGAAATCGGCTACGGTGCTTTCCACTATCAGAGCCATCTGACAGATATCAAATTCCAGAGCAACAGTACTGCAGCAGCACTTAAGCTTGATGCTGGTGCATTCCAGGGCTTGCTCGACATCGAGACATTGGTACTTGACAGTGAATGTCTTACAGAAGAACTTGACGGCGGTGTGTTCTCAAGCTGCAACAACGTAACGGTTGTTAACCTCCGTGAGAGCAACATCACAAAGATCGGCGATGCTCTCAAGGAGAACATAAACCTCACAAAGATCGTATTCCCGAAGGGCTTGACAAAAATCACATGGAATGATCCTACTGATGATGAAACTTGTCCTTTCTACGGCGATTCAAATGTAAACAGATTGGTATTTGCTTCGGCAGATCCGAGCGTATATTCATTTGATGAGGGCGTATTCCAGTTTGTGAACGAAGCGGGTATCGTATTTGTTCCTGCAGCGACAACAGACGAAGACATTGAGGCATACAAGGCACTTCTTACAAACAGCGGCCTCACATTCGCAGAAGACAAGTGGATAATCAGGGCTGTTGACTATCACGAGCTTGAGAAGAATGAAGCAGTAGAAGCTACATGCACAGAAGACGGCAGCAAGGAATACTATTCATGCAAGCTTGAAGGCTGTGAATTGTATTTTGCTGACGAGGATGCATTGGTTGAAATCAGCATGGCTGACATCGTTGTTCCTGCAAAGGGACATAACTGGAGCAGCTGGACTTCAATCAGCAGAACACAGCATCAGCGCACATGCTCAGCAGACGGAACACATATCGAGACAGAAGATCACCACTTCACAGGCAATGTGTGTGACGATTGCGGCTACACAAGATATACAGTAGACTTTGAGATGAATGGCCACGGAACATCAGTTGCAGATCAGATCATCGATGAAGGCGACAAGGCTGAAAAGCCTGAAGAACCTTCAGAGGAAGGCTACGAATTCAATGGCTGGTACATTGATTCAGACCTCCTTACTGAATTTGATTTCGATCAGACCATCACGAAGGACACAACAGTATATGCAAAGTGGACTAAGCTTCCTGTTGTATATACGATTATCGACGGCGCTGACGGCGAGTGGAAGAAGGGTACAGAAGACAGCTTCTCACTCACATCAGACGCATCGTTCGATATTTTCGACAGCGTCAAGGTTGACGGCTTCACGATCGATTCAACAAACTACACTGCTGTTGCCGGCTCTACAAAGATCACTCTTTCTGCAGAATATCTTGAGACATTAAGTGACGGCGTACACACGGTTGAGGTTGTTTCTGCTGACGGCAGTGCTACAACAACTCTCACGATCCAGCCCAAGACAACAGGCGTAGTAACTATTTCAAAGTCATTCAGCGGAGATATCCCTGATTCAGACTTTATTGCCGAAATCTTCTTCACGATTGCAAACGATGACGGAACGTTTGCTCAGGAATTCACTCTTGGTGCAAACTTTGCCGCAGATCGCAGAGCAGATAACGCTTATGTATTCTCACTCGAGCTTGAACCGGGAACATATACAATTTGTGAATCCTACTGCGAGCGCGAAGGATACAATAAGACTGTTTATTGCAAAGTTGATGACGGTGAAAAGAGCACAGACGATGAGGTTACCGTAACTGTTGAAACAGGCTGTGACATTATGATTTCAGTTGAAAACATTTATGTTGAGCTTATAACAGTTGACTACGAGATGAATGGCTACGGCAATCAGGTGCCTTCAGAGACAATCGAGAAGGGCGACAAGGCAACGATGCCTGAGAATCCTTCTGAAGAGGGATACACATTTGAAGGCTGGTATGCTGATGCAGAATTCTCTGAGAAGTTCGACTTCACTGCTGATGTTGCAGAAGACACGACAGTATATGCAAAGTGGACAAAGAAGACTGAGCCGATCACTCCTGAAATGGGTGAGAAGGCAGATATGTCACTCTGGATAACACTCCTCCTTGCAGGAAGCTGTGCTTTTGCAATGTTGATGCTTTTGGAAAAAAGAAAAAAGAAGGCTGAGTAATCAGCTGTAACGAAAAAGACGGAAGCGGTTCAAAACCGTTTCCGTCTTTTTTATTAATAAACTATGTACAGACCAGAATTGAACCGGGATAATAAAAACTGAATAATTCATAATGTTTTCAGAACAAAAAACGCCGGAATCCTTTATTTGTAAGGACTTCGGCGCTCTGGTGTTCCCGAGGTGATTCGAACACCCGACCTACCGCTTAGGAGTATGGCGTACCGTTTCGTACGATATTCAAGTAATAACTTTTCGTTACACTTCATACGAGCATGTGTCATTATGTTTATGAACAAAATGCCGTAAATACCGCAAAAATACGCCTTTTTATAGGTGGTTCGTACCGTCCTATTAGCAAACTATTAGCAAGACGGGTTTGCTTCTCGGGTGTAGCCATCCTCCATTAAGGCTCTAACGGAGGTTATTATCGTGAACAATTATACCACAAAAACGCCAAAAAAACAAGAGGTCAAGACTTATTCGGTTTCGGATATACAGCAAATGTTGAACATCAGCAGGAGTTCCGCATATCAGCTTACCCAACAGGGGCTCTTCAAAGTAGTGCGTATCGGAAAGACGATCCGCATATCCAAAAAGTCATTTGATGAATGGCTGGAAGAAACAGGAATTGAATAAACCACGCTAACGCCATAAGACGAAAAATCTTGTGGCGTTTTTTTTATGCCCATAAGACCCTATCAAAAAATGTATGAATTAGGGTGGAAAAACCGCTGTTTCTTCCTCTGTGCCTTGCGTTCCGTGATGGGCGTGGGTGTTTTCCTTTGCGGAGGATAACGGAGGCATACAGACGGCAAAAACACCGAAAAACAACACTTTCAAATTTCATAGGAAGGAGGTATGGAAATGGCAGTATTCCGCATAGACAAGACCCGTGATTACACGGTCATGTCGAACCATCATCTGCGTAACACGGGATTGTCCCTGAAAGCGAAGGGGCTGCTCTCCCTTATGCTCTCTCTGCCGGAGGAATGGGACTACACCACAAAAGGTCTCGCCCATATCTGCAAGGATGGCGTGGACAGTATATGCGCCGGAGTGCGTGAGCTGGAGGAACACGGGTATGTTATCCGTGAGCGCGTCCGAAACGAAAACGGTCAGCTCGGAGCCATCGAGTACACCATTTTGGAACAGCCCATAGAACCGTCACCTAAACGGGAAAAACCTAAACAGGAAAATCCAGTCTTGGATAACCCTGTCTTGGGAAAACCTGAACAGGAAAACCCCGCACAATTAAATATAGATATATCAAGTAACTATGAATCAAAAAAAGATTTATCAATTACTGAACCATCAAATCCTATCTCATCAAATCCCCCAGCCCCCACGGGAGACGGTGAGCGCACGCGCTCACGGATAGGAACGGATGGGATGGGAGCGAGAGAAACATACCGTGAGATCGTTTTGGAAAATATCGACTATGACATTCTCATTCAGGACCCGAAGATGGACCGTGAACAGCTTGACGAGATCGCGGAGCTTATCGTGGATACCGTCTGCTCTGCAAGAAAGACGATCCGCATAGCCGGAGACGATTTTCCGGCGGAGGTGGTAAAATCCCGTTTCCTGAAGCTGGACAGCTCCCACGTTCAGTACGTGATGGATTGTATGAGGGACAACACCACCTATGTCCGCAATATCAAGAAATATCTCCTGGCGGCGCTGTATAACGCGCCCTCTACCATCAACAGCTATTATTCCTCCCTGGTACAGCACGATATGTACGGGGACGGACGAAGGGGGCGTGAGTAAATGCAGGAAGAAGTAACCGGCAAGGTAGTAGCCATTATCATCGACGGCGCCAAGATCAGCGAGCACACCCTTGAAAAAGCCATCAAAGCCTTTTTGGACGCGCAGAAGAACAAAGGCGCAAAGATACACCGAGGCAAGCAAAGTTTGAAACAGCTTGCCGGGCAAAATGCGGGGCTGGCGAATATCGAGATCACCGACAAGAATATCAAGGCGTTTACGGCGGTCGCAAAAAAGTACCACGTGGATTTCGCCCTGAAGAAAGACACCACGGCGGAAAAGCCGCGGTATATGGTGTTCTTCAAAAGCCGGGACGCAGACGCGATCACGGCAGCCTTCCGGGAGTTCGCGGCAAAGAAAATGGCTCGTGAGGAAAAGCCGACCATCCGGGAGCGTCTGGCAAAGGCGAAGGAAAAGGCGGCACAGAGGGCCGAACAAAGAACCATTGACCGGGAGAAAGTCAAGGTCAAAGATCGGAGCGTGCAGCTATGAACGTAAAAAAACTTGTTTTAACCAACCTCCCGTATGTGCTGTTCGTGTATCCCTTCGACAAGGTATCCCAGGCCTTCCGTCTGGCACCGGGAGCAGACCTTTCCGCAAAAATACTCTCCATCGGTGAAGGATTTGCAACTGCTTTTTCCTCCCTCGCACCCAGCTTCCACCTTCTTGACCTCCTGATCGGCATTGCGGGCGCGGTCATTATTCGCTTGATCGTGCATTTCAAAGGCAAGAACGCAAAGAAATACCGCCACGGTGTGGAGTACGGCAGCGCCCGATGGGGCACGCCTGCGGATATTGCCCCGTTTGTGGACGAGGATTTTTTCAACAATATCCCCATCACGCAGACCGAGCGTATCACAATGTCGAGCAGACCTAAACAGCCCAAATACGCGAGAAACAAAAACATTCTTGTAATCGGAGGCAGCGGCAGCGGTAAAACAAGGTTTTTCTGCAAGCCTTCTCTCCTTCAATGCCATTCCTCCTACGTCGTGACCGATCCGAAAGGCACGATCCTAAACGAGGTGGGACGGCTCCTGGAGCGAAAGAAATACCGCATTAAAAGTCTGAACCTCATAAACTTCAAAAAATCTATGCGGTATAACCCTCTGGCGTATATCCGATCCGAAAAGGATATTTTGAAGCTGGTAAACGCCCTGATTATGAATACCAAAGGCGAGGGCGACAAATCCGGCGAAGATTTCTGGGTAAAGGCGGAACGCCTCTATTACTCGGCCCTGATCGGGTACATCTGGTATGAGGCTACGGAGGACGAAAAAAACTTCATAACGCTGCTTGATCTTATCAATGCCAGTGAAGCCAGGGAGGACGACGAGGAATACCAAAGCCCCGTTGACCTCCTTTTTGCAGACCTGGAGGAAAAAGACCCGGACCATTTTGCCGTCAAGCAGTATAAGAAATTCAAGATGGCCGCGGGCAAAACGTTAAAATCCATCCTCATTAGCTGCGGTGCCCGTCTTGCTCCCTTCGATATCAAGGAGCTGCGGGAGCTTATGGCCTATGACGAATTGGAGCTTGATACTCTGGGCGACAGCAAGGCGGCGCTGTTCGTTATCATCAGCGATACCGACAGCACCTTTAACTTTGTTGCCGCCCTTATGTATAGTCAGCTTTTCAACCTTCTTTGCGACAAGGCGGATGATTTCTACGGCGGCAGACTTCCCGTCCACGTCCGTCTGATCCTGGACGAATTTGCGAATATCGGACAGATACCCGCATTTGACAAGCTGATCGCAACCATCCGGAGCCGTGAAATATCGGCGTCCATCATTCTGCAATCGCAGAGTCAGTTAAAAGCCATTTACAAGGACAGCGCGGATACCATCGTGGGCAACTGCGACAGCACCTTGTTTTTGGGAGGCAAGGAGAAAACGACCCTGAAGGAGATATCGGAGCTGCTGGGTAAAGAGACCATCGACAGCTACAACCGATCCGAAAACAGGGGTACGCAAATCTCCCACGGTCTCAGTTATCAGAAATTAGGAAAGGAGTTGATGACCCAGGACGAACTTGCTGTTATGGACGGCGGCAAGTGTATTTTTATGCTGCGAGGCGTGCGTCCATTCTTCTCGGACAAATACGATCTCACGAGGCACCCGAACTACAAATACACAGCCGACGCCGACCCTCAGAATGTCTTTGACATGGAACGGTACATGAAGAAACAGCGCGCCGTGGTAAAGCCTACGGACCGTTTCGATGTGTACGAGATTGACGTAACCACATAAAAACCAAAATCAAAAACATTTTTTAGGAGGATTTACTTTATGGAATTTTTCAATAGCGCAGTTGGTGTATTGCAGACTCTCGTTATCGCTCTCGGTGCCGGTCTCGGCATTTGGGGTGTTATCAACCTTCTGGAAGGCTACGGCAACGACAACCCCGGCGCCAAGTCCCAGGGTATGAAGCAGCTTATGGCAGGCGGCGGTGTTGCCCTCATCGGTATCACCCTCGTACCTCTGCTCTCCGGTTTGTTCGGTTAATCGTCCGGCGGTAATCGCTTATGGGCGGCATACTCGACAAACTCAATGAGTGGCTCAGGGGGCTGCTCATTGAGGGTATCACAGGAAACCTGTCGGGCATGTTCGACACAGTGAACGATAAAGTAAGCGAGATCGCCGGAGAAGTGGGACAGACGCCGCTGAATTGGAACAGCGGCGTCTATTCCATGATCCGCAATCTTTCAGAATCGGTCATTGTCCCGATAGCCGGGGTTATCCTGACTTTCGTTATGTGTTATGAGCTGATCCAGCTTGTAACAGAAAAGAATAATATGCACGACGTTGATACCTGGATGTTCTTCAAGTGGATTTTCAAGACCTTCTGCGCCGTGCTGATCGTAACCAACACCTGGAATATCGTCATGGGTATCTTCGACGTGGGCCAAAGCGTGGTAAACAGCGCCTCCGGCGTTATCATCGGAAACACCGCCCTTGACGTGAACACCGTAATATCCAATATGGAGGCGCAGCTTGAAGCCCTCGGCATAGGAGAACTTTTCGGTCTATGGTTCCAGTCCCTTTTCGTGGGGCTAACGATGAACGCGCTCTCCATCTGTATTATGCTCGTCATTTACGGACGCATGATCGAGGTGTATTTGACGACCTCTGTCGGACCGATCCCCCTTGCCACTATGACGAACCGTGATTGGAGCTCCACCGGGCAGAATTACTTAAAATCTCTGTTCGCTCTGGCGTTTCAGGCGTTTCTCATTATGGTGTGCGTGGCGATCTATTCCGTTCTCATTCAGACCATCGGCACGACCGGGAATATCTCCGGCGCCATCTGGAGCTGCATGGGATATACGGTGCTTCTGTGTTTCGCACTCTTTAAGACCGGCAGCCTCGCAAAGAGTCTGTTCGGAGCCCATTAAGAAGGAGGCCTGATAATGGCGTATGTAACCATTCCCAAAGACTTAACCAAAGTCAAAAGCAAAGTCATGTTTGGTCTCACCAAACGGCAGCTAATATGTTTCGGCGCGGCGGCACTCATAGGAGTACCGCTTTTCTTTTTGCTCAAAGCGGTTATCAATACCACCGCCGCCACCCTCTGCATGATCTTAGTCATGCTCCCGTTCTTTCTTCTCGCTATGTATGAGCGTCACGGCCAACCCCTGGAGGTGATCGGCGGTCATATCATCCGTTCAATGTTTACGAGAACGAAGGCGCGACCCTATCAGACAAACAATTTCTATGCCGCGGTCAAACGGCAAATGCAGACAGAAAAGGAGGTGATGGCTGTTGTTCGTAAAGCCAAAGCAAGAGCCGCAGGCAGTCAAAGCGGCAAGACCGAAGGTAAAGCTGACAAACGCTGAAAAGCGTGAGATCAGGCGCATTATCGAAAATGCGAAGGGTGACGGCAAGGCGAGAACGGCGCAGGACACCTTACCGTTCCGTCAAATGTACCCGGACGGTCTGTGCCGTCTGGATGAAAAGACCTGGTCCCGCTGTATCGAGTTTGAGGACGTGAATTATCAGCTTGCCAAGCCCGACGATCAGACGGCAATTTTTGAAGCCCTCTGCGATATGTATAACGCCCACGACGCTTCTATCGGTATGGAGCTCTCCCTTGTGAGCCACCGCATGAACCGGGAGGATTTCGTAAAGCGTATCGAGATCGCGGCGCAAAATGACGACTTCGACCATATCCGCGAGTGTTATACGCAAATGCTCCGAGGTCAGCTTGAACACGGCAACAACGGCCTTATCAAAACAAAGTATCTCACCCTTACCATCGAGGCAAAGGATATCAAGGCGGCAAGGGCGAGATTTTCCCGTATCGTTGCCGACGCGCTCAACCATTTCAAGGTGATGGGTTCCCTGGCAAAAGAACTGACCGGCCGTGAATGGCTGGAGGTGCTGCACAGTATCCTCCACCCGGACGGCGAACGGTTTTCCTTTGAATGGAGCTGGCTTGCACCGTCGGGTCTCTCGGTCAAGGATTTTATCGCGCCTTCCTCTTTCCGTTTCGGAGAGTCGAGGAAATTTACGATGGCGGACAAATTCTGTGCCGCGTCCTTCTTGCAGATCAGCGCGCCCGAGATGGATGACCGACTGCTCACCGAGCTTTTGGATACCGACAGTAATATTCTCGTCAGCCTCCATATCCGCAGTATGGATCAGAACGAGGCGATCAAGACCGTCAAGCGCAAGATCACCGATCTTGACAGTATGAAGATCGACGCACAGAAAAAGGCGGTCCGTGAAGGGTTCGACATGGATATCATCCCAACCGACCTTGCCACATACGCAGGCGAGGCAAAGAATATCCTCCGTGATCTGCAAAGCAGAAACGAGAGAATGTTTCTCCTTACCTTCCTTGTGGTGAACTTCGCGGACAGCAAGCAAAAGCTGGATAACGACCTTCTCCGCGCGGCGAGCGTAGCACAGAAATATAACTGTCAGCTTGTACGTCTGGATTTCCAGCAGGAGGACGGTTTCGTATCGGCCCTGCCTCTCGGTCTCAACCGTATCAAGATACAGCGAGGTCTTACCACTTCCTCCGTTGCGGTGTTCGTTCCCTTTACCACGCAGGAGATTTTCCACGGCGGCGAGGCGCTTTACTACGGTCTCAATGCAACTTCCGGCAATATGATCCTTGCCGACCGAAAAAGACTGAAAACGCCGAATGGTATGATCCTCGGCACACCGGGCAGCGGCAAAAGTTTCTCGGCAAAGAGGTCAATTCTGGGAACCTTCCTGAGCACGAAGGACGATATCCTCATTTGCGATCCCGAGGCGGAATACTTCCCGCTGGTGGATAGGTTGAAAGGTCAGGTCATTAAGATTTCTCCGACCAGTACGCAGTACGTCAACCCTATGGATATCAACCTCAATTACAGCGAGGACGACAACCCTCTTGCTCTTAAATCCGATTTCATTCTGTCCTTCTGCGAGCTTGCGGCAGGCGGAAGGAACGGGCTGGAGCCGGTGGAAAAGACCCTCGTTGATAGAGCTGTCCGTACCGTGTACCGTCCGTATATGGCAGACCCCCGACCGGAGACAATGCCGATTTTGGAGGACCTATACGACGAGATCAAGCGGCAGCCCGAGCCCGAGGCACAGAGAGTCGCGGCGGCGCTGGAGCTCTACGTCCACGGTTCGCTCAACGTATTCAATCACAGGACGAACGTGGATATCAACAACCGCCTTGTATGCTTCGATATCAAGGAGCTGGGCAAGCAACTGAAAAGCCTGGGTATGCTCGTCGTTCAGGACCAGGTATGGAACAGAGTATCCCAAAACCGAGACCTGGGCAAATCCACCTGGTATTTTGTTGACGAGTTCCACCTTCTGCTGCGCGGTGAGGTGGGAGCCTGGAGCGTGGAGATTTGGAAACGCTTCCGCAAATGGGGCGGTATCCCCACGGGTATCACGCAGAATATCAAGGACCTTCTTTCCTCCCCGGAGATTGAGAATATCTTTGAAAACAGCGATTTTGTGTACCTTCTCAACCAGGCAAGCGGCGACCGCAAGATACTTTGTGAACGTCTGAATATCTCTAATCAGCAGGCAGCGCATATCTCAAACGCGGGACCCGGACAGGGGCTTATCTTCTTCGGCAACGTGATCCTGCCATTCGTGGATAACTTCCCGAAGGATAACGAGCTCTACGAAATTATGACCACAAAACTTGGTGAAACATCGAAAGGAGAAACCAAACATGAGTAACGAAAACATTTATCTCATTCCCGAAAGTTCCTATGAGGATATCGTCAATGACCGTATCCTCCTGTATGGCTTTGTCAAGCAGCTTGCACTTATGGCAAAGAAAGCGCATACCCCCGAAGATTTGGAACGTATGAAAGCGGCGTCGGCTTCCTTCTTGGAGCAGGCGGATATTCTCTTTGAAGCGTGGGAGGACCACGATTTTTATACTGTCTGCGGCGACGATATCCCCGATGATGATACCGAGGGTGAGACCTCCTTCATTGAAACGATGTGGGGATTGATTGCTAAAAGCAAGGCGGTGACGGCGGACATGGAGGCCGTTCTTGCAGAATTGGATGGTGAACTCGCGCCCTTCCGTTCCAACGAAAACAATGACTAAACTTACTCACGTGAGCCTGTTTTCCGGTATAGGCGGTCTCGACCTTGCGGCGGAGGCCGCAGGGTTTGAAACCGTCTGTCAGTGTGAATGGGCGGATTTTCCGCACTCCGTCCTCTCGGCGCGCTGGCCGGACGTTCCCAGGTTCCGGGATATTACTACACTCACGAAGGAGGCGTTTTTTGAGAAAACAGGACTTGAAACAGTCACCGTCATATCAGGCGGATTTCCGTGTCAGCCCTTCTCAACAGCCGGACGAAGAAAAGGCTTTGAGGATGAACGCTACCTATGGCCGGAAATGTGCCGCGTTATTACCGAACTGCGGCCCCGTTGGGTGCTTGGGGAAAATGTTGCTGGCTTCATCAATATGGGGCTCGACAAAACGATCTTTGACCTGGCAAAAGCGGGATACGCTGTTCTCCCATTCGTATTTCCGGCTTGCGGCGTCGGCGCATGGCATGAGCGCCAGCGAACTTTTATCGTCGCGGCTGATGTTTCCCACACCCCTTGCCTCCGACAAATGCACAGGCAGGGACGCGCAAAACCTGGATGTGTTCCTGTCGGACGGTGGGATATTCCGAAAGAGGAACAAAAGCGGGGCGATCTGGAGCCTTCCGCTGTCAGCGGCGGTGTTCTATCTGACCCCCGTTGCGTCGGACGGATTTCGTTCCACTCTGAAACCCTCGGCCTTCGATCCGAAGAAGAAGGACGGGAACCTGTCAGCGCAAATGATCTCCCTGGAGCAGCCGATCTCCGACAATTCAGCCCTGAACCCCGATTGGGTGGAATGGCTGATGGGCTTCCCGAAGGGATGGACGGACGTATCCTCTGGGCAAGAGAACCCGAGGGCGTCCCCCGTATGACCGAGCGGATGGACGGCCGCGCCCTGCGGCTGAAAACGCTTGGGAATGCGGTCTGTCCTCCCCAGGCATATCCCATCTTCCGCTATATCGCGGCAATAGAGACCGGGGCTTGTGTGGATATCTGTCCCTACGGAAAGGACGGTGATTGCCTATGAAAGAATTGAAAGCGCCGGATAAGGTTACGCAGAAAATGACCCACGACGGCGCGGTAACGGAAAACCTTGCCACGGGCGAGGTTACAAATATAATCCAACGGGAACCCGAGGTGGACTTATCCTCTTCATCGGAGGAGCCGGCAAGCGCGGCGGTCGATTTGGCGGTGCGTGCGGCGGAACACCATACCCATCTTTCCGCAAAGAAGCAGGCAAAGGCCGACGATAAGGCGGTCAAGGAAGGTTATGCGGCAAGGCGCCGTCCTTCCTCCCGTTTACAGTTTACCGACGTGGAACGCGCCGATCCTGCTATGAAAAAGTATATCGACCGTTCCGACAAGGCGGCGGATAAGCTGGATAAGGCGAAAGCAGCTATCCCCACAAAGAAGGTCATACGCAAAGAGCGAACCTTCGATGAAACGACCGGCAAAGGTAAAACACGGCTTCGCTTTGAAGAAGTGGAGAAAAAGCCAAACGGCAAACTGCACCATAACCCTTTGCCCCGTCCGGTACAGGAACTCAGGGATACGGCGCACAGCAAGATACGTCAGGTCGAACAGGATAACGTAGGCGTGGAGGCAGGACACAAGGGCGAGCTCCTGGCAGAAAGTGCCGTGAGCTATACCGGTAGCAAGGTACGCTCTGCCATCCGTCACCACAAAACCAAACCTTGGCGGGACGCGGCGAAGGCGGAACAGGCGTCCATCAAGGCAAACGCGGAGTATCTTTACCAAAAGGTGCTCCACGATGATCCGGCGCTGGCGGCCTCCAACCCCGTATCCCGTTTTATGCAGAAGCAGCGTATCAAGCGCAATTATGCGAAGGAGGTACGCAAGACCGGACAGAACACAAAGAAAGCAGCCCAGACCGCAAAGAGCGCGGCGATCCGCGCGAAGGAGGCGGCAAAGCGAGCAGCGGTCTTTGTGAAAAGTAATTGGAAGGTCATTCTCATAGTCGTTGCAATAGCTGCGGTGGTGTTCCTCCTGATCGGCGGGATATCCTCCTGTACGATGATGTTAGGCAGCGGCGCGGGCACCGTGTTCTCGTCCTCCTATCTCTCGGAGGATACGGATATCTATGCGGCGGAAAATGCCTATCTTGCTATGGAGGCGGAGCTTCAATATAAGCTCGACAATTACGAGTCCCTAAATCCCGGATACGATGAATACCATTATGATCTGGACGATATCGAGCATGATCCCTATGTTCTGATCTCCATTCTGTCGGCGCTGCATGAGGGTACTTTCACCTCTGAACAGATAACGGCTGATCTTGCTATGCTGTTTGAAAAGCAGTATATCCTTACCGAAACGGTGGAGACCGAAACAAGGTATCGGACGGAAACGCGGACAGGAACCAGAACGGTAACGGACCCGGAGACCGGCGAGACCACAACCGAGGAATACGAATATGAGGTACAGGTGCCATACACCTATTACATCTGCAATGTGAAGCTGGAAAATTTCAATCTCTCCCACGTGCCGGTGTATATTATGGGCGAAGAAACCCTGTCCCTGTATGCGGCCTATATGTCAACTCTGGGAAATCGTGAGGATTTGTTCCCGACGTCCTCCTATGTGGAGAAGTACACGAACCCACCGCAAACCTACGATATCCCTGCTTCTGCCCTGGAGGATGAAACCTTTGCGGCGTTCATCACGGAGGCGGAGAAATACATCGGGTATCCCTATGTGTGGGGCGGCAGCAATCCTAACACCTCCTTTGACTGTTCCGGCTTTGTATCCTGGGCGTTGACGGAAAGCGGCGTCTGCAATACGGGCAGGCTGGGAGCCCAGGGGCTATACAACATTTCCACTCCCGTATCGTCCGCAAATGCAAGACCGGGCGATCTGATCTTTTTTACAGGTACTTACGATACGCCGGGCGTTTCCCACGTGGGTATCTATGTAGGCGGCGGAAAAATGCTGCATTGCGGGGACCCGATCCAGTATGCCGATATCAATACGAGTTATTGGCAGTCGCACTTTTACGCATTCGGCAGACCGCCTTTTGATTGATTGGAGGTGAGCTTGATTTAATATCGTTTCCTATGGCGGCGGAGCCAACAGCACCGCCTTACTTGTGGGGCTGCAAAAGCACCGTATCCCCGTGGACCTGATCCTCTTTGCGGATACGGGCAGCGAACACCCGCACACATACGCCTATCTTGACGTTATGGATAGATGGCTTGAAAGTCACGGTATGCCGAAGATCACACGGGTATATAAGACCACGAAGGACGGACGGAGGCTGACGCTGGAGGATGAATGTCTGCAAAGCGGAACGCTCCCGTCAATCGCCTATGGCTTCAAGCGCTGTTCCTTAAAACACAAGATCGGACCGCAGGAGAAGTTTTGCAATAACTATCCTCCTTGCCGTGAGGTGTGGAGCAGCGGGAAAAAGGTGGTAAAGTTCATCGGCTATGACGCAGGCGAACAATACCAAAGTGATAAGGTCCTTCTGCGGGATCTGGCAGACCCCAAATACAGCAAGTGGTATCCCCTGATGGAATGGGGATGGAACCGGGAGGATTGTATCCGGGAGATCGAGGCGGCAGGCTTGCCGCAGCCCGGTAAATCCTCCTGTTTTTTCTGCCCGAGTATGCGGGCGGAGGAAATCATCGACCTTCGGGAGCAGCACCCGGACCTGTTCCGTCGTGCTATTGCCCTGGAGGATAACGCCCGGCCTAATCTCAAAACGGTCAAGGGCCTGGGGCGTAACTATTCTTGGAAAGACCGATTTTTGAAAGGAGATATTTAATCTATGGCAACTGTTGATAAAATCCGCAATGATATTGCGAAAACGAAAGAAAAGATCGCGGAGCTGCAGAAAAAGCAGCGTTCCCTGGAGGCGCAGCTTGCAGAGGAAGAAAACCTGGAGATCGTCCGTATGGTTAAGGCCGTGAAGATGGATAACAAGGAGCTCACCGCCTTCCTGAAGGCATACGCAAGCGGCCTCATTACGCTGCCCGAGGATATGATGGTGGCGAACAGCGGAGCCGAGACCGAGGAAACGGAGGATATGAACGATGAAGCGTAAAGGAATGTTTCGACTTTTGGCCTGTCTTTTGGCGGTGGTGATGTGTACCACCGCTTTTTCTATGACCGCCTTTGCAAGTGACGGCGGCGCAGATTACGAGGAACCGCCCGTTATCGAGGATACCGAGCCCACCGAGGGAACGGCGGATATCGAGTTTCAGATACCGGAGGAATACCTTTCTCTTTTGGAGGGGATCGACCTTTCCGGCATTGACCTTGACGCCATTATGGATACTGTTCTATCCTTCATCGGCGGCATGGGTGATGTTTCGGAGGAAGAAAGGTCACCCGGACAGGTTGGAACCGTCACCACAAACGGAGCCCGATTGAACGTCAGAACGGGAGCCGGTCTTGATAACAGGGCCTTTACCCAGCTTGAGAACGGCGAGACCGTGGACGTAATCGGCACAGACGGCGAATGGGTCATGGTGCTTTTACCTAAACGTATCGGCTATGTTCATTCCGATTATCTCACCGTAACGGATAAGCCCACTTGTGATAGCGGCGAGGATACCGAAACACCCTCCTTCTCCCTTGACTTCGATATGTTGGCGGGGCTACTTGATATGTTCGGCGGTATGTTTGGAGATATGGGAGAAACGGGCGGCAACAGTAACGCCCTCACGCCTGACGGAAATATGACCCTCATTGACGATATCGGCAGCAGCGAGGAAAGCGGCAAGCAGTTTATTACGGTACAGACCAAAAACGGCAACGTGTTCTATCTCATTATTGACCGTGACGACGAGGGCGAATATACCGTACATTTCTTGAACCAGGTGGATGAAGCCGACCTTATGGCACTTATGGAGGACGGCGAGACCGAAACGGAGCCCGTCGTCTGTTCCTGTTCCAATAAATGCGCGGCGGGTGCCATTAAAGCGGATTGTACGCTCTGTATGGCGAATATGACCGAGTGTGCAGGTGTGGAGCCCAAGCCCCAGGAGCCTACGGAACCCACCGATCCCGAGCCTCCGGCAGACGATAAGAAGGGCGGCAATGCCGGTATGATCGTCCTTGTGATCCTGGCAGGCGGAGGCGGTGCGGCCTTCTATTTCCTTGTGGTAAAGAAGAAAGGCAAAACAACAAAAGTACCGTCCGAGATCGACGACTTTGACCTGGAGGATGAAGAATATCTGATCGAGGAAGATACCGACACGGATACGACCGATGAAACGGAGGACATCGAATGAAGCTGATTATCGCAGAAAAACCGAGTGTAGCAAAATCTATCGCCTCGGCCCTGGGTGTAAAATCCGGGGCCGATGGCTTTTTTCAGGGGAATGGATATATCGTTTCCTGGTGCGTGGGCCACCTTGTTTCCCCGATGGACGCGGCGGGATATAACGAGAATTTCAAGAAATGGCGCTATGACGACCTTCCCATTCTCCCCGAGCCCTTCCGTTATGTGATCGCTCCCGGCAAGGAGGCAGCCTTTGAAAATCTACGTACCCTGATGAACCGCCCCGACGTGGATACCGTCGTCAATGCTTGCGACGCAGGACGCGAAGGTGAGCTCATTTTCCGTTTGGTCTATGAAATGACCGGCTGTAGCAAGCCCATTGAAAGACTATGGATTTCCTCTATGGAGGACAGCGCGATCCGTGAGGGTATGAATGACCTGCGACCGGGCGTAGAGTATGACGCCCTGTATCAATCCGCACTTTGCAGACAAAAGGCGGATTGGCTGGTGGGTATCAATGCCACCCGTCTTTTCTCCGTTCTCTATCACCGTACCCTGAACGTGGGACGAGTGCAGACCCCGACCCTGGCTATGCTTGCCGAGCGCGAGGCTAAAACGATGATGTTCCGCAAAGAAAAATATCATCACGTGCGCCTGAAGGTGAACGGTGCGGAGGCTGTTTCTGAGAAGATCATCTCCCCGGAGGACGCAGAGAAGGTCAAAACCGCTTGTGCCGACAGATCCGCCGTGTGCGTTTCTGTCAAGCGTGAGCAGAAGAAAGAACAGCCTCCCAAGTTGTACGACCTCACCACCCTGCAGAGAGAGGCCAACCGCATTTTCGGGTACACGGCAAAGCAGACCCTTGATTATGCGCAAAGCCTCTATGAAAAGAAACTGTTGACCTATCCCCGTACCGACAGCCGCTATCTCACCTCCGACATGGCGGAAACTGCTTCCTGTGTGATTCACCTTGCGGCGAAGGTACCGCCCTTTGATAAGTGCAGCAGTTTCTTTCCCCTGGTGGAGCTTATGGTATCCGACAAGGGCGTGACCGACCACCACGCGATCATTCCCACGATGGAGACCGAAAAAGCGGATATCTCCGCTTTGCCTGTGGGCGAGCGTAACTTGTTCCTTCTCGTATGCTGCAGGCTGCTTTGTGCGGCGGCGGAGCCCTTCCATTATGAGACGGTAACGGCTTCCTTGGAGTGCGGCGGCCATTCCTTCACGGCAAAAGGCAAGCACATCCTCTCCGAAGGATGGCGCGAGATCGAGCGTATCTTCCGTTCCTCCCTGAAAGAAAAGCCGGAGGACGAGGACGGTGGCGCCGATCTGCCCGAGCTTACCGAGGGGGCGACCTACGATAACGTATCCGCAGAGATCACCGAGCATTACACCCAGCCCCCGAAACCTTTTACCGAGGACACCTTACTTTCCGCTATGGAGAACGCGGGCAAGGCAGATATGCCGGACGAGGCCGAGCGTAAAGGTTTAGGCACACCGGCGACCAGAGCGGCCATTATCGAAAAGCTGGTATCGGCGGGATTTGTGGAGCGCAAGGGTAAAAATCTCATTCCCACAAAAGCGGGTATGAACCTTGTAACCGTTCTTCCCGAACCGCTGACCTCTCCTATGCTCACGGCAGAATGGGAGCAGCGCCTAACTTCTATTGCAAGAGGTGAAGCCAATCCGGGCGAGTTCCTTAACGGTATCTGCGCTATGGTGAAGGATACCGTATCGACCTATTCCCATATCTCCGAGGAAGGACAACAGCTGTTCGCCCCCGATAAAGAGGTGATTGGCAACTGTCCCCGCTGCGGCAAGCCGGTATATGAGGGCAAAAGCAATTTTGCGTGTTCCGATCGTTCCTGTTCCTTCGTTCTCTGGAAGAATGACCGTTTCTGGACTTCCCGCAAGAAGGAGCTGACAAAGAAGATGGCGGCCGACCTTTTGAAGAAAGGCCGTACCGCCGTAAAAGGTATGTGGTCTGAAAAGAAGGGCGACACCTACGACGCGACCGTAGTTATGGAGGATACGGGAGAAAAGTTTGTGAAATTCAAGCTGGAGTTCCCAAAAAGAAAGGATGGTGCTAATGGCAGAAAATAAAGATATTCAAAGTTTACCCGAAGTCAGGGCGGCAGTCGCCGCCCTTTCTCCTGAAGATAAGGAATTGCTTGCGGCAGTGCAGGCATCCCCGTTTAAGCTGACGACACCGGAGCAGTTCAAAGAATTTGCGGCAAATACGGACTATTTCGTATTTGAGCCCAACGTCCGCGATCTGAACGACCTGGGCTTGCGCTTTATCGCCCAGCATACGGATATCCTTCTCACGCCCGAGCTACTGAACGCCATTGATCCCGTTCCTTTCGGGCAGTATGCGGCGAAGGAAGAACAGGGGCATTTTACGGAACACGGTTATATCTTGCTTTCCGGCGACGAGTGGCAGCATGAAAAGTCAGCGGAACACTCTGCCAGGGATACCGAAAAAAAGCCCTCCATCCGTGAACGTCTGGAACAGGGCAAAAAGGAGTGTGCCGCCAAGCAGACGCCGACGGCGGCAAAAGGCAAAACCGAGCAGGAGCTTTAAGGAGGTGACGAAGAATGCCGAACTATGAATATGACAAAGATTATCCCTTTGCCGCCTTTATAACCAACCTGGGAAAATATAACGAGGGCGAGCTTGTGGGCGAATGGGTCAGGTTTCCCACCACCGCCGATGAAATAAAAAAGGTCTTTGAGCGTATCGGTATCGGGCAGGCGGACGAGTTTGGCTGCGTCTATGAGGAATGGTTTGTAACCGACTATGATTGCTATGTGGACGGCCTTTATGACAAGCTGGGCGAGTACGTCAACCTTGACGAGCTCAATTATCTGGCGTCGCGGCTGGATGAAATGACGCCGAGCGAATACGAGCAGTTCCATGCAGCAATAGAAATGGGCGAGCATACGCGCAGTCTGGAGGATTTGATAAATCTGACCTATAATCTGGATTGCTACGATGTTTACCCCGGCATCCACGATCACGACGACCTGGGAAGGTATTACATCGAGGAATTGGGCGCTATGGAGATTCCGTCCTATCTGGAAAGTTATTTTGACTACGAGGCATACGGCCGTGACGTTGTCCTGGAGGAAGGAGGCGAATTTACCGACTTCGGCTATGTCCGTGATACAGGCGACCGCTTCTATGAGGAATACGACGGACAGATAGAGAGTATCCCGGAGGAATACCGTGTTATGAATTTTGAGGATGAAGAACCGGAGCTCACGATGGACGACAAAATGGATATGGTCACCGACCTTGCCTTTGATCTTGACGAGTTTTTCCGTCAGCATGATCCGCAGTATGCGGCACAGCACCCCGAGCCCCACGAACAGAAGGAGCTTATTGCCGACCTTCTCCTGGAGGGCAAGACGGCAGCCCTCCGTGAAATGCTGGAGGAAATGGCGCAGACCGGGGACGACGTTCTCCCCGGCAGAATTGCCGAGTATGAGCGCGAGACGGGATACGATCCGAAACAGGATACCTCTATCGCAGAGGATAAGGCAAAGCTCATTGAGCGTCCCGAACAGCCGGACGACCATCTGACCTGCGAGCGTATCCAGACCCCGCGCGGCAGCTTCGCCCTCACCGATCTGTCAAAAGAACAAATGGAGGCAGCCGGTTACGGCGTCCACCATCAGTCTGACGACAAGCAGTTTCTTATTATGGGAAACGGCACCAGGGCTTTTGCCGTGGTAAACGCAGAAATGCAGGAAAGAGACAATCCTCTCAAAACGGCGGAAATGACCGTGGAGGACGATTACGCTATGATCGACGGGCAGATCAACAACGGCCGCCGTGACGAGGTAAAGGAAAAGCCCTCCATCCGTGAACGTCTTGCCGAGGCAAAGCGGGAATGCTCCAAAAGACCCACGCCCGAAAAGGCGCGTGAAGGACGCGGCACGCCCGAGCATGGCAGCCTATGAGCAGGAGCAAGAAATGGAGGCATGAGTGGTCCTTCTTCCTGGGTGAGAACGGCAGACGGCAGTACAACAAGGTTTGCCGTGGCTGTACCCACGACTGCAAGCAGAGTTTCCGGGTGATCCTGATAGCCTGTCCTCGCTACACTTCGGAGAGATCGAAAAAGTGTAGCGGTAGGGGTTCAAAAACGGTCAAATAATCTCCTGTATCGGCTTTTCGGAAGGTAGACTGTATGTTTTCCTTTGCGGAGGTTTTCTTCTCCCGTGGCGGTCATACAGAGGTCAAAATTAACACTTTTATAAACGCAAAAAGGGAGCGCGGCTTCTCGGTTCGTCCGAGGGCTGCGCTCCCTTTTTTAATTATATGTTTATCTGTACTGGCTGTTTTAGCTGCTCGATAGGTACAATCAAATATTTTGATGTAAATGTAATCGGATAGAAAACGGGTTCTGTAATCAGTTCATTGAGTTCTATAAAGCGGTATTCTTCTTGATTTGAAAATGATTCGTCCTTACATAGTAAATGCCGATATCTGTTTTCATAGGTCAAAGACATTACTGTATTTGTTTCAATAGTTTCGCTCCCAGTTGTTAAATACATCATCATTTGCAGAGGGTTTATGTCATAATCGTAATAACGAATTCTGTCACTCACAAACTGATGATTTTCTATACCGTTTATATCGTTTATAAATCTATCTGGTTCAAGGATAATGAGTGCGTGGGTGGCTTTGGGAAAATCAGATTGAATCCCCTGAAGTTTTTCGTTTGAAAGTGAAATTTTATAATTTGAATCGTCTACATAATCGGAAATATCGTCCTCTCCATACTGCGTAAGGCAAAACACGGGCATATTATTAACGTCTTGGATAGAAATAATTATGACCGAATTTGGAGGCAGCGTTGCAATGAGGTTATCATTTTCTCTATCATGAACTCTTGCCCCTTGGATTTTTAATTTAAGTTTACCTTCCAGCAAGTCACCTTGTCCTTTGTTATGTAAAGCTTCTTCAAGTTTTATATAAGTCTGCGAAGGAGCGAATCTGATTGATCCTTTTACAATTTGTTCGAGATGTTCTTTCTCGCCATACTTTATCATGAACCGTGCCATAGTGTTGTATCCCCCAATCTAAAAGGTGCGTTTCGCTTGCAACAAAACATGCGTTCCTTCGCAAAGCGGAAATTAAGTTTTCTATAACAATTCTCGTATCAAAGCAGCACTAAAGGCTTCTCTGATAATTCTTCTGATTTGTCTTGCGTTATCCAAATTTTCAACTAAAGCAAGGATTTTTTCCTTGATCTGATAACTTTCGATAATACCCTTTTCGGTTTCATCTAAAATGGAGTATTGTTTATCATACTCTTTCTCCATAATCTTTTTGATGGCATCTTTGTTTAATTTTTCAAATTTGATAACGGCATCAAATCTTGAAAAAATAGGTTCGCCAAGAGCTGTGCGAATTTCTTTTTCAGACATATAGTTTGATGTGCATATAATGACTGAATCTTTCATTTTAACGGTGAAGTTTCTGTCAACGTAAATACCTTCATCAAACAGCTGGTAGAAAGCACTATGAAATACAGGATGGGGTTTGTCAAATTCATCGAACAAAATGATATTTGATTCTCTCTCCAGCAATTCTTTAGCCAAGCTATTTTGATTATGTTTACCTCCAAAAATATAGGAGCTAAATTCTTCGCTATGGAGCATGGAAAACTGTTTTCTAAAAAGCGTTTCCTCCAACGTAGTTGCAATGAATTTGGCACTTTCAGTTTTTCCTACTCCGGTACTACCGTATAGCAGTATAACGCAGGGCTTATTATATCGACACTTCGCAACGTTATATAGAGCAGCTAAGATTTGTTTCTGTGCAAGTTCTTGACCAATAACCGCTTCGGGAAAACCGCTATTGATTTTCTTTAGTAGGTCTATATCGATAATCTTGTATTCTTGACTACTTATATCGCAGTTGACACAGGAGAGTTCTTGAATATGTCTTGCAATGCTATCTGGAGGGTTTTGCAGATATAAATTATCGATATCATATCGCAATACAAAATTAGTAAAACTCTCTATAGTGCCCTCGGATAATGAGGGATAATCGTCTGAAAAGGCAACTACATTATCATAATGCGGTATAACTTCCTCTTCTTCAATTCGGTTGCCTTGCACATCGACTTTCACCTTGCGGTGTCTTGCATCGTCCAATATTGCAAGATCAACAATAGGCATATAATTTGCGTTTGCAGGTAATATTTTGCGAAATCCCGACAATCCGCCATAAAAAATCTTTACATTCATCTGCATACCCCAGCCAAAATGACATCATAAACTTTTATTTCGTCAGAACCCGCAGATAAAGTATTATCTATCATGTCAAAGCCGTTGATTTCTTTTTCTTGGTTATCTCCAAATTCCGATTCCATCGTCAGACTGCCGACATTAACTGTACCAACTTCTATTGCGTGGTAGTCCAAATTCATTTTTACAAGATCCGAAATAAAATAATTATTACGGAATGCTTTTATGTTAAAGCGCAAAACGACAGTTTCTCCATCGCAGTCAGCCATCAATTCGTAATATCCTCTGCCACTATCTAACGCCTCATCCATAAGTGCAAGATTTAATGAGAGACCATCCGCAACTTCAATCTGTCCGTTTGTCATTTTTAAGTATGGAGTTAACATTTTGAAAAATGCAAAAGATTTCGGATACGGATATGGTTTGCAATCAGAGAAAATGCGTATATAAGATTTTCCACCTTTTGCAGCATGCTCCAAATAATCAGTAAGGATTGTATTCTCAATCGCTTTTGTAATTATGGTATTGCCTTCTCTGGAAAAGTCGGCATTGGCCGCCGCACCTACTTTGGCAGAAATAATTGAAAATAGTCCCGCAGATTTGCTTGCTTCTGCCTCCGCTCCGATTGCAATCTCAGTTGCCTTCGTGACAATGTGTTCTTTTCTATCGGTGCTTTTTCCACCTTCTATAACGTAGATAAAATCTGTAGCGGACCCCTCATCGAAATAGACGACCTTTATCATCTTCTTGTCCTTCTTTGCCATTGATACCTCCACGGACATTTTTGTATTCTATCGGAATGAGTTTGAAACTCATTATTACTTTTACATAATTATACCATATTTTCGTGAACAAATCAACAGCGCAACCACATCATATAGTGGTGCGCTGTTGGTTTTATAACAATTTACCCCTTTATCAGCCGGTACATCGTCAGCGGCACATACCACACGGCGACCAGGAGCCGCCATACGAGGACAACGGCGCCGATCAGAAAGTTCAGGGCAAAGACGACAATGCTGCCGCCGAAGGAACGGCCGCCGGGGATGATCCACAAAAACATACGGTGTATCCCAAAAGGCAGACCGCACAGGAGCCATAAGAGGAAATAGTCCACGCTCCCATCCTTCACACAGGCGGAACGGAAAATGAAGAACAGCAGCACCGCCGCTGTGATCGGCAGCAGGCAGTTTTTTAGAAACGCCCCGACCGCCTCACGCCTCGTCATGGATGATCTTCTCCATAACCTTCTTGTAGCCTTCGTATCCTTCATCCACGATCAGGTCAATATCTTCGCGTTCGATATTGCCTTTATGTCCGCAGGATACGATGGAGAGGACGAGCACGCTCTTGACGGCAAGGGCCAGGTGATGTTCCATTTCCTCCTGTTTGCTTTGCCATCCGTTGTTCGGTGCGTCACCGGGGCGGCGGATGGTGTCCGCAAGGTGGGCGAGCTCTTCTAGGGCGCGCTTGCATTTTTCCTCATACCAGGGCTGCATATTGTTCTTGTTGCCGGATACGATGATAGCGGGTTTGTTTTCCATAGGGTGATACCTCCTGAAATAAAATTATATTTTCACTCCGCGAAAGTGCGGGGTTATTCGATGTGATGGGTACGCTTCGGTTCGTCGTCCTTCGGAACGGACAGCAGCGTATCCACGTTCTTTTTTATGGTCTCGTATTCCTGGGCTTCGCTTTTCGCCGTTTTATATTCGGCAAGGAACTTTTCCTTCTTTGCGTTCAGCGCGGCGAGCTCTGCCTTCATACTCTCGGTCGTCGGCAGCGGAACGGCGCCCAGGCGTTTGAGCTCACGGGCGGCGGCCTCAAAAAGAATGATCTCGCTTTCGTGACCCCGCATAAATTTCTCTTTATCTCCCGACCGTCTGTATTGATCGTAGATCGGTTTCAGCTTCCGATAGGTGGCGGCGTGCTTCATCACAAGGGCGAGCTCCGCGCTCCTTGCCTCGATGGTCTTTATCTCGGTATGGGAGCTGTCCCGTTTCTCTGTGATGGAGTCTGCCTTGCTTTCAAGATCGGCATAGTTGTCTATCCCACGTTCTTCCAACCAGGCGAAGGTCTTTGCGGCCAGTTTCAGATTTTGTATCTTCGCCCAATGCTGGAGCCCTCCTTGTTTTGTCTGGAGGTCGTACAGCAGACGGATACGGTCGTCGCGCTGTTTCGGCTGGCGGGAAGGTCTGGAGCCTCCGGTGATCCGTGCGGTAATGGCTTCCTCCGTGTAGTCGATACCCAAGGTCTTCATTCGGGTAAATCTCTCTTGATCGGAGGCGCGGCAGGAGATATATTTTCCTCTCTTTATCTCATACCCTTCACGCTGCAGGTGGGCAAGCAAATCCTCAAAATCTTTGCAAGTGGGAATGAGCCGGTCAATGGTCGCTTTCAGTTTTGCCTTGTAGCTGGTGCCGTTTCTCTCTGCCTGGTGTTCAATGTAGCTTTTGCCCTTATCCTGTCCGGGAACGACGACGGACAGACCGTGTTCCTTGCACAGTCGGTCAGAGACGCGGCGTATTTCGTGATAGCTCCGTTTGTTGGAATGATAGTGCTTGTGATCCGCAAAGCTGACGGCGTTAAAAATGATGTGGTTGTGTACGTGATCCTTGTCTATATGGGTCGTCAGCACAAATTCATACTTGCCGCCCAAAATCTCTTTTGCGAGCTTCATACCGATCTCGTGGGCTTCCTCGGGTGAGACCTCACCGGGTTCAAAGGCTTGTATCAGGTGACGGCCCAGGTTCGTCCCCTTGTCGATGGCATGGCGGCGGGTCCAGGCAAATTCAATGTCCGCAGTTTCGGCGGCGCAGCCATAGGCGGAGACGAGCAGCTTACCGTCCGTTTTATCGGGATTGCAAATATAGTCAATGGCCGCTTTCAGCGTTGAATTGATAGGATGCGTCTTTGTAACTGCCATATCTGATCCAGCCTTTCCCGTATCTCGTTCATATCGGCCTGATATGCGGGACCTCCGGCGTTGAGCTTCTTTGCGATCTGATTGATATTGCGGCCGATGGAGAACAGGGTCTTGTTCATCTCCTTTAAGTTCGACATATCCGTATAGATGATATATCCGTCAATCGCCATCTTTCGCAGATACGCGCCGTACCTCTGCGTCGGCAGCAGCTTCATCTTCTCGTCAATGAGACGTTTTTCTTCCTCCGTGACCCAAAATTTCATCTGTATGTTCCGTTTCCGGTTCGCCATAAAACGCCTCCGTTTCTATAAGGGTTTGGGATATCCCAACAAGCTTTTTTCATTTTCGGGCAAGGGACCTGAAAATACGGAAAAATCGCAAGTGGGTACTCACTTGCTGTGCTTGCTATCGTAACTCTTTCGTACTTTCCCACTTTACCCTTACTACACTTCGGAATGGGTAAAATGGCTGATTTTTCGCAAAAAATGAGCAAAAAAGAAAAACGCGGCAAACTCATAAAAGTCTGCTGCGTTTCAAGGCAATTTCGGTGTTCAAATGTCCTTTTCGACTTCGACGATGGCTTTCGCTGTTTCCGTAACGATATGCAATCCCTTATCATCCATCCCGTCGAGCAGAGTATCAAGCTGACGACGTTGTGTGCTTTTATCCACGCTCTTGTCGGGGAAAAAGAATTGATCTACGGATATATCATAACGGGTAACAAGCTCATAAAAGATTTGTAAGCTCGGCAGTTGTCCCTTGTTCTCTATGTTTGCAAGATAGCGGGGCGATAAGTTCATATCGTCGCTGACCTTCTTGCGAGACTCGCCTCGTGTTGTTCTTGCCTCTTTTATAGCTTTTCCAAACGCCGTAAAGTCATAAAGCGGTACGGGTCTTTTCATAGCTAATACGTTCCTTTTTGCAAAAATAATTCCTATACTTATATTATACAGTTCATATCTCTTGGCGCATATGTCTGTACAGTTCCTATGATTAGCCAAAATAATTCTAATTATTCACATTTAACGCCTTGAAAGTGCCACAAGATATGAGTAAAATGTATAAGGGAAAAGTATTCACAGCGGCGATCTGGCTAACCGCCAAGTCGCCGCTGTGCCGTTCTACAAAATTACAGGTGTAAAATTAGGAGAAACTTCAGGACAAATTTTCTCAAAAATTTTCAGATTTTCTGTAAGATTTCTTCATCTGCGGAGTCTTATGTCTGAAAGGAGGTGGTAGCGTAATGGAGTTCGATCAGATTTACAATTCCTATTTCAAGTCGGTTTATCTATATGTGATGCAGCTTTCCGGCAATGAGCATATTGCAGAGGAGATCACCAGCGAAACTTTTTTCAAAGCAATAAATTCCGTAGACAGTTTTCGTGGTGATTGTGATATGCGAGTTTGGCTTTGCCAAATTGCGAAAAACACATACTACTCATATTTGAAAAAGAACAGAAAAGAATTGAGTATTGACGAGTCTGATTTACGGAATGTAGCCGATCCAGATGCTCGCATTGATGTACAAATCGGTGAACAGGAAGAAGCTCGCCTGATACGAAAAATTCTGCATGATATTTCCGACCCATATAAGGAAGTTTTTATGTGGCGTGTGTTTGGGGAACTATCATTCAAAGAAATAGGCGATCTCTATGGAAAAACTGATAACTGGGCTTGCGTTACATACCACCGAGCCAGAAAAATGATACAAAACAGATTGGAGGAAATCGAACATGAAAAATGAGTGTAGTTATGTTCGTGATGTTTTGCCTCTGTACCTTGAAAACATGGTCAGTGAGGAAACGAGCGTATTTGTCAAAGAACATCTCGAAAACTGTCCGGAGTGTGCCGCCGAGCTTGAAGCTATGAAAGCGGGAACAAAAGTCGAAAAGATCGGTAGCGATATGCAGAACACTTTGGAAACAGAAGTGTTAAAGTCTATGACGGCCATCCGCAAAAAATTTCGGAAAAAGGTCTATCGTGTAGCCGCCATTATTTCTGCAGTCATTATCGCCCTCGGTGTGCTGATTCACATTTTCCCTGTGTATCGCATTATTCACATTGGACCTATGACTATGGGCAATTATTATAGCAATGAACAAATTGCAAAAGCGCTCTATATTGGCTCTGCATCTGACCGTAGAGAAGCTCAGGCTGTTCTTCGTCTGGCAGACAAAGCCTTTATGGATGTACGATCCACAAGGGCCGAAAACGAGGAAGAATACGGTTTGCTTTCCCGCTATGCAACGCATATTGACAGCTATGGCGACGTGGCGTTCAATGAACATTCGTTGGAACTTTGGTCTGCCCATCTTGGTGAGAATGAGGGCTGGATTTGGGTATTCTACTCCTCCGAAACATTCCGTCACGATGGAAGTACCACCAATGGCAGTTGGCGCATCCCTTCTCTTTGGAAAGTTGAGAAAAATGATACCGGCGAATGGGTTGTCGTTCAGATCCGAGAACATCCTTAATTCAGAGAGGTACATACGATGTATTTTCCAGAAGATATGAATTTTCAATATTTCTTTTTTGACACATATATAGGCTACTTTCTGCAAGCATTGCCTATTGCGTTGGTTGTGGGTGCGATTTACGGCATTATCCGATTTAGAAAAGATAAGGAAACCCCTATCAGCAGAAAACTGTTCTCATGTGCTTTTGTTTGCTATATCACGGGACTTGTGTGTTTGGTTGTAGGTTTGGACTTGATGAACATAGTTTGGTATAAACTGTTCTATCACATGGACCCAGGCAGAACTATAGGTTGGTTTGGTGGTGACTTTGACCTTGTCCCCGATTTCTTCAACTACATCAGCGGTGAAACAATCGGAAACTTTCTGATGTTCCTGCCGTTTGGTTTTCTGTATCCGTTATCCAAGAAAGCCCCTACATGGAAGAATTGTGTCATTAAAGGACTTATTGCTGTTGCCGTCATTGAGGTTCTGCAACCTATTTTCGGCAGAGCATTTGATATGAACGATATTATCTTGAACTCATTGGGTATTATGGTTTCCACTACAATCCTCATGGGTACGAAAAAGATAATCAAAAGATATACAAAATAAAAAACAAACGAAAGTGAGGGGGCATAATGAATACAAATGATTGGATAAAATGTCCCGTGTGCAACAACAAAACGCGTGTTCAAATGCGTCCCGACACGGAACTAAAAAACTTTCCTCTGTTCTGCCCGAAATGCAAGCAAGAAAGTTTGATTGAAGTTAGAAATCTACAAATAACGGTTATCCCTGAAAAGAAAAAATAACTGTAAAATAATACAGAGCCCGACGCAAAGACGCAGAGCCAATAAACCGCGCGATTTCACGCGATTTATTGGCTCTTTATGTTTGAACATAAACGAGGCATAACTATCTCTTGATCGGCGGTAAACAATAAGCCGCCGTTTCTTTGCGTTTACCACAAACCAATGACGACTTACTAACCGAACACGGCGGTATCTAATGGAGGTACGCCGTGTTAATTTTTTTCAATACTCACCCGCCTAATATCCTACGGTCAAAAAAAGCTATCACCCACCGTCGGGATATTACGGCTATGAGTATGAACTGACAATTCAACTTAATACTGTTTACAATTCTTTTTGCGCTTGTCCGCGTCCTTTCGCGGGCAGGCGCATTTTGCATTTCCGTACATATCGCTGCCGTTCACCGCCCTTTCAATTCGCTACCAAGATCACCCCGAAACGAATTGAAAGGAGACGCTATATGAGCGACAGAAAAAATTATTTTAAGAAATATTCCGAAAATCGGCCAAAACCCACCTCCGTCAGACCAGTAATGGATGAAAGGGGAAAGAAGGACCTGCCTCCCGGCACGAAGGGAGGTGAGAAAATGAAACCTGATCTCCATGAAATCCACAAGCAGCACACCTTTGATAGCTTCTGCAAGAAGGTGTTGAAGCATGAGGCCAACAACGGTCATAGGGATATCAATCACAGGGCGCTTTGGGAAATTCCTATGAGCGACCTGCCGGAAGGTGCGATGGAGCAGCTTGCGGTGTACGATGAATACCCCTGGGAGTACACTTCCTTCCAGATCGGAAACGAGACCGTACTTGTCAAGGACGACCGTTTGGCCGAGGCGCTGTCTGCTATTCCCGAAAAGGAACGCAATATCATCCTTATGTATTGGTTCCTGGATATGGCCGACCGTGATATTGCCGACCACATGGGCATAGCAAGAAGAACGGTCAACACGCACCGGCAGAGAGCCTATCGGCTGCTGAAAAAGCTGATGGGAGGTGAAGCGGATGAGTAATGCTACCCAGCATACCCGCATGATCCCGTACCCGGTGATCGAAGCCGCCGTCCACGGTGAAACGGACGCGGTCAATGAGGTGATCCGTCATTATTCCGGCTACATAGCTACGCTTTGCAGAAGGACAGGTCGTGACGAGAACGGCAACTACTGCACTTATGTTGATGAAGAATTGCGTAGAAGGCTGGAAACGAAACTGATTATCTCCATCCTGGGCTTTAACCTGAATTAAAGTGCAGGAGGCACCCGTGAGTTCCCCTTTCCTCGCGGGCTGCCGAAGCTCCTTGACAAGAACGCCGGGCGGATAATTCCCGGCCGGCATAGGGCAGACGGATACGATCTGTTTGTGACGAGCCATACGGACGGTGCGCCAGGACCTCCCCAGGGAGCGAGCGAGAAACACGAGGACGTGAAGCAGGTTTGGCAGCTTGCGGGCGACGACGCACAGACAGGATAATGAGACTCCCTTACAGCTACAGTCCGAGCGTGCAACCATATTCAGGTGGCGAGGCGTCGCAGGCAATAGGTAGGGTCGCGCGAGAACCGCGTGAGGGTGAATTTCCCGTGGAGCTGAGCCAAGCAGCCGTCCGTTCAGCCTATTTCTATTTTTGGATAAAGTAAAGTTCTTTTCATTTGCGGATAAATCGTAAATTTTCCGCAATTTTCTTAAATGCAGCAGACAAAGACACAACAGCACGGTATAATATAGTAAAGGTTATTACTTGACTATATGAAATATCGTGCTGTTTCATTCATAGAAAGGGGGTTCTAATGTCTAATACGTGGAACGGCACGAAGCAAGCGCTCCCCGGCAAGAGAACATATACGGTTGAGGAAATCGCCCACATTTTAGGGATCGGTCGAACCTCCGCATATATCCTTGTCAAAGAGGGACACTTCAAAATCGTGCGAATTGGTAACGCCATAAGAATATCCAAGCGGTCTTTTGACGAGTGGCTGGATACCCTCAACATCTGATCTAAGAAAGGATATAATATTATGGCATCTATCATCAAACGTAAAAAGAATTATTCCGTTATATACAACTATGTTGACGAGAACGGAGAAACCAAGCAAAAATGGGAAACCTGGGGCACTCACAAAGAGGCCCTGAAGCGCAAAGCTGAAATTGAGAACCAGCAGCACACGGGAACATTTCTCCCGCCGAGCAATCAGAAGATATCCGATTTTCTCTTTGACTTCGTATCCTTGTACGGAGAAAAGAAGTGGGGCGTGTCTATGTACGACAGCCAAACTTCGCTGATTAACAACTACATCAATCCGATTATCGGTGATATGGAGGTACAGTCTGTTACGCCTCGCGCTGTGGACGCCTATATTCAGACCTTGCAAAAAACAAGGTCGGTATCCACCAAGACGAGAAAAGCGACCACCACCTATGTGAGCAATCAGACCATTGAGAAGATCATCAAACTTCTGCGCTGCGCTTTCAAGCAGGCGGTACGCTGGGAGATCATCGGGAGAAATCCCTTTGACAATGTGGTTCTTCCCAAGACGGAGTACAAGAAACGCGATATCTGGGACGCGGATATGATCCGCACCGCCCTTGATAAGTGTACGGACAGTAAGCTCTATGTGGCAATGAACCTTGCTTTTGCTTGCTCCCTGCGAGTAGGCGAGATATTGGGACTGACCTGGGATAACGTACATATTTCCGAGGAAGATATTGCAGCCGACAATGCTTATGTTTTCATAGACAAGGAATTGACGCGAGCCTCAAAGCGAGCGATTGAAACTTTGGGTGAGAAGGATATCTATTATATCTTCACACCGCTTATGCCAAACACAAGCACACGAATTATTCTGAAAAAGCCGAAAACGGAGTCAAGTATCCGTAAAGTATGGCTGCCTAAAACCCTTGCGTATATTCTGTGCGAGTGGAAGAAGGCACAGGATGAAATCAGGAGCTTCCTGGGAGACGAGTACCAGGACTTTAACCTGGTTGTCGCTCTCCCAAACGGACGGCCTTGCGAGGACCGTATCATCCTGAAGGAGTTTGCAAAGCTCCGTGAAGAAGCAGGACTGCCCAGGGTAGTCTTTCATTCTCTCCGTCATTCCAGTACCACATACAAGTTAAAGCTCAACCACGGCGATCTGAAGGCTACACAGGGCGATACGGGACACGCAGAGATCGATATGATAACAAGTGTGTACGCTCATATCCTGGATGAAGATAGAAAGGTCAATGCGCAAAAGTTTGAGACCGCCTTCTACTCCAACCCCGATCTGAGAGATATTCGTCCTCCGGCTGAACCGAAGGAAACGGCACCCGCAACCCTTGATCTGGCAAGCCTGGTCGAGCAGCTACAAAAATCCCCCGAGCTTGCAAGTGCGCTGGCGGCGCTGATTGCCGCACAAGCCCCCGCAAGTGGTCGCTAAAATCAAATTAGCAAATCGCTGATTTTTATTAGCAAACTTGTGGAAACCGTTCGAGTCTAATTAGCAAAATATTCATCGTGCAGCGAATAAAAGAGCACCCGATGATTTACAGACCATCATCGGGTGCAAAGATAAAAATTAACGCTGCAAACCCCGAAAAGGGGCTTGCAGCAAGGGTTTTTGGCATCCCGGATTGGAGTCGAACCAACGGCCTGTCGCTTAGGAGGCGACCGCTCTATCCTACTGAGCTACCGGGACATATACAAAAATTATTCAATTTTCCGCCCCTCCAGGAAACGAACGAGCTGCCGCTTAGGAGGCGGTCGCTCTATCCAGCTGAGCTACGGAAACATTACTGTTAAATTATACCATTTTTGATGGCTTGTGTCAATATATTTTTATTAAGAAATGGAAAAAAGTATAAGAAGAAAAAGAAACTCCCGAATGCACTTGCAATCGGGAGTTTTGGCAGCGGTACTATGATTCGAACATAGGTAATGACGGAGTCAGAGTCCGTTGCCTTACCGCTTGGCTACACCGCTATATGCCAGTTGAACATCTCGCCGTTCAACATTGCATATTATAGCAGATAGTTTCGATTTTGTCAAGAGGTGTTTTTATTTTTTTCAAAAATTTTTCGGCTCATTTTTGCAAGAAACAGGACAGCCCTCTTCGGTGCTTGATTTATGCCGTAGAATATGGTATAATTAATAAATGAGCGGTCAATGCTTTAGCCACAGGAAAAAATAAAGGCAGGAAAGATTTTTATGAATTTCAAAGGAAAGAAAATTCTTATTCTGGAGGGATACGCAAGACAGAACCTTGAATATATGCGTGCTTTCAGAAAGCTCGGGTGCGAAGTAAACATTCTGTGCAATTCAAAAGGGGATATCTGCAGTCATTCAAGGTTTGCCGATAGGGTGATTTACGGAGTGTGCGATCCTGAAAAGCCCGCAGAATCAGCTGAATGTATTGTTTCTCTCATAAAAAACGGCAGTTTTGATGTTGTTCTTCCTCCTGTTGACTTTTCTGCAGGAATACTTGCCGAGAATTATGACGAGCTTTCAAAGTATGCCAGGCTTGCAGTGGTGAAAAAGGATGTTTTTGACAGGACACAGGATAAGCTTTCCGTTATGAAGCTCTGTACGGAGAACGGCATACCTTGCCCGAAGACATATTTTGATCCTGCAAATGACGATATTGCTTTCCCTGTTGCCGTAAAGCCGAGAAGAAGCTACGGCGGAATCGGCTTTCATATTTTCAGAAGCAGGGAAGAGCTTGATGAATTCATGATGACGGAAGATATCTCGCTTTATGTTGTTCAGGAATACGTTGAGCAGACAAACAGGAATCGCTCCGTTTGCCTTTTTATAGATAATGACGGAAATGTAAAGAGCTCATTCGGATATATTTCAAGGCGATGGTTTCCTCTTCCTGCGGGCAGCGGCACGTTCAACGAGCTTGATACCCGTGAGGATGTTATCAAGACCTGCATAAAGCTTGCAAAGGTCACGGGCGTTACGGGCACTATCGGCTTTGATCTTATAGAGGAGACCGATACGGGAGTGGCAAAGGTGATAGAGATCAACCCGAGACCGATTGCCTGCGTGAAGGTCGGCTTTGAGGCAGGAATCGATCTTGCACTTCAGCTGCTTGAGAAAGAATATGGCGAAAATGTAACGGAAATGAAGGTTACAAGGGAAAAGCTCCGTATAAGAAATTCCGTGAACGATATTGCGTGGTTTTTCATATCGAAGGAACGCTTTTCTGCAAGGCCTTCGTATTTTGACAGAAGATATACTAAGGAGCAGATATTCAGGATAGATGACCCGATACCATGGTTCTCCTATCTCTTTCAGGGAATAAAATATCTGGTGAAGAAATGAAAAAATTATTGAAATACATAGCTGAATATAAAAAGGAATGTATCATTGGCCCTGCGGTCAAGCTGCTTGAGGCATTGTTTGACCTTATCGTGCCGCTTGTAATCGCGGCGGTGATCGATAACGGAATAGCAAAGGGCGATACAGGATATATAGTCAGGATGTGCCTTGTACTTGTGCTTTTGGGCGTGGTGGGGCTTGGATGCGCTGTTGTGGCACAGTATTTTGCCGCAAAGGCATCAGTCGGCTTTGCTTCCAATTTAAGACACGCATTGTTTGAGCATCTCGGCAGGCTTTCCTCTTCACAGACGGATAAGCTCGGAACATCAACGATGATTACCCGCCTCACAAGTGACACAAATCAGGTCCAGTCAGGCGTAAATCTTGGACTCAGGCTTCTCCTCAGGTCGCCGTTGATAGTTTTCGGCTCGATGATAATGGCGTTTACGATAAACGTCAGGTCGGCGCTGATATTTGCCGGCGTGATACCGGTGCTTTCGGCTGTCGTTTTCGGAATAATGCTTATTTCGATGCCGCTCTACAAGAAGGTTCAGGCATCACTTGACAGAGTCCTGAAGCTGACAAGAGAGAACCTCACGGGCGCAAGGGTAATAAGGGCATTCTGCACCGAAGAGGATGAGAAAAAGAAGTTTCACTCGGCAAATGAAAGCCTTACCGTTTCACAGAAGACTGTCGGAAGGGTGTCGGCGCTCCTTAATCCGCTGACCTATGTGCTCATAAACATTGCGGTGCTTATTCTGATAAAAGTCGGTGCTATAGAGGTTTATGAGGGCGTGATGACGCAGGGAATGGTGATAGCTCTCTATAACTATATGTCGCAGATACTTGTTGAGCTGATAAAACTTGCAAACCTGATAGTGAACATCACGAAATCGGAGGCTTCGGCAAAGCGTATTGCCGCAGTGCTTGAGATTGAGCCTGAAATGGAAAACGGCGTATCAGAGTCTGCGGATGATGCTGAATATTCGGTTGAATTCAGGAATGCCTCCCTCCGCTACGGCGACAACAGAGAACCTTCCGTATCGGGGATAAGCTTTTTTGCAAGAAAAGGCGAGACAATAGGCATAATAGGCGGCACAGGCTCGGGCAAGTCATCGGTGGTCAATATGATACCGAGGTTTTATGACTGCGAGAGCGGAGAGGTGCTCGTTGACGGTATCAACGTAAAGGATTATAACCTACTGAGCCTGAGGGCAAAGACAGGCGTTGTGCCGCAGAAGGCAGTTCTTTTCAGAGGAACTATCAGAGACAATATGCGCTGGGGCAATGCCGATGCAACTGATGAGGAGATATATGCGGCTCTTGAAACGGCTCAGGCAAGGGACGTGGTTGATTCAAAGGAAAACGCCCTTGATTATATGATCGAGCAAGGCGGAAGAAATCTTTCGGGCGGTCAGAGACAGAGACTTACCATTGCAAGAGCGCTTGTTAGAAAGCCTGAAATACTGATTCTTGATGACAGCTCATCTGCTCTTGATTATCAGACGGATGCAAGGCTGAGGGCGGCCCTTCAGAAGCTCAATCCGAAGCCAACGGTATTTATTGTGTCGCAGAGAACGGCATCGGTGCGTTGGGCGGACAGGATAGTTGTGCTTGAGGACGGAGAGATACAGAGCATCGGAACACATGGCGAGCTGCTTGAAAAATCGGAAATCTACCGTGAAATATATAATTCACAGTTCAGTAAGGAGGAGAATGGACATGAAAAAAAATAACTCCTTCAAAAAGAAAACGATAAAAAAGGTTCTCGGTTACATCAGGAATTACAGAATGCTTCTTGTGCTGTCGCTCCTGCTTGCGGCAATGTCGGTTGCGCTGACGCTTGTGGTTCCTGTGCTTATCGGCGATGCAATAGACTGCATAATTGAAGAGGGCAGTGTCGACTTTGAGAGAATCGCACAGTATATTTCAATAATTGCGGTGATCATCGGTGCAACTGCCGTAATTCAGTGGGTAATGAACACGGTAAATAACAGGATAACGTATAACGTTGTCAGAGACGTGAGAAACGAAGCCTTTGAAAAGATAGAAGCTCTTCCGCTGAAGTATATTGATACCCATGCGTACGGAGAAACAGTCAACAGAGTGATTTCGGATGCAGATCAGTTTGCGGACGGCTTGCTCATGGGCTTTACACAGTTCTTTACAGGACTTATGACGATTATCGGCACGCTCATTTTCATGATAAGAATCGATCTGAAGATAGCGCTTGCGGTGGTGGTGCTTACTCCCGTATCACTCTTTGCGGCACGGTTCATTTCAAAGAAGACGTACACGATGTTCAGAAAACAGGCTGAAACAAAGGGCGAGGAAACAGCACTCATTGAGGAAACGATAGGTAACCTTTCCGTGGTGCAGGCGTTTTCGCAGGAGAAGAACGTAACAGAGAGATTTGATGAGATAAACGGCAGACTTAAAGAATGCTCACAACGTGCGGTGTTCTTTTCATCACTGACAAACCCCACAACGAGGTTCTTGAACAGCATAGTGTATGCGGTGGTGGCATTGATAGGTGCTTTAAGCGTATTGTCCGGAGGAATATCGGTCGGCTCTCTTTCGTGCATACTCAGTTATGCAAATCAGTATACAAAGCCGTTCAATGAAATATCAGGCGTCATAACAGAGCTTCAGAATGCGCTTGCTTCGGCAGGGCATCTGTTTGAGCTGATAGAGGAGAAGCCCGAAACACAAGAAAGCGACACGGCACCGGAGCTTGACAACGTGAACGGAAACATAAAAATAGAAAACGTAAGCTTTTCCTATACTCCCGAAAAGCCGCTTATCAGGAATTTTGATCTGACTGTTGAAAAAGGCGAGAAAATAGCCATTGTCGGCCCGACAGGCTGCGGCAAGACAACGCTTATCAATCTGCTTATGAGATTCTACGATGTGGATGAGGGAAGAATAACTGTTGATTCACATGACATCAGAGACATCACACGGCACAGCCTCAGAAGAAGCTATGGAATGGTACTTCAGGATACGTGGCTCAGGAATGGCACGGTTAGAGAAAACATAGCGATAGGCAAGCCCGATGCCACGATGGATGAAATAATCACTGCGGCAAAGAAATCGCATGCCCACAGCTTCATAAAGAGGCTTCCGCAAGGCTATGACACCGTTATTTCGGAGGACGGAGGAAGCCTTTCGGAGGGACAGAAGCAGCTTCTCTGCATTACGAGAGTAATGCTCTGTCTGCCGCCAATGCTTATCCTGGACGAAGCGACATCGTCAATAGATACACGCACCGAGGTCAGGATACAGGAGGCATTCGGCAAGCTGATGGAGGGCAAGACGAGCTTCATTGTAGCGCACAGGCTCTCAACGATAATGGAAGCGGACGTTATCCTTGTTATGAAGAACGGAAACGTTATAGAAAAAGGCAGACATGAGGAACTTTTGAAGAAGAAGGGTTTCTATTATGAACTCTATAACAGCCAGTTTGTTCAGAATGAGGCATAATTATGAGAAAAAACGAATTTCCCATAAAAATGATTGACATATCGTAAAAATATGCTAAAATGATAGAAGGAGAAAACAAAAAATACGATTGCTCACAGAACAAAACTTTGTTCTCACAATCAGTGTTACTGATAAGGAGAAAAGAAAAATGAAGTTCGAAGAAGCAACTATTGTATTCATCAGCTTCAGTAATGAAGATGTTTTGACTTCAAGCAACACAGAGATGGAAGAACAGGAATGGTAATTGCTTCATAAAGCGGTTCCGGAAACAAATCAGAGAAAAAGAAGTCGACAGGACAAATGACATCCTGCCGATTTTTTTTATTTTAAACTGATTGTATTGTCAAATAATAATGACCTGTCGCAAAAGAAAGCCAATGGCATATTATGAAGCGGACGGGAAACGTCCAAAAGGAGTAAAAACAATGCTTGAAAATAATGAAACAGCTCTGTCGGCAGAAATCGGCGCGACAAAGAGGATAGAGGAGGAAGATATTTGCCTTGCGATCCCTCCGATGCCTGATAATGCCGATTATGCCTTTGCATATATAAGATTTCAGGAGACGGGAGACCTGATGTCGCCCGAAGATGCGCTGAAAAGCGGAACGGCATTTCTTTCTTTGGATATGCCGTACTGCGGAAAGAAGAGGTAATTATGGCGAAGAACAAATCAAAGGATGAGCTTCTCGACGAGCTTTCTGCGGTGTGCTTTGTGGTGCAGGATATAAAGCTTTTCCTGGATACTCACCCGTGCGACAAGGATATGATTTCAATGTACAGGGAATATGTTGCTCAGTCAAAGCAACTCAAACAACAGTATGAGGCGTTTTACGGACCGCTTGTGGCGGAGACCTATGAGCCTGAAGAAAAGTGGCGCTGGATAGATGACCCGTGGCCGTGGGAATGCAGTAAGGAGGGATGATAAAAGTATGTGGTTCTATGAAAAAAGACTTCAGTTCCCGATCAAAATCAGGAAAACTGATCCGAGAATGGCAAAATATATTATTTCGCAGTACGGCGGCCCGGACGGTGAGCTCAGCGCATCAGTGAGATATCTCAGCCAGAAGTTTACCATGCCGACCGAGAGATCGAGAGCGGTGCTGAATGACATCGGCTCAGAGGAACTTTCTCATCTTGAGATGGTGGGCACAATAGTGCATCAGCTTCTTGAAAAGGCAGATCCGGAGCTTCTTGAAGAGAGCGGCTACGGAAGCACATTCATCCTGCACGGGAAGGGTGTTTATCCTGCCGACTCAAACGGCGTGCCGTACAGCGCAAGCGCAATTCAGGTGACGGGCGACCCCGTGATAGATCTGAATGAAGACCTTGCCGCAGAGCAGAAAGCAAAGGGCGTGTACGAAAATATTCTCGATCTTGCGGATGATCCCGATGTAATAATGCCCATAAGATTTCTCCGCGAAAGGGAGATCGTGCATTATCAGCGCTTCGGCGAGACCTTGAGGATAATAAAAGAAGAAATGGCGGCAAAGAAGATATTCTGACGAAGAAGAACTCTTTGAAATTACAGCAGAATATTAAAATCCTGAACAGAAAATACCGGGAAAGACATGTTAATCTGCCCATCCCGGTATATTTAATCTTTGAAGATAATTCAGGCTGTTTGCCTGCTTTGGCTAATAATTAAAGCTTTGCCTCAAAGCAGTATTTTCCCGAGCCTTTTTCTTCTGTTCTTCCGTCGGGAAGAACGATTTTTGCAGTGGTGTTTGCAGGAATCTCAACTTCAAGCACGAATTTGCTGTTTTCCTTTCTCCATGAGGATGATACTATTCCGTAAACGGTGTCTATTGAGCCCTCGGCGTAGTCGATTCGCTTGTCGGTAACCGGGCGGATGAGAATCTTCTTGTAGCCCGGTTCGATAGGCTCGATGCCAGCGATTTTCTTATACATAAAGTCCGCAATGCTGCCGTATGCGTAGTGATTGAATGAGTTCATACCATCACTCCAGAAGCTGCCGTCCGGCATTCTTGAATCCCAATGTTCCCAGGTCGTCGTGGCGCCGTTCTTGACAGAGTAAAGCCATGAGGGATATTCCTCCTGAAGGAGAATATCGAATGCGGCTTCGGTATTTGAGCTTTCGAAAAGCGCATCACACAGATAAGGCGTTCCGAGGAAGCCTGTCTTGAGCTTGTTTGAGTTTTCACGCACGAGCCTCAGAAGCTCACTGCCCGTTTTCTCGGCATCGCCTGCCAGACCGAAGTGAAGCGCTATTGCGTGAGCCGTCTGCGTTTTGTATTTCGGGAGACCGCCTTCAAGATATTCCTTTGCGAATGCCTCCTTGACCTTCTGCGCAAGCTCGCTGTACTTTATTCTGTCTTCTTCCTTGCCGAGTATGCCTGCCGCCTTTGAAACGAGACCTGCAGAGTAAGCATAGTATGCAGTTGCAAGCATGAAGTTATATCCGGTATCTGTGATCTGATCAAGTGTCAGCCAGTCACCGTAATGCTTACCTGTATTCCAGAGATATTCGTTGTCGCCTGTCGATCTTAAGTATTCGACCCATTTGCGCATCGCCTCATACTGAACCTCGAGAAGCTCCTTGTCTCCGTATGCCATATAGCATTCCATAGGCACAACAGTTGCGGCGTCGCCCCATCCGCAGGCTGTACTCTTTATGCCGAATCCCGGAACGACAACAGGGCAGCTGCCGCTTTCACCCTGCTCAACTCTGACGTCGCCGAGCCACTTTTTGAAGAAGAGAGCCGCATTGAAGTTCTGAACGGCAGTCTTTGAGAATACCTGAATGTCACCTGTCCAGCCTGCACGCTCATCACGCTGAGGGCAGTCGGTAGGAATGTCAACGAAGTTATCCATGTTGCCCCAGATAACGTTGCTGTAAAGCTGATTGAGAAGCTTGTGTGAGGAGGAGAAGTGACCTGTTCTTGACATATCGGTGCAGATGGCGTACGCTCTGAAGTCCGAAAGCTCGACCTCGCACGGATATTCGTCAAGTCTGATGTAGCGGAAGCCCTGGAAAGTGAGCTTTGAGTGGAACTTCTCGTTCTTCTTGCCGCCTGCGGTGTACTGGATGAGCTCCCTTGCGGAACGGAGATTTCTTGTGTAGAAGTTGCCGTCCTTGTCGAGAACCTCGGCATGGCTTATTTTGATTTTCTCGCCCTTCTTGAGATGAACATCAAACTCAACGAAGCCCGAGAGGTTCTGACCGAAGTCGATAACCTTCTCGCCGAGGGGAGTTGTGATGAGCTCAACAGGCTCAAGCTTTACTACAGCTCTTACCGGCTCGGAAATCTGGCCGATGAGGTTTGAATAGCCGTAGTCTGCAATGTGATAGTTTACGGGAACTATGCTGTCAAATGAGTTATCGTATATTTCTCCGTCATAAATCTCGGCAAAGCGAAGCTTTGATTCGCGGCATTCCCAGGTGTTGTCTGTTTTGATGACAATTTTCCTTTCTGGAGTGAATACGTCGAGCTGACAGAGGATGGCGCGGTTCTTGACAAAGAATTCCTGATCGCAGTTTCTTCCGAAAGGATAACGTCCGCAGCACCAGCCCTTGCTGATAAGGATCTCAACTGTGTTTTTGCCGTTTCGAAGGAGCGATGATACATCGTACATCTGGTACTGAAGTCTGTCACTGTAAACGGTGAGGCCCGGAGCAAGGAGTGCATCCGAAATAAGCTTGCCGTTCAGCTTTGCTTCGTAGATGCCGTATGCCGACAAGAAGATATAAGCAGGCACTTTTCCGGAGTAATCCAGCTCAAATGTTTTTGAAAATACCGGAACGACATCACCTGCTTCAGGTGCGAGCCATTCAGCGGAAATAAGTGAATGATCACCGAGGAAGCCCGTTATGAACGTGCCCTTTGCGGCTGCTTTTTCACCGTGATTGTCTGTTACTTCAAGGTTGACATAATATTTGGTTTCGGGAAGAAGTGCATTGCCGGCATAGTTTATATGGATTGAGTCGGACGAAGATACTTTTTTTGTATCCCATACAAGAATTGATTTTCTGCCCTCATGCAGGCTTACCTTGAGCCTGTACGATGTCTGATTAGTATTTTCTGTATCGGAGACGAGTTTCCATGAAAAACGTGGAGATTTTTCGTCAATGCCGACAGGATTAAGTCTGTATTCTGTCTGAAAATCTTTTATTTCAAGCATATAATTATTCCCTTTCGTAGGATTTTATCATATTTCATTATACAATAAACATTTTGATATGTCAATAGAAATGATAAAATAAAAAAACTCCGTTTCTTACGAAACAGAGTGCAAATATGCGATTGAATCAGAATCTGTCAACCTGATAAAGGATCTTGAGCTGATTGATCTTGCTCTGATAAGCCTGCTTCTGCTTGTCGGCAATGAGGTGCTCCTTGATGTGCTCACCAACTTCAGCGAAAGGAACAGTCTTTGAATCCTGCTTGCCGTTGAGGCGGATGATGTGGTAGCCGAACTGTGTCTTGACGGGGCCTCTGAGCTCGCCGATTTCCATTGTGAAGCAAGCTTCATCGAATTCGGGAACCATCTGACCCTTTGAGAATTCGCCGAGGTCGCCGCCCTTTGCTGAAGACGGGCATGAGCTGAACTGCTTTGCGGCATCTTCGAACTTGAGTTTGCCGTCCTTGATGTCTGCAAGGATTTCGTTTGCCTTTTCCTCTGAATCAACGAGGATGTGGCTTGCTGAAACTGTTTCCTCACGAACAAACTGATCGGGGTTTGCATCGTAGAATGCCTTTGCTTCGTCGTCTGTTACCTTGACCTTTGATACTGCCTTTTCAACAGCGAAGCTTACGAGAAGGTTTTCCTTTACCTTTGCAAGCTGAGCCTTGAATTCGGGATCTGCTTCGTAAAGATTGCGGCCTGCATCGAGGAGAAGAAGCTTCTGGTTGATAAGCTCTTCAAGAATGATGGCACGACCCTGTTCGTTCTGGTAGCCCTGTCCGCGCTGACCGAGAGTAGCGATAAATTCATCAACGTCAGCTTCTGTGATCGTTTTGCCCATAACGCTGGCGAGTACTTTTGTGTTTGCCATAAAAAATCTCCTTTTTAATTTACATAGTTAGAATTATATCAGAATATTGTGAACAAAGTATAAACAAAACGGCATTTTTAAAAATTTTTAGCCGATTTACAGATAATTCTGCTTTATACCCCTGAATATGACACAAAATCGGGTTGAGAAAAAGACTGTTTTATGGTATAATATAAAGACAGCATTCAGAAAGTCTGTTATTATATATTGATTTTGAATTATTCGGAGCAGGGCAGAAGCTCCGGGAAATATAGATTATGAAAAATAATTGAAAGGAGAATATTTTTTGGCAAGAAAAAGAAAACAGATAAAAGTTATTCCTCTCGGCGGAGTGGGCGAGATCGGCAAAAACATGACCGCCATAGAGTGCGATAATGATATCATAATAATAGATTGCGGAATGTCATTTCCGGACAGCTCAATGTTCGGAATTGATGCCGTAATACCTGATTTTACCTATCTTGAGGAAAACAGAGATAAAATAAGAGGACTTCTTATCACACACGGACACGATGATCACATTGGTGCGGTGCCTTATTTCCTCAAGAAGTTCATTGAAGTGCCTGTCTACGGAACAGGACTCACTCTCGGACTCGTCGGCAACAAGACAAACCAGTTCCCTGACATAGTCGGCGCAAACCTCATTACCTTCAAGGCAGGAGATACGTTGGAGCTCGGCTGCTTCAAGGTAAGAGCGATCAAGGTCAACCACAGCGTTGCGGACAGTGTTGCTTTTGCTGTTCACTCACCTGTGGGAACGCTTGTGTTTACGGGAGACTTCAAGGTTGACTTTACACCTGTTGACGATGAAATAATTGACCTTGCATCCTTTGCGGCACTCGGCACATCGGGCGTGCTTGCACTCTTTATGGAGAGCACGAACATCGAGCGAGACGGCTATACGATGTCCGAAAAGACGGTAGGCAAGAAGTTTGAAACGATTTTTGCACACGCAGACGGAAGAATAATCGTCACAACGTTCGCATCGAACATTCACAGGATCCAGCAGATAATCGATGCATCCATCAAGAACAGAAGAAAGGTATGCATTCTCGGATTCAGCATGCTCAATGCGGTAAAGGTTGCATTGAATATGGGCTATCTGCATTGCCCTGATGAATATCTTATAGAGCTTGACAGAGTGAACAAGCAGCCTGCGGATGAGATCACTATCATCACAACGGGAAGCCAGGGCGAGCCTATGTCTGCACTTTCGAGAATGGCAAACTCCGAGTACAAGAACTTCAACATCATTTCGGGTGATACAGTGGTCATCTCTGCAACACCTGTTCCGGGAAATGAAAAGCTCGTATCTGCTGTTATCAATAAGCTTTTTGAGAAGGGCGCAAACGTCGTATACAGTGCATTGGAGGATATTCACGTTTCGGGCCATGCGTGCAGAGAAGAGCTGAAGCTTATGTACTCTCTTGTAAAGCCTAAGTTTTTTGTTCCTATTCACGGCGAGCCGAGGCATCTTGCACTCAACGCTGCTATGATCAAGGAGCTCGGACATCCTGCAAACCGCATAGTTCTCCCGTCGATAGGCAGGACTATCCTTATTAATTCGGCAGGCATCTCTCTGGGAGATGAGGTCCACGCAGGAAGCACATTCGTTGACGGACTCGGAATAGGCGACGTTGGAAGCGTTGTGCTCAAGGACAGACAGCTTCTTGCAGATGACGGCCTCATGATGACTATAATTGTTCTTGATGAAAACGGTCAGGTAATATCAGGTCCTGAAGTAATATCAAGAGGCTTTGTATATGTCAAGGAATCGGAAGAACTCATATCAAGGCTGAAGGAAATCGTGCTGAATGTTGTGGAATCAACGCCGGACAAGAAGAGGACGGATATTTCACAGATGAAGAATGCAATGCGTGAGAGACTGAGAAGTTTTATCTATATGACAACGCAGAGAAGACCTATCATAATACCCGTGATAATGGTGCCTGACAAGAACAGTATTTTCCCTGAATTCACGGTGGACGATTTCATCTCGGAAAACTGAGCTTCCAGTGTATGAAAATTCTCAGATACGGTAATACGAATACCTATTTTACGGACGGATTGCTCATTGATACCGATATGCCCGGAACTGCCAAAGGATTTTTCAGAGAACTGAAAAGAAATAATATTGAACTGAAGAATATAAAGTACGTAATTGCCACGCATTATCATCCGGATCATTCGGGGCTTATCAGCGAGCTTATGTCGTATGGCGTAAACCTGCTGCTGATGGAAAAACAATGCGGATATGTTCATTTTTCAGACCGGATATTTGCAAGGCAGAAAGGAACGGACTATCATCCGATCAATGAGAAGGATGCGACAGTGATAAGTTGCGCTGAAAGCAGACGGTTCCTCAGGGGAATAGGGATAAACGGAGAGATCATTTCAACGGAAAGCCATAGCTCCGACGGAATTGCACTCATCACCGATGACGGGAACTGCTTTGCAGGAGATCTTGAGCCGATGCAGTATATCGAATGCTATGAAGATAATGCGCTCCTGAAAAAAGACTGGGAAGAAATATTGAAGCATGAACCGAGGTGTGTGTATTTCGGACACATCAACCCGCAAAGCTTATTATGATCATAAAAAGATAAACGACACGGCCGACCGAAAAAATCACCGGTGAGCCGTGTTTTGCTTTGTGTTCAGACTGCATAGCTTTTTGCATTTTTTCATAAAAAACTTATAAAAAATAAAAATTCTCTTTACAAAATGGCTGTTTGGGTGTATAATAGGAATTAGTTAGTTATCTAACTATTTTTTACGGTGCAAGATACTGCACAGAAGGAGTATATATGTTCGGACCGCCAATGGGACCACCGCCGGGATTCAAGGAGCAGCCAAAAGAGCCGCTTCCGAAGCATTTCAATGAAATCGGACCTTATATCAGGAAGGTATGGGGAGGATTCTTCAAGAGACTGTTTTACATTTATTCGCTTGTTTGGGAAACCAAGCCATGGATATTCTTCGTAATGATAGGCATTGCCATATTTGAAGGCTTTATGCCTCTGGTAGGTGCATTGATAGGAAAGGAACTCCTCAATGCTATTTCAGACGGCATTATTGCGATGGAAAACGGAATTGAGTTCCAGTTTGCATCCATAGCGATTCTTCTTGTGATGCAATTCAGCTATACGTTTGTTACCAGACTTGTTTCCACGGTAAGCAGCATGGTCAACAGAATAGCAGGAGAGCTTGTTTCAAATCACATCAAGCTCAAAATATGCAACAAAGCAAAGGACGTTGACCTCAGAAGCTTTGATAAGCCTGATTTCTATGAGAGACTTGAGAATGCGAACAGAGAAGCAGGAAACCGTCCTCTTCAGATCCTCAATTCAACACTTTCCATTGCAAGTACGCTTATCAGCCTTATTTCATTCGTAGTAGTGCTCTGGGCTGTTGCACCTATTGCTCCGCTTATCATCACGATAATAGCAATTCCGTCAGCAGTAGTAAACTTCAAATACAGAAAGAAGAACGTTTCCTATATGCGTTGGCATTCAAAGGAGCGCCGCCAGATGAATTACTATTCCGAGCTTATCGTAAACAAGGATATGGTAAAGGAAGTCAAGCTCTTCGGACTTGCAGATACGTTCATTGCGAGATACAAGGAAGTCTTTGCAAAGTATTTCGGCGGTATGAAGCGCCTTATATATAAGGAAAACTTCCTCAATATGCTCATAACGATATTCAGCGTTACCGTCAACTGTGCAATGTTTGTTTGGATCGCATATATGGTCACGCATGATCCGACAAGACACATTGGTGACTGGACACTTTATACAGGTGCGCTTTCATCCATTTCTTCAAGCATAGTCGCAATAGTAGGTACCACAGCAACGGTATACGAAGGTACTCTCTTCATAGACAATATGATGATGTTCATGAAAGAAGAAAAGACGGTCGTTTCAACAGTGCCCGAGCCCGTTCATGTTCAGAAGCACATCGAGCATGAGCTCAGACTTGAAAACGTTTCATTCCGTTATCCGGGAATGACGACAGACGTACTTCACGATATCAACCTCACGATAAAGTCCGGCGAATCTATGGTTCTTGTAGGACTCAACGGCGCAGGCAAGACAACGCTTATCAAGCTCCTCACAAGACTTTACGATCCTACCGAGGGTACGATTTATCTTGACGGAAGAGATATAAAGGAATATGACGTTCAGGAGCTGTACAGTCTTTTCGGCATTATTTTCCAGGATTTCGGCAAGTATGCAGTAAGCGTAAGAGAAAACATTGCGTTTGGCGATGTTACAAAAGAGCCTGATGATGAAGCAATTTATCAGGCGGCAGTGCAGAGTAATGCAAATGCGATCATAGACGGCTTTGAAAAGGGACTTGATACTCCGCTTATGCGTTATTTTGAGCTTGACGGTAAGGAGCTTTCAGGCGGTCAGTGGCAGAAGCTTGCAGTTGCAAGAGCATTCTACGGCGACTCCGATATTCTTATTCTCGATGAACCAACGGCTTCTCTTGATGCTATTGCAGAGCAGGAGATTTTCAATCAGTTTGAGGAGCTCCGTAAGGGCAAGATGACGGTATTCGTATCTCACAGACTTTCAAGCGCAGTAAGAGCATCAATGATCGTTGTGCTTTCAGGCGGTACGATCATTGAGAAGGGCACTCACCAGGAACTCATTGCAAAAGGCGGCGTTTATCATGATCTTTTCCTCACGCAGGCAGAAAGATATATCGCAACCGTTGAGGATGATCAGGAAATGAACAGGAATCAGGCACATCAGGGCTTCAATTTCGGAGGAGACTTCCCGCCTATGGGAATGGGACCGATGGGAGGAGACTTCCGTCCCGATCCAAACCGCAGACCTCCGAAGGACGAAAACGGCAACCCGATATTCCCGCCTCGCCCGGATGAAACGGAGAACAAGAAGTAATGTATATTATTGCAGCAGATTACGACGGAACAATAAACGTGAACGGCGTTGTTTCGGATGAAGACAAAGCCGCAATAAAAAGATTCCGTGAGGCAGGAAATCAGTTCGGTGTTGTGACGGGCAGGATTGTCCCGTGGGCAATAGAGGCGGCATCCACCGTTGAGCATGACTTCATTGTAGCAGGCTCGGGCGGAGCGATTCTCAATAGTGAAAACAAAATCATAGCAGAAAAGGCTATCTCAAATGACTGTGTCGAAAAGCTTATGGCGCTTATGTACAAGGCAGGAGCAAAAAATCTTTATGCCGGAAACAGATACGAGGTATTGGGATTTGATGTCAGCGATGCATATGAGAAGGGCTTTGCGCTTCCTGAAAATGCTTGCATACATCAGTATTGCACATGGGTAGGAACAGTTGAGAATGCGCTGAAGATGAAGGAAGATATCATGTCATCGGAGCTTGGCAAGTATCTTACTGTGCTGACAAACGGCGGCAGCGTTGATATTCCTAAGGCAAACACGGGCAAGCATACGGGAATCGAAGATTACATAAAGCTTGCAGGCGAAACACCCGATCACGTCTTTGCGGTAGGAAATGAGATGAACGATTATGATATGGTGATCAGGTATAACGGCTTTGCAGTGTCGAATGCGGTTCAGGAGCTGAAGGATGCGGCAAAGTATCAGTGCAACAGAATTGCCGACATGATCGACATGATAATGAATATGTAATGAATGAAAGAGACTTTTCAGCTTTGAAAGGTCTCTTTTAATATTATTATTTTTGTGGAAGAGGTTGACACAATTGTTGGTTTGTGATAAAATTTACATAAAATAAACGAAGGGATTTTTATATGAAGAAGCAGATAGAAATATACGTTTCCGTAAACGGAAATGACGCAAATAAAGGTACATCAAATGAACCGCTCAGAACTCCTGAGGCGGCGCAGAAGGCTGCAAGAGCAAAGAGAAAGGAATTCCCCGAAGCACAGATAACGGTTCTTTTTGCAAAGGGTGAGTACAAAACGGACGGACTTAAATTTACTTCGGAGGACAGCGGCACGAAGGATGCACCTGTAGTATACAGGGCTCTTGATGGAGAAGTAGTCTTCAACAGCGGCGTAACGCTTGATACAGGTCTTTTTACTCCTGTTGCCGATGAGATGGGAGAGAGATTTTCCGAGGATGCAAGAAAAAATATACTTGTATTTGATCTTGCAAAGGCAGGAGCAACAAAAGAATCAATAGGCCCGCTTTGTGCTATAGGCGGAAGTGATGCCGGCAAATATGATGACAATACCTGCGGAAGCAATATTGAAATATTCTGGAATAACGAAAGACTCAGACTTGCAAGATATCCTAACGAGGGTTTTCTTAATTTTAAGGATGTAATCGATCAGGGCGAGAGAAATATTGACAAGAGAAACCCTAAGGGCGGTACTATCGTAATAGATAAAGATACGGCACAGAGAACGAAAAACTGGAAAGAACTGAATAAGGTCTGGATGACAGGCTATTTCGGTGTGGATTGGTCTGACAGCTCATCTCTTATTGACGGATTGGATGCCGAAACAGGTATTCTGAACATGAGATACATTTCTCATTACGGACTTGAAAAGGGTGCCGAATATTATTTCTACAATATTCCAGAGGAGCTTGATGCGCCCGGAGAGTATTATCTTGACAGAGATACACTTCGACTCTACGTTTGGCCGACTTCCGATCCGGCGACGGCAAAGGTGATTATTTCTCTTTCACAGAATGTAATGATTTCCGCAGAGAAGACGGATTACATCACGTTTGAAGGCCTCACGTTCACCGGCGCAAGAAATCACTGCATTGAAATGAGAAATTGCAACGGCTGCACAATCAATAACTGTACTATTCACAGCGTGCTCGGCTGGGCAATCAAGTGTTCCGGCAGGGACAATACTGTTTCAGACTGCGAGGTATTCAATACGGGCAAGGGCGGAATTTCCCTTTCAGGCGGCGACAAGAGAAACTTCAGCAAGGGAAATAACCGTGCCATAAATAACTATGTTCATGATTGGGCTAAGACATTCCCGATGTATAACCCCGGAATAGAAATAAGCGGTTGCGGAAACCTCGTTGCGCATAATGATATTGAGAGATCAACGCATATGGCTATTTATTATGACGGCGCTGATGAAATAATAGAGTATAACTACATAAATGAAACCGTTCAGCAGTCAAACGATGCCGGTGCAATATACAGCGGACGTGATTGGACGGCATACGGCTGCATAGTAAGATACAACATAATCAGAAACACAGGCAACGATCATTACAGACCTGTTGCCATCTATTGGGATGATACTGAATCAGGTCAGACGGCATACGGAAACATTATCGACAGAAGCGGTGCAAAGGGTATGCTCGTTGGCGGCGGTTCGGACAACACAGTTGTGAACAATCTTTTGCTGGACTGCAAGGAGTACGCAATACTCTTCGATGACAGAGGCAGAAACGGAGTTATTGACGGTAATTGGGGCCCGAAGGGCGAGTGCACTCATTTCTGGAGACAGCTTGAGTCAGTCAAGCTGAAGGAAAGCCCGTGGGCTGACAGATTTCCGAGACTTGCAATGATCAGACCCGATTCGCTTTCAGGTGACGATCCTCTGTGCCCGGCAAATCCTACCGGCGCATTCGTCAAGAACAACCTTATCGTTTATCACGGCGACAGTGATGTATTCAGAAACGGAGCTGGCTGCCTGATAGAGGATTCCGTTGTCAGATTCGGCAGAGTGGAGAACAATCCTGTATTTGCAGACCGCAGTGAATGCCTTGTTGAGGGCACATTCAGGCTGAATGAGAGAGCAAAAGAGCTTCTTCCGGAATTCGTTGATATTCCTTTTGAGAAAATAGGCAGATACAAGACCTGAGACATAAATTACGCTTTTCAAGAGCCGATGGAAAAGAGCTTCCGTCGGCTCTTTTTTGCGTGATTAGGTTTTGCCGCATAAATCGGTGAACTCTCTTCTGATGAGAGAAGATTTTATATAAATAGAATTATGTATTCCCAGCTCTATTGCAGGCTATCCTCTCATTATAGCCGCAATGTGGCAGATTAGCTTGCATTTTCTGATGAAAACATGGTAGAATATTGCCATAAACCAAAACACGAAAGGAACAACAAATATGAATGATTATGTGATTATCACCGATTCAGTATGCGATATCAGACAGGAGAATGCCCGTGAGTGGGGAATTGAAATCATCCCGATGACATTTATGTTTAATGAAGATGAAAGAATATATTCTGATTATGATATTGCTCCTGAAGAATTTTATGACATGATGAGAAACGGAAGAGTGGCAAAAACATCTGCCATAAACACCTTTACGTTCAGAGAGAAGTTTGAACCGATACTTGAATCAGGTGTTGATATTCTTTATATCTGCTTTTCATCGGGCCTGAGCAACACATACAGCGTTGCGGCGCAGACGGTGGAGGAGCTTAAAAAAGAATACGGCGAAGGCAGAATAAGAGCAGTGGATTCTCTTTCCGGCTCGGCAGGTCAGGGACTTCTTGTTTATCTTGCAGCGCAAATGAAGAAATCCGGAGCTTCAATTGATGCGGTTGAAAAGTTCGTGATCGATTCAAGACTGAATGTCTGCCACTGGTTCACAGTGGACGATCTTGTTTACTTGAGACGAGGCGGAAGAATTTCAAAGGCAACTGCGCTCATAGGAGAAGTGCTCGGTATAAAGCCCGTAATGCATATGGACAACAACGGAAAGCTTGTGGCAGTGTCAAAGGTGAGAGGCAGAAAAATCGCCATAAAGAGCATTGCCGAAAAGTATGCGCAGTTGGCACTCAATGCTTCGGCAGGCACTGTGTTCATTTCTCACGGAGATTGCAGGGAGGATGCAGAGCTTCTGGGAAAGATGCTGAAGGAGAAGTGCGGTGCTGAAGTATTTTACTATACGAATATAGGCCCCGTTATCGGCTCACATTCCGGCCCCGGAACGCTTGCACTGTTCTTCCTCGGAAAAGAAAGATAAAAGGCTTTTGCATAAAAACACATAAAAACCGGCTGAACGCTGATTATCAATTGCGTTCAGCCGGTTTTGTATTGAATTGTCATTTTCTTTCGGCAGAAGATCTCTCAAAACCGAGATATCTTGTTCCTTGAAACGAAAGCTTTCCTTTGTCTCCTTCTGCAATCATGGCATACTCCGATCCTGTCATAGGTAATTCCATCCGGTCACCGCTTTCGACCTGAAAAGTAACGTAATATATTGTGTGAGTATGATGCGAATAACCGTGTGCACCGGAAAGGTCTCCGAAGTTTGCGGTTGAATTGCTTGTAACTTGTATCCTTTTTGAGACAATCAAAGCTGAGACAGTAAGCCTAGGTGACTGATCGTTCTTTTTCTTATTTCGTACTGCCTTTACGACCATCAAAATGATAAAAACGGTAATCGCAGATGAAATAAGGATAAATGTCGCAAGAAAGATATAATATACGCTGAAGAAAGGATTGTTGCCGTAGAACAACATAAAATATTACTGGGGGTTATTTTGCAGCATTTGCAAGAGCTACCCAGCCTTTATGTCCATCAGGCCAAGCCTTGAAATGCTCGTTCATGAGTGAGCACCAGTCGCTTCTTGTAGGAGCCCATACTCTGCCTTCAATGTCGGCCCATGTAACATTCTCAATCGGGTCTTCGCCATAGATTATGCCGATATTGCCAAAGAGAAATATGGAAAAGAATTTATCACACCCATACTGGTTGTGATACTGAAGATCCTGATGATGATAGATGTAGCTTGCAACGTGATCCATATTGATCTTGTTGATGCGGAAGTTGGCAGTCTTGTTCGGAATCTTTCTTGTCCATTCTTCATCATTCTTGGGAGTGAAGTAGTGGAAGATCTCAACCATTTCAGTCCAGTCGCTTCCGTTTGGGAACTTCTTCATATTGCCCTTTACAACGTCATTGATGGAGAGGGCTTCGTTCTTTGATTCGTAGTAAACGAATACGAGCTTTTCTTCTTCAAAATATGCGGCTGATGAAGTGATGATCTCATCATTGCTGAGGAGCTCGACCTTGTTATCATCTGAATATCCGCAGAACATATGCTTATAAATCATAAAAAATACCTTCCTTTGAGAAAATATAAATATTAATGTAATTATATATCAAAAAATGACGAATGTCAACAACTTATTATAAGGAATATCAAATAGCCTCTTGACTTTAGCAAATTAAAGTGGTATAATATTAAAGCGCTGAAATAATGAACAACAGGAGATAATAATATGAATTTTCGTTCCGAATCAATAGACAGATTGTTTGAGACGTTTCTTCATCTCGAGACAATAGATGAGTGCTACGAATATTTTGAGGATCTATGCACAATTAAGGAAATACAGGATATGGCTCAGAGGCTTGATACGGCGATCCTTCTTTCGGAGGGAATGAGCTATCAGAAAATTACGGAGCAGGTCAAGGTAAGCACCGCCACAATAGGCAGAGTAAGCAAATGTCTTAATTACGGCGGCGGAGGATATGTGAAAGCAATAGAAAAATTAAAGGACGAGGAGAATAAATGAATACACCATTATCACTTCAGCCGAGCGAGAAAACGGAATTTCTTCTTCGCTCACTTTATGACTCATACGGTTATTCCAATTATAAAATGAACAAATTTGAGGAGTACGACCTTTATGCCAGGAATAAAGACTTCCTCATATCTGACGGTGTCATTACCTTTACGGATACAAACGGCAAGCTGATGGCGCTGAAGCCGGACGTTACACTTTCCATTGTCAAGAACACAAAGGACGAGGAGTGCGTACTCAATAAGCTTTACTACAACGAGAATGTTTACCGTGTATCAAAGGGAACAAAGACATTCAAGGAAATTATGCAGGTCGGGCTCGAATGCATAGGTGACATAGATGATTATTCTGTGTCGGAGGTCATCCTTCTTGCAAAGAAGAGCCTTGATGTGATAAGCAGTGACAACGTGCTTGATGTATCGCATCTGGGCGTAATAGACGAGTTCATGGATTACTGCGGCGTTCCGGAGGATATGAAGAATGAAGTTCTCTCTTACATGGGAGAGAAGAACGTTCATGAGCTTTTAAGAGCTCTCAAAGCCTGCGGCGTTCCGGACGAAAAGACAGAGGAGCTCAAAAAACTTGTGCTTATTCACGGCAAAGCAAACGAAACGCTTCCCGAGCTTAAAAAGCTTGTTGAGGGCAAGATAAATAATGACACACTTTTGCAGCTTGAAAGCGTTATTGCTCTTTTCTCCGGCGAGGTGAATATTGATTTCTCCGTAGTGGACGATTTGCATTACTATAACGGCTTTGTGTTCAAGGGCTTTGTGGAGGGCATACCGAATTTTGTCCTGTCGGGCGGACAGTATGATAAGCTGATGAGAAAGATGAACAGAAAGTCAGGAGCTGTCGGATTTGCGGTATATCTTGACCAGCTTGAACAGCTTTCAACAAACAAAGAGAAATATGATATTGATACGGTGCTTCTTTATGATTCAAATGCATCGATCAACGAGATAAAGAGCGCAAGAGCGGTGCTTGCGGAGACAGGCAGAAGCGTTCTTACGGCAAAGAAGAAGCCTGAAGGCATAAGATGCAGAATACTTGCAAAGCTTGAGAACGGTGAGGTGAAAATAATTGGAACAAATGCTTAATATAGCCTTACCGAAGGGCAGACTCGGTGAAAAGGTTTACGAAATGTTTGAAAAGGCAGGCTTTGAATGCCCGTCAATCAAGGAAAACAACAGAAAGCTCATTTTTGAGAACGAAGAAAGAAAAGTCAGATATTTCTGGGTAAAGCCTTCTGATGTAGCTATCTATGTTGAAAGAGGCGCGGCAGATATCGGCGTTGCGGGAAAGGATATCCTGCTTGAGTACGAGCCGGATATTTATGAGCTTCTCGATCTGAACATAGGCAAGTGCAGAATGGCTGTTGCAGCAAAGAGCGACTTCAGGGACGACACATCAAGAACACTCAGGGTCGCAACGAAGTTCTCAAATATTGCCAGCACATACTATCTTTCAAAGGGCAGAGACATTGATATCATCCATCTCAACGGCTCAATAGAAATAGCGCCTATTCTCGGACTTTCAGACGTAATAGTCGACATAGTCGAGACAGGCACAACACTTAAAGAAAACAATCTCGTGGTATTCGATACGGTAGTGCCGATAAGCGCAAGACTTATTTCGAATAAAACAAGCTATAAATTCAAGAGCGAAGCAATTGACAGAGTTGTTTCGGCAATGGCAGAGCAGACGGAGGAAAAATGATAAAGGTATTCAAGTACGGCGAGGTTTCCAATGACGAGGTATTCGCAAGAGCAGTACCTGCGGTAAATGTTGAGGAAATAGTTGCCGGAATCATCGAAAACGTAAGAGCACAGGGCGACAAGGCTCTTATGGAATATACAGAAAAATTTGATAAGGCAAAGCTTACTTCCCTTGCGGTAACGGAGGAAGAAATCGAAGAGGCTTTTGCAATGGTCGAGCCGGAATTCATAGAGATTCTCAAAAAGGCGGCAGCTAATATAAGAAAATTCCATGAAAGACAGAAGAGAAACAGCTTTATTATCAATGACGAGGACGGAATAATAATAGGTCAGAAGATAATTCCTGTTGACAGAGCAGGTCTTTACGTTCCGGGCGGAACGGCGGCTTATCCGTCAACGGTTCTGATGGATTCGATTCCCGCTAAAATTGCAGGCTGCAAAGAGGTCGTGATCGTGACACCTCCGAACAAGGAAGGAAAAATCAATCCCGTGATTCTTGCGGCGGCAAAAATAGCAGGCGTTGACAGAATATTCAAGGTCGGCGGCGCACAGGCGATTGCGGCACTTGCGTACGGCACACAGACGATCCCGAAGGTCGACAAGATAGTCGGTCCGGGAAATGCATTCGTCGCCGAGGCAAAGAAGCAGGTATTCGGCAAGGTATCAATAGATATGATTGCCGGCCCGAGCGAGATCCTCATTGTAGCAGACGGAAAGACAAATCCGAAATATGCTGCAGCAGACCTCCTTTCACAGGCAGAGCATGACAAGATGGCAAGCGCAGTGCTTGTAACAGATTCATATGAGCTTGCGGAAAAAGTATCCGAGGAGCTCGAAAGACAGATCCCTCTTCTTGAGAGAGCGGAAATTGCCCGTGCTTCAATAGACAATAACGGCAAGATAATAGTTGCAGATACTCTTGATGCGGCAATAGACATTGCAAACGAGATAGCACCCGAGCACCTTGAGCTCTGCGTTGATTGTCCGTTTGACTATCTTGACAAGATCCGTCATGCTGGTTCGGTATTCCTCGGCAGAAATTGCCCTGAGGCACTCGGCGACTATTTCGCAGGCCCGAACCACACGCTTCCCACAAGCGGCACGGCAAAGTTCTCAAGCCCGCTTTCCGTTGATGATTTTATCAAGAAAACACAGTACACATATTACACAAGAGATGCTCTTGCAAGAGTTGCAAAGGAAGTCGGCTACTTTGCCGAAAAAGAGGGCCTCACGGCTCATGCAAAGAGCGCAGTGATCAGAACAGAGGAAGACTGACGGTATGAGCAGGTTTTTCAGCAACAGATTCAGCAGCCTTGTGCCTTATGTTCCGGGCGAACAGCCGCAGGACAGAAAGTACATCAAGCTCAATACAAATGAATCACCATTTCCGCCGTCACCAAAGGCGGTACAGTATGCATCAAAAGCATCCGAGGGATTACAGCTTTACTCCGATCCGGAGGTGAAAAAGCTTATTTCAACGGCTTGTGACAGGCTTGGCGTTGAAGCAGGCAATATACTGTTCACGAACGGCTCCGACGAGGCTCTGAACTTTGCGTTCATGGCTTTTGCAGACGAGGAGCATCCGGCGGTCTTTGCGGATATCACATACGGCTTTTACAGTGTGTTTGCCGAGCTGAACAGAATTCCTTACAGGATTATTCCGCTTAAAGATGATTTCACAATAAATCCCGATGACTATATAGGCTGCGGCGGCACCGTATTTATAGCAAATCCGAATGCGCCTACGGGAATAGCACTTCCGCTTTCGGAGATTGAAAGAATTGTAAGCTCGAATAAGGACAATATAGTTGTAGTTGATGAGGCTTATGTTGATTTCGGAGGAGAGAGCGCAATAAAGCTTACCGAAAAGTATGACAATCTTCTCGTAGTGCAGACGTTCTCAAAGTCCCGTTCAATGGCAGGTGCAAGACTCGGCTTTGCAGTGGGATGCAAAGAGCTGATAGATGATCTGAAAACGATAAAGTATTCCACAAACCCATACAATGTAAATTCAATGACGATGTGGGCAGGAATAGGAGCTCTTGAGGATGAAGATTACTTCAAAGCAAACTGCGAAACGATAAAGAAAACGAGAGAATGGACTGAAAATGAGCTTTCAAAGCTCGGATTTGTCCACACTCAGTCAAAAACAAACTTTATATTTGCAAAATCAAATAAAATCGGCGGCAAAGAGCTTTACCTGAAGCTGAAGGAAAACGGAATCCTTGTCAGACATTTTGAAACGCCGAGACTGAAGGATTATAACAGAATAACGGTGGGCAGTGAAGCTGAAATGAAGAAGTTCATTGATACCGTAACGAAAATACTTGACGGGGAGGAATGAAAAGATATGAGAAATGCAGTCATAAACAGAAAAACAGCTGAGACTGATATAAATCTTATGCTTGAGCTTGACGGCAAAGGAAAGAGCACTGTAAAAACAGGATGCGGATTCCTTGACCATATGCTGACGCTTTTTGCAAAGCACTCGGGCTTTGACCTCACGCTTGAATGCAGCGGCGACGTGTGGGTGGATTATCACCACACAACCGAGGATATAGGCATTGCGCTCGGAGAAGCATTTGCAAAGGCTCTCGGAGACAAGAAGGGCATCAGAAGATACGGTGATAAGATTCTTCCCATGGACGAAGCTCTTATCCTCACGGCTGTAGATCTTTCGGGCAGGGCTTATCTTGGCTATGAGCTTGATATTCCGACAGAGAAGGTCGGGGATTTTGACACAGAGCTTGTGGAGGAATTCTTTTGGGGATTCGTTCGCAATGCACAGTGCAATCTCCACATCAGAAAGCTTGCGGGAACAAATTCACACCACATAATTGAGGGTGCTTTCAAGTCTTTTGCAAGAACACTGCGTGAGGCTGTTTCAATAGATCCCGATTTTGCGGATGAGATCCCGTCAACAAAGGGAGTTCTTTGATGATAGCTATAGTTGATTACGGCGTAGGCAATCTCTTTTCTCTTAAAAGCTCATTTGCGGCAATAGGAGAAGAGGTAATCGTCACGTCAGATGAAAAAGAAATAAAGTCTTCGGACAAAATAATTCTTCCCGGAGTAGGAGCATTTGAGGATGCGGCAAGAAAGCTCCTCGAATCCGGTCTCCGTGAGACGATTATATCCGAAGCGAAAAACGGAAAGCCGCTCATGGGCATTTGCCTCGGTATGCAGCTTCTGTTTGAGAAAAGCTATGAGTACGGAGAGCATGAGGGACTTGGACTGATAAAGGGAAATGTCAGACCTATTGCCGATGTCATCCCAAAGGAATTCAAAATACCTCACATAGGTTGGAATGCTCTTGATATAAGAAAAAACAGCCCGATTTTCAAGAACATAAAGCAGGGCGATTGCGTTTACTTTGTTCACTCATACTATGCGGCAGAGTGCGAGGATTCCGTAATTGCTACGGCTGAATATGGCTATGATCTTACGGCTGCGGTGCAGAACGGGAATGTATTCGGATGTCAGTTCCATCCGGAGAAGAGCGGAAACACGGGACTTGCAATACTCAAGGCTTTTGCCGGGCTGAAGGAGGACGAAATATGCTGATTTTCCCTGCGATAGATATTTTTGAGGGCAAAGCCGTAAGGCTTTATAAGGGCGATTACCGTGAAATGACGGTTTACAGCTATGATCCGCCCGAAATAGCAAAGAAATTCAAGGCCGCAGGTGCAACGCATATTCACATCGTTGATCTTGAAGGCGCAAAAAACGGTCTTACTCCGAACTTTGACACTGTTCTGAAGATAAAGGAGGAAGGTCTCTTCTCGGAAATCGGCGGCGGCATCAGAAGCATGGAAGTGATAGACAAGTATATTTCCGCAGGCATAGACAGAGTGATACTCGGCACTGCGGCTGTCACGAACGAGGGCTTTGTTGATGAGGCAGTGGCAAGGTACGGCGATAAGATTGCAGTCGGAATAGATATAAAGGACGGCTATGTTGCAATCAAGGGCTGGACGGAAAAGTCACAGTATGATGCATACACATTCTGCGAAATGATGCAGAAGAAGGGCGTTAAAACGATGATCTGCACCGATATTTCAAAGGACGGCGCAATGCAGGGAACAAACAGAGAGCTTTACAGAGAGCTTTCAGGCAGGTTCAATATGCAGATAACGGCATCCGGCGGAGTATCAACGATCGAAGACGTAAAAGAACTCAGAAAGCTTGATCTTTACGGAGCAATAATAGGTAAGGCTTATTATACAGGCGCGATTGATCTTGAAGAGGCGATAAGAGAAGCAAGATGATTACAAAAAGAATTATCCCGTGCCTTGACGTCAGAAACGGAAGAGTTGTCAAGGGCGTAAATTTTGAAGGACTCAAGGATGTTTCTTCTCCTGTCGATCTTGCTGATTATTACAGCAGAATGGGTGCAGACGAGCTTGTATTCTACGATATTACGGCATCCTCTGACGGAAGAAAGCTTTTCACGGACATACTCTGTGAGACTGCAAAGAAGGTATTTATCCCGCTTACGGTCGGAGGCGGAATAAATACTGTCGATGATTTCGACAGAGTGCTTAAATGCGGCGCAGATAAGGTTTCCGTAAACAGCGGAGCAATAAGAAATCCGTCGCTTATCAGTCAGGCGGCAAAGCTTTACGGCGATCAGTGCGTTGTGATTTCTGCCGATGTAAAGAGAGTTGACGGTGAATTCAGAGTATTTGCAAAGGGCGGAAGAGAAGATACAGGCCTTGAAGCAATAAGCTGGATAAAGAGATGCGTTGATAACGGCGCAGGAGAAGTTGTGCTGAATTCAATTGATACGGACGGCGTGAAAAAGGGCTTTGACATAGAAATGCTCAGGGCAGTTTCGGAAGCAGTATCCGTGCCGGTGATAGCATCGGGCGGTGCAGGCTGTATTGATGATTTTATTACTCTTTTTAACACTCTCCCGAAGGTGGATGCGGGGCTTGCGGCTTCGATATTCCATTTCGGCGAAGTTAAAATTTCAGACCTTAAACAGACAATGAAGGAAAACGGTATTCCAGTAAGATTATAAAGAGGAAAACAGAATGGTAGATATTAACGAACTTAAATTTGATGAAAAGGGACTTATCCCTGCAATTGTAGTTGATGCAAAGACAAAGAAGGTTCTTACGCTCGCATATATGAACGAAGAAAGCCTAAAAATCTCAATGGAGAAGGAACTAACCTGCTTCTGGAGCAGATCCAGACAGGAGCTTTGGCTCAAGGGCGAAACAAGCGGAAATTATCAGCATATAGTCTCGATAACGGCTGATTGCGACAAGGATGCACTGATTGTCATGGTTGAGCCTGACGGCCCTGCCTGCCACCTCGGAACGGAGACGTGCTTTGAAAATCCTGTTTATCAGAGTGAAGACAGACATGAATTTTCGTATGAAGGTCTTATGAAGCTTATTGAAGGCAGAAAGACAGAGAAGAAAGAAGGCTCATATACAACATATCTTTTCGAAAAGGGCCTTGATAAGATCCTCAAGAAGGTCGGCGAGGAGAGCACGGAAGTAATCATTGCTGCTAAGGCAGAGGATAAGAAGGAAACGATTTATGAAATTGCAGACCTTGCTTATCACGTAATGGTTCTTATGGTGCAGGCAGGCATCAGCCTTGATGATATTCAGAGCGAGCTTGCATCTCGCCATGTAATCGACCACAAGGTAAAGCAGGAGAAGATGACAAAATAATGCTCGGCGATTATCATATACATACGAAGTTCAGCGACGGCGGAAACACTCCCGAGGAAGTGATTCTCTCCGCCATCAGTCTGGGCGCAGATGAGGTTGGCTTTTCGGAGCACTCCTTCACGGAATTCGACCAGAGCTACTGCATGAAAAAGGATCGTCTCGGCGAGTACATTGCCACGATCCACAGCCTCAGGGAAAAGTACAAGGACAAGATAAAGGTTCTGTGCGGAATAGAGCTTGACTATTATTCCGAAATTGATACATCTGCCCTTGATTACGTTATCGGCTCGGCACATTATTTTAAGATTGGCAACGATTATTTCGATGTTGACAGAAGCGGCTCGCTTCTGAAGCGGAAGGCTGAACAGTATTTCAACGGAGATATGCTCAGACTTGCAGAGCTTTACTTTGATATGGCCGGAGATATGTATAATAAGACTAAGTGCGATATAGTCGGACATTTTGATCTTATTACAAAGTTCAATGAGGACGGAAGCCTTATTGACGAGAAAAACCCGAGATATATCAAAGCGGCAACCGATGCAGCAGACAAGCTGCTTGCGGCAGGTGTAACGTTTGAGATCAATTACGGAGCAATTACCAGAGGCTACAGAACGACACCGTATCCTTCAAAGCCGTTATATGAATATATAAAGGCAAACGGAGGAAAGTTCGTTCATACGAGCGACAGCCACACGGCTGACAATATTTTCTGTTTTATAAAGAAGTGAAAGGAATAACGATATGTCTTCGTACGGCTTAACGATTCGACACGCAGAAGAAAAAGACATTCCAGTAATGCTTTCCATATATGAAAAAGCAAGGCTTTTTATGCGCGAGACAGGGAATCCCTGTCAGTGGAAAATGTATCCCGAGGAAGAAATTCTGAAAGAGGACGTTGAAGACGGCACGAGCTTCGTTATTACAGACGGCAGGTCTGTTGTCGGAACATTTGCTTTTATCGTAGGAGAGGATGACACCTATCTGAAAATAGAAGAGGGCAAATGGCTGAACGATTCTCCGTACGGTACTATCCATCGCATAGCATCAGACGGCACTGCAAAGGGAATAGTTGAAGCGGCGGTGAATTTTGCGTTACAGGTTACGGGAAATGTCAGAATAGATACTCACAGGAACAACAAGGTGATGCAGCACGTGCTCACCCGGCTTGGATTTTCATATTGCGGAATAATCTATATTCCTGATGAATTTTCAGATCATTCCGAAAGGCTTGCTTATCAGAGGGCGGCAGATCCCGAAAGAAACAAAAAGCTTGAGCTTTACCTCAATCAGAAGAAGCTGCTTGACACATTCCTTGAAAAAAGAGCGATATCTCAGGCACAATACAATAAGAGCTTCGGAGATCTCACGGAAAAGATGGATATGGCAGAGGCCTTCAGGGCATCAAGAAAAAGATAAAACAAAAAATCCGATCAGAAAGCATCATATTGCTTATGATCGGATTTTGTTTTTTGAAAAAATTATTTCTTTTTTAGATTTCCAAAAAGTCCTCTGATAAGTGAGGTAGTGGTAGTTCTCATAGTCGAAGAAAGTGCAGAGGTAGCGGCGCGCTTTGCGATCGTGCCTGCGCTTGCCTTTGAGCCGCCTGCAATCGAATTAACGATGTTCGTGCTGACAGAACGTGCAACAGATGATGCGGCGCTTGTTGTAGCCTTCTGTGCAGTGTTGGTGATCGCATTTGTGACCTTTGTCTTTGTTGTTTTTTCTGTCTTGGAAGACTTTGTCGACTTCTTTGAAGCTTTTTCTTCTTTTTCCTGCTGTTTCTGTGCGGCAAGAGCTTCTTCTTCAGCCTGCTTCTGTGCGGCAAGCTCTTCTTCGGCACGCATTATGACTTCGTAAGCTGATTCACGGTCGACTGTTTCTCTGTATTTCAGCTCGAATTCGTCTGTTTCGATGATACGCTTTACCGTTTCTTCATCTGCGGCACCCATAAGGCTCTGAGGAGGAAGAATTTTTGCTCTTTCAACGATGGAAGGAATACCCTTTGCATCAAGGAAGCTTACGAGAGCTTCACCTGTTCCGATAGCCATGAGTGCTTCCTCCGTGTCAAAGTCGGGATTGACTCTGAATGCCTTTGCGGCGGCGCGGACAGCCTTCTGCTCGGCAGGAGTATAAGCACGAAGACCGTGCTGGATCCTGTTATTGAGCTGAGCGAGAACTTCATCGGGGATATCGGAAGGAGACTGCGTTACAAAGTAAACGCCGACGCCCTTTGATCTGATGAGCTTTACTACCTGAGTGATCTTCTGGAGAAGTGCTTTAGGAGCATCGTTGAAGAGAAGGTGTGCTTCATCAAAGAAGAATACCATTCTCGGCTTGTCGAGATCTCCGACTTCGGGGAGCTTCTCAAAGAGCTCTGTGAGCATCCAGAGGAGGAATGTCGCATAGACTGTCTGGCTCTGGATGAGCTTGCTGCTTTCAAGAATATTTATGTAGCCCCTTCCGTTTGCATCTGTACGCATCCAGTCACGGATATCAAGTGCAGGCTCGCCGAAAATGATATCTCCGCCCTCTTCCTCAAACTGGAGAAGAGCACGCTGAATAGCGCCTATGCTTGCAGTGGAAACGTTGCCGTACTCTGTTGTGAATTCGGCTCTGTTGTCGCCTACGAATTTGAGCATTGCACGGAGGTCCTTCAGGTCAAGAAGAAGGAGACCGTTGTCATCTGCTACTCTGAATACGATATTGAGTACACCGCTCTGAACGGCAGTAAGTCCGAAGAGTCTTCCGAGGAGCATAGGGCCCATGTCGGAAACGGTAACTCTTACCGGATGACCCTGTTCGCCGAAAATATCCCAGAAGCGGGTAGGATATGACTTGTACATGAAAGAATCCCACAGGTCAAAGTGATCGATTCTCTTCTGCATATCGGTTGAATCGTTGCCGGGCTTGCACATACCGGTAAGATCGCCCTTGACGTCGCTGAAGAATACCGGAACGCCCATATCCGAAAAGGATTCAGCCATTACCTTCATTGTAATTGTTTTACCCGTACCGGTTGCACCTGAAATTATTCCGTGGCGGTTTGCCATTGACGGAACAAGATACAGATTTTCACCCTTGTCGGACATTGCCATACGGATTTTCTGATCAATATACATATGTTTTTCCTTTCGAACGGATAAATTACTTAACCTTGAATGAATCCTTGAGACCTACGCTCTTATTGAATACAGGCTTTTCGGGTGTTGAATCAGGGTCAACAGAGAAGTAGCCGAGTCTGAGGAACTGAAGGTGAGTGAACTTCGGCATTGAAGCGCAGGAAGGCTCGACCTTTGCGTTGCTGCAAACGACCAGACCGTTCGGATTGAGGTAATCAAGGAAAGTCTTGCCTTCTTCGCAATCATTAGGATTGTCGATAGTGAAGAGTCTGTCATAGAGACGTACTTCTGCATCAACTGCATGAGCACATGATACCCAATGGATAGTGCCCTTGACTTTTCTGCCGTCTTCTGACCAGCCGCCCTTTGAGAGCGGATCATATGTTGCGTGAACAACTGTAACGTTGCCGTTTTCGTCTTTTTCACAGCCTGTGCACTTTACGTAGTATGCGTGCTTGAGACGAACCTCAAGTCCCGGTGTGAGGCGGAAATAGCCCTTGGGAGGATTCTCCATAAAGTCATCACGCTCGATCCAGAGCTCCTTTGAGAACGGAACTTCTCTTGTTCCTGCTTCAGGATTCTCAGGATTGTTTTCAGCCTTGAAGTATTCTGTCTGACCCTCGGGATAGTTATCGATAACGAGCTTGATCGGATCAACAACGCCCATAACACGAAGAGCAGTCTTGTTGAGATCCTCACGGAGATAATGCTCGAGAACGCTGTAATCAACTGTGCTGTTGACCTTGCTTATGCCGACTGAAGCAACGAAATTTCTGATCGATTCAGGTGTGTAGCCTCTTCTTCTGAGACCGCAGATAGTAGGCATTCTCGGGTCGTCCCAACCGCTGACATAGTTTTCCTTGACGAGCTGGATAAGCTTACGCTTGCTGAGTACGATGCTGTTGATATTGAGACGTGAGAACTCTGTCTGTCTGGGATGATGAACGCCCGGAAGCTGATCGAGGAACCAGTCATAAAGAGGTCTGTGATCTTCGAATTCGAGTGTGCAGAGAGAGTTTGTAACGCCTTCGATGGAGTCCTCAAGACCGTGAGCCCAGTCATACATAGGATAGATGCACCACTTGTTGCCTGTCTGATGGTGAGCCTTGTGAATGATACGGTACATAACAGGGTCACGCATATTCATATTCGGGCTTGCCATATCGATTTTTGCACGGAGAGTCATAGCACCGTCCGGGAATTCGCCGGCCTTCATTCTGCGGAAAAGGTCGAGGTTTTCTTCAACAGAACGGTCTCTGTAAGGAGAATTCTTTCCGGGTTCTGTGAGAGTACCTCTTGTTTCTCTGCATTCGTCGGCAGAAAGCTCGCAGACATAAGCCTTGCCCTGCTTGATGAGGTCTTCGGCAAGCTCGTACATTCTGTCAAAATAGCTGGAAGCATAATAAATCTGATCGCCCCAGTCAAAACCGAGCCACTTGATGTCTTCCTGAATTGAATTTACATATTCTTCGTCTTCCTTTGAAGGGTTTGTATCGTCAAAGCGGAGGTGGCATACACCGCCGAACTCTTTTGCCATGCCGAAGTCTATGCATATTGCCTTTGCGTGACCGATATGCAGGTAGCCGTTCGGCTCAGGCGGGAAACGAGTGATGACCTTGCCTCCGAATTTGTTCGTTTCAAGGTCATTTATAATCATATCCCTTATAAAATTGGAGGATTCGTTCTCCGTTACATTTTCTTTTACTTCATCCATTTGATTTTGCCTTTCGTGATCATTTATTCAGCTGATTGTTGAAATCCTTGAGTATTTGTGTTTTTAAGTCATAAAGCTTCTGCGTAAGGTCGACCTTATATTCGCTCGGCTTGATAATTCTTCTGTATTCGTCCCAGAACTTGTCGATTTCTTCAGCGGCATACTGACTGATTTCCTTGACTGTGCGGTCGCGGTAAACCTTTTTGCCGTCTATGAATACAGGCTCAAGAAGCTCTTTTGTGAAGAAATCCTTTACAGTCATTCTCTTCCATGTTTCGAGCGGGTGGAAAATCTCAAGAGGCTGTGTTTCGTCGATCACCTCGTCATCGAGAGCGATGAGGTCGGCAATGGCTTTGCCTGTTGATTTTGAGAAGAGACGGATGACTTTCTTGTAGCCCGGGTTTGTCATCTTTTCGGGGTTCTCCGAAATCTTTATTTTCGGAACGAGCACGCCGTCCTTTTCTTCGGCAGAAAGCTTGTAAACGCCGCCGAGAGCAGGGCAGTTCTTGCTTGTGATGAGAGCGGTGCCTACGCCCCATGTATCGATCTTTGCGCCCTGTGCCTTGAGATGCCAGATGGTATCCTCGTCGAGATCGTTTGATGCAACAATTTTTGCATTCGGGAAGCCTGCATCGTCAAGCATTTTTCTTGCTTCCTTGCTGAGGTAAGCAAGGTCTCCGGAGTCGAGTCTGATACCGATAGGCTCTTTTCCCGTAGCACGAAGCTCGTTGAATACCGTGATGGCGTTCGGGATACCTGACTTGAGAGTGTCGTATGTATCCACGAGGAGGAGGCAGTTATCCGGGAAGCACTTTGCATAAGCACGGAATGCTTCAAGTTCTGAATCAAAGCTCATTACCCAGCTGTGTGCATGAGTGCCGCTTGCGGCTGTGCCGAACATCTGTGCCGTGAGCACGTTTGAAGTTGATGTGCATCCGCCGATGATTGCGGCTCTTGCGCCGTAAATACCTGCATCAGGTCCCTGCGCACGTCTCAGACCGAATTCCATAACGCTTCCGCCTGCTGCTGCATGAACGACACGGGATGCCTTTGTGGCGATAAGAGTCTGGTGGTTGATTATATTGAGCATAGCCGTTTCAATGAGCTGTGCCTGGAATATCGGCGCTTTAACACGTAAAATCGGCTCTTTGGGGAATACGGGAGTTCCTTCCGGGATAGCATAAATATCGCCCGTGAATTTAAAATCCTTGAGCAGATCAAAGAAGCCCTCATCAAAGAGGTTGAGGCTTCTGAGATAGTCGATATCTTCGGGACCAAAATGGAGGTTGTCAATGTAATCAACGACCTGCTCAAGTCCTGCGGCAACAGCATAAGAGCTTTCCATGCCTGCCGGCTTTCTGAAGAAAAGATCGAATACTACTGTCTGATTCATCTTGTTTTCTCTGTAGTAGCCGTACATCATTGTAAGCTGATACAGGTCTGTCATCATAGTAAGGTTTCTCATCTGATGTTCTCCTTAATTGATTATGAAAATTATATATTTCTTACTTCTCTGTAAATTTCTTCGAGGGTCTCCCAGATGGGGGCTGTCTCTTTTTCGTCTTCACCGATCGGATAACCGTTCTTTATCCAGTTGTCAACGATTGCCTGATATGTGTTTTCAAGCTCGGTGCAATCTATATCGCTGTCGGGAACGATGTTGTTGAAGTTCTTCGTAACGAAGTCAATATATGCTTCCGTTCTCGGCTTGTAATAGTACTTGTCAAGCTCAAAGTAATCCTTGCGTGAATAGTCGAGGAGTCTGGGCTCCGTTTTGCCGAATGTTGTTCCGACGTCACGGATATAATCTCTGACTGCCTCGGCGGATGAGCCGTAGCCGACATTGCACAGATGACCTGCAAGCTTTTTGACCTCGCTCTCAATGTACCAGCGCTTGTTGACGGAAACGAGCTTCAGGACTTCGTCGGTGATGAAGAGCATATTTCCGGCGGCACGGTAGAAAAGCGCTTTGTTCTTATCGTAAACGGCTTTATATAATATAACGTGATTGTTATTGAATTTTTCTGCGAGATACTGTCTCAAGCCTTCGTAAATATCAGAGATGAGGAACTTATTGTATCTGCCGCCTGCAGGAACAGGAAGCGCATTGTCAAGATAAGCTTCGAGGTTCGCAATGATGAGCGGCTTGTTCTCGGGATTGTGCTTTTCTGCGTGGCGCATGAAGAGCTTTGACTGCCAGCCGGTGCCCCATGATGTATGCCAGCCTGTGTAAACGGCATTTACGAGGAGACGGAACGCGGGAACGGTTGCATCGAAAAGGTCATCACCGTATCTGTGCTTTACGGCATATTTAATGAAATCGTCTTTTTGGATATTCATAGGATTCCATGCCGCTCTGTAAAGGAGATAGTAGTAGTTTACGTTGAAGTACATGACCTCGGCAGTATTTCCGAGACCGGAAGCATTTGATGCAGAAGCATCCGTCAGCATACGCTTTGCTTCAGTGATGAGTGCATCAAAGCAACCCTGCATACGGTTGTCCCCGCCGAATTCATTGAGGAAAGCTACTATGAACGGACGGACATTGACGTCCTTGAAGTCCTCCATCTGATAGAGAGGAGTGCTTCCGGGCCATGACGGCCAGAGGTCAAGAACGATGACCTCATTTTCTGCGGCAGAGGTAAGAAGACGCTTGAATACGCCGTTCTTCCAGATATCGTTATACATAAAACGGAAATTCCATCCGTCGATAACTATCTTTGCATCGCTTACGATTTCACGGACTGCCTTTGACGGAGCTGCAAGTGAGCTCAGAAGAACTGTCTCAAGATCAGCCGTGATTTTGCTTTCGCAAGGTGTCTGAATTATAAAGTATTTGTCAATAAAACCGTATGTTTCCTTCCATGCGTTGAGAAAAGCATGGATAAGCTCCTTGTAAACAGGTGAGTCAGGGAAGAGCGTTCTCGGCTTTGGCTGAGGAATATCCGCATTCTGTGCAAATTCATCGCCTGTTACCCATTTGCTTCCGTAGTAGTCGCCCTCGGGATGAGCATCATAAAATGCATCGGAAACCGATACTGTCGGCAGGTAATTGACCATATCGATGCCTACCATGTTGCAGTAGTCATAAACCTTTTTTGCGGCTTCGATGCGGTCAAGATCGATCTGTGTATCGGGAGCGTTGATTCCCATCTTTCTGTATGCACGCTTCTGAACGGCATCAAATCCGAGACCGATACGAGCCATATTGACTTTATTCTTCATGAGGAAGTCAATCTCGTTTTTCCACTGATCAAAATTCCACCAATGAGTGAATGTGTATCCTGCATTGCAGTCTGAACCTGAACGTGAGAAACGGTAAAGGAAAGCGGATTCTTCGTAAAGATCGATTTCTGGAACGTCTCCTGTGTCAATGTGATGGATGGCATCTCCGTCCCAGAAGAAGCCTGCGTTCAGGTATGTTTCAAGGAAATGATATACGGAATAAATAGTAGCTCTGTTTCTGCAGCCGGAGAAAATAATATCTTCACCGACCGTTCTGATGACAAAAGCGTCCTTTTCGGGAATATTGTCCTGCCAAAGTTCGGGAGCCTTTTCTTTTATCAGGCGGCAGGATTCAGGTGTACCGACAATGAGCCTGTGCTCCTGACACTGTGCTTCATTCTCCGAGGCAGTCGTGACTGCGGAGCCGCTTATTTCCGAGAGATATCTTGAAAGCTCTTCTGCGGCGTGCTTTTCTGCTTCGGTCACGTTTGCACCGAAAATGACCTGACAGTTTGCTTTATTATTCTGAAATAAAAACATAATTTTCTCCTTTGCGATTGAATAGAAGATTTTTTATTCTTCACTGCCTGAATTTTTTTCTTCGGAAGCTTCTTTTACCGGAGGAACAAACGTGCTGCGGAGGCAAGGCTTGATTGATTTTCCTAACTTCTCTTCAAAAGCAGGGTCCTTTGCGGCTTTCCTTTTGATGAAGAATATAATTGCTGCTATTATTATCATTACGACACAGATGAGCTGATTCTGGAGTGTTCCGTCAAGCTTGATTGCATCGAGAATAATTCTGATTATTGAGTAAAGCACTATGTAGAGGAGAAATACATCTCCTGTCTTGTACTTCTTCCTGTGCCAGATGACTGAAAGAACGATGAATGTCATAAGACTCCAGACGGATTCGTAGAGGAATGTTGCCATGTGCCATGAACCTGTTGCATCAATGAATGTTGCAAAGGGGAGACACTGGAATCTTGCATCGTTTACTACCGGTCCGTAAAGCTCCTGATTTACATAATTGCCCCATCTGCCTATGCACTGTGCAAGAGCAAAGCAGGGAACGATCAGGTCAAGAAGGTCCCAGAGATTGATTTTCTTTTTTACACAGTAAATCACATAGCACGGAAGAGCCGTGATGAATCCTCCGAGAATTGCAAGTCCGCCTTCCCAGATATAGAAAACAGAAACGAGATTATATCTGAAATTGCTCCAGTTTGAGAGCACATAGAGTATTCTTGCACCGATGATTCCTGCTACAAGGATTATTATGCACAAATCAATGAACGTATCATCCGGGTAACCTCTTTTCTTGCCTCTTACGGTCGCCATGATGTATGCCGTGATTATTGCGGATACGAGAATTATTGAATACCAGTAGATATCCTTGCCGAAAATATTGAATGCAACTCTGTTGATAGAGAGGACAAGATCCTGAATTAAAGCCATGTTTTTACCTCTTGTAATTATTTTTGCTCATTTTCCGATGAAGGTCTGATAACGCACAAAGCCGTATGCTCTTCATCAAATGAACGTGAGAATTCCTCCGTGATGTCCTCAAGTGAAATACTGTCGAGGACTTCGTAATAATCGAAAATATCTATTCCGGCAAAATGCTGACGTACAAGTGAATGAACTATTCCGGCAACTCTGTCAAATGACGTGACGAGTGAGCCGATATAGCACTTTTTTACACGCTCAAATTCACGCATGTCAAAGCCCGAGGCCTTTGTCAGAGCGATTTCCTTTTTCAATTCCTCGGTCAATTTTTCATATTCGTCCGTTTCTGCAGCAAAATATGCGTAAGCATAATCAGATGTTGCTTCACAACTGAAGTCAAATGAATCATCAATTATCTGATCATCATAGAGCTTGTTGTACAGTTTTGAGCTTCTGCCGGAGAAGAGCTCAAGCGCAATCTGAAGAGAAAGTCTTTTTCTGAGGAGCGCTTTTCCTTTGATTCCGGGAGCCTTGTCCTTCCAGCCGAATATCATTTTCGGACGGGAAATGTCCATCCTGCTCTCGGAAAAGTGAGTTACGATGCTTTCAGGCTCGGCAGGGGAGATCTTTTTGACCTTTCCCGTTCTGAGAGAACGCTTGTCTTCACTGCAGAATTCACTTGCTTTTTCGTAAACTGTGTACGGGTCAACGTCACCGCCGACGGCAAGCACCATATTACCCGGATTGTAGAAGTTATTGTAGCAGAGATAGAGCAGATCGTTCGTGATGGATGTGATGCTTTCGACATCTCCCGCAATATCGTTCCTTACAGGGTTGAAATGATAAATAGCCTTGAGGAATGCGGAAATGAGCGCCCAATCGGGATCATCATCGTACATCGTGATTTCCTGTGAAATGATGCCTTTTTCCTTTTCCACGCTCTCGGCAGTAAAATACGGATTGTTTACGTAGTCGATGAGAATATGAAGATTGTCATAGAATGCTTCGGTACAGTCGAAGTAATAAGCAGTCATATCGTATGATGTGAAAGCGTTTGGCTGGGCCCCGTATTTTGCAAAGAGCTCAAAAACATTCTGACCGTTTTCGTTATCGAACATCTTGTGCTCAAGAAAGTGAGCGATGCCCAGAGGCACCTTTACAGGCTTATCCTCGCCTACGGGACAGAATTCTATATTGTTTGAACCATAATCAGCCGCATACATTGCGAACTGCTTTGTAAAGCCCTTTTTCGGAATGACGATAAGCTTCTGTCCTGTGGGGAGATAAGCTTCGTACAGTGTTTCTTTGGTAAGGGCATTCTTTTTTATATTGAATTCGGGTTTCATGCTTTTTATTGTTACCTGAAAAATCTGTCAGGCGGCAGAAAATCAACCTTTGAGGAAATATACAGTATCCTCGTATATTCTTGATGCGATCGCGGGAAGCGCTTCCTTTCTGACCGATGACACCTTACTGATATATTCATCGGGAGGATAGTCTACTCCTGCCATGATATCGGCATAGCGGTAGAATATCATTGAAAGAGCGGAATCCGATACCGTTCTTGTACGGGTGATCACATCCTTCATTGAAGCTTCAAATTCAAAATCGGATATATCACTGTCGGCAATCGCTTTTATCTGTTCCATAATAATATCATATGCCTTGTCACGGTTCTTGCAGTCGATGCCTGTGGCAATGGTAAGGATATTGGTGAATCTGTCGTAGGAAGACCAGATGTTGTAGCAGAGGCTTGCCTTTTCACGTACGTTGGTGAAGAGCTTTGAGTTTACATTGCCTCCGAGAACTGCATTGAACATCACGAGATCAAAGAATTCCTTGTCTGAAACGGCAATGTCGGATCTGAAGCCGATGTTGAGTCTGCCTTGCTTTACGTTCATCACTTCTTCACGGGTTTTCACGCTCTCCGGACGAACGATTTCGGGTGTGAAAGGCAGAAGCGCCTTTCTGTCACTGAAGCGGAAGCGTGAAGAAAGCTTTTCCTTTATAATATCAGGCTCAATGTCACCTACGACGAATATATCAACCGGGTTCTCACTGATGAGCCGCTTGTAAACCTCAAAGAGATGCTTTTCATCTATATTGTCAAGCTCCTTGCTGTCTCCGTAGGCACACTTTGTGAAGGGCTTGCCCGGAGCCATTTCCTCAAGAAGTCTCTGCCTTGCAAAAGCGTCCTTATCGTTTACGAGCGAAAGAACATACTGCTTCTGATTGAAGGCTTCCTGGCGGACATATTCTGTTCTGAATTTACCGTTTTCAGTTACAGGCTCGTTCATAAGCTCATACATAAAGCCGAGAACCTTGTCTGTAAGATCTTCGCCCGAGCTGAGATACTGTCCGTCAACGAAGTTTATTGTGAAGTAGAGAACCTGCTTTGATTGATATTTACGCACGCCGGAAGAAAGGGAAGCACCGTAAAGCTCCTGGGTGAGGATCTCAATGCTTTTCTGATCGGGGTATGATTTGCATCCGCGTCTGAGAACTGCAGGAATAAGCGCATTATAGGAATAATCACTGTCAAGCTCTGAAGGGATGAAGAATGCGATTCTCGTTGTTTTGAAAATGCTGCACGGCATAACATAAAGGTTTACGTTAGCGGCAAGCTGTATCGGTTCTGATTTTTTCATAATTGCTTTTTGCCTGTCAAAATGGAATAGTTTCCTTTTTTTATCAACTATTATATTTTCTCTTAATATTTTATGCACAAAGTACAAATAATAACAGCGGGATAAAAGAAAATCAGACGTTTTTAAGGAAAAGTCTGATTTATCCTCAAAAATAAAAAAGGAGATATAATAATGGATAAGACCTGTCTTACTCTCGTTATAATAGGCGCTCTCAACTGGCTGCTTGTAGGCGTGTTCCAGTTTGATCTTGTGGCTGCCGTGTTCGGCGGTCAGAGTGCGATCGTGAGCAGAATAATCTATACGCTCGTCGGACTCGCAGGCGCATGGTGCATCGGACTGCTCTTCAGGGATTGGAAGCAGACCTCTGTGGTAAGAGACTGAACAGCAAAGTCATAATACAGAATAACTCTATGGCAGAACATTGATCCTGCCATAGAGTTACGCAAAAATGTCTTTTGATTTGAAATTACTGCTTTCTCATAAAGCTCGGAAGTGTTCTTCCGCTGTTATCTGAAGACTGATTTGCTTCAGGTGCTCTCTTGGGAGCTGCCTGGGGCTGAGTGTTCTGAGCTGCAGTGGGATCAACTGTTTCCCATGCTCCGTGAACCTGCTGTGACTTAGGCTGAGCCTGCTGAGGTCTTGCCTGTGAAGGCTGAGGTCTTACAGGAGCTGCCTGAGGAGCAGTGAAATCTATCTTTGCGGGCTTGTCCTCATCAAAACCTGTTGCGATAACAGTAATCTTAACTGTATCATCAAGAGAAGGATCGATAACCTGACCGAAGTACATATTGGCATCTTCGCCTGCAGCACTTGTGATATAGTTTGTTGCTTCCATAAGGTCGCAGAGAGTGAAGTTTTCGTTTGTTGTGATGTTAACGAGAAGCTCTGTTGCACCGGAAATCTTTGTTTCGAGGAGAGGGCTCTCAACAGCACGCTTTGCAGCTTCAAGAGCAGCGTTTTCGCCGGAAGCGACACCGATACCCATATGAGCAAAGCCCTTTTCGCTGAATACTGAACGTGCATCTGCAAAGTCAACGTTGATAACGCCGTAGCCGTTGATGATTTCGGAAATACCCTTTGTAGCCTGACGGAGAATATCATCTGCCATTTCGAATGCGTTGAGAACTGTTGTGTTCTTGTCAACGAGAGCTGCGAGCTTATCATTCGGAACTACGATGAGAGCGTCAACTACGTTCTTGAGGTTGTTGATACCTTCTGCTGCATACTGTGCTCTTCTCTTGCCTTCCATTGTGAACGGCTTTGTAACGATAGCAACTACGAGCGCACCGTTGTCCTTTGCTATTTCAGCTACAACAGGAGCAGCACCTGTACCTGTACCACCGCCCATACCGGCAGTGATGAATACCATGTCGGCATTCTTTACGATTTCGGCAATCTCGTCTTCGCTTTCTTCAGCTGACTTCTTACCAACCTCAGGATTACCGCCTGCACCGTAGCCATGAGTGAGCTTTTCGCCGATAATCGGCTTTGTGGCTGCCATTGAACGGTATGTAGCCTGCTTGTCTGTGTTGACTGTGACGAACTCTACGCCTTCAATGCCGGAAGCAATCATTCTGTTGACTGCGTTGCCGCCGCCGCCGCCGACACCTATAACCATAATCTTTGGTAATTCGATTATATTATTATCTGCCATTTCAAAAATCCTCCGATTTATAAATACTATGATTTACCTTTTACGTTTATTATATTATAGCATACTATTCAATATTTTTCAAATCTTTTTTTGCATTTTTTTTAATCTTTTTTTCAGTTTTTATGAGAAATTTCAAAAAATCGGCACTTATTTTGCAAAAGAGAGCAATATTGGATTGAAAAGGCAGGAAAAAAGAACCTGTTCATAAAATGTTTACAATTCGACAGGCACACGAATTGACATATTTTCCCAAAAAAGGGAAAATGAAGTTGACACAAGCGGCTTTGTGTGTTAAAATAACAGTAAATGAAAACAGTGTCCTATGGGCACAAAAGTAAAGGAGATTACTACTATGTTGACAAATTTGCCAATAGCTATTCAGCTGTACTCTGTAAGAGATGATATGGCAGCTGATTTCGAAGGAACACTTAAAAAGATCAAGGCTCTCGGATATGACGGCGTTGAATTCGCAGGTCTTTTCGGCAAGAAGCCTGAGTACATCAGAGATCTTCTCAAGGAAATAGGCCTTATTCCTGTTTCTGCTCACGTTGCTTATGCAGAGATGATGGGAGACATCGAGAAGACAATGTCTGCTTATGAGACAATCGGCTGCAAGTTCATTGCAATTCCTTACATGACAGACGAATACAGACCTAACGGTGCAAAGTTTGCAGAAGCTCTTGAGAACATGAAGGTTCTCGGCAAGGCTGCAAAGGAGCACGGCATGACACTTCTTTATCACAACCATGATTTCGAGTTCGTTAAGATCGGCGATGAGTACGGTATCGACGTTATGTACAAGACTGTTCCCGCAGAGCTTCTCGAAACAGAGCTCGATACATGCTGGGTAAACGTTGCCGGTGAGAATCCTTCAAACTTCGTTCTCAAGTATTCCGGCAGAACACCTGTTGTTCACCTCAAGGATTTCCATATGCCTGCAAAGAAGCCTGAGAAGATGTATGCTCTTATCGGCATTGATGACGGCGCAGCAGTTGAAAAGCCTGTTGAAGAAGATAAGTTCGGCTTCAGACCTGTCGGCTTCGGTATGCAGGAAGTTCCGGCTATCATTGCAGCAGCTGAAAAGTCCGGCGCAAAGTGGCTTGTTGTTGAGCAGGATGATCCTTCAATGAACAAGACACCTCTTGAGTGCGCTGAGATGAGCATCAAGTATCTCCACATCTGATAGCTTTCCGGTGGGGAGAAGCAGAGGTTTCAGACGGCACACGGCATGACGAATGCTGATTTCAGGGAGAATCGAAAATGAAAAATGACCTGTTTATCACGAAAGAAAAAGCCGCTTGGCTCGATGCTCTCACGAACAGAAGAATAAAAGAAATAAGAAATGCACCTTCAAAGAGCTTTACGCCCTCTGAGGGTGCTTTGTCTTTTTTCGTGTCTCCTGAGGGCAACGACGATAATGACGGCAGGACTCCTGACACTGCGTGGAAAACGCTTGACAGGGTCAACAGAGCGAATGACTCGGAGCTTCATTCCGGGGATGTTGTATATTTCAGAAGAGGAGGTCTCTGGCGCGGCAAGCTTCAGTGCTTCACGGGCGGAGTATCGTATACGGCTTATGGAGAGGGCGAAAAGCCGAAAATATATTCGGGACCGCAGGATTATTCGGGCGATGGCAAGTGGAAGCCGACAGACATTGCCGACGTCTACGAATGTTGTGATCTTTTTGAACGCATGAATGATATCGGCTTCATTACGATTAACCGCGGAAAGCTCTACGGAGTAAAGAAAACGTTGAGCTTTGATGAGAAGAAGGGCTGCCTTACCGACGCAAAAACCGGCGAAAGGTTTGAGGGGTACAGAGATCTGAAGGAGGATCTGACTTTCTTCCACGATTGGAGAACGAAGAAGCTTTATTTCTGCTCAACAGAGGGTGATCCGGGAAAACGGTTTTATTCTATTGAGCTTTCGCTCCGTCAACACGCCATTGCGATGTGGGGCGACAACATAAACGTTGACAGCTTTACCGTGAGATATGTCGGCGGACACGGAGTTGCGGCAGGAACGATGACGGGACTCCATGTCACAAACTGCGAATTCGGCTGGATAGGAGGCTCGGTGATGGCTCCGTCATATTCGGAGGACGGAATACCTTATTCTGGAAGATACGGCAACGGCGTGGAAATATACGGCGGATGCGACGATTTTGAGGTGGAAAACAATCTTTTCTATCAGATATACGATGCCGGAATATCTCACCAGTGCACAGTGTCAAAGCCCGATGAGAGCATAATTATGAAGAACATCCGCTTCAGGAACAACGTTATCCTGAACGCGTACTATTCGATCGAATATTTCCTCTATGTCAGCTACAAAAATAATCCTTCCCATATCGAGAATGCGCTCTACGAAGGCAATATTTGCAGATTCTCGGCTCACGGCTTCACGAATCAGCGCCCGGATGTCTGCGGTGGCACGCATATCAAGACGGGAAGAGCCGAAAACCCTGCGGTGAATTTCGTTATTAAGGATAATATATTCGACGAGGGCAGAGTCTGGATACTTGCGGTGAGAACAAAGCCTACGGATATACCGTATCCGGAGTCTCTTCCGGTACCGGAGCATAATATTTACATTCAGTCGGAGGACGGCCAGTTCGGATTCTTCCACGATGAGGCACTGAGACTTTCTGCGGCGGGAATAAGCGGTACCTCGTGGGGAGAAAAAGAAATAAACTACATCCTCTCGCTCGATAAATCGGGAGAAGCCTATATCAGACCTGAGGGCAGAAATTACACAGAGCTGACGGACGATATGATTGAATCCGATGAACCGATAAGGCTTGAGTAAGCTTCACATTCACCTGAATCAAAGTCGGATAAGAAAACAAATCCTGTTTTCGAAAAAATTTCTGAAAACAGGTATTTTTTTCTGAATTTATTGGTTTTTTCTTTTATTTATACTTGACTTTGAAAAAGTAATATGATATACTTAATAAAAATATATAAACAGAGGTATGCTTATGAAAAAATTCTTTGCAGAATTCAAAAAGTTCATTTCCAAGGGAAATGTAATGGACATGGCTGTTGGTATCGTTATCGGCGGTGCATTTACGGCAATTATCAATTCATTCGTTGCAGACATTCTCAATCCTTTGATAAGTCTTGTTCTTGGTAAGACTGATTTTTCAGATCTCAAGATAATCCTTAAGGCCGGCATTGAAGCAACGGAAACAACGGAAGCTATTCCTGAAGTTGCAATCACATACGGCAATCTTCTTCAGGCAGTAATTAACTTCATTCTTATCGCTCTTGTTCTTTTCTGCTTTATCAAGGCAGTTAATAAGATCAAAGAAAAGGCTGAAGCTGCTGAAAAGGCTAAGGCTGCTGCAGAAGCTGCCGCAAAGGCTGAAGCAGAGGCAAAGGCTGCCGCTGAAGCTGCTGCAGAAGCAGAAAGACTCGCTGCACTTCCTTCAAAGGAAGAGGTCCTTCTTTCAGAGATCAGAGATCTTCTCAAGGAAAAGAAGTAATTTATATTTACAATTCAAACTGACCGTAAGCCCTTCATTTTGAAGGGCTTTGTATAAAAGACATACTTTAAGGAGAAACACAATGGAAAAATTAAGAGTAGCCATCGTTGGTTGCGGCGGTATTGCCAATGGTAAGCATATGCCCAGCCTGAAGAAAGTTTCGGAATGCGAAATGGTTGCATTCTGCGACCTCGTTGAGGATAGAGCAGTCAATGCTGCTAAGACATACGGCATTCCCGGAGCAAAGGTAACAACAAATTACATGGATATCGCAGAAGATCCGAACATTGATGTTGTTCATGTTTGCACACCTAACCGTGCACACTCATTCATTACAGTAGCTATGCTCGAGCATGGCAAGCACGTAATGTGCGAGAAGCCTATGGCTATCAATTCAGCAGAAGCAAAGAAGATGCTCGATGCAGCTGCCAAGTCAGGCAAGAAGCTCACAATCGGCTATCAGAACAGACAGACTGTTGATCATCAGCTCCTCAAGAAGGCTGCTGTTGACGGCAAGCTCGGCGAGATTTACTTCGCAAAGGCACACGCTATCCGTCGTAGAGCAGTTCCTACATGGGGCGTATTCATGAACGAATATGAGCAGGGCGGCGGTCCTCTTATCGATATCGGTACACACGCACTCGACCTTACACTCTGGACAATGGACAACTACGAACCGGCTATGGTTGTAGGTTCAAAGTACAGAAAGCTCGCAGACACAAAGAACGCTGCAAACGCTTGGGGCCCCTGGGATCCTGAGAAGTTCACAGTAGAAGATTCAGCTTTCGGCTTCATCAAGATGAAGAACGGCGCTACGATCATTCTCGAGTCAAGCTGGGCAATCAACTGGACAGATACAGCTGAAGCTTGCACAACTGTATGCGGCACAAAGGCCGGCGCTACAACAAAGGGCGGCCTCGTATACAATGGTGAAGAATACGGCACACTTTATACACACAGACCTGAGAAGATGGGCGGCGTTGCTTTCTATGACGGTTTCTCATCAGATCCTGCTGAAAGCGAAGCAAGACAGTGGATCAGATCAATTATCAACGACACAGATCCTTGCGTTCTTCCGAAGCAGGCTTATGTTGTTACACAGATCCTCGAAGCTATCTACACATCATCAAAGACAGGCGAACCGGTTTATTTTGACTGATAAACTTGAAAAAACAAGCCGCAAGAAGAATATTCTTGCGGCTTTTTGATCAGAAGGGGAAAATATGAAAAAATTAAGAGTAGGTATAGTCGGCTGCGGCGGCATTTCAAACGGCAAACATATGCCGAGCCTCAAGAAGGTTGAAGAATGCGAAATGGTTGCATTCTGCGATCTTATAGAGGAAAGAGCCGTAAAGGCAATGAAGCAGTACGGTACTCCCGATGCTTACTATACAACAAACTATATGGACATTGCAAACGATCCGAACATTGATGTTGTTCACGTGCTCACACCTAACAGAGAGCATTCATTCATTTCCATTGCAATGCTCGAGCACGGAAAGCACGTTATGAGCGAGAAGCCTATGGCTATCAATGCCGCAGAAGCAAAGAAGATGCTTGATGCAGCTGCAAAGTCCGGCAAAAAGCTCACAGTCGGCTATCAGAACAGACAGAGACCTGAAGTTCAGCAGATGAGAGAAGTGGTCAAATCAGGCGCTCTCGGTGAAATCTACTTTGCAAAGGCTTGCGCTCTCCGCAGAAGAGGCATTCCTACATGGGGCGTATTCATGAACGAATATGAGCAGGGCGGCGGTCCTATCATTGATATCGCAACTCACTCACTCGACCTTACCCTCTGGGCAATGGATAACTATGAGCCTCAGATGGTTGTCGGCTCAACGTTCCAGAAGCTCGGAAATCAGCCCGGCCTTGCAAATCCGTGGGGAAATTTTGATCATACGAAGTTCACTGTTGAAGATGCAGGCTTCGGCTTTGTGAAGATGAAGAACGGCGCTACGATAATCATTGAATCCAGCTGGGCACTCAACCTCCTTGATACGGGTGCAGAGAGCGTTCTTTGCGGCACAAAGGGCGGCGCAAAAATCCTCAACTGCTGTCTTGAGGTAAACGGCGAGAAGTTCGGCTCACTTTATAATGAAAAGTTTGTTAAGCCGGAGGATGCCGATTTCTACACAGGACTCACAGTAGATGCTTCAGAAAACGAAGCAAGACAGTGGATCAGATCTATCATCAATGATACGGATCCGTGCGTTCTGCCTAAGCAGGCATTTGTTGTATCACAGATTCTTGATGCGATCTATACTTCTGCAAAGACAAACAAGCCCGTTTTCTTTGATTGATATAAGGACTGAAAAAGACCTGCACTTCATATTGAAGAGCAGGTCTTTGCTTTTTTCTGTTGATTCACAGGGCACAGGTCATGATGATGGCATCTTCACCGTTGTCCGAGTAATATTTCTTTCTGACACCTGCGGCTGTAAAGCCGTTTTTTTCATATAAGGCTCTTGCAGGGGCATTTGAGGAGCGAACCTCAAGAAACATGATCGAAGCACCTCTTTCTTTTGCTTCTTTTTGCATGAGCTTCAGCATGCTGTCTGCCACACCCTGACGTCTGAAATCAGACAAAACGGCTACATTCATTACGTGTGCCTCGTCGAATATGACCTGCATTCCTCCGAAACCTATTATTTTATCTTCTGTTTCTGCAAGAACGTAAACAGAATAGAGATTAAAGAAGTTCTCCTCGAAGGCCTCGTATGACCACGGCGTACGGAAAGAGCTTTTTTCTACGGCGTGCATACCGTGAATATCTTCTTTGAAAGCAAGCCTTGTGCTGAAATTGCTCATTTCTTTGCTTCCTTTGCTCTTTTTGCCTGCTCGGCCTGGGATTCACGAACATAGAAGGGCTGAACCTCCGATGGGAGAGTCCTTACTCCCTCAAGATATTCCCTGTAAGCGATTATTCCGACAGAGACTGCGCTCTGGGAAGCAAGATGCTTCGGCGCAAAGGATATCCTGTCCGATGCAGAAGAAAATATGTCCTTATATTTTGCGTATTCGCCTGTCACGAGCACTGCTTTGTCAAGAGCGGAGAGCTTTGCAGCAAGCTCACTCACGTTCATTGCATCTGTGGGAAGAACTTCTTTTATTATGCCGTTTTCACACTCGTATATTGCGCAGTAAACCGTTGAATTTCTTGCATCGAGCACAGGGCAGATGTATCCGCTGAATACAGACACGTTTTCGGCGAGCGCTTCAAGCGTCCTGACACTGATCAAAGGCTTTCCCGATGTTTCCGCAAGAAGTTTTGCTTCCGACATACCTATTCTTAATCCCGTGAATGAACCGGGGCCTGCGGAAATTGCAAATACGTCAATATCCGATACTGTAATATCGAGTATATCCGTGAGCATATCCGTGATAGGGAGAAGCTTTTCTGAATGTGTTCTGTTTATGTTTATTGTGAATTCACCTATCGGGGCATCGTTTTCGAGAATTGCGACGCTTGCGGGAGATGATGATGAATCAATACTGAGAATTTTCATATGAGACCGTTATTTTCCTTTCATTCTCATTTATGCGTTCGATTTTAACGAGAATATATTTCTCCGGGAACATTGAGCCTGCTTTTTCAGCCCATTCTATGAGCGAAATGCCGTCAGAATAAACGTAATCTTCAAAGCCTATATCAAGAAGCTGATACTCGTTATCAAGTCTGTAAAGATCAAAATGATAGACGGCGGGAATTGTGGGATATTCATTCATAAGAGTGAAAGTCGGGCTTGTGACGGCACCCTGATAGCCGAGCTTGTGAATTATACCTCTTGCAAGAACTGATTTGCCGCAACCCATGCCTCCGTCCAGAATGACTACGTCCGAGCCCTCAAGCTCTTCAGCGAGCCCTGCCGCAAATTCTTCCGTTTCTGCTTCGGAGTGTGAAAAGAATACCTTGTTTATACGCATATTTGTCCCTCTCTTTTAATTTGTGATAATTATAACAGAAAAACGGGACAAAGTCAACTTATTTTGCGATCATATGACGGCTTTGAGCACTCTTGACACGTTACCGTGGAAAATCCCGTTTATTTCATCGTCGGTATAGTTCAGACCTGCAAGCCTTGAGGCAAGCTTCTGGAGCTTGCCGGGATGCTCAAGCCCACGGGGAAGATCGTTTTCGGTTCCGTCAAAGTCGCATCCGATAGAGACATATTCCGCTCCTATGAAGCCCGAGATGTATTCAATGTGCTTCAGCACGTCGGTGATATCAGCTTTGCCGCTGTCATTGAGGAAGGGCGGATAAAGGTTGATTCCCACACAGCCGCCGGCATTCCTGATGGCAATGAGCTGTTCGTCGGAGAGATTCCTCTTGTTGCCGCATACACGGCGTGCATTTGAATGCGATGCAATAAACGGAACAGAGGCTCTTCCTGCAATATCAAAAAAGCTTTCCTCTGATAAGTGAGAAACGTCAACGACTATTCCGAGCCTTTCACATTCTGATAACATAAAGAAACCGTCGGGCGTGAGACCACTGTTGTTTTCACCTATTCCGCCGCACAGAAAGTTTGAATTGTTCCATGCGAATGTGAACATCCTCACACCGTCCTCGTAAAGAGAGCTGATTGCGGAAGAATCGTTTTCAAGCATATCTGCGCCCTCAAGAGTAAGCATTGCACCGGTTCTGCCGGAGGCAAGCGCCAGCTCGATATCGGAATACTGCTTTATCTGGATGAGCGAATCGGTGTTCTTCACCAGCCTGTGGAACGTGTCGATCATTTTTCTTCCTGCGGCGGCAGGCGGAACGCTTTCCCACGGGTGAACGCAGACCGCAAAGCATTGCATACGGACATTCCCGCGGATGAGTCTGGGGAGAGAAACGTTCATTTCCTCTGAACCTGAAAGAAAATCATATTTATCAAGAAGTGACAGTGTGTCGCAGTGAGTATCAATGATATAAGGCATAGCAAAAGCTCCTTTGGGTTTATATTCATATGATAACATAATTCCTGCTTTTATTCAATATATTTATTTTGACGGAAAAGGATGAAAAAGCGCAGTATTGTTATGCCGCTTGTTTCCGTAATAAAAAACGGCAGAGAAGAACACCTCTCTGCCGCAAAACGTTACCGTGTGAGAATCATTTATTCCCTGAAAACGGGATATGATGAAATTGCTTTGTATACTTTTTCGAGAGTATCTGCGAGATCGGGCTTTTCTGCATCGAACTCTTCTGCGGGATAGCCGTTATGTGCCCAGTTTTGTTCGATTTCATTGAATGCGTTGAATGCTTCTGATTTATCAAGCTTGTCCCATTCTTCAGGGGTGATGCCGAGGTGCTTTCTCATAAATTCTATTCCTTCCCTGACTCTCGGAGTGTAGTAATACTTTACAAGCTCGTGATAGTCTTTTCTCGAATAGTCGATGAGGCTCTCAATGGAAGCGGCAAACGTCGTTCCGGCATCCCTCATATAGAATCTTATGTTTTCGGAAGAATCATACTTCTCCGTGCCGTTGTTGATTGACATATGACCGTCAAGCTTGCGGGCTTCGTATTCAAGATACCAACGCTCGTTGCTTCTTGTAAGCAACTCAAGCTGATCCATCAGGAAGAGCATTGAAGACGCATGAGCTTCAAATGCCTTTTTGTCGTTTTTGAGGAATGCAGTATCAAACAGCACGACTTCAATGTCATAAAGCTCCGTGATGTACTGACGAAGTCCCTCATAAATATCAGACATAAGGAATTTGTTCTCTTTTGCCTTGTCAGAAAGCGGAAGAGAAAGTTTAAGGTACTTATTGAGCTTGTTAGCAACGGAATGATCCGGTTCCGGTTCATTACTGTTAACGGTGCCGCAATAAATCTCATTACCGTTGGCGAAGCCGAATTGAGGTCTTATCTGATAGCGTGCCTCCTTTGTATTATAGCCGGAATATACGGCATCAATAAATGCTCTGAATGCCTCTGCATTTTCGTAATACAGATCGTTGCCGTAACGGCGCAGTGCCTGATCGTCAACAAAGCGAGCCTTTTCAATATTCGGTGCGTCCCAGCCTACATGGTTGATGAGATCATAGTAATTTACGTTGAAGTACATTACTTCTTGCGAATTGCCTATACCGCAGCCGTTAGTCTTGTCGGAAATGAGCTTCTTTGATTCATGTATGAGATAGTCATAGCAACCACGGAGAATGTTGTTTCCGCCGAACTCGTTTAGGATAGATAGAATGAACTTTCTGTTGCTTACCCACTTGTAGTCGTTGAGCTGATAAAGCGGAATGCTTCCACTCCACGGTGTGCAGAGGTCGAGTATGTAGTAATCCTTGATGTCAAGAGAATTGAGAAGCTTTTCAACACCGCCGTTTGCCCAGAAGTCCTTATACATAAATCTGAACATCCAACCGTCAACTGAAAGCATAGCATTGGGAGCGACCTTTCTGACAGCATCAAGCGGTCCTTTAAGACAGTTATCGAACACTTCGTCAAGAGTTGCCGTCATAAGGCTTTCGGAGGGAAGCCTCGGAACATAGAACTCGTCTGCCTGACCGAAATAATCCTTCCATTCCTGAACATAAGCAGTTGTGAGGATGGCGTATGGCTCTGAGCCTGTGCAGAGCGTATGTTTTGGGAGTCTGTTCAGCTTTTCAAGGTCTGTTGATACGGCAGTCCACATCTCTGCATAGTATCTGCCGTTAGTGTATTTCTCCTTGAATTCGGCAGGAACTACAGGGCAAGGGAGTTCTCCCGCAATTTGAAGATCAAGTATATGGCAGTAGTCGTAAATCTCCTTTGCGGCGGAAAGTCTCTTCTTTTCAAGGTCTGTTTCTTCACCAACGTTTATGCCGAGCTTCCTGTATGCACGTTTCTGAATGATATCACTACAGAATTTTATTCTTGCGATATTCATTTTGTTCTTCATCATGTAGTCGATTTCAGTTTTCCATTGGTCAAAGTTCCACCATGTTGTGAAGCTGTAAGTTTCGTTGCATTCGGAGGCGGACTTTGAAAAACGGTATTCAAAAGAAGACTCGCTTATCATATCCGTTTCGGGAATTATGATGTCTTTCATTTCGTGAATGGAGTCGCCGTCCCAGAAAAAGCCTACGTGGAGGAACTTCTCAAGGAGGTGATATACGGAGTAAATAACCGATCTGTTGCGGTCGCCACTCAGAACGAGATAATTGCCTGATGTACGGATGAGAAGAGTGTCGAACTTGTGAGCTGTTGTTTTCCAGATGTCACCGACAACTTCCATAATAAGATTATTGGTTTCCGGCTTGCCGATAAGAACAAAGCGCTCTGCCGACGATGCGGGAACCTTGTCCTCGGAAATGATTTCAAGCTTTGCCTTACTTATTTTCTCAATGAATGACTGCAGTTCTTCTGCGGCGTGCTGCTCAGCGGGAGTCGCATTGATGCCTGTGACGATGACAGACCGGGCAATACCTTCCTTTACGAGCGTAAAATCATGGCTGTTATTCATAATAAAAACCTCTTGTTTGCTTTTTTGATTTCCCACCGCCGTAACGATGGGTTTTTCATATTTTAATTATATCATAAAATCGAAAATATATAATATATTTTTTAAAAAATCTGTAACAAATATATGAATAGTGTAATATAAAGAAGTGTACGCTTTCAAAAAAGGGAAAGCAAGCATTTCAAAGAAAGGAAAGGACAGCTGATGAACAAAAAACAGGTGAAGATGCAGAAGCGCTGCAGACCTCAGCCGCCTGAAAACAGAGTACCTCCCGTGATTCAAGGACCGACAGGCCCCACAGGTCCGAGGGGAGCGGAAGGTCCGACAGGTCCGAGGGGATACATGGGTGTGCAGGGTGAAGCAGGCCCGATGGGACCGATAGGTCCGGTTGGCCCGATGGGTCCGATGGGTCCTGCAGGTCCTGCTGGCCCGGGAGGCAGAGAAGTGCCGGGTCCACAGGGTCCGACAGGCCCGACGGGTGAGAGAGGCATCGACGGTGAAACAGGTCCCACGGGTGAAACAGGTCCCACAGGAGAAACAGGTCCCACAGGCGAAACGGGTCCCACGGGCGAAACGGGTCCCACAGGCGAAACAGGTCCTACAGGTGAAACCGGTCCCACAGGTGAAACAGGTCCCACAGGTGAAACAGGTCCCACAGGAGAAACAGGTCCCACAGGCGAAACGGGTCCCACGGGCGAAACAGGTCCCACGGGCGAAACAGGTCCTACAGGCGAAACAGGTCCTACAGGTGAAACAGGCCCCACAGGTGAAACAGGCCCTACAGGCGAAACAGGTCCTACAGGTGAAACAGGTCCCACAGGTGAAACAGGTCCCACGGGCGAAACAGGTCCCACAGGCGAAACGGGTCCCACGGGCGAAACGGGTCCCACAGGCGAAACGGGTCCCACAGGTGAAACAGGTCCTACAGGTGAAACAGGTCCTACAGGCGAAACAGGTCCTACAGGTCCTACAGGTCCTACAGGCCCTGCCGGCACAGTAACTCCGGGTGCGGCGGTTGCCGATCTTGATCCGGCGGCATCGCTTACGGATACTGTGGCAACGGTGAATGAGCTTCTTGCATCGCTGAGAGCCGCAGGATTGATACAAGGCTGAAATCTGCCCTGCTTTGCGGGGCTTACATATAATATGAAAGGAAACTGAAATGGGATATAAGGTTTGCGTATATGCAATAAGCAAAAATGAGGTCAGGTTTGCGAAAAGATGGTATGACTCGATGAAGGAGGCTGATTACGTCTGCGTGCTCGACACCGGCTCGGACGACGGAACGTACGAGATGTTCAGAGGTCTCGGCGCAATAACGAGAAGGGAAGTGATCAATCCGTGGAGATTTGATATCGCAAGGAACCTCTCGATGGAGCTGATACCGGAGGATGCTGATATTTGCGTCTGCACTGACATTGACGAGGTGTTTGAGCCGGGCTGGAGAGAAAAGCTTGAGGCGGCGTGGACGGAGGATACCACAGGCGCAAGATACAGATATACATGGAATTTCAATCAGGACGGAAGCGAGGGCACCGTATTCTATATCGAAAAGGCACACAAGAACGGAGACTTCATATGGAAGCATCCGGTTCATGAGGTGCTGACATATACGGGAAAGGCTCCGAGAAAGACGGTGCTTGCAAAAGGCGTGCAGCTGAACCACAGAGCAGACAACACAAAATCAAGGGCATCATATCTGCCTCTGCTTGAGCTTTCCGTGAAGGAGGAGCCGGAGGATGACAGAAATATGCATTATCTCGGAAGAGAGTATATGTACAGAGGAATGTGGGATAAAAGCATTGAGACGCTCAAAAAGCATCTCTTGCTCCCGAGCGCAGTCTGGAAGGATGAAAGATGTGCATCAATGAGATACATTGCAAGGTGCTTCCGGGAGAAAAACGATGACGGCAGTGCCGTGAGCTGGCTTTACAGGGCAATAGCCGAGGCACCCTACCTCAGGGAGCCGTATACGGAGATGGCAAAGCTGATGTGCAGTATGGAAAACTGGGAGGGCACTGTATTCATGGCGAAGGAAGCTCTGAAAATAAAGGAAAGACCTGCATCATATATTTCAGATGCGGAATGCTGGGGACCGAAGCTGTATGACCTCCTTTCGCTGGGATATTATTATTCGGGAAGATACGAGGAAGCACTTTCTGCAGCAAAGGAGGCTCTTGACATTGCTCCGACGGATGAGAGACTCAGAAACAACGTTGCGATCATTGAATCGGCGGTGGCAAAACACTGCAACTGAAGAAAAACTAAAAAAACAGTTGACATAATAGGAACAATATGATAATATATAAATAATATATATATAATAAAGGATGAAAACCGTCTGATATGGATTTTACCGTGATGAGAAAAAGGGCAGGAAGGATAACAAAGCAAAGAAACCTCAGGCCTGATATGGAATATATTCTGTATGCCGCAGTACTCTCATTGACATTGGTGGGGCTTCCTGCGGCTTACGGTATTGTTAAGGAATACCATTCGTATCTTGTTGATTGCAGAAGCCGCTTCAATCCGAAAAACGATGGAAAAAAGATAGTCTATCCGCATAAGTCGCCTGCAAGGGTGATGTCGGGGTGGAGCATTCCTCTTATGGGAAAAATGATCAAGGCAATAGCCTTTGTGCTTCTGCCGGGTGCATTGTTCTTTGAGGATGATAGACTCTCTGATATGCAGAATTTTCAGATAAGAAACGATCTTACTGTCATGAAATCAATGTTCTTTGATATATTTATATCGGAGGCGGCGATTGTGGGACTCATTGTGGGCATATTCTTAACTCAGATATGTTATCTGCCTGTAATGCTTGCGGGTATTGCGGCGATAATCCTGCTTGAATTCAAGCCGTTCGTAACGTACTGCCAGGCGCTTGTGATGTATCAGAAAATATGCAGTGAAATAAAGCCCGAAACGGACACTCCGATATTATGAAGACAAAACGCTTTTCAGCTTATTCACTGTTGTGGATCCTTGCGGCGGTGATACTGATTGCCGCAATGACTTTGGCGGTGTGCTCAAGAAACGGCTACAAGTCGATAGAATTCCGTTCACCTGCACCGGCAACACCTTCTGCCGTGCCGACAGAGGAGCCGAAGGGTGAATACATACTCGTTCTGAATGAATCGACCAAAAAGATTCATTTGCCTGACTGCAGATATGCAAAGTCGATGGCTGATGGATCCAGAAAAGAAGTATCGGCGGACGATATTGATGAGGCAACGGCACAGCTTCAGCTGAAGGGCTATTCAATATGCCGTGTATGCATGGCGAAAGATGAAAAATAATTAAATTATATACAGAATTAATCAGAAGAAAGGAATTACAGATGAGTAGCATTAACGAAGAAGAGATAAAAAATTATAAATGTCCGGCTTGCGGGTCTGCCGTTTATTACGATTCTGAAACAGACAAAATCGTCTGTGAGACTTGTTTTAATGAGTACGACACAGGGGCGTTTAAGGAAAAAAAGACGCATAATATCAATGAGGAAGAAATCAGATATTACAAATGTCCTGCCTGTGGTTCAACGGTACATTACAAGCCTGAAACAGATAAGCTTGCCTGCGATTCATGCTCGAATGAGTATGATATCGAGACATTGATGGCACTGCGCGAAGGAGAAGAGAAGACACAGGAATTCGATTGGGGAGACTACAAGAACGGCTTGTGCGATGAAAAACTCAATAACACAAGCGTTTACGTATGTAAATCCTGCGGTGCGGAGATCGAAGCGGATCCTACCACATTTTCACTCAAATGTCCTTACTGTGACAACAACGTTATTCTTGAGGATAAGGCGTCAGGAAGCCTCAAACCGAACGGCCTTATTCCGTTTAGATTCACGGTGGACAAACTTTCCGAGAACGTTCAGAAATTCTATGCTGACAAGAAGCTTCTCCCGAAGGACTTTTTCTCAAGAAACAGAATGAACAATGTTCAGGGCGTATACGTTCCTTTCTGGCTGTTTGACTGCACGGTTGACGGACAGCTTGACTTCAAGTGCTCGTCCACAAGAATATATTCAGTAGGTGAATACCGTTACACAGAGGTATCATATTACCTCGTTCAGTCGGAAGGTAAGCTCGGATTTGAAAAGGTGCCTGTTGATGCAAGCAAGAAGATGTCCGATGCGCTTATGGATTCACTTGAGCCGTTTGATTTTTCAAAGCTCGTTGAGTTCAACGATGCATACCTTGCCGGCTACACGGCAGACAGATTTGATGAAGATCCTGACACCGACATAGAAAGAGCAAACACGAGAGTCATGAATTCGACGGTAAATCGCTTTGCACAGGAGACAGGATACACGGGACCTCAGCTTGTTTCAAACAGAATGCAACTCAAGGATCCTTCAGTCAAGTATGTTCTTCTTCCTGTATATCTCTTTAACTGTGAGTATAACGGAAAGAAGTATTCCTACGCTGTAAACGGTCAGTCAGGCAAGGTGGTAGGCGAGCTTCCGATAAGCAAGGGCAAGTGCTGGGCATGGTTCGGCGGAGTTCTTGCGGCGGCAGGCACGGCAATAACACTTCTTTTACATTTTCTGCTAGGCTGATAGGGAGGAGAGAATATGAGACATTTGAACAAAAAGATAATTTGTTTCTCTGTTGTGCTTGTTATGTTGCTTTCTTTTGCAGTGGTAAATGTAAGTGCGGCGGAATGGAACAATAAGTATTACAGATTCAACGATTTCGTAGGAATAGTTACCGAAGAGCAGGAAGCCCTGATTGAGGCAAAGGCATCGGGATCCATCGAAAAATATAAGTTTGACTTCCCAATCGCGGTTGTGAAGGACACGGACGGAGAAACTCTCCAGGATTACTCCGATTGGTTCTATGAGCACAACGAATTCGGCTACGGCGAGAATAAGGACGGAATACTCTTTGTGTATGACAAGTCGAGCGGCTATTTCCGCATTTCACAGTACGGAAGAGGTCAGGAGATTTTCACAAGCGAGACGATTTCAACGCTTCTTAAGAAGACAAATGAAGCATGGTCAAGCGATGGCTTTACAGGCGCAGTTACACGTTACCTCGATTTGTGCTTTGAGGTTCTTGACGGAACAGACATCACGGCTTCAAAGGAAGAAAGCAAGGAGAACGAGACTGCTTCATGGAACGGCTACGGCATCAATCCGAACTGGAGAGAGACGAATGCTTCAACCTTCAAGGATTTCCACGGAAAGGACCTTCCGAGAGTGGTTGACAATGCAGATATGTTCTCAACATTCGAGGAATCCGAGCTGACATCAATGATAAACAAGATCGTCAAGGAAACAGGCTATGATCTCGTTATCCTTACGGAAAGATCGATTTACAATTACAACAATGTCGATCTCTATGCAAGAGACTTCTACGTTTACAACGGCTACGGCATTGATGATGAATTCAGCGGAATCGTGCTTTTCATCGATATGGATCCGAGCGACAGACAGTGGACGACACAGGGCTGCGGCAATGTCGAAAGACTTCTGACATGGGACACGATCAACACGATCGACGATTACATATATGATTATATGGTAGACGGAGATTATACCGAGGCAATGAAGGTCTACGTTTCAAAAATCGAAGAGCTTTACACAACAGGCGATGTTCAGGCTCCGAAGGTAGGCTGGGGCGTCCCGATTTTCTGGGGCTTGGCAATAGGCGCCATCATTTCACTTGTTAACCTCAGCAAGATGAAGAAAAAGATGAAGCCGGTCAAGAGTGCATCACTTGCCAATGACAACATTGTCAATGACAGCTTTGACATGAGAGACAAGAAGGTTTCTTTCCTCTACAAGAATGTATCAAGAGTAAGAATTTCGTCAAGCAGCGGCGGTTCTGGAAGATCATCTTATTCGAGCGGCCACAGCTCAAGCGGAAGAAGCTTCTCGGGCGGCGGAAGACATTTTTAATGTAATTGACCTAAAATTTTTAATTTTATATTGAAAAATATAATATTTTATGATAAAATAATATTCAGATAAAACCGAAGGGAGAATTATTATGGGACTTATCAAAGCAATCGCAGGCGCGATCGGCGGCACTCTTGCCGATCAGTGGAAAGAGTTTTTC
>JAZQMY010000040.1:0-48078 GCA_045627045.1 Clostridia bacterium | reverse complement strand
TATGAACACTTATCTGGTGCGGATGTACATCAGCTTGCTGACGTAGGGGACATTGAACCCACATGAAATTGCTCTCACTGGAACCTGAAACCAGCGCAGTCTGCACTGCAAACAAGTTTGCGTTAATTCCGCCACATCCGCTTAAACATTTATTTGAACATAATTAACCTGAAACCGGCGCAAAAAAAGTGTTCACAACTTTTTTGTTATGAACACTTATCTGGTGCGGATGACGGGACTTGAACCCACATGAAATTGCTCTCACTGGAACCTGAAACCAGCGCGTCTGCCAATTCCGCCACATCCGCATTAACAACTATATGAACAAAATTAACCTAAAACCAGCGCAGTCTGCACTGCAAACAAGTTTGCGTTAATTCCGCCACATCCGCATTAACAACTATATGAACAAAATTAACCTAAAACCAGCGCAGTCTGCACTGCAAACAAGTTTGCGTTAATTCCGCCACATCCACATTAAATTTTCAGCAAATCGAGATGTTTGATTTACTTATAATATGATACCACAAAAAAGCATTTTTGTCAAGCAAAATATATTAAAGCGGAGGGTTCTTTGTTCATCAGCGAAAAGGCTTTTCGGCATTTCATTCAATCGTGAAGTCAGGCATATTTGTTGACTCCCCTTTTCGTTGAAAACCGTTGCAGTGAAAAAAGAATCCACGGTTTCCCGTGGATTCTCTGAATCGTTCGCAATCAATCGATTAAATCGACCTTATGCCCCGCTTATATTTTGTTTTATCAGTCCTCAATTGTTCTGAACTTCTCTCTTGCAGCATATGTTGTGTGGAGAATCTCATGAGCCTTGTGGGAATTCGGTTCGCCGAGGAATTCTTCATAAAGCTTCTTGATCTGTTCATTGTTGTGTGACTGTCTTACTGTCTGCTTCTCATCCTCTGAGTAGAGAGCAGCAGCACGCTTTGCTCTGAATGTATCAAGAATGTCATCATCTTCATTCGGTAAGAAGCAAGGCTTTACGTAAGGCTGACCGCCGCCTGCGATGCAGCCGCCGGGGCAACCCATGATCTCGATGAAGTGATACTTGCTCTTGCCTGCTCTGATGTCATCAAGAAGCACCTTAGCGTTCTTCATGCCGTGTGCAATGGCAACGTTGACTGTCATACCGTTGATATCAAGAGAAGCCTCCTTGATGCCCTCAAAGCCTCTTACAGCCTCAAACTTGATGAGCTCGTGTTCCTTACCTGTGAGTACAAAGTAAGCTGTTCTCAAAGCTGCTTCCATAACGCCGCCTGTTACACCGAAGATAACGCCTGCGCCTGAATATTCACCAACGATATCGTTGTCGAATTCTTCGTCAGGAAGCTTTGCGAAGTTGATGCCTGATCTGCGGATAAGCTTTGCGAGCTCTCTTGTTGTAAGAACTGCATCTACATCAGCAAGACCGTTTGTCTTGAGCTGTTCTCTTTCCTTCTCGATCTTCTTTGCTGTACAAGGCATTACGGAAACAACGTACATATCCTCAGGCTTTACACCGATCTTCTCAGCATAATATGTCTTGAGGATAGCGCCGAACATTTCGTGAGGTGACTTGCATGATGAGAGGTGATCGAGGCAATCGCCGTAGTTGTATTCAGCATAGTTGATCCAACCAGGTGAGCATGATGTGATCATCGGAAGTACACCGTTGTTCTTGATTCTGTTAAGAAGCTCTGTTGCTTCTTCCATAATTGTAAGGTCAGCAGCATAGTTTGTATCGAAAACCTTCTTGAAGCCAAGTCTTCTGAGAGCTGCAACCATCTTTCCTGTTACAGGAGTACCGATCTTCATGCCGAATTCTTCGCCGAGAGCTGCTCTTACAGCAGGAGCTGTCTGTACTACTACAAACTTGCCTGCCTTCATAGCTGCGTCAACTCTGTCGATTTCAGACTTCTCCATGAGAGCGCCTGTCGGACAAACTGTAACGCACTGACCGCACATGATGCAAGGAGAATCCATGAATGATCTGTTTTCAGCAGGAGCAATAATTGTTCTGAAGCCTCTGTTTTCGAAACCGAGGATGCCCTTGCCGTGAGCGTTCTGACATCTTGCTACGCAACGACCGCAAAGAATACACTTTGATGTATCTCTGATGATCGTAGGTGAAAGCTCATCAAGAGTTGTAGGAGTCTTTTCGCCCTCGAACATACCCTCTCTTGCACCTGTGATCTGTGCAACGTGGAGAAGCTCGCACTTGCCGTTCTTATCACACTGCTGGCAGTTCTTGTTGTGGTTTGAAAGGAGAAGCTCTACAGAAGCTCTTCTTGCAGCAGTTGCCTTAGGTGATGAGATGGTGATTTCCATTCCCTCGCTTACAGGATATACGCATGATGCTACAAGGCCTCTTGCGCCTGTTGCCTCAACGAGACATACACGGCATGAGCCTCTGTTGCACTCACCGTGGTTGTATGCACAGAGAGAAGGAATTTCATAACCGCACTTCTTAGCAGCTTCAAGAATCGTAAGACCCTCTTCAACCTGATAAGGAATGCCTTCTATTTTAATATTGATTAATGCCATATTCTATTTGTCCCCCTATTACTTCTTATCAATTGCTTTGAACTTACAGCTTGACTGGCAGAGACCGCACTTGATACACTTTTCAGGATCAATCTGTCTTGCAGGAAGCTTCTTGCCGGGTGCAACGTAGTCTGTCTTTGAAATAGCTGAAACAGGGCACTGTCTCTCGCAGAGACCGCAGCCAATACACTTTTCCTTATCTATTTCATACTTCATAAGGTTCTTGCATACGTGTGCAGGGCACTTCTTGTCAACGATGTGAGCAATGTATTCATCACGGAAGTGTGTAAGTGTTGAGATTACAGGGTTAGCTGCTGTCTGACCGAGAGCGCAGAGTGAACCTGCCTTGATTGTCTGGCTGAGCTCTTCGAGCTGAGCGAGATCAGTCATTGTAGCCTTACCGTCTGTGATCTTCTTGAGAAGCTCGAGCATTCTCTTTGTACCGATACGGCACGGTGAGCACTTACCGCATGACTCGTCGCAGATGAATTCCATATAGAACTTTGCAACGTCAACCATACAGTTGTCTTCGTCCATTACGATAGCACCGCCGGAGCCCCTCATTGAGCCTCTTGCTACGATTGTATCGAAATCGATTTGTGTGTCAAGATCCTTTTCTGTGAGACAGCCGCCTGAAGGACCACCTGTCTGGATAGCCTTGAACTTCTTGCCGTTCGGGATACCGCCGCCGATGTCATAAATGAGCTCACGGAGAGTTGTACCCATAGGAACTTCAACGAGACCAACGTTATTTACCTTGCCGCCGAGAGCAAATACCTTTGTTCCCTTTGACTTCTCTGTGCCATATGCTGCGAACTTTGCAGCGCCTTCACGAAGGATGTACGGTACACAAGCAAGTGTTTCAACGTTGTTAACGATTGTAGGCTTCTGCCAGAGACCCTTAACAGCCGGGAACGGAGGACGAGGACGAGGCATACCTCTCTGGCCTTCAATAGAATTGAGGAGAGCTGTTTCTTCGCCGCAAACGAATGCGCCTGCACCGAGACGGATGTGTACTCTGAATGAGAAGTCTGTGCCGAGGATGTTGTCGCCGATAAGACCGAGCTCTTCAGCCTGCTTGATAGCGATCTTGAGTCTGCTTACAGCGATAGGATATTCTGCACGAACGTAGAAATAACCGTTCTGAGCACCTATAGCGTAGCCGGCAATCATCATACCTTCGATAACTGCAAGTGGGTTGCCTTCGAGGATAGATCTGTCCATGAATGCGCCGGGGTCGCCCTCATCGCCGTTACATACAACATACTTCTCTCCTGCCGGCTGAGCAAATGCGAACTGCCACTTTCTTCCTGTTGGGAAGCCGCCGCCGCCTCTGCCTCTGAGACCTGAATCAAGGATTTCCTTGATGAGATCTGCTCTGTCCATATGGAGAGCCTTCTCAAGACCCTTGAATGCACCTGCACCAAGAGCTTCGTCTATATTCTCAGGATCGATCTGTCCGCAAGCGTGGAGAGCGATACGAACCTGCTTCTTGTAGAAAGTAATATCTTCCTGCTTAGCAATCTTCTGCTTTGTTGTAGGATCAACATAGAGGAGTCTCTCAACAACTTCGTTGCCAATAAGATCCTTCTCAACGATTTCCTCAACGTCTTCGATCTTAACAAGTCTGTAAAGAGTATTTTCAGGGAAAATCTTTACGAAAGGACCCTGTGAGCAGAAACCGAAGCAACCAACCTGGTTAACTGTAATTCTGCTGTCAAGTCCCTTTTCCTTGATAATCTGTTCAAACTTTTCTCTGATTGCCTTTGAATTTGATGAGATACATCCTGTACCTCCGCAAAGAACTACTGCACGCTTGCCTTCTGTTCCCTGGAACTTGCTGGCGAGGCATACAGAGCACTTTTCAATTCTGTTGTCCAATTCTTCAAATGTCTTAATCATCGGTCCTATCCTCCATTATGCATTACGGTATTCATCAATGATACCCTGAACAGCACTTACAGTGAGCTTAGGATAAACCTTACCGTTGATTGAAACAGCCGGAGCGATACCGCAAGCACCGATGCAACGAAGTGCGTCGAGTGTGAAGAGGCCGTCCTTTGTCGTTTCGCCCGGCTTAATGCCGAGAAGTTCTGAGAACTTATCAATTATCTGCTGTGCGCCCTTAACATAGCAAGCTGTACCGAGGCAGCAACCGATAATGTACTTTCCCTTCGGCTGAAGAGAGAAGAATGAATAGAATGTAACAACGCCGTAAATTTCAGCAACTGATACACCTGTTCTGTCAGAAACGATTTCCTGTACTTCAAGCGGTATGTAACCGTATTCCTTCTGGATATCGGTGAGGATCATCATCAGAGGTGTTCTTTCATCAACGTATCTGTCGCAGATCTCATTGATCTTAGCTACTGCCGCTTCATTTAAATGAGCCATAATAGCCCTCCTTTTATATAGTGAATTGTTGATAAATCTACCTGTATAATTATACTACATATTAAAAACATTGTCAAGCAAAAAGCAGGATAAAGACCGTTTCTTTTGCCTTTTTGTCGAAAATAATGCAGCAGAATTTTACAGATAAATCCTTGTTTTATTTAATTATTTAGATATATGGATTATATATCAGTTACCGCGTTTCTGCTCAAGAAGCCATTCAAGAAGCTCGGGCTTATATGCATATTCCCATACTCCGTGGCCGCAATTTTCAATGAGTGAGAACTTGAGATTCTTCTTGCCCCATCTCTGCATAGCCTCTACCATGTCGATCGAGTTTGAAGGAAGAACAACGTTATCCACATCACCGTGCCAAGCCCATACAGGCATTTTGAGGGCATCAGAGAACCAAGGCATACCGCCGCCGCAAACAGGTGCAATAGCCGCAAACATTCCGGGGAAAGCCATAGCAGTGAACCATGTGCCGTAGCCACCCATTGAAAGGCCTGTAAGGTACACTCTGTCAGCATCAGCCTTGTACTTTGCAGTTACTTCTTCAATAAAGAGCTTGATTTCCTGAATGTGTGCTACCCAGAAATCATTATCGGGGCACTGCGGCTGAACAAGAATGCAATCAATGTCTGCATCATCTGTAAACATATGGCAGAATCCGTGAATTTCAACACGGTTTATCTGCTCGTCACTGCCGTTGCCTCTTTCGCCTGCTCCGTGGAGAAGGAATATTATAGGAAGATTTTCCTTGAAATTCTTAGGTACTCTTGCGATATACGGGAAAATTTCCGTTTCGCTGTTGCATACTTCTTTGATCATAATCAGTTTTCTCCTTACTTGATTTCGTTTATAACATTACCGTTAGCCATAACGAGCTTAACTTCAAGATTCTTGTCCATGAGAACGATATCAGCGTCCCAGCCTTCCTGTATTCTTCCCTTATTGACTGCATTTATTCTTCTGGCAGGAGTATCCGTAACCATTCTGATGCAATCCTTGAGCGGAATACCGGCGTTCTTTGCTGTTCTGACAAGTCTGTCGCAAGTTGCAATGCTTCCTGCAAATACCTTTCTTGAAAGAACCTTCATTACTCTGTCTTCGCAGATGATCTTTACGCCGTTTGACTGAACGAATTCTTCTCCCTCCTTGATATCGGAAGCTGATACCTCAAGTCCGTCCGTAACAAGATACATCTTTTCAGGACCTTTGCACTTGTAGATAAGTCTGATAAGTGAATCCGGGAGATGGCAGCCATCTGCAATAGCCTGACAAGTGAGTGAATCCATTTCAAGACCTGCCTCAACAACGCCTGAAATTCTGAACGCATTCTCTCTATGCACTGTTGAGCAAGCAGAATAAAGATGAGTAACATCAGAAAAACCGTTTTCAACCGCCTTCTGAACGAGTGTATAATTTGCATCAGAATGAGCTATCGAAACAACTACTCCCTTGTCTGCAAGATATCTGCCGTATTCGATAGCACCCGGAAGCTCCGGAGCCATGCCGAACATCTTAGTATACGGAAGAAAAGGTTCAAATTGCGAGAGATCTGTTGTAGCGGGAGCAATAAGAGCATCTGTTGCCTGTGCACCCGACTGTGCAGGAGCAAGGAACGGTCCTTCAAAATGGATTCCGGCAATAGTAGAAAGTACCTTTCCGCTTGACATTGCCTCTACTATTCCCTGTGCTCCTGATATTGTAAGTGGCATAGGAACACTGAAAAGAGTAGGTACGATTGTTGTTGTTCCCATAAGTGCATGAGCATTTACCATCTTGATAACGTTTTCAACGCCATCAGTTGCTGAAGCATAGTTTCCGCCGTGAACGTGAACATCAACAAATCCCGGTGTGAGGTACATACCCTCTGCATCAATTATTCTGACTACTCCGGGAAGTTCGTGAATATTGCCTATCTTCTTGATTTTGCCATCAACTACAAGGATATCATCAAGCTTTTCTTCAAAAGGAGTGATTATCTTTGCATTTTTAATAATGTAATTCACATAATTCATTTGATTTGTCTTTCCTTTCAGTTTACTTTTGAGATTTTAAGGTTATCGGTCGCATCCTGAACACAACCGTTTTCAAAGAAATCCTTTACTTTTTTAAGCGTATTGTCAATAGCCATGAGCTGTGACTCGTAGCAAACACCGCCAACATGAGGGCTGATAAGCAGATTTTCATGCGTACGGGCATACCTGATGAGCGGATGCTCAAGCTTATTTTCCATCCATTCTCCGTCGATAACGTCAACGCCTGCGCCGAGGAGTTTTCCGCTCTCGAGTGCTTCTACAAGAGCCGCTTCGTCAACGATTCCGCCTCTTGACGTATTGATGAGGACTGCGCCCTTCTTCATCTTATCGAAGGCATCCTTATTGATGAGGTGTCTTGTGGAATCATTCAGATGAATGTGAATGGAAATAACATCGGATCTTTCAAGCAGTTCTTCAAATGAAACCTGCTCGATTTCCTCATTATCAATTTTCTTTATATCTGTTGCTATAACGTGCATTCTGAGTGCCTTTGCATACTCTGCCATTATTGTGCCGAGTCTGCCGTAGCCGAGAATACCCATGGTTTTGCCTGAAAGCTGATGGCCCTTGAACATATCTCTTGCCCAGATGCCGTTCTTTGCGGCATCAAATCCCCACGGAATTCTTCTCACTACGCCAAGCATAAGCGCAAGTGCAAGCTCCGCCGTAGCCGTTACATTATCAAGAAATGCTCTGTCATTCTTCATGCCGTATACAGCAATACCCTTTTTCGCCGCATAGTCAAGATCAATATGATCAAGACCTGTGGAAGGCGTAAAAATTGCCTTGAGTTTCACGGCCTTATCAAGCAACTCTTTATCAGTGCGGAATTTGAGCGTAGAAAGAAAGCCGTCATATTCACCGATTATTTCAAGCGCCTTTTTCCTGTCCGGCTCGACAGACGTAATCTCAATTACATCGCTGAGCTTTGCAAAAAGCTCTTCCTGACCGACTATTTCAGTCATTGCAAGTACTTTATACATTTTTGTCACCTTTTCAGTTAAACGGATGATAATGAGGTACTATTCTGAGGAATTCCTCATCATTCATCTTATCTGCTTCTGCAAGCTGTGGGAAAGCAAGCGATCTTGCCTTTTTAGCTGTGGAGATGAAAAGTCTGAGCTTTTCAGCAATATATTCTGCCGTAAGCTCCTCCGGATTGCAGCCCTTGAGAATAAGATCAAAGCCTGAAGCTGTAAGAACTGCACCTGTCTGATAAACCTCTTCCATTTTCTCGGGTGTAACGCCGCCTGTAACGAATACAGGGCAATAGCCGAATGTAGGAGCCGCTCTGCTCGTCTTTACAAGCTTGAGGTCAGCGCCTGACATCTTGATAAAGTGAGCACCTGCTGCTGCCTGTCTCAAAGCCTCGCCGGGAGTTGCCGCAGAAGGAATAAGGATATGATCCTCTGCGTACTTCTTTATCGTCTCATCAGAGAACGGAAGCATGGAAACGAATCCGTCAACACCGGCTTCGTTAAGCTCGCTCATTGTCATGAGTTGAGGATAAAGACGCTTCATGTTGTTGATGATCATCTCGCTGTCAATATTGCTTCCCGTCATAACAGTAAGCTCCGGGAATCTCTTCTTGAGTGTGGGGATAACGATGTTTGCGTCATCTCTTCTGAGTGTATATTCGATTACCTTAACGTCTGCAAGGCGGCAGGCTTCAAGGAGCATTTCCGTATCGAACTGATCGTGAACGAAAATCGGTATGAAGCACTGGTCATATGCAGTACGGTATTTTTTGAGCAATGTTTTGTTCATTTATATATTTTTCCTTTCTTATTCTTTGATCATTCTCTCGAGGAGCTCTATTATAAGTGTAACATTCCTTATGATGTGGAAAGGATCCTTTACCGGAAGTGCAACAACCTTATCCTGCGGAACGCCCTCTCTTGTTCTTATCTGTATCCATTCACGGATATTTCTGTCAGGATTAGGGAATGTTCTGAAAGCGTATTCCTCGGTCTTGTAATAATATTCAAGGAACTTTTCGTCCTTTGTTTTATCGTAAAGTCGGAGTGAAGTATAGAGTGCTTCTGAATGAACCCACCAAAGCTTGCTACCCCAGTCGCCGAGCACAAGAGGCATCTGTGCTTCATCCTTGCTCTCCTCGATTTTGCCTGTCGGCTCGCCGCCGTTAAGTCCTGCAAAGTGCAGGAAACCGCCGAATTCTTTATCCCAGCCGATTTCATAAGCGTGCTTTGCTACCTTTGTAATATCAGCAACTCTTTCCTCGTTGCCGACAACTTCAACTGCATCAAGCTGGAACCACATATCCTCTATTGTATGTCCCGGATTGATGTGCTCTCCAAAAAGCTCATCAAGCAGCGTATTATCCGAGCGGATAACCTCTCTTATTGCTCCGTCCTTATCAACGAAATGCTCAAATATATCATCGCTGTACTTTTTCGTATCTGTCTTATACTGATCACAGAGTGAACGCTCAACCTTCTCTGCTGCCCAGAACATCTCTGTTGCAAGACAGGTAAGCATCATTGGCTTGCCGTGAGCTCTGTATTTTGATGAAAGCGGATAAGGAAGTGAATAGAACTTTCCGCTCTTGTATCTTTCAAGAATAGAAGCGTAAAGTTTCTTTGTGAATTCCCATGTTTCGATATCCTTTGTCACGTTGACATATCTTGCAAAGCCGAGCACTACAAAGCAGTCAGCTGAAATAGACATATCAAGTGCAGGAGCATTGTTTACATACTTTGCCTTTCCTGTTTCGTCCATGAGGAATGTGCAACGCCAATCATCCTTTCCCAGGAGACAATGCTCATAAAGGAAGTCTCTGCCGTTCTTTGCAAGCTCAAGAAATTTGCTTCTGTCTTTATCAGTAAAAATATCGCTTTCCATTGAAGCGAGCTTTGACCACAGCCATACAAATCTGCCCTGTGACCATGTATATTTATCTTTTGAAATAAGTCTTTTACCGTCATTCGTGTAGCAATTCACGAAGCCGCCGTTCTCCTTATCAACGCACTCGGGAAGCCAGAACTTCAGGAGCTCGTTTGTAAGCACATCAGAATAAAAGCCTTTCATAATTTTCAATTCACGCTTGTCCATTTTATTAATCCTTTCTTTCAGCAGGGATTCATTCAAATGCTTTTCATATTTTCTGAATAGCACCTGCTGTTTCATACAGATTGAGTTTTCACTTATCGGGAGTGAAATTGTTACATTATAGTATATCAGACCGTATATTCAACGTATTCGTTCTCACACGGATTGCCTTTTGAAGCAAGCGCCTTTCCCTCTGCCGGCATACAAATAAATGAAAGTATCGTGCAGGAAGGCGTTCTTCCGAGCATAACTGCATCATGTCTGCATATTGCAAACGGTAACCCCTCATGGTCCCTGAGAACCGACTTTATCACTTCTTCGTCGATATTCCCGAAATTCTGTTCAAAGAGCTCCGTCATTCTTCTCTGCCTTCCAAACGTATTTCCGGACTGATCAGGATGCTCTCTTGCAAGAAGTTCCGGATTTTTTGATATTACGTTATTTGCGTGGGCAAGGAAGCCTCTCTCATCAGGTCTTACCGCATCAAAGCAACCGTTGATATGCTCAAAACAACACATATCTCCCTTTGCATCGCATATAGTTGAATTACCACAGGTATTCATCAGTCCGTCCTTTGATACGTTTATCATTCTTTCGAGAGCCTCGGCAGTATTCTTTGATTCGAGGATAAGACGCATCATCATCGGCTGAGGGATGGTTCTTGACGGAGTATCACCGTAAAGTGAATTGCCGAAGAAACAAGTTCCGTATTCATTCATTCCCGGACCTGCCATTGAGCCGTAATATGCGGCAATAAGCTTCCTTGGTCCGTTCTTCGGTACCATATGGAGCATCACCATATTCTCTCTTGAAAACTCGTTTACGTCCTTATTAATGCCGGCAAATATTCTGCCATTCTTTGATGCCGGAGCCTTTATCGCATAGGAAGTACACTCGCCTACGGGAGCAGAATCAAGGTCCCATCTTGTCTGGAGAAGGACGCTTTCTTCCTTCGTTATGCCTGCGCCCTCTGCCGTGCCGTAAAGTTCCTCAAGCATATCCGGAAAATATCTGTTATACAGCTCAACAAAAGACATTGCACGTTTGAGCATATCTTCCCTTTTTTCAGGAACGAGTACCTTATTGAGCAAATTTCTTATTTCGTCACGGCACTGCTCGCCGAACTGTTTTCCCATTTCGTACGGTGTTCCGCTGACCGTAATTTCTCTAAATATCATATTTTATGTTCCTTTCAGGCTCAGAAAGCCTCATTAAATACAATTTTTCAAAAGCAATCCCTACTTAGGGCAATTATAATTTATTCTGATTAAGTATAGCACAAGTCTATTTTTTTGTCAAGGAAAAGATTGAAAGTATTATATCAATAAAAAAACACACCGCATAACGTACAAGTGTATTGCACGTTATACAGTGTGTAATTGTTTCTGAATAAATAAATATTATTCCTCGTCCTCAAGACTTTCCATGGTCTCAATATAAACGTTATAGAGTTCATCGAGAAGATCATCGTCTTCAATGCTGAGGAAAAGATCGTTGCCCTCGTCATCCTGAGCGAGCTCAAGAATTACGATTTCGCCTTCTTCGTCGTCATCGCAGCAACCGCAATCGCAATCATCATCATGCTCAGCTTCAACATCTTCTTTTTCAGCACCGTCAATAGCAGCGAGATCTTCCGTTGCATCCTCTGCAAATGCATCTTCATCCGTAGGAAGAAGAACGATGTACTTCTTATCCTGGTAATCAAAAGTAAGAACATGTTCGAAATTGAATTCTGTGCCGTCTTCATCAACGAGCTGTATAAAATTATCTTCGTAATCCATAGTGTATACCTCTTTCTCCGGAAAAGATGATTTATTCAGGCGTTTCCGGTGCGCCTTTTTTATATTGGAAGCGTCAGGTTTATCTTCCCTTGAAATCGAGATAGCCCTGGAGTATCAGCACTGCCGCTACTCTGTCAACCTTCTGCTTACGCTTGTCACGTCTCATTCCCGCAGAAATAAGCATATTGTGTGCCTCTACTGTAGTAAGGCGTTCATCCCAATAGTTAACAACAAGACCTGTTTCGGCTTTGAGCGCCTCTGCAAACTCCATTACGCATTGAGCTCTCGGACCTATCGTGCCGTTCATATTCTTCGGGAGTCCGACAACTACTTCCTCACCGCCGAGCTCTTTTATCTTCTCTGCAGTCTTTTTGATGTCGCCCTCAAAGAAATGATCGTATCTCTCAATATTTCCGACAGGATTGGCAATAAGCCCCGTAGCATCGCTCAGGGCAACGCCTATTCTTCTGTCTCCTACGTCAAGCCCAACGTATCTCATCTGCGCTTTTTTCCCTTCAGGTTATGGTCAATGTAGAAGCTGACAAGTTCCTCAAGGAGATCGTACCTTTCAACCTTGCCGATAACGTTTCTTGCGTTATTGTAGCTTGTGATATAGGTAGGATCCTCGCTGAGAAAATATCCGACGAACTGATCTACCGGATCATATCCTTTTTCAGTCAATGATTTGTAGACATACTCAAGTGCCTCGTGAGGCGTCATTTCGGATTCTTCTGTTTTACGGTATTTTATCGTATCATTGAAATTCGTACCCATATTATTTACCCCTTTTAGTATATTATTTAATCATTTCAGTAAGGATTTCCTTTGCCTTTGCAATGATTTCTGCCTTCTTTGATGCATCAGGACAGCTTGCCTGAGCCATGTTCGGTCTGCCGCCGCCCTTACCGCCGGCTGCTGCTGAAAGTGTCTGAATAAGCTTGCCGCAGTTAACGCCTCTTGCAACAGAATCATCAGTTGCAGCCGCAATCATGAGGAGCTTTCCTTCTGCTTCAGCTTCAAGGAATACTACGCTCGGCTTTACCTTATCTCTGATCTTATCGGAATTCTGACGGAGAAGGTTCATATCGCCGTTTGCAATCTCGCCTGAAACGAACTTGATTCCGTTGATTTCCTGTGCATTTGAAATAAGTGACTCAATCGAGTTGCCTGCGCCTGACATCTGTGCCTGTTCAAGACGCTTTTTTGTATCCTTTATCTCCTGCTGGAGTGATGCAATCTTTCTGATAATATTGTCTTCGTTCGACTTAACTGCAACTGCAATATCGTTGATAAGAGAATCTCTTGAAAGGAGGTATTCATATGAATTCATACCTGTGATAGCTTCGATTCTTCTAACACCTGCTGCAACTCCGCCCTCGCTCATTATTCTGAAGAGGCCGATGTTGCCTGTTGCAGTAACGTGTGTACCGCCGCAAAGCTCTGTTGAGAAGTCGCCTGCCTTGACAACTCTTACGATATCGCCGTACTTCTCGCCGAAGAGAGCCATAGCTCCGAGTTTCTTTGCTTCAGCAATAGGCATGCATGTTGTTACAACAGGAATATTCTCGAGAATCTTTGTATTTACTATTCTTTCAACTTCCTTGAGCTCCTCTGTTGTCATAGCGGCAAAGTGAGAGAAGTCGAATCTGAGAGACTTGTCTGTTACGTATGAACCTGACTGCTCAACGTGCTTACCGAGCACCTGTCTGAGAGCTGCCTGGAGAAGGTGAGTAGCAGAGTGGTTTCTTGCGATAGCCTTACGTCTGTCTGCATCGACCTTGCATGAGATGCTGTCGCCGGCCTTTACAGAACCCTTCTTTACAACGCCCTTATGAACGAACTTACCGTTAAGCTTGATCGTATCATTTACTTCAAATTCCATTCCGTCAGCAAAGATGACACCTGTATCACCTATCTGACCACCGCTTTCGCCGTAGAAAGGAGTTGTATCAAGCACTACAGAAGCCTTTTCGCCTTCCTTTGCAAAGCCGTCCTCGTTAAGAACTGCAATAACAGTTGCATTGTCAAGAGTGAGTGTCTCATAGCCTACGAACTTAGTAGGTTCAGAAATATTGTTGAGGTATGAAAGAGATGAATCATCATAGCCCATGTAGTCTGTCTCTGCTCTTGCGGCTCTTGCTCTTTCCTTCTGCTCCTGCATAAGTGCTTCAAAGCCGGCAGTATCAATGCTAATTCCTGCCTCATCCGTGATTTCCTGTGTAAGATCGATTGGGAAGCCGTAAGTATCGTAAAGCTTGAAGGCATTGGCGCCTGAAAGCATATTATCTGAAGCCTTTGCTTCGTTGATATATTCCTTGAGAATATCGAGGCCTGCATCGATCGTGTTGTAGAATCTGCCTTCCTCTGTTTCAATTATTCTGAGAATATAATCTTCCTTTTCCTTGAGCTCAGGGTAAGATACGCAATTCTCCTGAATTACGACCTTAACAACTTCCGTGAGGAACTTGCCGTCGATTCCGAGGAGCTTTCCGTGACGTGCTGCACGGCGGAGAAGTCTCTTGAGAACGTATCCTCTGCCCTCATTTGCAGGTGTAATGCCGTCTGATACCATGAATGTTGTGCTTCTTGCGTGGTCAGTGATGATTCTGATGGAGATATCATCCTTCTCGTTCTCACCGTACTTCTTACCTGAAATTTCGCAAACCTTTTCAAGTACCTTATGAATCGTATCGACCTCAAAGATATTGTTTACTTCCTGCATGATAACAGCAAGTCTTTCAAGGCCCATACCTGTATCAATATTCTTATGCTCAAGAGGAGTATAATTTCCGTCCTCATCTCTGTAGAACTGTGTGAAAACGAGGTTCCAGAACTCAACGTATCTGTCGCAGTCACAACCCGGGTGACAATCCGGCTTACCGCAGCCATACTTCTCGCCTCTGTCGTAAAGAAGCTCGGAGCAAGGACCGCACGGACCAACGCCGATTTCCCAGAAGTTGTCTTCCTTGCCGAAGCGGCAAATTCTCTCTGCCGGAACGCCTATTTCTTTGTTCCAGATATCAAATGTTTCCTCATCGTTTTCATAGATTGTCGGATATATTCTGTTCGGATCAAGCTTCATTACTTCCGTTGCAAATTCCCATGCCCATGCGATAGCTTCATGCTTGAAGTAGTCGCCGAATGAGAAGTTACCGAGCATTTCGAAGAATGTTCCGTGACGTGCTGTCTTTCCTACTCTGTCAATATCAGGAGTACGGATGCACTTCTGGCACGTCGTGACTCTTGTGCACGGCGGCTTTTCCTGACCTGTAAAATACGGCTTGAGAGGTGCCATACCTGCAGGTATAAGAAGAAGGCTCTTATCGTTCTGCGGCACGAGTGAAAAACTCGGCAAACGCAGATGCTCTTTACTCTGGAAAAATGACAGATATTTTTCCTTGATTTCTTGCAATCCCATATAGCTCATTGCTTATTATTTCCTTTTCTCAATGTAGATAAAGTATCTATTTTTATATTTATAATATTATACTCCATCCGTCACGTATTGTCAACTGAATTTTAAGAATTTATGGAAATAATAACAAAAATCATTTTTTAGTCTCCCCTTCCTGACTGATTCCGACCGACTATTCAGACAATATAGTCAGGCTTTTCTCGGCATCAGAGAAAAAGCTTTTCGCATAATCATATTTGTTCATTCTTATACATATGCTTCCCGCAAGCTGTTTATATTCGGGATTATTTACGCCCGTCTCCATCAATATATTCAATATCTCGAGTGCATCAGAATATCTTTCTTCGTTTGCAAGCTTCTTTGCAAATTCAAACAATCTTTCGGACTTTACATGATTATTTCCGGTCGGTCTGACCGTACCCGCTCTGAATGTATGTGATTTTCTTTTTATTTTATCCAAAAATAAAAAGGCCTCTTCAAAATGCGCTTTTGCCTGTGCAAAATTACCCAGATAATATTCAGCCACACCGCTTTTGAATTCAGCCTCAAATACATATACACCTTTTCCTGAAAGGTATTCCCCGTACTTTATTACTTCATTTGCTTTCATCTGTGAGAAAGCATAATCCATCAGACACAGTATATCATAATCACTGTATTTATCAAGTTTTGCCGTCATAATAAGGACTCCCACTTCAATAGTTAACACCTCGTTAAGTTAACAAAGTGTTAACTATATTATACACGTTTTTTGAATTTTGTCAAGCGGAAAATATAAAAAAACGGCAGATTTTCCGATTTTTTCGGAATCTGTCGTTTATCATTTTTGAATCAGAGTTTTCTTTTTATCATACCGATCACAAACTTCATTGCATCGTTATGCTCCGGATAAAGCTTGAATGCAAAGAAATAGAATATATTCGGGACAATGAAGCACACGAGTGCTCTCAGTATGAGTCCGGGTATGCCCTCTGCCGAAATGAATCTGCACACAAAGCCTGCAAGGAGACAGCCGATAAGCGTTATTACCGCATAGCCTACGAGCCTTATCAGGTAACCGCTCATTCGTTTCTCCGTGAAGTATTCCTTGAAAAGCATATAGGAGCCCCATGCCGTGCCGATAAAAATATAGCAGAATATTGTTGAAAGCATTACGCCTGCAACGCCCAGTATTTTAACAAGAATAATGTTAAGAGTGAGGTTGATTATGCCTTCTATGATAGGTCTGTATCTGTCCTTATACCATATTCCGGTTGCCTGTCTGAAAACGTACATTATCTTTCCCGTCATTCCTGCAAAGAAGTACAGACAGAATACAGGAATGATGCTGTCGTCAAAAAGCATTGATTCTCCGACCCAGAGCTTCATGAATGTCTGATACATACAGAAGAAGCACGTTGTCGCCCATGCCGCACCCCACATATAAATATGCTGGAATTTATTGAAGTCCTTGTAATTCTTGTCCTGGCTCTCCTTTACGATGGAGTTTCCTACGCCTGCCGTAATGCTTGTGGCAATTATGGAAAAGATGCCCACAACAGAGCTTATGACGTGATAATAATACTGATACTTGCCCAGTATCACAAGTCCGAGGAATGCCGAAATCGCAATGCTGTCAAACGAGTTTGCAAGAACGCTGCCGACCTTGTAGATAAAGATTCCTTCGACGTTTTTCTTGATCGTGTCCTTCACTTCGGGGGGAACCTTACCTTCGCAGAAGACATCGGGATACTTCTTTTTGGTCACTATTTCAATTATTATGTTTCTGATAATTGACATCAGCGGAACAACTACGCAATATACATAATAATTTCTGAAAAGCGCAAGCAGTACAATCTGCAAGAGCTGCATAAGAGTTGTTGTCAGCGTTGAAATGTTCGACCTTATATCAGATCTCTGCGATGCTATAAGGATCGATTCTTTATAGCCGAAGAGGAAATAACTGATAGCTGTATTGAAAAGATATACAAAATAGAGTATGTAAAGATTTACATCCGGAGGTACATCTCCTTTGATGAGGTACGGAAGGATCGGAACGATCAGAAGGCCTGCCGCCGCAATTATGCAGCCTATTATCCTGTATATTTTCTTGTACAGGTTCATGAGCTGTCTGACCAGTACATAATCATTCTCGGCAAGCGGTTTATACATACTGAAAACCATTGCTTCGCCGACACCAAGCTCCGTAAGGCTCAACACCTCAAGAATGGAAGTAAACAGTGAGCTTAATCCTGCGTAAATCTCGCCCAACCAATAGATGATAGCGCTTCTTAACAGAAAGCCGAGTATCATCGATATTACCTGTCGGAAGATTCCCCAGAAGATATTTCTTTTTGCATTTTTTGTTCTGTTATCCATTCGGTTCACCATTCTGACTTTTTTATATGCATTTTTTCATTGAAAGCTTCAATCAAAATGCTTGAAGACAAAATGCCTTTATCAATCTTCTTTGCCTTTTTCAGCGCAGGTCTGACCATTGATGAAATCTCTCTGAAATCGTGAAGTCTTTCATAAAGTTTTTTGTCTGACTTCAGTATTTTGGCTGCACAAATCGCAATTAATTTCTTATATAATTCTATTCTTCTGATGAAGAGTGCTTTTTCTTTTTCTGATAGATGTGCTTCAGACCTGTTCAGGAACGCATCAGAAAGTCTGTTCATTGCAACAGTATAACCCTTTGCTGAATTCAGGCAGGTTCTTGAAGTCATTATTGATCCCGGGTGATAGGTTCTGTAATAAAGTCTGTCAGAAATGCACTCCATTCTTTCCGCACTGATATACGCTAAAAAACCAATTGCTTCATCCTCATGGATTATTCCCTCATCAAACCTAAAACCGTTATCATTCAGATAATCAAGTCTGTATAAACGCATTGCCGTTGAAGTATTGTATTCTCCCGCCTTCACAGCTTCAAACATACAATCAATTCCGTTTTTTATGATATAATTCTGCACCGTCTGATCGTAGTTTTTCTCAAGTCCTTCCTTCGTCTGAATATCGTTCCAGACGACCTCACCGGAATAGCATATCAACTGAAGATTCTTGCTTTCTGCTTCTCTGAGAAGTAACGCTACCTCATCGGGCTTCAGCGAATCGTCACTGTCAAGAAACAAGATGTACTTTCCGCAAGCCTCGTTCAAGCTGATATTTCTTGCTCTGCCGACTCCGCCGTTTTCAGTGTGAATCACACGGATACGGTCATCCTTTTCTGCAAAAGCGTCACAGATTTGGGGAGTATTGTCCTTTGAGCCGTCATCTATTATAACAATTTCAATGTTGCCGTACGTCTGATGCGTTACTGATAAAATGCACTCTTCTATTGTGTCTTCTGAATTATATGCAGGTATCAAAACGCTGACGAGAGGTATCTCATTTTCAAGATTTTTTACCAATTTTTCTCCTTATTTTTGCCAGTGTCCTGTCTTTGACATATTTCATCAGCTTCTTTGACTGATTGTACAATCTGAAATAATAATGCATCTCACGATTATCATTCTTGTTTTCAGCATTCACCGCCGGAACAGCTGTATCGTACAGAAACATTTCATTTCCGCTTATATTCAAAAGATAGTTTGCTTCGTGCGGACGTGTCACGAGGCCATATGATGAAATAATCTTATACGGAAGTGTTCTTGTGGAAAGAACAAGCTTCTCGTTGTACTTTGTCTTGCATCTGTATATATCCACATCCACTCCGTCAATCATTCTTTCCCTGAAGGCATCATACTTAATGGCGTTTTCAGGTGCAGGAAGCAAATAATCCATCTTATTACCTTCAATGCAGTTGACCTGATACATTGAGCTTGACTCATCCGTATGCTCACCGGCTTCGGAAAAGCAGGTCGTAAGTGACTTATACGGATATACAAAGAAAAGATTCTTTTCAATGCAATAGCGTATATGATATTTAAGCCATGAAGACACAGGCCATCTTCTTACGTTTGAAGGTATTCTCTCGTTTGAAAAATCAGTATCGCAGTTTTCAGCGTACCAATTTCTGAATTCCTGCCACTGCTTTCTCATCCAAACCTGTCCCCATGACTGTGCGTACTGAACGAAATAGACATCATATTCCGAATTTGAGGGCTCAAAAGGCTTGTCCGCCGTCTGATTCCAAAGCGTGTTATACAAGGATATTCCTGCAACAGAGGGCTCATCCTTATATCTTTCAACCGTTTTCTTCATATAATAAAAGAATCCGGGTGCAGGCACAACATCATCCTCAAATACGGCAACGGCTTCGTAATCATTGACAAAATCACCGCAATGAAGAATGTGCTTTCTCAATCCCATTCTTTCAGGATATGTACATATTTTTTTATCACCGTGCTCCCAGCAGAACTTCTTTGCCGTTTCTTCCACGCTGTCTGTTCCGCTTCTATCTATACTGACTATAAGGTCAACTTCATCATCATAGAAAGCCCTGTTGAGTGCGTTAAGAAGTCTCTCCATGCTATCGGGGCGATTATAGCCTATTGCAACAATTCCGTATCTTGTCATTTCTTTCCCTCTGAATAAAAATCGTATTATGCGCCGTAGTACTCTTTATACCACTCTGCAAATTTTCTTAATCCCTGTCTGAGTGACGTTGAAGGTTTGAATCCGAAATCCGCCTCAAGTGCGGAGGTATCTGCATATGTTACGGGAACATCTCCTGCCTGCATAGGAACAAGCTCCTTATGTGCTTCAAAATCATAATCCTCAGGAAGAATTTTTGCTCTCACAAGCTCCTCCGACAGGATCTGCACAAAATCAAGCAGATTTTCGGGGTGATTGTTTCCTATATTATATACTCTGTACGGTGGAAGAGGAAGTCCGTCTTCTCCGTTTGCCTTTTCAGGTGCGCACTGCATAACACGCTTGACGCCTTCTACAATATCATCAACAAACGTAAAATCCCTCTTGCAGTTTCCATAATTGAATATTTTTATCGTTTCGCCTTTGAGAAGCTTATTTGTAAAGCCGAAATATGCCATATCAGGTCTTCCTGCAGGACCATAAACCGTAAAGAAGCGGAGTCCTGTGGAAGGGATATTATATAATTTACTGTATGCGTGAGCAAGAAGCTCATTTGATTTCTTCGTTGCCGCATAGAGGCTGACAGGATTATCGACCTTGTCCTCCGTTGAGTAAGGCACCTTACTGTTTGAGCCGTAAACCGATGAGGATGATGCATAAACAAGATGCTCAACAGGATAATGTCTGCACGCTTCGAGGATATTATAGAAGCCTATGATATTTGATTCTATATAAACATCAGGGTGATCGATCGAATAACGAACGCCAGCCTGCGCCGCAAGATTCACAACAACGGAGAAAGAATACTTCTCAAAGAGGCCGTCGACAAGCTCTTTATCCGCAAGGTTTCCCTTGATGAACGTAAAGCTGCTCTTTTCACAGCTTTCTGCAAGCTTTTCTATCTCCCGAAGGCGATATTCCTTCAGCGATACATCATAATAATCGTTGCAGTTATCGAGTCCTACAATATTTATTTCCTTTGCCGTCCTGAAAAGCTCTTTCACAAGGTTTGAGCCGATAAACCCCGCCGCACCCGTGACAAGCACTGTTTTTCCGTTAAGATCTATATTATTTTTAAGCATATTTGTCCTTACTCCCTTATTTCAACGGGCAAACCGTCCGGATCAGCCGCAAACGTCATTTTTTCGCCTGTCAATGAATCTCTTCTTATCTTTTCCGGATCATATCCTTTTTCTTTGAGTCTGTCCGCAATCTGCTCTATGTTTTCGCATCTGAATGCTATATGCCTGAGGCCGTACGCTTCGGGATAAGAGAGTCTTTTCGGGCAGCCTGCCTTTACAAAAAGCTCCAGCTCAGTCATATCCGCATCCTGCATCATTATCAGAATGTCGTTTCTTTCAGGTCTTTTTATTTCCTTTATTATTTCAAACCCCAGAACATTATAGAATTCAACTGAAGCATCCCTGTCAGAGCAGATAATTGCTATATGATCAAGCTTCACGCTTTTATTCCTTTATATTCTTTTTTGATTTTCGTATAGCTCTCAAGGTTGCCGACATCGTATCTTTTTCCAGGCATTTTCATTGCAAAAACAGGTGACTTTTCGCAAAGCCAAGCAATAAACGATCCCGGAGCATCCACTCCGCAGCCGTCCTCTATCGCTTTCCCAAGCTTTTTTGCATCCTCCCTTGAATAGAAGTAGAACGGCGGACAGCACCACTGTGTCTTCGGATTTGCAGGCTTCTCCTCCATTCCCGTCACACGGTCGCCGTCAATTTCAAGAACACCTCTCTTCGGGAGCGTTTCCTTTTTCTCCTCAAAATATCTCATAACACAGGAAGCTTTCTTATCCATGCAGAAATCAAGGAATTTCGTCAGTGAAAAGTCAAGCACATTGTCGCCGGCAAGAACCATCATATCATCGTCAAGCCCGAGCTTGTCTATTGCAAATTTGATATCGCAAACAGCTCCGAGACGTGTTTCGTTGGAGCTTGTCCCGTCATCCACGACCGTAACCTTGTAATCCTTTTTTGCCGCCCACTCATCAAAGCAATGAGCAAACTTGTGGTTTGATATAACCACGAACTCATCAATCACGTTTGCTTCTCTGAGGTCATCGATAAGCCAATCAACTATCGTCTTGCCGCCTACTTCAAGAAGCGGCTTCGGAAAGTTTTCTGTGAGCGGATACAGTCTTGTAGCATAGCCTGCCGCCAAAATAAGACATTTCATAATATAATTTCCTTTTTAATTTTGCTTTTTATAAGAGATTCACGCCGTCTGCCGTATGACAGATGTGTGCACTGTATTTTCCGTTAAGATGCGGGAATGCCTCAAGATATTCCCTCTCGACCTGCTCAAGAATAACCTTTTCGTAAGCAGGATCTATTATTGCCATGCAGCAGCCCTTGAAGCCTGCGCCTGAAAAGCGTCCGCCGTAAATGCCCTTTGTGTGAGTCATTATTTCGTAAAGCTTGATAAGCTCGGGTGAGCCTGTTTCCCAGTTATCAATACTGCTCTTGCCGCTTTCAAACGAAAGGCGTCCGAATTCCTCAATATCGCCTCTTCTCCATGCCTCGGCGCCTGCCTCGACACGCTTGAACTCCGTAAACCAATGCTCTGCACGCTTTGCCCAGTTCTCCGGCAATCTGTCTTTGTATTCCAGATAAACCTCATAAGGAACATCACGAAGATTTGTTTCTTCAAACTTTCCATATTCAAGCCCCGCATATGCTTTAAGCGCATACGCCGCAGAACGGCACTCATCCACACGCATATTGAACTTTGAAGAAGCAAGACTTCTCTCAAGTCCCGAAAAGAATATTGCTATTTCATACGGCTTCATTGCAGGAGAACTCGGTATGAGCTCATATGTATCATCCTTTATGTCCATATAAAGGAGTTTTTCTTTTCTGCAATATATTTCGCAGGACTGGTCAAGCTTGCCGCATGATACACCTACGTATTTATTTTCCGCTTCTTTTGATATCGTTATCATTTCCTGCGGCGTAAGCTTAATATTATTGAGCTCTGACAATGCCGAAAGGAAAGTAATGATAACTGCCGCAGAGGATGAAAGTCCTCCGATAGGAAGCTCACCGTCTATCACTGCGCAAAGTCCCACTCTCAAAGGATATCTTGAAGCAAGCGCCTTTGTTGCGCCACGAAGATGGTCTGCCCAGTCACCCTCCGGAGTTTCGGGAACGGAAGATACGTGCCACTGTGCTCTCTTTGAAAACTGAAGAGACTGTATTTCAATTACGCCGTTGTGCTTTTCGCCGTAAGCAATATAAATTCCTTTGTCAATCGCAAAGCCCGTAATTTTTCCGAGCTGGTGATCAGAATGCGCACCGATCGGGCAGATCCTGTAAGGAGTAAATGCAACATTTCTAGGGTCCTTCAGGTATGTGATCCTGAACCATTCTGCCGCACGGCCCTCCGCCATTGACGGAGAGAAGCTGACATTGGAAGTATTCTCTGTAATGGCATTGAATGCTGCCTCCTGTGCCTCTTTTGATCTTCCGTCCGCAGGAAGCTCGGCATCTTCCGGAATCATCCACTCTTTTCCTTTTTTCTCCGCGCCGTTAATCCTTGAATTCCTGCAAAGGAGAGTAACTCTTCTCTCCGGAACGCCCCATTTTTCAGCCGCCTTGCGTACATCAATATAACCCATTTATTTCCTCCAAAAAGCAATATCACGATATATGATATTATAACACAGTAGTTGTTATATGTCAATATACATCGTGACATTCAATTCATCAGTCAAGCATAAGTGAGCATGACCACACGTCAACCGCAAAGTCCTGGAATACCTCCTTGAGTCTTTCGTGCACAGTCTGCTTTGAAACGCCCTTCTTCAATATAACCTGCAGGAAACCGCCTCCGCCGGCTCCGCACACCATGCCCGCATCTGTCAGATCGTTTATTGATAACAAAATCTGCTCGATGAGTGTGTTTGAGCTTCCGGAGTCAATTTTCTTGCTCATTTCCCAATGTTCATTCATAAGCTCTGCGAATTGGTCAATGTCGCCTCTTTCAAGCGCAAACCTCATCAGCACGGCAATTTTCTGTATCTCCTCGTGCGCATAGATGCTGTCGGGTTCATTTCCTACATAGCGACCTATTACATCTCTTAGGAGATTCCTTGCAAGTCGCCTCTGACCTGTATAAATCAACGCAAAGCGTTCTTCAAGCTCTGCCTTTGTTTCATCGCTTATTTTTATATGATCGACCTTGATTTTCTGATCTATTGCCGGCTCAGAAGTAATAAATTTGATTCCCGATGTAACGCCGCCGATCTGATCCTGCCAGCCGCCGCCTGTTGACATTATCTGCTCCATTGCAAGGACAGTTGAATAAATGACATCCTCGCAGCACTCAGATCCTGTAAATTCAAGCATCGCTTTAACAGTTGCGGCAGATAAAATTGACGATGTGCCTAGTCCGCTTCCCTTCGGAACGTCCGTCACCTCTGAATGCATCACGAATCCACCGCCCATACGGGTAAGAATCTCTTCAAGATTGCCGCCGTTTCTCGGAATGATTCCGCACGCAAGCAGACACGCCTTTTGAAGCGCAAATGAATCGTACGGATCGCCTGTGCTCTGAAGAGGCTCTATTAACGTAAATTCACCGTGTACGTCCATATCTCTTGAATCGAACACGATTTTCTTTTCATTTATTTTCTCTATCTTGACCTCAACAGGTAATTCGCCGTTGAGCTTGATGGCCGCATTCAGTACGGTACCGCCGTTTTCAATGCAATAAGGCGCCGTATCAGTCCATCCACCACCCCAGTTTACACGAAGCGGCAAGCGTACTGAAACCTTATCTTTGGCTATTCTTACATTTTCATTATATTTAAGATTTAGGAGCGCCGAATTGAGTATCGTGTCTGCTATCGTTTTGAAGCAGAGGGAAAAATACTTTTCGTTTCCGAGAGCCACGCCGAGATAATAATAGAATCTTATCGCATGAGAAAAATCCTTCAGCTTTGAAGTATCTATGTGTCTGAAGCGGCTTTCCAGCCACTGCTCCTGCACCCTCGTCAGTTCTTTTTCATTAAGCACTGCTGTGGCTTTCTTTGCAGGCTTGCCTTCCTTTATCAGCTTTGCAAGCTCATCCATACGGACAAGCTCTTCCATTCTGCTTGACCAATCGATTATCGCCTGCGGATCTGCATCGTTGAAGCCGGAGCAAAGCGATTTTCTGTCTGTTTTTACCCAATCTGTTATATCACCGTTTCCATTGACGAAAAGCTCATAAACTTTAAGCGAAGCCGCTATTGCTTCTCTTATCGAGCCACATTCAGGATAAATCTTTGCATTCCAGAGCGTGCGGCTGTCGCCCTCGTTCCAGATATCCGAAAGATCTATGCCGAGCTTTTCGGCGATTTTTTCTATATCTTTCCCGAAAAATGAATTCATTTTCGGGTTGTCATCCGTTCCGAATATTCTGCATACAAATTTGCCGTTCATCTGCTTCAATCCGTGAACAACCGTATTGTCGGGAATGGACTCCTCGTGAATATCCGTAAAGCTTATAAGGCAGTTTTTGCCTATTTTCGCATTATGATGGACATACGAAACCTCAAGGTACGTGCCCTCGCCCACCTTGGCCTTTTCCGAGAGAATAGAATTGTATCCTGCAACGCTGTCATTATAAACAGATGAGCAGATATGCTTTTTCCAGCCGAGGCTCTCGTATTCCGCAACGCCGGAATTCATAAGTCTGAGGATTTCAGGAATAGAGCCGAAATGAACAAACTTTGCAGGCGCAAGATTGAGGAGCTTCATATTATAGCACGAAATTGCGTTCCAAAGAACGGTTCTTGCATACGTCAGCTCCGGACAGTAATCGCCTTCGGGCTTTTCGTTATAGAATTCCTCAAGAGTGGAATCCTCCGCAAGGCAATAAGCAATATCCCCGTAAAGAGACAGTCTGACTTTATCATTGACCATCATGTCATACTTCTCCTCCGTATCAACGAGTGAGAAAAGTTTTTCAAGTATTTTGGGAGAAAGCTCAATAGCACCCGTGTCAATACTGCAATTTCCTCTCTCGTCAACCGCTCCGACCGCTTCAAGCTTTTCAACAGTCTGCTTATGGAGAAATTTTCTTACGTTTCCGTCATCAGATTTGAGGTAAACGCCGTGATTTTTTCCTGTCTGAACATTTTCCTTGAACGAAATGACTGCGGCATCACAGGTTCCGAAGTCGCACATGAGCGCATTGAAGAGCAATGTGACATCTCCCGAAAGCAAAAGCATTCCGTCCTTCATTCGTGACGGAAGTGACGCCGTCGTAACAAGGAACATATCAAACAACGATGCCGGTCTGTTGTCAAGCGTCATCGGGACAGGTGAAAACAGCTTTCCCAAAGCAGAATACTGCGGGCAACGTGAAGAATTTCCGCCTGCATGAATGCATAGAAACTTCTTTCCTTCAAGAGATCCGTAGCGCCTCTTCAGCTCACGTATAACAGACAACGTGCTTCCTGCCGATCCGACCCGCTTATTGTCCTTATCCGGAACGATAATGAAATCGGTCTTGACCGGAAGACGGTCTTTTCTTATTTCTATCTGTTTTCTGTATCCCTCTGCCTGAAGCTCATTGGATGCCGTGAGAATGATCGCATCCCAGAAAGGGACCGTCTCATTCACAAGCGTCCTGTGATAATCGGCTATGCTGTCCTCAAGTGAGGATTGCAAAAAAAGCGAGGTAAGTTGTGTTCCGGTATAATTTACACGCATCTTTTTCTCCAGAAAAGTCTTTTGCCTAAAAATCAGCAATGATGGATTTCTCCATCGGTTCTATATTATGTTTTTATCTGTTTCTTATGTAATTTCAAAAAGAAGATCACTTCTTATTTGTTAGGTTGCAGAAAAGCTCCTCATAATGCTTTTTGAACGAATCAACGTCCAGCTTCTCCTGAAAAGCTTTGTATGTCTCATCGGGCTCAAATTTCTTGGGCAATATCTCCTTGAGCGTTGCCGCAAGATCATCTTCATCCTCTGCCTTGAAAACATATCCGAGATGATTTGATGTGATCGTGTTTCCGAGGTTGCCGTGATCCGAGCCGACTATGCATTTTCCGAGCGAAGCTCCCTCTGTCAACGGGCCGCTTGCACCGTTAAATATCTTTCTGTACGGCAGACAAATGATGTCAGCTGCTGACAAAGCATAATTCAGCTCTTCATCTGACAAATACGAAAGATGAGTTGTTACATTCATGCCCTTTGTGTTTTCGGCAATGTAATTTTCATCAAACATTTCGGCTTTTCCCGCCACAAGCAATCTGAAAGATGACGGATCAAGCTTTTTCAGTGCATTGAGAAGAATATCAAGTCCCTTATCGTTTCTCGTATTGCCTATACAAGCAATGAGCGGAGCATCATCGGGAATATTCCAATACGCTTTCGGGTTCTCCTCCCGGTGCTTTTCAAACACAGGGTACTCGATATGCTCAACGTTCTTTACGCCGAGAGACATAAAATAATCCTTTATGTAGCCCGAATGAACAACGGCACTGTCAATCCTTCTGCAAAGGCGACGTGTGCTGATTTTCTGAAAAAATCCGGTTTTCATCCAGTGAAATGTAACGACTGTACGATATTTTCCAAACAGATTCATAAAAATGCCGAAAAACCTGTACAGATAATCTCCGTACAGGAAATGAATTACATCGGGCTTTTCTTGATCCGCAATCTTTTTTATATACAGCATTCTCTGCAAGTAGCTTATTCTGTATGAAGAGGAAGTTTTTCTCCACTTGATAACCTTGCTCTTCAATTTCTCATCTGTTTCCGGGATAAGGCATACAGAGTCCTCGTTTTCGAGTGCCTGCAGGTATCTGAGGTGATGACCTGACAGCTGTGTATCGACATATAAAACTTTCATAACTATAATTCAATTACGCTCTTTTGCAAAAGACATATACAACCGGGAACCAAAGCATAGGAATGCTGAGGTAATATCCACTGAACAATGCCATTACGAATCCGCAGATAAAAATCATAAAGAAGAACGAATCATTCTTATCTGCTTTAGTGCAGGCGTACTGTTTAATCACATAAAGAACAAGTACCGCCGTTACAATCAATGTTCCGATTATACCTGTTTCGCACAACAAATCAATAAACATATCGTGTGCATAGAATCCCAAAGTTACCCAGATACTGCCAACGCCATATCCGAACAACGGCTTTGATTTAAATATCTCAAGTGCATCGTTCAAAAGCTGAAGACGAATGGTAGTGCTCTTGTTTGAGAAAAAGTTCATCAGTCTTGAGAATCCTATTGTCACAAGATCTCTCTTAAAAATAAGAACAAATGCAACCGCCGCACATACTACGCCCAGAATGGACAAGAAAAGAACTTTCTTTTTAAGTATTTTCCTGATATTCTTTATGAAATAAAAACCAATCAATGCAGCGCCGAGAAGCAATCCGCCTCTTCCTCCTGCGTTTATCAGAATAACTATTTCAACAAACGGAATGATGTAGAACAGTATCTTTATCTTATCAATGAATTTGAACTTATTGATATCGTCATAGTTTGCAAGGTAAAACAGATTCAATCCCAAAATATTAGCGGCATAATATGCGGCATTCTGATAATTGATTCCGTTTGTGTCATTTGTCAGGCCGTTCAATGCACGCTTTCCCCAGAAAACGGAATACATTGTTACCGCAGTAACTATTACAATGAAAAACGGTATCCATTTTCCGAAGTTTTTAATGTTGTTCTTCTGTGATAACTCATATGCAAGAAGCATTATGCATATTGTTTCCGAACCGAATGAAAGGATCGTACTTTTAAGCTCAGAAAAAGCATTATAATATATAACAGTGAATACAAGACAGGCAAGAACGAACAGAATTACTTCTATTACAACCCAGAAGGTATACTTCATTCTCCACTTGTTTTTGAAAAGGTCAACCAGCACATAAATAAATGTGACTGCCGCAACCGCCGCATACAGAATACCCATCTGTCCGGAAGTCGACTGAATTCCGGTCACTGTAAGGATTACGCTGTAAAGCGGTCTTATCAGCAACGCAATCATTGTCAATAATTCAAGCATACTTTTTCTCCCTCATAATGCATCCATCAATTCAATATATCATTCAAATAGCATTAAGCTACTTTAATGTCGGAACCAGTTATTATTTCTCATCATAGCCTTCAATGGACTTTCTTGCAATTTCTCTGTAAGAAAAATAGCTCATGCCCTTCTCTACGGCTATTTTTTTCATTTTTTCATACTCTGAAGGATCATCAATGATCTGCTGAAGCTCATTTCTTATCACATCAGCTGAGTCTTCCTTGATAAATCTCACATTTCCGCCCAGATCGACGTGATGTGTTCCCGGTAAATCCTTACACATCATAGGAACTCCCTGTGCAACGACCTGCTCCCAAAAAACAGAATGTCTTCCCGGGAATACCACCAGATCTGCCGAAGCAAAATAGTAATACGAATTCTTTGCTTCGATCCAACCGATATACTGCACTCTTTCACCGTCTGTCAGCTTCTGAACAGCTTCCTTCAATTCAGGTGAAATTGATCCGAACACGATCAGCTTTACCTTCGGATTGTCAATTTTTCTGACAGCCTCCATCAGCAATAAAGTCTGTGTTTTCCATTTATCAATTTTTCCGCCTGTAACAATGAGAAAGTCATCCGAAGCAATGCCGTACTTTTCTCTTATTTCATTTCTGACGGATTCAGCCGAAGCTGCTTCAACCAGCTCATCGTCTGCGCCCATTACAAGAAGCTCGCATTTGTCTGCAGGTAATTTGTAAATATCCTTAAGGAAATCAACTCTTACAGGCAAAACTCCGTAAAACTTCTTTACATACGGAACAAGCTTTCTCGCATAATGTCTCCATATTATCTTGTGAAGAATGTTTTTTGAAACCCAATTCGTACCGCTGTTCGTAAGATCGGAATGATTATCCGCAAAAGCAACTACATTCCTGTGCTTCTTCAGATAGCTTACTATAGTTGCATTTTCAACGGAGGATACACCGTGAATAAAAAGAACATCAGGGCAAACAGAAGCTATTGTTTCCGAAAGAGCCTCATATCTCTTGATTTTTTTGCCGAAATTCTCTTGTCCCTTTTGTTTGAGCCTAATCACTCTCACTCCGTCGGCATTGACATAATCATACTGGTCTGTCAATTCAAGCTGACCTTTATCGTTATATACCCATCTTGATGTTATAACACATACATCATTTCCGGCAAGTTTCTGATATTTCGGTAATACGTTATCCTGATAATTCCATCCGTCAGTAACAATACCGTTCAAGCAAATATGTACTATTTTCATATCAAGACCTCTTCTTTAACAGTTTAAATAAAATAATCGTTGCTTTATGCAATCATCAAGTGAGAAAAATAGTAAAAAGCTCTTATCTTTTATTTTGTCTCAACCAATTCCAGAACCTTTTTGATATCTCCGACCGCTACCGCAGCCGAGCCTTCCCTGTGTATCGTTTCCCTTGAGCCGCCTGCATCGTATGTAATTACATCCGTGCCGCAAGCTTCTGCTTCAAGATTGACAGTCGGATAATTCTCTTCATAAGTCAGATTCAGGAAAACACTCGCCGCCGAATACAATCCCGCAAGCTCCTTCTTGCTTTCGGTTCTTGTTATTCCTATCATTGACGAAGGAAGGGCTTTTATTTGCTTTTCAGACAAGCCCACCAGAACAATTTTGTACTCATCCTTCAGCATCGAAGCAAGGGTGACAAAGTCAGACAGGCCTTTTCTGTCTGTCCATCTGTTGGCAACTCCAAGAACTATTTTTTTGTTTTCTATATTATAGTTTGCCTTAAAGCTGCTTTCGGCAGGTCTGAAGGACTCCGTATCGATTTTATTGTTTATCACTTCTACGGGATATTCTTTGAGAAAGCTTTCCCTCGTCTGACTTGCCAGCCATTTTGACGGACAAATCAGCTTCATATCCTTCACTCCCGAAAAAGAAGCCTTTTTTATCTGATAGTTTACCCTGCTGTTGTCAATGAGAACGCTTCCGGGATATGACCTCTTTTCAGGGCAATCATGGCACCCTGTTTTCCATTTTTCACACTTACTGAACATATAGTGCGAGCAATGTCCCGTAAAAGCCCAACAATCATGAAGTGTCCAGACCACCTTCATCTGCGGTCTGCTCTTTATCCATTCAAACAGGAGCTTATAATTTATAAAATAGCCGTGAATATTGTGGATCCATAGTTCGTCAGGATCATATTCATCAGCCCACCTCAGAAAGCGCTTTGTGGCTCTGCACGAAGCCAGTCCGTGCCTGTCTGTCAGCCTTGTATACAAAGCATGAAGTCTGACGTCGGCATCGCTGCCTATCCTGACCGCATACTCTTTGCAATTTTCAGGCACAAAGCCGTTTCTTCCGTAAGCAATTTTTACTTCATATCCGTTTTGTTTGTAACGTTCTGCAATGTCCGCAGTAATTTTTCCTGTGCTTCCAGTTCCGCAGACTTCATTTATAAGCAGCAATCTCATGAAAATTATCCCAATATAAACTTTGCCAGCTCTATTATCACGCCGTCGATATAATATGCCAGACCGTATCCGTTATTCTTATAAATCCTGTTTCTTATCCTGATTCTTTCGATAGCCGATTTGAGAGATTTCTTTGTGCTCATTCCGCCGAAAGTAAAATTGGACAGGACTTTATTGACAATGACAACCTTATATCCTTTTTTGCGAAGCCTCAGCATAAGATCGCAATCATCATACATGGATTCACACTTATACTTTTCTTTTGCATATGCTGCTTTCGTAATGAATGTTGTCGGATGATTCCAGTATCTTGTTGAAACAAATTTCTTCAGTTTTGCCTTCTTTATCGTATTGCCTGACGGCTTGATTATCCGGAGGTCGCCGTAAATCATATCAAACGGAGCCTTTGCATACTCCTCGGCTACTATCATTGCCGCATCCTTTTCGTAAAAATCATCGCTGTTGACATTGCCGATGATAACGCCGTTTGATAAAGTAACTGCTTTGTTTATGGCATCATACATTCCGTTGTCGGGCTCTGAAACGATCCTGAACGGAATATTCTTCTCGGCAAACGCTTTGTCATAGCTATGAGCAAGCTCGACAGTACCATCCGTTGAGCAGCCATCCATTATTGTGTACTCAATGTTCGGATAAGTCTGATTGAGAACGGATTCAATCGTGCGGGCAAGCGTTTTTGAGCTGTTGTATGTAACCGTAACTATACTGATCAATATTTTTTCAGACATTGTCAGACGCTCTCCTTTACTGAATCAGCACTGTTGCTTACGCAATAATCAAAACCAAAAGAATCCATATCCTTATAAATCAACGAGCCAAAGCCTTTTCTCGCAACCCTCAGCAAAGGTCTCAAAGCGATCACGCCCAAGCCCATAAGATAACTGAAATAACGCTTTTTTCCCATTTTTTCAGCTATAAGCTTCATCATTCCGGTTGTGTTCATATATTCTCTGTTCTGAGGATAAAAAATGCCCGAAAGAGTATTGTCTGCGGCTTTTTTAACAAATGAGCAGAGATTTTCAATGTAAATCAGACTTCTTTTATTATTTATTTTCGGGAGGATCGGGAACTTTTTCGTCAGCTTCACCATTGACTGAAAATTGCCCTTGCAATCCTTTCCGTAAACCATCGGAGGGCGAAGAATACAAACCGCAAAGCTTTTATCAGCGTTGTCGAGAATCAGCTTCTCTGCCGCAAGCTTTGACTTTCCGTAGTTTGTTTTCGGATTCTCCTTTGTTTCTGACGTAATAATGCCGGTGTCCATGCCGTAGACGCTCATTGTGCTGAGAAAAATAAACTGACGTACGCCGTCAGTCTTTGCTTTTTTGCAGGCTTCAGCAGCAAGATCACGGTTTATTCTATAATAGAGCTCCGCATTTTCTTCGGTTTCCCTGATATGGACTATACCCGCCACATGAAATACTATATCGTATCCCGAAAAGCTTTTCTTTCTCCACGAGCCGTCGATCATATCTACCGTATCAACCGTGTATTCCCCTGAAAAGCCGTCCTTTATGTATTTCTCAAATGACGTACCGATATAGCTGTTTGCACCGGTTATCAATATTTTTTTCATTCTTCCGCTTCTTTCTTCTGTTCTTCCTGCTTCATCATTTCTCCGGTTCCACCTTCAACTACGCCCTCGTGCTTCAGAACAGATCTGATTGTACCGAAAAAGCATCTGCAGTCAAATAGAAAGCTTAATTTTGCAACATATTCTCCGTCGAGCTTTGCCTTGAGAGGTATCTTTATCTCGTCTCTGCCGTTGATCTGTGCCCAACCTGTGAGTCCCGGCTTAACGTCATTTGCACCGTACTTATTGCGTTCTTCAATGAGATCTGTCTGATTCCATAGAGCGGGGCGGGGTCCTATTATGCTCATATCTCCGACAATAATATTAAAGAGCTGCGGAAGCTCATCTACAGAATACTTTCTGAATACCTTGCCGCATCTGAGCAGATACTGATCGGGATCCGCAAGCAGATGAGTAGGCATATCGTGAGGTGTGGACATTTTCATGCTTCTGAATTTAAGGAGTTTAAAATATGTGATCTCCCCGTTTCTGGATTTTCCCACACGCTTCTGAACGAAAAATGCCGGGCCGGGATCTTCCGAGCGTATTATCAATGCTACCACCAGCATCGGAACAGCAAGAACAATTATTCCGAGGCCTGAAAGAACTATGTCTATTAATCTCTTAAAAAAATGCTTGTACATATTTTACCGTTTGAAAATTACTTTACTTCCCTGAGCTCTATGGGTTGTCCGTCCGGGTCAGTGATAAACCTGAACTTGTCCCCGTTTTTATCCAGTTTATAGTCCGATCCGATGTTATCAGTCAGAAAGCACAAATGCCTGAGACCGTAAGCCTCCGGATTCATGAGCCTTATCGGATGAGTCCCGTCCTTGTATATTTCAAGAACGACCGCTCCGTCAGACAGATAAATCAATTCATCGTGATTATCGGGACGTACTTCTCTCGTCACCTCGTCAAAGCCGAGTGACTTGTAAAAATCAACGCCTTTCTCCGATGAAACAATGATTGCAACATGATTAAGAATCATAAAATCACCTTAACGTGCCGAATAATTATTGCTATGCCGAAAAAAGTTAATTTTTTGGTATAGTAAGCCAATATATTGACATACGAATTATAACATATTACCATAAAAAAGTCAATACAAACAGAAATAATTACTAATAATACCAAAAATCATTTTTCATTGATCGTTTTTATATTTCTCCACTGCCGAAGATGTTTTCAGGGAAATAAAAAAACCGTGAAAACTGTAATTCACGGCTTTGAAAAAATATCAATCTTCAAATTTCTTTACTCCGATAATGTAATCGGCTGTTGCAAGATTATTTGCAAAAGGAATGTCATACACCTGAGCGATTCTGAAAAGTGCCTTAACGTCAGGGTCATGCGGCTGTGCAGTGAGCGGATCCGAGAAGAATATGATCAGGTCAATTTTGCCTTCTGCAACCCTTCCGCCTATTTCAAGATCTCCTCCGAGAGGGCCGCTGAGGTAACATTTCACGTCAAGGCCGGTAGCTTCGTGAATCATTCTGCCGGTGGTTCCTGTTCCGCAAAGCGAGTGCTTTGAAAGTATCTCTTTGTTTCTCTTGCACCAGTCTATAAGAATCGGTTTCATATTATCGTGTGCTATCAATGCTATTGTTTTCATATTGCCTCCGTCATAAATATTATTTTTTTCTTTTTATATAGCGGATCACTCTGCTGAAATCCAATGAACGTCTTGTAATAAGAGGAATCCTGTATTTTCTTACCTGCCTGATGTATTTCAGGAGCACCTTGAAGCCGTATTTTCTGTTGATTACGGTAATAAGCTCCTCTGTCGGGATTGATTCGTCAGGCTTAACCCCGTGGTCCTTGAGGAAACGGTATTCGCGGAAATGGACGTTGCTTCTTATCCAGTGTGCCTGCTCGGAATAATTCGTTGTGAGTGAATCGTGTCCGTAGCTCACACAATAAATCTTTTCCGGCGATGCGGCAATAAGATCTGCATAATAACCGATTTTCGTGGAGAACATCCTGTCATTCGAATACATTACCTCATCAAAAAATATCTGATTCTCATCCACAAGCTTCTTCCTTACAAGCTTTGACCACGGCACCGCAAACTTATATCTTATGCAGTAATCGCCGTCCTTCTCCTTTGCAAGAAAGCTCCTGCAATATTTCTCAAGAAGCTCTGTTCTCGGTCCGTGGCTGTTATCCCTGACGTCGATACAGTCCGGTGTGAAGTATACTATATCGTAATTTGATCTGAAATAAACGCTCACCTTTTCATACCAACCGTCTATGAACCAGTCATCGGCATCCGCAAAGAGCAGCCACTCTCCGTGAGCATTATAAAGTCCTATATTCCTTGAAGCGCCGGCGCCCTTAATCTCGCCCGTATTCTTCAGGAAAAGTACACTGTCTGAATATTCTGATACAACTGCGTTATATTCTTCTGTTTTCTTATTTGAATTGTCATCAATCACGATAACTTCAACGTTTTCCCTCTTTCCGATCGACTTGAGCAAAACGGAAAGCGATTCAGGTGAATTAAAGTGAGGTATAATAATTGATACATCAATCATTTACTGTATGGTGTCCTCTTTCTATCCACGCACGCATCAGAAGATGCCTGCATCAGCAAAACTGGTGCACCCGACAGGGATCGAACCTGCCGCCTCAGGAGTCGGAGTCCTGCGCTCTATCCATATGAGCTACGGGTGCATTTTTCAATACATATTTTATCACAAAATCTAATTTTTGGCAACGGTTTTTATCAAAAAGCATAAGGTCATCTTCTCAATACGTTCAGGATGTTCTTCAGAAGACAAAAACCCGTCAAAAAGGAGTAATCCTCTTCAACGGGTTCCGAATACCGTATTCTTAATCCTTCGGAGCAAAGAGCGTGCAGCCCATCGCTCTGAATTCTTCTATCTTCTTGTCCAGAATTTCAGGCTTTATTTCAAGAAACTTTGCAAGACAATCCTTGCACATGAATTCCTTTGCGCCCCTGTTTATCATTTTCTTGTAGAGACCTATCTCATCAAGGGATATTTCTCTTTCACATTTCATGCAGACTGCCATTACTTATCAACTACCGTCGCAATAAAGATTCTGCAGGAATGAGGCTCACAGGGCATATTATAAAGACCGTTTGTCGCTTTCTCCTCCTTGCCTGTGAAAATGTCACGCATGAGAAGCGTTTTTCCCGAAGGCTCAGGCACACCGACAGCTTCCGTAAGAAGCATGCTCGGCCACATATTTGACTTATAGTCTGAAATATTGAATACACCGATCGCTATCTTTCCGTCATCAAGATATCTGCCGAGAGCAATTACATAGTCATCGTACTGTGCGTAATAATCTCCGCCTGCAACAGGATTCTTCTCCATTTTGTGGAGGAAGAACGGCTGACGCCCTGCCTTGTCCTGATTGATTCTGATAAGATCCTTATTTGTAAGTATCTCATAGGCCTCATCCGACATATTTCTTATATCACAGCCCATCATGAGAGGTGAACCGAAGAAGCACCAGAATGCGAAGTGAAGCATATATTCGTTGTATGTGCATCCTCCTGCGGCTACGTTTCCGTTACCGTTCATGCCTACAACGAGCATATCAAGATCGTTGAAGCAGCCCTGACCGTTGTACTGCATATGACGAATCTCCTGGCGGATAAGCGCAGAAATTGAGCCGAAGCTGTCATTTATGTCGCCTGTTGAACGCCACATATGTGCGCCTGTTTCCTTGATCCAGACCATAGTGTCATCGGCACCCCATGAGCAGGCAGAAAAAAGAATATCCCTTCCGCTTGATGCAAGTGCAGTGCCCATTCTCTTGTAAAGCAGGTGTCCCGGTGTGCCTTCGGAACGGTTGCAATAGTCATATTTGAGGAAATCCACTCCCCACTCTGCAAACGTTGCCGCATCAACATACTCATGCTCATAGCTTGCGGGATAGCCACAGCAGGTCACTACTCCGGCACAAGAATAAATACCGAATTTGAGTCCCTTTGAATGAACATAATCTGCAAGATATTTCATTCCATGAGGGAATTTTTCAGGATCCGGAACAAGTCTTCCGTTTTCGTCTCTTTCTCTGAGGCTCCATGTGTCATCAATTACTACATATTCATATCCGACCTTATCAAGTCCCTTTTCAACAATGGCATCCGCCGTTTCCATGATTACCTTCTCGTTGATGGCTGCACCGAATGTGTTCCATGAGTTCCAGCCCATCGCAGGTGTGATTTTGTACATAAGAAGCTCCTTTTATGATCAGTTTATTTTCAAGCCGTCACTCTGAAACGAATACGGCTTCATATTTGTCGTAATATTTTTCACCGAATGCAGTTCTTGCATTCTGAACGCCCTCTCCCTGGTCTGTCGGTCTTTCAAAGCCCGTGAGCACCGCAAAGGATGCCGTTTTTACATCCTTGGCTTCCCTGAGCGCCTTTATAACATTGGGGTAACCCTGAAGCTCATTCCAGAGAAATTCAAGTTGCATTTCAAGATCGCCTATTGATGTATCCTTTTCAGCGGCATAGTCAAGAAGAGCCTGTTTTCTTGTGTAAAAAGTCCACTGTGCAATTCCGTAGCCTGCACCGTCCTTCACAAAATTCAGGTATTCTCCGCTGTCAACGGCTTTTGTGTACTCAGAATCCGTGTATCCGAGAGCTGACTGGTATGTATCCTGAAGATTATCCGAAAGAAGCTTGCTTTCGGCATAGAGATTGCCCATCAGCGCCGCCGCACCGTACGGATTTTCTATCTTTTCATAAAGGAAGTCCCATATAAGCCTTTCATCCTCCGCAGACACCGTTCTGAATGATATTCTCTTGAGCTTATTTATCACTCCGTCAAGCGCACATCCCGATAACATCATCAAAAGAAACGCCAAAAGGAGCAAAAGTGACACAACTCCGAATGATTTTTTCATCCCTTTTTCTTTCCTCCGAGAACGAGATACCTGAAAAGCAATGCGCCGATGCCGTTTGAAACTGAAACAATGAGAAGAAACAGAAGCGATTTAAGAACCGTTTCAACAGAATCAGCCGCATATATGAAGTAGCACATATCGGCGATGCTGTGCTCGAATCCGCAGAGAATGAAAACAGATACTCCGAGGATTATTCCTGCTACCTTGCCGAAATCACCCTGATTGTTCTTGAAATTGTCAACCGCAACATACATCAGCACGCCGCAGAAAATACCGAGTATGACCGTCTGCCATATCTGCTGGTCAAGCTTCGGCAGGACAAGAGAAAGCGCCTTCTCTGCAAGAGCGGGCTTTGCAAGTCTTACCGGCACACAGCACAAAAGACAGCCCGTGAAATTTCCGAGCCATATCACTTCGCAATTCGGATGATCCTTATTCGATATGGCATAGCCTATCTTACCCGTGAAAAGATTGAGTCCGAATGTGCAGATGGCAAAAAGTCCTACGCAGAAAAAGAGTGCTCCGGCAATCTTGTTTTCGCACGAAAGAAACACCGTCGCTCCGATTCCTATAAGCAAGCCGGCTCCGACAGCCTTTCTGAATGTTTCAAACATATTGTTCTCCTTTGTATTTTATTGATTCTATTATACAATATTGAAGTATTTTGTCAAGAGAAAAAAAGCAAAAAAGGTGCTTTGTTATGCCATTCTTTTTGAAAACAGGTTTTCATTTCGGTTTTCGGATTAATTTCTCACACTTGTTAGATAAACTTTATCATCTATTTGTACTTCTCTTCATTCTTCCGTGTGCGTGTTTTGTCCTGCGGCAATAAAAGTATTTGCCTTTCAAAGATACCGTCCTGATGCGTTGCTTTCGTATGCTGCTCTCTTTTTCGTGCCGTTCGGCTTCATAATTTGCCTTCGGATACGTTTTGGCATCTTTTTCAGAGAGACTACAATCTTTGCTTTCTTTAACGTTTGTTAGTTTTGTTGCTTTTCTGGGATATGATCCGGATAAGCACAGAGACTTCTTTGCCAAAGAAGGCCCTACAAGCTCATAAAGCACACCTGAAGCAAGTATGACCGTCTCAAGTGCCTTTCCGCTCTCACCCCCGAGCATTTCCGCACCCATCACGGCAAGACCTATCGCCACGCCTGCCTGCGGAATAAGCGCAAGACCGAGGCAGTATCTGTTCTTTTTATCCTTTTTCGCAGCGATGCACCCCAGATAAGCGCCCGAATACTTCCCGAATATCCTTATTATAAAGTAGACAACACCCACAAGAAGCAACGAAGTGTCTCCGTCAGACATTTCTTCCGAAAATAGTATATCGAGCCTGAAATTCATGCCCGAGCGCACAAAAAAGAGAAGCAGGAGCGGCGGGCAAAAGCCGTTCAGTTGTTTGAAAAGCTTTTTATCATCCGATAAATTCCGATACACCATGCCCATTGACATACATCCGAGAAGCGGCGAAACGCCTGCCGCAGAGCAAATCCCGCAAAAAGCAAAGAGAAATGACAGTGAGATCATCAGCCTTCCGTCATCGCTTCGCATTTTTGAAAGAAGTCGCTTCATTATCAAGCCCAAGGTTCCTCCAAGGAGAAGAATCACAATATTGCTCACAAGCGGAATCAAAGCGCCTTTTAACCCGAAAGTCTCCCCCGAGGAATACGAAATCGCAAATGAAATCGCCATGCTGTATGCAAAAAGCCCCACAATATCATCGAGTGCAACGACCTGAAGCAGAGTATTGACGAAGTCTCCCCTTGCACCTGTCTGACGTATCGTCATCATGGTGGAAGCAGGAGCAGTTGTCGAGGCAAGCGCCGCAAGGACGATTGAAAAAGGCAGCTCAAGTCCGAGAACGCAATACATTACTGTAAATACCGAAAAAGATGCGGCAAGTGCTTCAAAAAGAGTGATCATCAGTACCTTCGCGCCCGACTTTTTCATCTCCCGAAAACGAAAGAACTCGCCTGTCCCGAATGCGATGAAGGCAAGCGCAATGTCGGGAAGGAAGTTCATTCCGTCAGTGATCCTCTGCGGCACAAGGTCAAGGCAATACGGGCCTATCAGTATTCCTGCAGCAATATATCCGGTCACATCCGGAATATGCAGTCTTTTCGTGACTTCCGTCATCAAAAGGCCTGCAATGAGCATCATCGAAACAGATATTACAGCCGATGCCTGTGACACTGACAGTTCAAAAAGTTCAGAAAAAGAAAACATTTGCACATACCCTCCTGATAACGCCGCAATTTTAATGAATAATAAACGTCCCCGACAATTTTGTTCTTCATTATATTGAAAAAACATCCGAAATATGATATAATTTATTTTATCAAACACAATCGGAGATTTTCTATCATGGACAATTTATTGCTTCCCGATGAAAGCTATGCCGAAAAAGCTTGGAAATACGTTGCCGAAAAGCTCCTCGACATAAGAACCGGTCTAATATATGATCAAGTGCTTTCCGAAGGCATACTTCCTACTCCCGAGGAAATAGCATCCCTTTATCCGAATGTCGGAGGCTGGGGCACCGGCATGGAGGATTCAATGATTTCCGGCGGCTCCATGCTTGACGGCTGCATTGAAAGATACTCAAAAACAAAAAGTCCCGAAGCAGCCGGGCTTGCACAGGTTCTGGCAAACGGGCTTCTTCTTGCAAGCGAGAAAGCAAAAAGCAAGGGCTTTATTCCGAGGAGTATTTCGCCGTATGATCTTGAAAGCCACTATATCAATTCATCGAGGGATCAGTACACTTTATTCGTATTCGGTCTGCTCAGATACTATGAATCAGGCATATGCAGTGAAGTCGATTCAGGGCGAATAAGAAGAGCTTTTACCGATATTGCCGAAAGATGCGAGGAAAACGTCACCGAAGCCAATAATTACGATCTTCTTCGTGAAGACTTGCTTCCTTCCATCGTTACTGAAATGTGGGGGCCGGGGCTCGGCAATCACGAGGTTTCAAGGCTTCCTATGATTTACCTTGCCGCATGGAAAGTTACGGGAAATATCCATTGGCTCGAAAAATACAGACAAATCAGGCAGGAGGCATTTGACAGAATTCTTCCAATGAAGGACTATTGGGCGCTTTATACGCTTCAGCAAATGCAGATGTCAATAAGAGTACTCTATGATCACGATCCCGATGAGGGCTGGAAGGAAAAATACCTGTCCCGACTCTGCATCGTTGCAGATAAAATTCTCTCAATGAACGATTACCTGAACGCCGTCAACAACAACTATCCCGATCTTGACATTGACGTGAAATGCTTCAGAGATGTTGAGCTTGTAAAAAGAGACAGGGTGATTGCAGGTGGATATACGTTTATTTCCCCTGTGCATCCCGGAGGGAATTTCAGATTTTTCATTCAGGACGTCTGCTACGTGCTGACGGTAACGTCGCTTGCGCCGGGAAAAAGCGTTCCTAACGAACAGCTTGATCTTTTCAGAAGAGTTTTTGACAGAATTGATCTTGATAAACATACAACAGATGCTCCGGTACAGTTTCTTGAAGCCTACTGGAGAATAAAAGAATCTTAACTAAAGGAGAAAATATGTCAGACAGTTTTAATATGCTTTTCGCAGGTGATGCCTGTTTTTCACATCATAATATAAGCGGCAGTAGCGAAGCCGCAGGTATGCTTTCAGCACTAAGACCTGTTTTTGATAAAGCTGATTTCAGGGTAATGAATCTCGAAAATCCTCTTGCCGAAAAAGGCGTTGGCGAGGCAATCAAGAAGATCGGTCCGAATCTTCTTTCAAATCCCGAAAGCATCGCTTTCCTTGAAGAAGCAGGGATCGATCTTGCCGTTCTTGCAAACAACCACACCGGTGACTACTCGGATGAAGCGATTTTTTCAACACTTAAAATCCTGAACGAAAGCAAGATAGCCTATGTCGGCGCAGGAAAAGACATTGATGAAGCCTACAAGGCTTACAGAGGTTGCATCAACGGAATCAGATTCTCCATAATAGCGATCTGTGAAAATGAGTTCGGAATCGCCGACAAGAACAAGCCCGGTGCGGCAGGTTTTTCTCTTTCAAGAGCAAAGCACAAGATAGAAGAAGAGAAAAAGGCTTCCGACACAGTAATCGTTTCATTCCACGGCGGCAATGAATACAATCCTCTGCCCTCACCCCTCGCAAAAGAGCGTTACAGACTTCTGACCGAATTCGGTGCAGACGCAATCATCGCCGGACATACTCACTGCGCCCAGGGCTATGAGGTTTACGAAGGAAAGCCTATAGTTTACAGCATGGGCAACTTCAACTTCATGCCCAAAAAGACCTCTCCGAAAAAAAACGGTGCATGGTACTGGGGCTACATGGTGAACCTTGAAATAGGAAAAGGCTACTGCCAAATCAAAGAGATCCTTCCTTATAAATTCGGATACGAAGACGGCGTTATGTCGCTTCTCTCCGGAGCAGAAAAAGAACGTGCAGAAGCGTTCCTCGGCAAGGTTTCCGGAATGCTCCTGAATGACGAAACGGTAAAACAATACTATGACAGCTGGTGCATGGGTACAGGACTTCAGTACACTTCAATGATGAGAACGCTTGAAGAAAGCCATCTCTGCCCCGAAGGTCAGCCGGCAGAGGTTCAGCACATAAAGAACCTTTTCGGATGCGAAGCTCACAACGAGCTTGTGAAAAACACGCTTACCATCCTCTGCGACGGAAGAATGGACGAAGCGCTGAAAACAAAGCCCGCACTTGATGAGCTTATTAAAGAAGAATGTTCAGTAATCGACCGATGAAAAAAACTCCGTATCAAAAACGGAGTTTTTTTATTTTGCCTATTGACATTTCATTCTATTTGGTATATAATATGAACAGTTATTCATATGAAAGGATATTCATGTATTATGTATACAGACGATACCATTGAAACAGATTGCCCCAACCACAAGGATCATCCCGAAATTCCCGAAAATCTTATCGAGAGACTTCCCTCCGAGGAAGAAATGTATGAGCTTTCGGAGCTTTTCAAGCTTTTCGGTGACTCCACAAGAATCAGAATTCTGTGTGCGCTTGCAGAAAAAGAGCTTTGCGTTTGCCAGATAGCAGACACGCTTGAAATGACACAGAGTGCTATTTCTCATCAGCTGAGAGTTCTCAAGCAGGGCTCACTTGTAAAATCAAGGCGTGACGGAAAAACTATTTTTTACTCTCTTGCAGATTCACACGTCAAGACAATAATCAGTCAAGGCATTGACCATATTGAAGAATAAAGGAACAATATAATATGAACAGTGAAAACAGAAAAGATATAATAATCATTATAATATCAGCCGTTCTTATGGCTGCGGCATTTCTTATTGAAAAGCTCCTTTTCAAGCCGGATGCCTCTCCTCTTGTTATCGCTTTGCTTTATCTGATTCCGTTTTTCATTTCCGGAGCCGGAATAATGCTGAATGCATTCAGAAATATCATCCACGGAGAATTTTTCGATGAAAATTTTCTTATGATGATTGCAGGCATCGGTGCAATGGCGCTCAACGAATGCCCTGAAGCGATCCTTATATTCCTTCTTTACAGAATAGGTGAGCTTTTTGAGGACAGTGCAGTTGATAAATCCAAGGATGAGCTTGCAGAGCTCGTTTCCCTCGCACCTGATAAGGTCTGCATCATTGACAATGAAGCAGAAACAGTAAAAAATGCCGAAGATGCCGCAATAGGTGAAATAATGCTCATCAAGGCGGGTGAAAAGCTTCCTCTTGACGGAATCATCACGGAAGGAAGCGCATCATTCGACACATCCGCAATCACGGGAGAGTCAGTTCCCGTATTTCTTTGCGAAGGTGACACGGTTTTAAGCTCGTATCTGAATCTCTCCGGAGCCGTCAAGGTGAAAATAGAGAAAGAATACGATAATTCAACTGCCTCCGTTATCCGTGATACCGTTCAGAAGGCAATCGAAAGCAAGCCGAAGCCGGAAAAATTCATTACCACATTCACAAAGTATTATACGCCTGTCATAATCATAGCGGCGCTCATCATCGCATTTGCCGTACCGCTGATATTCGGCTTGAGCCTGCACGAATGGATAAGGCGAGGCATTATGCTTCTTGTTATTTCCTGCCCGTGCTCACTTGTTGTCTCCGTTCCGTTGAGCTATTTCATAAGCATCGGAACCGCCGCAAGAAACGGTGTTCTCGTAAAAAGCTGCAGCAGTATTGAAAAGATCAAATCAGCAAGCATTTTTGCTTTTGATAAGACAGGAACGCTCACAAAGGGTGCTTTTGAAGTCTCGGGTGTATTCCCCGAGGATGGCATCAGCAAGGAAGAGCTGATTCTCCTTGCCGCATCCGTTGAAAAATATTCCGATCACCCCGTTGCGAGAGCAATCAGAAGGCTTCTTCCCGAAGGAAAAAGTGCAGATGTAAGCAATATTTCAGAGGTTCCGGGAAAAGGGCTGACAGGTGCCGTCAACGGCAGAAACGTCCTTGTCGGAAACAGGGTCTTTCTTGAAGAAAACGGAATAAGCGTACCTTCAAACGATTACACCGGCACTGTGATTTATACCGCATCAGATGAGAATTATCTCGGATGCTTCGTGATTCTTGACGAGCTGAAGGAAAAATCGGTTCAGTCAATATCAGCGCTCCGTAAGCTCGGCATGAAAAAATTCGTTATCCTCACCGGCGACAGCATATCCTCCGCTCAAAACGTGAAAGAAAAGCTTTCTCCCGACGAATTATATGCAGGTCTCCTGCCTGAAGAAAAACATCAGAAGATACTTGACCTGAAAAAGCAGGAAAAAGAAGCCGTACTCTTTGTCGGCGACGGCATCAACGATGCTCCGTCTCTTGCAGAGGCAAACGTTTCAGTTGCAATGGGCAAAAACGGAACCGATACCGCCATCAGCTGCTCCGACATTGTTATCACGGACGATGATATTTCAAAGCTTACATTCACAAAAAAGCTCAGCTTGAAAACCGTCCGCATCGTCAGCCAGAATATCTTTATCTCCGTAGGCGTGAAGGTCATAGTATTCATACTCGGCACATCCGGAATTGCGCCGCTCTGGCTTGCGGTGCTTGCGGATGTCGGCACGCTGATTCTCTGCATATTGAATGCACTCAGAATAAGAAATTCTTGATTTTTGTGCAAAATACGAAACAGTTTACCACATTTTCCGTTTTTTACATGTTGACAAAACATTAAAACTGTGCTATAATTCAGCTATCAGCATTGAGAGAAAAGAAGTAAGCTTTTTTCCTGATCTTCAGAGAGCTTCCGGTTGGTGTGAGGGAGCGATGGGATTTTTGCCGAATACATTTCTTGAGCTCCGCATCGAACACATTTGGTAAGTAGGCTGCGGCGGGTGCACCCGTTACAGTGATAGGACATCGGCAAAAGCATTTGTGTCTGAAGGCTGCTGAAAAGCAGTAAATTGAGGTGGTACCACGGTTTGGTTATTTGACTTTATCGTCCTCTGCGTTAGGCAGAGGACGTTTTGTTTTGCCGCGTTCTCTGCAGGAATAAATAAAGAAAGAGGTATTTCTTATGGCAATCAAACTCATTCTTCTCGTCGCATTCTTTGCGATAATGGTAATTGTAGGTGCAAACTGCCGCAAACATTCTGTTGACGTTAACGGATTTGTTCTCGGCGGAAGATCTGTAGGCCCGTGGCTTACAGCATTTGCTTTCGGAACATCATACTTCTCCGCAGTTATTTTTGTAGGCTATGCAGGTCAGTTCGGATGGAACTTCGGCATTGCTTCAACGTGGATCGGTCTTGGCAATGCATTCATAGGTTCTCTTCTCGCCTGGGTAATTCTCGGCAGAAGAACAAGGATCATGACACAACACATCGGTTCAAAAACGATGCCTGACTTCTTCGGTCAGCGTTTTGAATCAAAGAAGCTCAAAATTGCCGCTTCAGCAATAACGTTTATATTCCTTGTTCCCTACACGGCATCTCTTTTCAACGGTCTTTCAAGACTTTTTGAAATGGCATTCAATATCGACTACGCTTACTGCGTGATCGTAATGGCAATTCTTACAGGCTTGTACGTTATTATCGGCGGCTACATGGCCACTGCAATCAACGATTTCATTCAGGGTATAATAATGCTTTTCGGTATCGTGGCAGTAATTGCGGCAGTTCTTTCACAGAACGGCGGCTTCATGGGTTCTGTTGCAGAGCTTGCAAAAATCGAATCCGACGTAATGCCCGGTGCATACGCTTCATTCTTCGGACCGAATCCGCTTTACCTTCTGTTCGTTGTTCTCCTCACATCTCTCGGAACATGGGGACTTCCGCAGATGGTCGGAAAATTCTACTCCATCAAGAGCGAAGGCGCAATCAAGAAGGGCACTATCATCTCAACGGTATTTGCCGTTATCGTAGCAGGTGGCTGCTACTTTCTCGGCGGCTTCGGCAGACTCTTCGCAACACCCGAACAGGTTGCCGCAGAAGGCTTCGACAGCATTATTCCTTCGATGCTTTCCGGTCTCCCCGATATCATAATCGCAATAGTGCTTGTGCTCGTGCTTTCCGCATCAATGTCCACGCTTTCTTCGCTCGTTCTCACTTCAAGCTCAACTCTTATGCTTGACTTCATCGTACCGTTGAAGAAAACAGAGACATCTGAAAAGAAGAAGCTTTCCGGAATGCGTGTTTTCATTGCATTCTTCATCGTTGTGTCAGCCGCTATCGCGATCGTTCAGGCAAAATCAAAGGTGACCTTCATCGCTCAGCTCATGGGCATCTCATGGGGCGCACTTGCAGGCTCATTCCTTGCTCCTTTCCTCTATGGTCTTTACAGCAAAAAGACAACAAAGGCAGCCGTCTGGGCAAGCTTTGCTTTCGGCACGATCCTTATGATATGTCAGCTTGTGGTTTCACTTTCAGGAGCAAAGCTTTCAGGTCTTTTCGGCTTCATCTTCACGAATTCGCTTTACTCCGGCGTTTTCGCAATGGTATGCGGTCTGATAATCGTGCCTGTTGTAAGCTTCCTCACAAAGAAATCCAAGCCCGAAAACGTGGATTCAATGTTTGCCTGCTATGACAAGACAGTTGAGGTTCCCGTTGCAACGGCGCTTTCCGACAATAAATAATGTAATAATCCGATTATACAAAACCAAGCCGGCTCTGAATGGACAACATTCATTGCCGGTTTTATTTTTTTGAAAAAGTTTTTAAAAAATGCTGTTTATTTATTGACAATTACGGCTCAATTTGTTACAATGGTAAAAAGCACTCATAAAGTGCAAATACAGAAAGGATTCGAACTATGGCAAAAGCATTCCGAACTATCATCTCACTCCTGCTCATCCTTACTCTTACCGTAATCATCGCAGGATGTACTCCGACCCAGACAAAAGATCCCGGAGAAACAGTTAAGCCCACAGAAAAAGCTGACCCTGTATCAACACCTGATGAAACGCCCGTTGCACCTACCGCAACCCCCGATTCATCACCGACTCCAACTCCTGCTCCTACAACAACAGTTGAAGAAGCCAGACCCGCCTCAAAAGAGCCTCCGAAATATGATGTTCCGGAAGCAGATTCCGAAGGATATATAGACCTTACTCCATTATTCGGCTTATACGAAACAAATGCAAGATGTGAGCAGTGTGCAATCAAAAACGACTCGGAAAAAGCTTTCTCTCTGTTTGACGGTACCGCAGAAAGAATAATGCGTGTCCCTGGAATGACATCTGCAAGCTTTATATTTGTTTCCCTCGTCCCGATTAAGGCTGACAGTATCACCCTGTCTTCAGGAAACGATGCGTCTTCTCTTCCTGTTAAGTTTACTCTGTACGGCTGCAAAAACAATATTTATGAAGATCTTGTCGTCCTGTATTCAACGGATGATCTCGTAATTCCTACAGAAGACTATACCGAGTCAGAAAAGCTTGACACAATAAACAGCGACTACTTCCAGTGCTTCAGACTCTCCGTAGAATCAGTTAACGGAGGAAACGATATAGTTCTCGGTGAACTTACAATGTATGCAAAAGCAGAAAATGCTTCTGAATGCATCGGCGAATTTCCTAAGTACAACAGTGATATCAGCGGATATACAGTACTCAACTCACATATTAAACCGAGAATGATCATTCAGGATCCGGGCCGCGACGGCAACCTTCCGAAAACAATGTTTGATAACGATATTGAAACCTCTGACGGCATGACGCTTCAATGGGCAAAGGAATACACCTTTATATCATACATTTTTGTTGCAGATTCAGAAATCAGCATTGACGCTTACAGATTTACTATTGCAAACGTACAGGGAGCCCCAAAGAGCTGGAAGCTTTACGGTTCAGATGATAAAAGCCTTAAAGCAGAAAATCTCGTTCTTCTCGATGAAAGAAAC
>JAZQMY010000039.1:0-45900 GCA_045627045.1 Clostridia bacterium | reverse complement strand
CAACCACCGTGAAGCAAAATCGGGTGATAACAACACATCCGCTCCATCATCAGGAACTTCTTCAAAGGAAGAATGGCCTTTTTCAGACGAATTAAAAGAGAATTTCAAAAAAATTTATTTTTTTAACAAAAACACTTGACTATTTGAGGATAACCTTGTATAATAGTCATGTAAAAATGGTGTTATATGCTGACACCTATACTAATAGGAGGGAAATTGGTTATGAAGACAGTTTTTAAGATCACAGACGAATGTATTTCTTGCGGCAGCTGTGCTGAAGGTTGCCCTGTTGAAGCTATCAGCGAAGGCGAAGATATGTATGTTATTGATCCTTCTCTCTGCATCGCTTGCGGCGCTTGTGCTGACACATGCCCTGTTGGTGCACCTGTTGAGGACGAAGTTGAAGACTGATATCCCATCAGTACTAATTTGAGTGAATGAGGCTGTCTGAAAAGACAGCCTTTTTCATATTGACAAATAATTAAAATTATGTTATAATAAAAATTGAAAAGAGGGAGCTGGTGTAATCCGGCTGAGAGGGAAATTATTACGTTTCCGACCTTTGAACCTGATACGGATAATGCCGGCGTAGGAATATGTTTTCTGATTTATCTTCAAAAATCACGTTACCGCACGGACTTATCCTGCGGTAATTTTTTATTCGGAGGATAAACACATGAACAAAAAAGTAAAAATGCTGTGCGAAGGCGCAGTAATGATCGCTCTTGCAGTTGCACTGAGCTACGTTGATATCCCGCTCGGATTTCAGGGCGGATCAATCAATCTTACGATGATCCCGATCGTGATCTTCGCGCTCCGCTACGGATGCCTTGAGGGTGTTATTGCCGGATTCATTTTCGGCACACTCAAGTTCTTCTTTGCGGGCGGTGCAGCTCTTAACTGGCAGTCAATGCTTCTTGACTATTCAGTTGCATATGCTGCAGTAGGCGTTGCAGGACTCTTCAGAAACGTGAAGAACGGCGACATCATCGGAACAGTTGTCGGAGGCTTTCTCCGTTTTGTTGTTCACTTCATTTCAGGCGTAACAATTTACGCAGAATATGCAGAGTCAACATATCTCGGAATCAATACAGCAAATATGTATATCTATTCTGCTGTATATAATGCCGTTTATATGCTCCCGAGCATCATCATCTGCGTGATACTCGTTCCGATAATTTACAGAATTCTCGAAAAAAGGCTGAAAAAATAAGATCGATCAAAAACGGGCATTGCGTTAAGCTTTGCCCGTTTTTTGCTTTCGTATCACTTTATGCAGCACTTGGTTTTTATCTGATTATCAAGATCTTCCGGTGGGCAAAGCACAGCTTCCCTGAGATAATTTTCCGTTTGTCTGAATGAAAAATGTTTATCAATGGCAGTTTCTTCACCTGTTGCCGCTTCAATTGCCACACCTTTCCGCTTCGATCTCATTGACATAATAAGAACAGCAACAAATATTCCCGAAACAGTCACCATTATCAGAGCAACAAGCACTGTCAGCTGTTGAATATCAATAATCTTTCGACCAATAGATGCGTCTATCGGGGCATCATCTATAAAAACGATCATGTCTCCATACAATGCTTTCAGCTCTGACATTGTTTTTTCTGTTTGTTCATCCGTGCCGGAGTGTAAGTTCATTCCTACATACACCTTGTTGGCCTGATTGCTTACACCGGCGCTCAATATGTGTTTTTCCAAAGAGTCTTTCATAATTTCATTCCGAACAGAAAGAAGCTCATTGTATGAATATTCTCCGTATTCAAATGATACTGAAGTCTTATTCCCGATATACTCAAGAATTTCTCTTTTTCCTTTTTCTCCTTCTTCTCCTTTCAGGACAGAAACAGTTATTCTGTCCCCATCTCCGTTTTTAATCCATACTCCGCAAACATAATCCGGATAACCGTTTTGCTGCCACTGTTGAAACAGTTCCTCAAAAACATAAAAATTGTCTTTTGATTCAGCAAAAGCACCACCTGTAAAACAAAACAGTACCACAATCAACGTAATTACAAATATCATCGTCTTTTTCATCTTTATTAACCTCCGTTCAGGAATTTTTTTATTTTATTGATCGACTTCCTGTAAAGTCTGTAAGTTGAAGGAAGAGACATCTGCATTATTCCTGATATTTCCTCAAATGTCATATCGCCGTAAAGATGCAATGCCACGACTTGCCTTTCCTTGAGTTCAAGCCTTGAAAATGCCGATTCAGTGTCAATGCGGGAATCGACCGTTTCAGGAGTAGTATCTTCATCGGAAGAAAGCACATTTTCTTCCGTATCAGACAGTACGTCCTTTCTTTTCCTCAGTGTGTCTATTGACAGATTATGTGCCACCTGAAAAAGCCACGCCCTCGGATTTGAGACAGAAGATATATCAGGTGAAGACAGCATTCTGACAAAGACTTCCTGCGTTATATCTTCAGCATCCTCCCGGGACAGTACTATCCGGTATGCAATAGTAAAAACAGGTATCTTCATATCGCTATAAAGCTTTACAAACGATTCTGAATTACCATTATAATAACTGTTCAGAAGTTTCTTCATTTCATTGTTATTCACTTCAATACCTCCTTTCGTAAACTATGACGAGTCAAAGCCGCTGTTTTTTCACATGAAATAAAAAAGCAATATTAATATTATATCACAAAGCAGGAAAAAGTTAATATTGTTGTCTTCACAGTCAGCTTTTCGCTTCTATTTTTGCATTTAATCTGTAAATGCTGAAAATATAATCTGAAAATAATTAAAATTTATAAATAATGAAAAATAAATCATTTATTTAACGAAATTTATGTTATAATATTATAGTAGCAGGAATGACCTGCACGGGCAATGCAATGCAGAATCATCGCCCATCCGATTATCATTTTTTACAGGAGATCTATTATGAGATATTATGAAAATCTGCAAAAGATCAGCGACAACAGAATGCCTCAGCGCGCATACTACATCCCCGGCGGTGTAAGCACTTACACGCTCCTCAACGGCATCTGGAAGTTCAGATATTATCCTCAGGATGTTGACTACGATCCGGATAATGTTGAATGGGGAGAAATGGACGTTCCTTCCTGTTGGCAGACACGCGGCGTAGAAACACCTAACTATGTCAATGTCGTTTATCCTTTCCCTCTTGACATTCCTTATGCACCTGATGTAAATCCTTGTGCTGTTTATGAAAGAGATTTCGAGATAAAAGACGCTTCAATGAAGAATTACATAGTATTCGAAGGCGTTTCTTCGGATGCAACTCTCTGGATCAACGGCAAGTACGTTGGCTATACTCAGGCTTCACACCTTCAGGCTGAATTCGACATTTCTGAATTCGTTAACGAAGGCAAAAACACAGTAAGAGTTCTCGTTCACAAGTGGTGCTCCGGAAGCTATCTTGAAGACCAGGATCAGTTCAGACAGAACGGTATTTTCAGAGACGTTTACCTCCTTGCAAGACCTGTTGATCACGTTCGTGATGTATTCGTAAAGACAGAAAACAATACAAAGGTCATCGTTGATTTTGATTCAACAGCCAAGGTTTCAGTTGTAGATAACGGCAAGATCCTCGGTCAGGGACTCGCAGAAAAGCACGCAGAATTCACGGTTGAAAACCCTGTTCTCTGGAACGCCGAAGCTCCTTATCTCTATACGGTAAGACTTGAAAAAGACGGAGAAATAATCGATATCGAATTTGGTTTCAGAACTATCACCATCTCACCCAAGAAAGAGCTTCTCATCAACGGCACACCCGTCAAGCTCAAAGGCGTCAACCACCACGATACACATCCTACAAACGGCTGGTATCTCTCAAGAGAAGATATCGAGAAGGATCTGAGACTCATGAAGGAGCTCAATATCAATACTATCCGTACATCACACTATCCTCCGGCACCTGAATTCCTCTGCCTGTGTGATAAGATGGGCTTCTATGTTGTTCTTGAAACAGACATTGAAACTCACGGCTTTGCACTCCGTTCCGTAAACAAGTGCGACGGTTACGATTGCAACAAGGGCGGCGCAGAAGAATGGCCTTGCGGAAGAGAAGATTGGAAGCTCTCATTCATGGACAGAATGACAAGAACTGTTGAAAGAGATAAAAACCATGCTTCCATCATCATGTGGTCTGCCGGCAACGAAAGTGACTACGGTGAAAACCACAAGTGCATCATGGATTGGGCAAAGCAGAGAGATCCTTCACGTCTTGTTCATTATGAAGGCGCAGGAAGAGATGAAAAGCCTGATATATTCTCATGCATGTACCCGAACTACAATACTCTCAAGGAATGGGTCAACGATGAAACGATGACAAAGCCTGTATTTATGTGCGAATATTCACACGCAATGGGCAATGGCCCGGGAGACGTTTGTGATTACTGGGATATCATATATGATGAGCCTCAGCTCATAGGCGGATGTATCTGGGAATGGACTGATCATACAGTAATTGTCAACGGCATTCCGACATACGGCGGCGACTTCAAGCATGATGTTCACGATGCAAACTTCTGCTGTGACGGTCTCACATTCCACGACAGAACATTCAAGGCAGGTTCACTCGAAGCAAAGACTGCTTATCAGCCTGCATGGATGACATACGCTGACGGAAAGCTTACTATCAGAAACAGAGCCGACTTCACGAACCTTGAAAAATATGTATTATCATATGAGCTCATTCTTGACAAGAAGACTGTCAAGATCGACAAGGAATTCAAGTTCAGCGTTGCTCCTCGTGAGACTGTTACAATCGACTTCCCTGTCGAAGGCATCCCGACAAGCTGTGATTACGGCTGCTTCATCAACTTCTATATGAAGGATGAAAAAGGCTTCACAGTTGCATCGAATCAGTCTTCCCTCAATGTTCCCGTTACAAAGAAGGAATATGCTAAAGGAAGTGCTTCTGTTGAAGAAACTGAAAAGTACGTTATTTTCTCAGGTGAAAACTTCAGATATACACTCTCAAAGGCATTCGGCGTGTTCACAAGCGTAATAATTGACGGAAGTGAAAAGCTCATTGAGCCCCTCCGTCCTACAGTAATGCGTGCGCCTGTCGACAATGAAAGAATCATCAAGGGCTTGTGGTTCGGTGATCCGAACATCGACAGAGGCTACTGCAAGACATATGACTGCAAGCTCGAAAACGGCAAGGTTTATGTTGACGGAAGCATCGCAGGTGTTTCAAGAAAGCCTTCTATCTGGTACACAATCGAATACAATGTTTCCGCAAACGGTGTTGCTACGATCAAGACACACGTAAAGGTACACAGCGTATTCACATTCCTCCAGAGATTCGGCTACACCTTTGTAACACAGTATGAGAATGACAAGTTCAATTACTTCGGTATGGGTCCGACAGAAAACTACTGCGATCTTTCAAGACACGCAAAGATGGGATATTATGAGAGCGACGCCAAGAAGGAATACGTTCCGTATATTCTCCCGCAGGAATACGGCAACCACACAAGAACTCTTGAGCTCAATGTTTCAAACGGCATCACGTTTACGGCAGAGCCTAAGTTCGAATTCCAGGTAACACATTATGACGTTGATCAGATGTGCCACGTTAAGCACGGCGTTGAGCTCGTTGAAAGAGATGCTACCTACATCAGAATCGACTACAAGAATTCAGGTATGGGTTCTAACTCATGCGGTCCGAGAATAATGCCGCAGTATACTCTCAACGAAAAGGAATTTGACTTCACATTCAGCTTTATGCCCACTGTAAAGTAATAATCCCGAACCGACAAAAAAACAAATCACCTGCTATCGGAAAGCAATATTCCGTTAACAGGTGATTTTATTTTATCAAAGCCTTTGCGGCGCTGAAATTTCGTTTTACTTATTGAAAATGTGATTCTCAAGCGCCGATACGCTGTGAAGGACCGATGCATTGCCGCATTGAGTGAGGCGTTTTTCCGAGTGGTGTCCTCCTGTGATCAGAACGCATTCAGCACCAAGTGCTTTTGCCGTTTCATAATCGTGAGCGGTGTCGCCAACAAGCAATATTTTGGGGGAAGAAAGACCTTTTACCCAATCTTTTGCTTTTTCCGCTTTGCTTTTTGCAGAGAAATCATCAAGACCTATTATTTCATCAAAACAAGTCGTTATTCCAAGCTCATCAGTCTGTCTTCTCAGCATATTCTTTTCCGTAGCAGACAATATAACATTTCTGATCCCGCATGCTCTTGCTTTCAGGACCAAGTCCGTTATTCCGTCCCTTACGGATGAGTTTTTGGATTCTTCGGTATAATTGCGGAAAAATTCTGCAGAAAGCACTTCAAAGCTCTCTTTTTCAAGATCAAAGCCGATTTTCTTATAATAAGCTGAAACAGGGAAATCAAAGACTTCCCTGTATTCTTCCGTTGTTATAGGCTTCATTCCTCTTGAAGCAAGAAGGCGGGACACGCTTTTTACGGAAGCCTCCGTATCATCAAAAACCGTCCCGTTAAAATCCCAGACTATATGAGTAAATCTCGATCCGGTCATAATTTACCCGTAAAGCACCTCGGAACGGTGATATTTCCCGCAAGGTCAAACAGATAATCTCCCGTTTTCAGAAGCTTTGCCAATTCAAACGAATCCTTCGGAACATATTTCGTTCTTAATGCGGCAAAGTCAAAGCACGGCTCATCGTGGAAATCGCTTCCGCATATCGTAAGTCTGATATCGTTGTCTCTTGCATATGCTGCCGCATGACCTACTCTTGAATTGTGATGAGTATGCATATTGAATATTTCTATTCCGTCAAGAAGAGTCATAGGCATTCTCTGCATACCGTCACGGAATGGATGTGCCTGAAGAATGACATTGTTTTCATTTTTCATATCCTTTACAAAGTCTTCAAACTTTCCGCCTGTATAATCTGCTGCTTTTACGATAAAGTCCTCATCGATGCCGTATACAAGATAATCATTTCCCGTATCGGATGTTCTTATTTCGAGCCCGAGAATAACGTTTATATTTCTGTTCTCGGCGGCCTTCTGTGCACGGTGATATGCACCGAGGTAATTCTCAAGGAGCTCATCCTTTGAATGATAACAACCGAAATTGAAGTTCGGCTGCATATGGTTCGTAACGCAGACAGCTCCGTAGCCGAGGTCATCGTAAACCTCAACAAGTCTCTCCGGTGCTACTGATGAGCACGAGCTGCACGGACGTGTGTGAGCATGAAGCTCAAGCTTGTATTTATAATCTTCAAATATCATTTTATTTAAGCCTTTCAGGTCTGTATATAGTTTTTACGGTATAAACCGCATTATTATTGTTCTAACATTTGTTTGATCAAGTCGAAAGCAGCGGCTTTTGACTCAATATCGTCAGGATTGATGCGGATGATCTTCTCATTTCTCCGGAACCATGTCAGCTGGCGCTTTGCATATCTTCTCGAGTTCATCTTGATAAGGTCAACTGCCTCATCAAAGCTTATTTCGCCGTTCAGATACATTATCATTTCTCTGTAGCCTATCGCCTGTGAAGCCTGCGAAGATATGTCCTTCGGGAGTATGCCTGATGAAACAAGCGTTCTGACTTCATTTTCAAGTCCTTGCTCTATCATTATATCAACTCTTTTGTCGATTCTCGAATAAAGCTCATCCCTGTCTCTTTCCATTGCAAATATCAAAGGCTGATAGAGCTGATTTTCTTCTTTTGTAAGCTGTTCTGAACGAGGCTTTCCGGTGAGCTCGTATATTTCAAGCGCACGGACAACACGCTTCACGTTATTGGGATGTATTTCCGCCGCACTTTTCGGATCTACCTTTTCAAGAAGCGAATGAAGATATTCGTTTGAGTTTTCCTCGGCAATCCTGAAATACTTTTCCCTGATTCCTTCATCAGTTCCTGCCTCGGACATATTGAAGCTGAAAAGAAGTGAATCAAGATATAATCCCGTGCCTCCGCAGAGAATCGGAAGCTTGCCTCTTTTGTCCGTATCCTCAATTTCCCTTGAAGCATCCTGCACATAGTCATTTACGGAATACGGGAGGAGCGGATCTGCTATGCCGATAAGACGGTGAACAGCTCTTTTCTGTTCTTCCTCGGTAGGCTTGGCGGTGCCTATATCCAGATATTTATAAATCTGCATCGAATCAAGCGAAATAATCTCTCCGCCGAATGCCTCGGCAATGTCGATCGCAAAGGAAGTTTTTCCCGAAGCAGTAGGCCCGACAACACAAACAAGAGGTATTTTCCATGATTTTAGCATCTGAATTATCCTTTCTGTCAGTTCTGTATTCTTCCGAAACGTTTTTCTGTTTCTTTTCTTGAAATTGATATTGCTATCGGTCTGCCGTGAGGACAGGTCAGTCCTTTGAGCGACTTGATCGATCTCAAAATAAACTGAATTTCTTTATCCGTAAGCTTCTGATTGCCCTTGACCGCATGCTTGCACGCCGTCTGCATGAGCTTCTGGCAAACAAGATCATTTATTACGTTATCAGCCGACATATTGTGCTTGATAAGCTCAATGGCCTCTTCAAGAACGACCGAGAACGGTGCTTCACACGCAACCGACGGAACGCCTCTTACGATAATCGACCTGTTTCCGAAGGGTTCAACCTCAAATCCGAGTCGCTCGAATACCTCGGAATTTTCCGAAATCACATCTATTACTTCAGGCTCAGCCTCAACGGTTTCCGGGATAAGAAGCTGCTGAATCAGAACCTTTCTTGAAAGAAATTCTTCCGTATATTTATCATAAAGGAATCTTTCGTGTGCCGCGTGCTGATCTATCACATAGCATTCCTCGCCGCACTGTACGATTATGTATGTATCCCAAAGAACGCCGACAAGCTTATAATCAATATATTCTTCACGCTCCTGCTCTCCGACTTCTGTGCTTCCCGAATTGTATTCAAAGCCGCTGAAAGCCTCTCTGAGCGTTCTGTTTTTGCCGGTTGGAATTTGTATCTGCTCGGGTTGTGAAGTGTTCTGCGGTCTTTGTACAGTCTGTGACTGCACCTGAGGAACAAACCGCGGTACAAACACAGGTCTCTGAATCTGCTCCGTTTTCTGCGGCTCATCGGTTATCTGCGGCTCTTCAGCTTTTGCCTCCGGAGCAACATCCTTTTTCACTTCATCAAAAGAAGTTTCAAGTTTGATTTCAGTATCAAAAGGCACAGCCTTTCTGAAAAAGACGTTATTCTCCTCTTTTGCTTCTTTTTCAGCGGGTGTATCCGCTTTTATCGGCTCCGTATCATCAAATTTGTCCGAAACGTTGATCGTGATCTCGGGTGCCTTCATCAATGCGATCGGTTCTTCTTTCTCTTCGACCTTCACCTCGGGAATTACGTCATCCGGGTCAAGTGTGGAATTTATCGCATTCACTATCGCTTCAAAAACGCCTCTGCTGTTGCCGAATCTGACCTCTGTTTTCTGCGGATGAACGTTTACATCCACATCTTCATAAGGAAGTGATACGGAAAGGACTGCCCACGGATATTTATTTATCATGAGCCTGTTTTTGAACGCCTCGTCAAGTGCCGCAGAAAGAAGCGGAGCCTTGACATACCTTGAATTGACAAAGAATGACTGTCTTCTTCTGTTAAGCTGGGCAAACGCAGGCTTTGAAGCATATCCGCATACTCCGACACTTCCGCACTGTCTGTTCACCTCAAAAAGCTCGTCTTCAACGTTCTTGCCGTAAACGGCAGTAATCGCATCAATAAGCTTTCCTGTGCCCGGTGAACGCATTTCAGGTCTTCCGCCGTTGATCACTCTGATCGAAACGGAAGGATTCGCAAGAATCAGATGCTGACAGAGGTCAAGGATATTCGTTGTCTCCTGACGGGGAGATTTGAGGAATTTCTTTCTAGCCGGAGTATTGAAGAAAAGGTTACGCACCTCTATTGTAGTGCCTCTCGGAAAACCGACTTCCTTTTTCATTACTCTTTTGCCGCCTCTGATCACTATCTGCGTGCCCGTTTCACCGTTTGATGTCGTCAGCTCAACCTCGGAAACCTCGCTGATGCTCGCAAGAGCTTCACCTCTGAAGCCCATTGTCGCAATATGCTCAAGGTCTTCTTCGTTCTTCAGCTTACTAGTTGCATGACGGATAAAGGCGTTTTCCGAATCCTCGGGATCCATTCCGGAGCCGTTGTCCGCAATCCTGATATAATCCGTACCGCCCTTTGAAAATTCAATCGTCACCGACGTTGAGCCGGCATCTATTGAGTTCTCGCAAAGCTCTTTGATAACGGATGCAGGATTTTCCACAACTTCGCCTGCGGCTATCTTATTTATTAGTCTGTCATCAAGTAAATTTATTTTTCCCATATCAAGTAAATCTCTTCTTCAGATCATCAAGTATAACAAGAGCTTCAATCGCCGTGATTTTATCCGTATTCATGCGTTTGAGCTCGTTCCTGAGCTGAATTGCTTTTTCCGTTTCTGGCGAAGTGCTTTTTTCTGCGGCAGTATTCTCCTGCTTGGGCTTGTTTATATCGTTTGTCTCAAGTTCCTTCAGAATTTCCTTTGCTCTTGAAATTACACTGTCAGGAACTCCGGCAAGCTTTGCGACCTGAATTCCGTAGCTGTGAAGTGCCTCTCCTGCTACTATTTTTCTCAGGAATACTATATCATCATCAAACTCTTTTGTGATAACGTGATAATTCTTTACTCCCGAAAGCTTGCTTTCAAGCTCTGTCAGCTCGTGATAGTGTGTGGCAAAAAGCGTTTTTGCTCCGAGCTGCTGTTTATCGGCAACGTGCTCAACTACTGCCCATGCAATGCTTAATCCATCATATGTACTCGTTCCTCTGCCGATTTCATCGAATATCAGCAGGCTGTTTTCGGTCGCATTGCGGAGGATGGATGCCACCTCATTCATTTCCACCATGAACGTACTCTGTCCCTGCGAAATATCATCCGTCGCCCCTGCACGGGTAAAAATTCTGTCAACTATGCAGAGATCGGCTGAATCGCACGGAACAAAGCTTCCTACCTGCATCATGAAGCAGATCACCGCAACCTGACGCATGAACGTGCTCTTGCCTGCCATATTCGGGCCGGTAATGATTATGACCTTGTTCTCGTTTGAATCAAGGTAAGCATCGTTTCCTACAAAGCTTCCCTTCGGAATATTGCTCTCAATGACAGGATGTCTTCCGTTTCTTATTTTGATTACGCCGTTCGTATTGAGATGCGGACGGACATAGTTGTTCTCAAGAGCAACATCAGCAAGCGAGAGAAGTGAATCAAGAAGTGCAACTGCAGAAGAAGCCTTCTGAAGTCGCTCTGTTTCCTGGGCAATTTCGCTTCTGACCATAAGATAAAGCTCTGCTTCAAGCTTGTTTATTCTTGTTTCGGAATTGAGTATCAGATCCTCAAGCTCCTTGAGCTCGGGAGTGATATACCTTTCCGAATTTGCAAGTGTCTGTCTTCTGATATATCTGTCAGGAACAAGCTCCTTGAACGAATTCGTTACGTCAATATAATATCCGAAAACCTTGTTATAATTTATCTTGAGGTTCTTGATGCCTGTCTTTTCTCTTTCATCGGCTTCCATGGAAAGAACCATCGAAGAGCCATCCTTGATTACACGGCGCATCCTGTCAAGCTCTTCATTGTAGCCTTCTCTAATAGTTCCGCCATCCTTGAGTGCTATCGGAGGATCATCAGAAATTGTGTTTCGAATAAGTGATGCAATGTCAGATAGTGAATCAAGTGAAGAAACAGTGTCAGAAATAATCTTTGAAGAAAAAGACGAAAGTACTTCTTTTATTCTCGGAATAAGCTCAATGCTGTCCCGAAGAGCAACAAGCTCTCTTGCATTTGCAGAGCCCGTTGATATTCTCGATGCTATTCTCTCAATATCTCTTACTCCCGAAAGAGCCTCTCCGAGCTCTTCGGAATACATTCTCTTTCTGAAAAGCTCTTCAACTCCGTCGAGTCTGTTTTCTATTTCAAAATAGTTCAGAAGCGGCTCAGAAAACCATCTTCTCAGCATTCTTGCGCCCGGAGCGGTCTTTGTTTTATCCATAAGACCGAGAAGTGAACCCTTTTTGCCTCTTGTACGGATATTTTCAACGAGTTCAAGATTCTTTCTCGTGAAATTATCCATATACATATAATCAGTAGGATGCTTTATCTTCATAGATATTATCTGTGAAACAGAGCTTCTCTGTGTTTCATAGAGATATTCCATGAGTGCACCTGCGGCAATAATGACTTCCTTCATTTCATCAATGCCGAAGCAATTCAGATTCTGTATTTCAAAATGCTGTGTAAGCTTTGCAAAAGCATTCTTATATGTAAAGCACCAATCGTAATACGGCGATGTGTAGCCTGACTTGAGTGCCTCCTTGAACGGGTGGAAATTATCATCTCCTGCATCGTTTGAGTTATAAATGACCTCATTCGGATGAATACTGCTCAGTTCACTGCGGAACAAGGCAACAATATTAGTGCCTGAAAGCTCCTGAACATAGAATTCGCCTGTCGAAATATCCGCATAAGCAATTCCGAGCTTTCCGTTCGAAAGATAAACGGACATGATATAGTTGTTTTTGTCGGCTTCAAGAAGAGATGATTCCGTAAGCGTGCCGGGAGTTACGATTCTCGTGATATCTCTTGCAACAAGACCCTTTGCAAGGGCAGGATCCTCCATCTGCTCGCAAATGGCAACCTTATATCCTTTTTCAATGAGCTTTGCAATGTATTTTTCTACCGCATGATAAGGGATTCCGCACATCGGAGCCCTTTCGGGAAGTCCACAGTCTCTTCCTGTGAGCGTAAGTTCAAGTTCCTTTGAAGCTATCTGCGCATCATCGAAGAACATCTCGTAAAAATCTCCGAGCCGGTAAAACAGCAGTTCGTCCTGATACTGCTCTTTTGTTTCAATGTACTGACGCATCATCGGGCTGACTTTATTTTTCAGTTCTGATATTTTCAAAGCCATTTTATTTTAACCTTTCACAATCACTTAATAAGCTCTCCTCCGAGCGTTACCGATACAGAGTTGTTTATCTTTACATCAAGAAGCTTTCCTTCAGTATCCTCATCGGACGAGAAATAAACCTTCTTGTTTGTTCTTGTTCTGCCTACCTGCTTTGTCTTGTCCGAAGCTTCCTCATCATTTGCCGCAGAGCCTTCGGAAAGTATCTCTACAGTTCTGCCGATATATCCGGCGCTTATTTTTGCAGAAATTGAATTTTGGAGTGCAATCAGGCGGTTGAGACGCTCTTTCTTGACCGCATTCGGGATCTGATCCTCCATAACGGCTGCCTTCGTGCCGTTTCTAGGAGAGTAAGCAAAGGAAAAAGCAAATGAATACTGCATTTCTTCCACCGCATCAAGCGTTCTCTGAAAATCATCCTCCGTCTCACCTGGGAAGCCGGTTATAATGTCGGTCGAAAGCTCGATATCAGGTCTTACCGCTCTCAACTTTCTTACTATCTCTCTGTATTTTTCAAGATCGTAGTGACGGTTCATGAGCGAAAGGATCCTGTCAGAGCCTGACTGAATCGGCAAATGGAGATGCTCGCAAAGCTTATCACACTCTCCGAAGCAATCAATAAGATCATCTGAAATATCCTTAGGATGAGATGTCATGAATCTGATTCTCTCGAGCCCGTCAATTTTATTTATTTCTCTTATAAGCTTTGCAAAAGGATAATCAAGCTCCTTGCCGTAAGAATTTACGTTCTGACCCAGAAGAGTTATTTCCTTCGTTCCATTCTCGGCAAGCATCCTTGCATCATGAAGAATGGATTCAGGCTGACGGCTGCGCTCTCTGCCTCTGACATACGGAACAATACAGTATGTGCAGAAATTGTTGCAGCCATACATTACGGTAAGCCACGAAGTAACCGATCTTGCTCTGTTGATAGGTGAATTCTCTATGACTGAAAAATCGTTGTCATCACGGAACAAAGTACGCTTTTTCTTTGCTTCATCGTTCGTGAGCACTTTAAGTATTGCTCCGGGAAGTTGCGGTGCACAGTTTGTCCCGAGAATGATATCAATATGAGGGAATTTAGCCTTGATTTTCTTTGCAAAAATCTCCTGCTGAGTCATACATCCCGCAATGCCGATAATAAGCCATGGCCTTTTCTCCTTGAGCTCACGAAGAGTGCCTATCAGTCCGAGAGTCTTGCTTTCTGCATGATCCCTTATACAGCAGGTGTTTATCATAATAACATCGGCATCTTCAGGCTTTTTTGTTTCTTCATATCCACACTCGGAAAGAATTCCAGAAAGCATTTCGGAATCATGAACATTCATCTGACAGCCGAATGAGTAAATATAATGCTTCAAGAGTCTGCCTTCGTTTATTTCTGAAAGCTTTTTTATGCTTTCATTAAAAGCTATATCTTCGGAAAGATCTATTATTTCAGGTTTCAAAGAAAAATCTCCTTAATCCAACAGGCTTGCCTAAAAGCCTGCCTAAATTTAATCATATATTATTTTACCACATTTTTCTCGCTTTTTCAATCCCTATTATTATATATTATGCAAGTTTTCCTGCATTGTGTGAAACATTTTGTAATATCAAATATTTATGCATGAGTATTAATGTGTTTCACGAACGAAAAAGTTTTCAACAAAGTTGTTGAAAACATGTTGAAAAGTGCGTTCAAATGTGGAAAAAGTGTTGAAAATGCTGGCAAAAACCAACTGTTTCCGACATTTATATGTTGATTTCATTTTATTATCGTATTTTTATCACATGAAAGACATTTTTCCCGTAAAAAACAAAAAGAATCCGTTGAAAAACCGATTCTTTCATTTTATGATCATTGTTTCATATCGCATTAAATAAAAAGAGAGGTTCTTCTACCGAACCTCTCCTCTTGTCTGTTTTCTTTTTTGATCAAGCCCACTCGTTCTGTGATACCGGTATTCTCATTGACATAAGGATTCCGGAGAATTCCCAGATGAACCATTCGCCTGTTGAAGGCTTTGTTCTGAGTTTGATCTGTCTCGGGCTGTCTGCGCCGCCTGACTGGATGAATAATGTGATGTAACCCTCGCTGTACAGCTGACGGCTGTAAGCGCCTTCCATAACTTCGATAACATACGGTTCATTCGGCTTGTAGTTGTTTGAAGGAACAGCACCCTTCATGTATGAACGGGCAATGTACTCCTTTCCGTCCATGAATCTGTCCGAAATAAACTGCTTATCCGTAGGAAGAAGTGGCTTGGGTCCCTTGAGGTAATCAAGCATCTTGTAGCATTCTTCTTTGTTCTCCGGGAACACATTGAATGAAAGGATTGCAAGAGCTGCGACTTCAAAAGGATCCTTGAGCTCAGATTTTGACAAAGCCTTGAGCTCTTCAAGATTTGTCGGTAAGCTTCCGAAAGTGTACTGTTTCTTGTCGTAATGAGGTTCAGCAGGCTTTGAGTTTGAGCCGGATGCTGAATCAACTGAGTTTGCTATCTTCTTAAGAAAATTCAATAATGACATATTTTTCCCTCCGTTTTTTATATGTCTATTATATACAAATTTTCTTAAATTGTCAATCACTTTTTATGAATGCTTCATTTTCGGCTTAAAAATCAGTGAAAAAAGATATCCGAACACTATTGCGGAAGTGATTCCCGCCGCAGTACCTGTCACGCCACCCGTCAGGACTCCAATAAGTCCATGCTCATCAACTGCCCTGAATACGCCCTTTGCAAGCGAATATCCGAATCCGAGAAGCGGCACCGTGGCTCCTGCCTTTCCGAATTCAACTATCGGCTCATATACTCCTATCGTGGTAAGCAATACACCTGCGACAACATAGCCGACAAGTATTCTTCCCGATGTTATTTTTGTCTTATCCAGCAATATCTGTGCGATAACGCACAGTAAACCGCCTGTAAGAAAGACCTTTGCATAAACCAATACGCCCTCCATTTTACGCCTCCGTTTCTATTGCCACTGCGTGAGCAATTCCGGGAATGCTTTCCTTCTGAAACAGCGCCGTAGGGCTGTGAAGTGCACCCGTTGCCGTGAAAAGGACTTTTTTTACATTGCCGTTCACCATATCCCTGAATATTCTGGAGAGATACAATGCCGAGCAACCTGCACCGCTTGCACCTGCCTTGACGCTTTTATCCCCCTTGAAAAGCTCGCAGCCGCAGTCAAAATGCTTTTCGGCAAAGTCCGGAAATTCTTTTTCAAGAAGCTCTTCGAGAAGTCGGCTTCCGTACAGGCCGAGATCACCCGTTATTATTTCATCATAATAATCAGGACCTCGTCCCGTTTCCTCAAAATGTGCCCTTAACGTTTCAGCCGCCGCAGGTGCCATTGCCGCGCCCATATTGTTGACATCGCTGACGTCAAAGTTCACAACTACGCCGTTCGTAAAATACGTTATCGACGGAAAAGCAGGCTCATGCGGCACTATCAGACAGGCTCCTGCTCCGGTCGTTGTCCACTGCGAGGACGGAGTCCTCTGAACGCCCATTTCAAGCGGAAACCTGTACTGACGTTCGGCTGTGCAGAAATGACTTGCCGTTGCCGCTATCGTTTTCCTGCAGTATCCCGAATCGACAAGCATTGCCGCCGTTCCGAGCGCAAGCGCCATAGTTGAGCATGCCCCATATACCCCCGTAAAAGGCATAGCCACCTCTGACGCCGCATATGATGCGGAGATTATCTGATTAAGCAAATCACCCATTATGATCCTGTCAATCTCATTCTCGGATGTTTCCGTCTTGTTCAGCACCGTATCCACCGCATCGACAAGCATTTTTCTTTCTGCCTTTTCCCATGTATCTTTTTCGCAAAGCGAATCCGTAAGCTTTACGTCAAAATAAGCTCCAAGCGGTCCGTTTGATTCTTTTTTACCGGCAACAGTGCCGATTCCCCTTATCGACGGTGCCGTAGGAAAATAAGCAGTCTGTCTGCCGCATCTTTTTAATTCGTTCAGCATTGAATGTTCTCCTGTGATTACATTTTTCTGAACTAATGTTCCCCGTTTTCGTGCTTTTTATTCACTTTTCCGAAAGAAAATAGCACTTCATATCTGCATTTCTGAGATATGCGCCTGCCTTCGCATCAAGCAGCACTGCAAACACGATATCATCAAGTATTGATGTGCCCAGTTGAAACACGGTACTTCTTCTTTTGTTCATCAGGCCGCCTATTACTTCATACGTTGTATTCTTTCTGTACCGGAGAAAAATGTAATTTCTCTTTTCGGCATCAAAGCCTTCAAGTGTTCTGTTTATTACAGTTGAAACAGATAGTATTTCCGCAAAAGGTATCGGCTTATAAAGCTTTTTCACTGTCACAGGAAGCGAAGTATCGCCCAGTCTGAGCTTATATTCAAGCTGTCTGTTGATGAACGGCAGATTCCGCAGATAAAACTCACATATCAGGATGTATTTCTTTCTGTCTGATCTCATAGTCTTTCCCTCATGACTCAATGCTTCGGAATACGTTTTCAAGCGAAACGGAATAGCACGCCGCAAGCCTTTTTGCTATTTTGTAATTCAGACCTCTTTTGCTGTTTTCGATATTGCTGTAATGTGAAGTTGATATCCCGACTATGTTGGCGACCATTTCCTGCGTCAAGCCCTTTTGAAGTCTGAATTCTTTTAATGTCTGGTGTGGATGTGTGTTCATTGTATTCTCCTCTTTCTTTTAATAAGTTAACCCCGTGTTAACATAAAACATTATACACCCAGAGACCTACTCTGTCAATTAAAAATATAAAAATCGCGTTTCAAATTACTGAATTAAATTTTATCGACAAATTCCGACATTATTTTGTTTTTTGCATTCAATCGGGCAAGATTGGTTAAAAAAAGATTTGCAAAAATATTCTTTTTGAATATAATATATATATATAACAGTTCAAAATATCACTCAAACAGGAAGAAAAAATGGATATAGGCGAAATAATCATTCAATTAAGAAAGCAGAACTCCATGACGCAGGAGCAGCTCGGAAAAAACATCGGCGTCTCAAAAAACATGATCTGTATGTACGAAAAAGGAAAAAGAGTTCCCGGGCGTGACACAGTTCTCAAAATCGCAGACTTATTCAACGTCTCGGCAGATTACATTTTCGGAAGAGAGGAAGACATTTTCAATGTGCCGCCGTCCTCTGCCAGATATCTGCATGAGGATCCGGAGGAATTCCGTTATCTGCCTATCGTGCCGAAATATGATTCCTGTGAATCCCTGAAAAGCGATCAGCCCGATTCATATGCCGAAGAAAAAGACCTTCTTGCAGTGACAAGGCAGGATGAAATGCTTTATGTCAAATTAAGCACTGATCAGTGGGTGCTTGTGGACAAGGACTGCAAGGAAGGAAAAAACCTCTGTGTGATCACAGACAATAAAATCAGAATCATAAAAAGCAATGAGCTCACCGGGAACGATGAAGTGATAGGTGAAGCGATCAGCATAGTTACATTGCTCTGATATTTTTTAAAAAACATACTTCCCAAAAAGATTCCTTCTTTCCTACGGTATAATACTCGAAGGGGGCAGTGAATCTTTTTCGGGAAGTGTTTTTTATGAAAAGAAATGAAAAAGCAGGCATAGCCTTTGGCTTATACCTGAAAAGCGGCGGCAAGCGCTCCAAAAGCAGTATCGCCAAGGAAATCGGTGTTGCGCCTGGAACAGTGTCCCTCTGGGCCAAAAAGGATTCTTGGGACAATATGCTGAACTGCGCCGACAAAGCATCATCAGACTGTCAGCTTGCGGATAACGGTCTTCTGCCCGATGACACAAGGCAGATAATTGACCTCATAGAGTCCTCATCGGGTGCGCAGATACTCAGGCAGAATATTCTTCTTCAATATGCCGCCATTATTAAGGCTCAGAAGCTAATGGATCCTCCATCCGAGGAAAATACCGAAAAGTCCAAAAAGGAGGACTGGGAGAAATATAAGGTCTTTCTGGACACACAGAGCAAGGCTATGAGTGCTCTGACTTCAATGCTCATCAAATATGACGATTACAGAAGAAACGGACTTGAAGACGAAGCCCTGACAGCAAAAATAGATCTTCTGAAGAAGAAATCAAAGGCGCTCTCTGATAAATCAGACGGAAGCATCAGGGTCGTTTCCAATGTGCCGAGAGGCGACGAAGAGGAAGAATAAAACAGTAAAAGAGGCAGAGAAAACTTTTCACTGCCTCTTTGTTTTAATAATTTGTTTTGATCGTCATTGCCGGTACAACACCGTATTTCGTGTAGTTGACTGCCTGGAAATGATATGCAAAGCCGTACTCATATACCGTTCTTGCGCATCTGCCGTCCTCATAGTCGGGAGTTCTGAGCCACCAGTTGCTGTAATACGGAGTCCAATAGAAATCTCCCTGGACAGGTGTGCCCTGTGAAATAGCATATGCCGTTGTTACCTTCTTTCTTGCATCATCAAATACTTCAAAGGTCTTAAAGCCGAGCTTTGCAGAAGTAACCTCGTTGTATGAAAGAAGGAAAACCTTGTCTTGCGTATCGCCGCATACGAAAGGATTAACGCCGTCATTGAATTTCTCAAGTCTTGACGTCGGGTTTGCACTCTCGTTGCTGTTATCTACGGTAGTATCAAGTATATACAGAGAAGCCTGCAATTCAGTGAAGGCCGCATTCAGGAACGTTGAATTGAGCCATTTGCGGATAGAACTGTTCTCGTAATTGTTAGGTGAAATAACGTTTCCGTTCTCATCCGTTCTGTCCTCAAGATTGTCATAATACTGGGTAGCATCAAGAATATTGTCGCAGAATATCAATGCCGTGTCATCTGTCTGGCTGATTATCGTCCAGTTGATAGGCTCATACTTGAACCAGTATACCGTGTTTTGTTCGTATCCGTTCCAAAGCTGGAATGATTGCGAAGCATTCTTGTCGGTAGAACGAGGGCGTGACTTTGTAAAATAAATACCTCTGTATTTTTCGCCCTCAAGCTCAACATCGATATACCATGAATAATTCCTGTAATTATATCCTTCATAGTAAAACTTGAAGCTAGTCCAGTTTGCGTTTTTCTTGTTTTCCGGAAGCTCACCTGCAAGAGAATCAAGCTTCGCTTTCAGTTCCTCATTCTTGACTTCGCTCTGGGGATATGAGCCGAATGTAACCTTGTCGCCTTTGATTTCGGGAGCACCCTCTGTATAGCGGCATACAGTACAAACGCCGTCGACCATATTATGCGGAAGTGTATCTCCGGCATAGAAAACCTCTGTCCCCTTTTCTCCGTCGGCATTGCTGAAATAATAGCTTGCACGTGTCGAGCAGGTGGCTTCGGACCTTTTGTATTTCTCATCCGTATTCTTTACGTCAAACGTATTTTCTTCGTTTTTTTCGGTAGGCTTTGCAGTTTCTTCAGGCAATTCCGAGCATCCGCAAAGCGAAAACAGTATTGCAAATATAATGCATACAGTGATGACTGTTGTGATCTTCTTCATCGATTTTTCTCCTTTTATTTAAGCTTTATTTCAAGCACGGCAAAGTCGCCTGCATCAAGGAAAAGCGAGATTTCGTTTCCGTCAAGCTTTACTTCGTGAGAATTATAGATATCAGTTACAGAAGCTATGCTTTCAATGCCCTTGTATGTCACTGTCAGGTCAATCGCCTTTGAATGATCGTATACTTCAGGCGTTTCGTGTCCTTTTGTAACTCCGTCATTCTCCGAAACATAAAGATAAATCGTCTTTGCATCGTCTGTTACCGAAGAAACAAAGCCAACGTTGTCTGAGAATCTGAATGGATAATATTTTTCCATGATCTTATCCCATATTTCTTCAAGAACTGCATAATTCCACTTTGATTCATCGTTGAATGAAGCTGAAATATCGTTAGTCTTGTTGCCGAATACGATATAACTTCCTTTTCCGCTCTTTATCTCTTTGTAATCTCCGACCTCAAGCACTGTCGGGAGCTTTGTGCCGATATAATTATTGAAATATCCGGAATATGATTTATTTATAATAAGCGTGCCGCCGTCCTTGACGAATTTGCCGAAGGTTTTTACCTGTTCCTCCGAAAGTTCTCCGCAGTCAAGGATTATAGCATTATATGTATTGATAAGCTCCGGTGAAGCGTCCTCCATGATGAAGTCGATCGTATCACCATACTTGTCATTTCTCATCGTATTATCGTCATCCCAGTTACCCATGCTGTCCTTCCACATCAGCTGATCGCAGAATTCAAGGAACTCATTGTCTTCATATGCTTTCACCTGAGTCCCCAGACCGTCACAGTTATATTTATTAGGCATCATATTGAAATCATCGCTGATGACCATTGCAAAAGGAATATATGAAGTGCCGATATTATCGTATTTCTGTATCATCTGATACTGTTTTTGCAACATCTTGCCATAAGGCGTAATGCTTCCGTCAGGATATAACGACATCTGAGCGCCTGCTTCCGCTATTGAACCGTCAGCACCGCCGATCCACGTATAAATTCTTGCCCTTTCCATAAGATTAAGCGAAGTGCCGGTAGCCGACGATTCCTCAAAATGAGAATAACCCATGACTGTATCCTGCATCCACGGAGAAAAGTCAACGTACCACGCGGTATCCCACTGCTTTGAGGCACCTCTCAGCATACCGATCGAAAGCGTATACGGATTGCCTACGCCCTGAAATTCAACACCCATATTCTTATATCCGGCTCTGCCTGTATAATGCTCACCGAGATAGCCACTGCTGAGCGAAGTTCTGTAATCAGGATTCTGCTCTTTTTCAGCGCTTTCTTCAAGATAACGCATTATTCTTCTGACGGCCTCTTCCTTTGTTTCGGGATCTCCGCCGTCATAATAGCCTGTATCCAACTTTAATCCGTTTACCCCGTATCTTTCAAACATTCCTTTGAAAGTGAATACTTCCCATTCACCGCTAGAACATCCGCAAACTGAATGAAGGAAGTTGCCGCCTACATCATCCTCGGTAATGCCAAGCTTATTGTCATGGATAATGTCATACTGTCTGCCATACTCAACATACTGAAGATAGCTTTTTCCGAGGCCCCAAAGGGTACGTCCGTTCTGCAATCCGGCATTTTTGATCAGCTTTGAAGCACTGATTGCATCCGAATCAGCACAGCCCGAAAAGCACGCCAGAACAACCAGCAGAACCAGAACCAATGAAAAAATTCTTTTTGACATAATTTGTCCTTTCAATAAAAAAGTATAAATATATTATAATTATTTTTTGTGTTTTTGTCAACGCTTTCTGCCGATTATATTCCGCAAAAAACAAAAATAAAAGGCACCGTCTTTCAATTCTGAAAGAAGTGCCTTTGGTGGAAGCGGCGGGAATCGAACCCGTGTCCGAAGAGATGCCATCGCAACCTTCTACGAGCGTAGCCTATGTTTTATTTTCCTACTGACGGTCTCCCATAGAGCAGGATACCGCAGAGGTAGCTTCATGATCACACATCGGTCTCAAAGCTTTGACCGATGAGGTTCCCCGTATAGATGGCGCCCGTTACCGTTCCTACGGGAAGAGCGGGCGGACGGCAGCTGCTTTAGGCAGCTACAGCGTCGAATGAATATTCGTCGTTTAATTTTTAAATTCCGATTTTAACGTAATTCGGAGATACGGCTCGCTTATCACGACCTCATGCTCCCCGTCGAAAGCCTGTACGCCCCCATGACGTGGTCAAATCAATGAGATCAGAAATTGCCCTTGCCTGAAGCATAACGTTCTGCACGGCGCTGGGAATCCTTCTCTGCGAGAACGGCTCTTTTGTCATAAAGTTTTTTGCCCTTTGCAACTCCGAGCTCCATCTTCACAAGGCCCTTGTCCGTGATAAAAAGTGACAGAGGAACAAGTGTCATTCCGTCCTTCTGCGTGAACTGCTTCAGCTTGAGTATTTCTTTCTTATGAAGAAGGAGCCTTCTGTTCCGGAGCGGATCACGGTTGAAGATATTACCCTTTTCATAAGGACTGATGTGCATACCTATAACAAATACGGAGCCATCCTTAACCTCGCAATATGAATCCTTCAGATTCACACTTCCGATTTTTACAGACTTAACTTCCGTGCCAATGAGTGAAACGCCGGCTTCATACTTGTCTTCGATAAAATAATCATGATACGCCTTTTTGTTATTTGCCACTACTTTATATATCTTGCTTGTCTGCATCAGACTGCTCCTTTCGTTAATATTGAACCATCATTAGGAATTATATCACAAAGGAGGCATTTTGTCAACAAGCGTGACATATTCTCTCTTAAAAAGGCTTTAATTCCGCTGTTTTTCAATAAAAAAGTGACTTAATCGATATTTCGTCATAATAATCGGATACAAATTCGATTTTAAGCTTATCAATGTATTCGTTTACTTTTTCATCGATATAGTTTCCTTCGAGGATGTTTCTGAATGTTTCAATATCATTCCTGAGCTCGGTATTCTCCATGCCCATCCTGCGGAATATATAGAAGCCCTCTGAAGTTTCAATGTATTCTTTTGTATAATCGCCGGCTTCAAGTGACTCAACCGCTTTTAATGTTTCGGTTTCGTTGTTCTTGCTGACATAATATCCGTTAGGATAGTTTCTCGAATTCACATCTCTTGAATAAGCCGACATCAGATCATCAAAGCTCTCGCCTGCATTGAGTCTCTCAATAATTTCAGCCGCAAGCTTTCTGTTTGTATCAGTGCCGTCATAGTCGAGCTTGATAAAAATCATCTTGTATCTGATGTAGTTCTCACGGATATAGTCATAAACATCAGAATCCTTGATTTTTGCCGTGCCCGATGTACCGAAAAGCTTCTCATAAATGAGAGAGGCAGTTTTGGAATCTGTGAGCATCTTCTTATAAAGCTGTGCATCGAGATACTGGCTTTCCAGATAAGCGTTGTAGCCTTCTATTGAGCCGTATTTGGTTTTTGTATCGGCAATGGCATTGCTTACGTCCTGCTTATCGGAAAGTGAAAGTCGAACACCTATATCCGATGCATATTTTTGCATAGCATAAGCATATTTTATTGAAGAGAGAGCCTTATCAGCAAGTCCCTCTTCAAGCTCGGGATATTTTTCCCATACGAAATCGTCTCCCGAATCAACAGCATTCTTTTCCTTGAAATAGTAATGTCTGAACTCAAAGAGTGAAATCTTATTACCGTCGATAGTCAGAAGCGTGCCAACGGCAACTTCTTCTCCGTTTATCATCATTGATGCCTTGGATGAAGCGCAGCCTGAAAGGCAGAAAAAAGCCAATAAAGCTATTACAAGAAAAAGAACTGATTTGTTTTTCATTATGATATTATCCTTTTCATTCTTGAATATTTAATATTGTAACACAGAATTGAAAAATTGTACAGTATTTTTATTAAAAAAGAGCATAAAAAAAGATATGCGGCAAAAACCGCATATCTGATTTTATTCTGATTATAAGCTTTATCAGAGATTGCAGAGGATATCCTTTGCAATGAAAAGAATGCTTATGATGTAGAGAAGTATCGGAACTTCCTTTGCCTTGCCCTTAACAAGCTTGATGATAACGAATGAGATGAAGCCCCACTCAATACCAACTGAAATGCTGTATGCAAACGGCATCATGGAGATTGTAAGGAATGCAGGGATAGCTTCGTCGATATTGCTCCACTTGATGTTTGCAACGCCGCCCATCATGAGAACACCAACGATAATGAGTGCCGGTGATGTGATAGCATAGAGGAACCAAGCGTTCTGTGTAAGAACATCGAACAAAGGAGCGAGGAAGATTGAAAGGATGAAGCAAACGCCGACAACAACTGATGAAAGACCAGTTCTTGCACCAGCGCCGATACCTGATGAAGATTCAACGTATGTTGTAACAGTTGATGTACCGAGGAAAGCACCTACGCAAGTAGCAACAGCATCTGCGATGAGAGCCTTGTCTCCGCCGGGGAGGTTGCCCTTCTCGTCAACGAGACCGTTGTTAGTAGCTGTACCGATGAGAGTACCAACTGTATCGAAGCAGTCAACAAAACCGAATGAAACAACTGCTGTGATGAAAGGAAGGATGCCTACTGAAAGAGCGCCCTTGAAGTCAAGCTTGAAAGCGACTTCCTTGATATTTGCGAGCTTTGAGATATCATAGATAGCACCGTCAGAAACGAAAGCACCGAAGAAATCAGAACCAAGGAGTGTCGGGATAAGACCAATGATACCTGTTGCAAGAATACCAATGAAGATAGCACCCTTAACCTTGAGAACCATAAGGATCGTGATGATGACGATACCAATGATGCAAAGGAGGCAAGCGCCGTGTGTTACATCGCTGATAGCCGGAACGCCTGAACCGAAGTTTACGAGACCTGAGTTGAGGAGACCGATGAATGCGATGAACAAACCGATACCGGCTGAAATAGCTGACTTGAGTGAAGCAGGGATTGCTTCAATGAGCTTGCTGCGAAGAGGTGAAACAGAGATGACCAAGAAGATCAAACCTGAAACAAGGACTATCGTCAAGCTCTGCTGCCATGTGAAGCCGAGTCCGAAACAGCATGTAAATGTGAAGAATGCGTTAAGACCCATGCCAGGAGCCTGTGCAAACGGAACGTTTGCGAGGAAACCTGTGAGGATAGAACCTAAAGCAGCTGAAATACAAGTTGCCATAGCTACGCCGACAGGATCCATACCAGATGGTGACAGAAGACCCGGGTTAACAAAGATGATGTAAGACATTGCAAAGAATGTTGTCAAACCGCCGATGATCTCGGCTCTTACCGTCGTGTTGTGTTCTTTGAGTTTAAACATACAACTTTTTCCTTTCGTTTTTTCCATTGATTTTCAGAGTATTCACCAAAATTCAATATAGAGTTCATATTGAAATAGAAGCAAACCCCCGTCGGAAAATTATTACTCCATAATTATATACCAAAGTCCGAAAAAAAGCAATATATTTTTTTAAAAAAAAGTCAAATTTTTTAGAAAAACCGAATAAAAAATATTAAGTTCGGTAAAATGTTCTGAAAAAATATGTCTGAACAGCTTTTGAACTCAAAAGCCGGATAAAATACACGTTGAAAATACATATATTCAAAAGGAGAACAAATATGTTAAAAATGAAGTTTGCGGTCTCTTCTCTGCTTTTCTTTTTTATTCTTCCGTTCATGATCAGTATCAGGATAAACTGCACGGGCAATGTGCCGATCGAGGAACCAAATGCATATGAAAGCAGGATCAGACCATACTATATTACAGAAGAGCCTCAGAAAGAGATTTCCTGCTTCATAGATGAAGAAGATATTCCCAAAAGCGGAATCGGGCACGAAATACCGGAAAAATTGCGTGACAGCGAGATCACTGTCCGTATACTGGACAAAAGCACGAATACTGTTTTCGAAATGACTCTTCACGATTACATTGTTTGCGCAACCGCAGGAGAAATGCCTGCAACCTTCTCAGATGAGGCACTGATGGCACAGGCGATCGCCGCAAGAACCTACACCGTCTCTCATATATTATCAAGCGGGCACGCCGATGCCTCCGTATGTACAAGCAGCACCTGCTGTCAGGCATTCGTATCGGTCGAGCAGATGAAAAAGAACTGGGGCAGTCTCTTTGAGGAAAAATATGAAAAGATAAAGCACGCCGTTGAAGCAACCGATTCCCTTATAATGGAATATGGAAATCAGCCCATAAAAGTGTTTTACTTTTCGACAAGCAACGGTTCCACCGAAGCGTGCAACGATGTCTTCGTGCAGAATCTTCCCTATTACAAATCGGTCAAAAGCCCGGGAGAGGAAACCGCACCTAAATATTACAGCTACAAAGTCATGAAAATTACCGATTTCTTACATACGTTAGACACAAATTTCGGCATAAAAGCAGATGAAGATTCAATCAGAAATATGATTTCCTACACCTATACTGACGGCGGCAGGGTCGATTACCTCAAAATCGGCCAGAGCTACGTAAGAGGCACAAAAATCCGTTCTGCATTCGGGCTGAGGTCTGCCGATTTTCATATAACTTTTCCGGGAGACGAAGTGCTCTTTGAGGTCTACGGAAACGGTCATGGGTGCGGCATGAGTCAGCTTGGCGCACAAGCAATGGCAAAAGAAGGAAAAAGCTTTTCCGAAATACTTCTTCATTATTATATAGGCGTGGAATTAGTCTCTTTTTCTCTGTGATTTTCTTTTTTCGGAATAAAATTTATTTTTCTGTAAAGAATAATAGCACAACTAACCGAAAGGAAAATAAAAGCTATGAAAAAGACAGAAAACGGATCATATTTCAAGAATCCGAAATTCAAAAAGATAACTGATTTTATGTCAAAATATTCAGTATACGGAGTGTTTGCGCTCATGCTGATAGCAGTTATCGCTCTGACTCTGTTGAGTCTGCCGTCAGATAAAGGAAGCGCAGACTCAACTCCGGCGCCTACCCGTACCGTTGATAAGCTCCCCGAAGGAACGGCTGAGCCTTCAACGAAAGCAACAGTAAGACCTACCGTTCAGCCCACCGTTTCACCTGACATTGTTCCGGAGAAAACTCCGGTTCCGTCCGAATCACCTGTTATTCCGCCAAACGAGGGTGATATAACAGACGTTAGAAAAGACTTGTCAACAGACTTCAGGATCAGTCTTCCATTTGATAAAAAGAAAATAATCACCAAATATTCAGACGATACTCCAGTATACTCCGAAACACTCAACGAATGGGCTTGCCATGTCGGAATAGATTTTGAATGTTTAGCAGGCGAAAACGTCCCTGCAGCCGCAAACGGAGTCGTCAAAGAGATATCCGAAGATGATATTTACGGCATCTCTGTTCTGATTGAACATCAGGACGGCTTCACAACGCTTTACAGAGGTCTGGAAACCGTTTCGGTAAAGCAGGATGAGCTTGTCGCAAAAAATCAGAACATCGGCACTGCATTGTCTTCGCTTCCATACGAGGCACATCTCCCTGCACATATTCACTTTGAAGTGCAAAAGAACGGTTTAAGCGTCAATCCGATGTCTTTTGAAGAATAAAAAATAACGCATACAAAGTGTGGCAAAGGCATATCCTATTCATGAGATTGTCCGATAAAAATTATCTGAAAGGAGGATCATCATGAAGGATTATATTGAACAGCGTGCGCTTGATATCGCAAATTATATCATAGAGTCAGGTGCAACCGTAAGAAAAGCCGCAGATGTATTCAAGGTCAGCAAAAGCACTGTCCACAAGGATGTTTCCGAGAGGCTTGTTGAAATAGATTTCTCTGCGTGGGAAAAAGTAAAAGACGTTCTCGACAGAAACAAATCAGAAAGACACATCAGAGGTGGAATCGCCACACGCTTAAAATATACAGGATAAGTTCCTCCCCGCCCTCGAACGAAGGACGGGGATCATTTTTACCGATATTCTTCTTTAAGGGACAGTTTTTTACAATTATTATGGTAAGGAAGTGCTTATGTTCATAATTTGTTAACATTTATGTGGTATCATTATAGTGTATAAGTATTATAGTAAGTACGGAGTGGTTTAATGAAAAATAAATTCGGTAAATACATTAAAAATATAATCGTTTTGTCGCTCGTGATCGCACTGGTATCGGTAGCATCAGGTTGTACAGAAATATTCAGTAAATACAAGGATCCGGACACGGGAGAATTCGTTGCTCAGGCAGCTGAAATATCACTTCTCAAGAAAACATCGATCAAAACAATATTCAGCTCCGAGGAAAATGTATTCTATATCATGAACAACGGTGCGCTTCTTGCTTCCGGAAACAATGCATACGGTCTTCTCGGTCAGGGAAACAAAAACGAATACGATTACGTCGTTCAGGTAAAGCTCCCCGAAAGAATCAAGAACGTTACCGCCAATTCAAGGATGGCAGTTGCCGTCAGCGATACAAATAACGTTTACATCTGGGGCGATCTCTCATGGTGGGGCATTTCAGACGAGACAGCTGAGAACGGAAGCATGGTATGGAAGCAATTCTCTTTTTCAGAGATCGTATCGGGAATCAGCCTCAGCGAGAATCATATTGCAGTCCTTACCAAAAAGGGTCACGCTTATACGCTCGGTATAAACAACGGTCAGCTGGGATATGATTTCAACTCCATATTCTACGGTAATTTTTACAGTACATTCAGAAAAGTCGAAACCGAAGAATTCATCTCGGCAATAGAAACAAACAATACCACTACATATCTTCTCTCATCCGAGGGAAAACTTTACGGATGTTCGAAGAACGAAAACAGCGAGCTTGGATTCATTGAAAAGCTTTCTGTCGTAAACGAAATGGATTCAAATGAAAGCTTCACTGCCATCACAACTGCAGGAAACAACGTATTCGCTCTTGCCGATAACGGCACGGTTTATGCCTGCGGAAGCAACAAAAACGGCGTTCTCGGAATCAACAGCAGTATCGCTCACACGGCATCTCTAACGTCTGTTAAATTTGCTGATGACGTGAAAGTGACATCTGTTCAGGGCAATGATACGCTTGGCTTCGTATCATTCATCACTGAAGACAAGAATGTTTACACATGCGGATACAATCCTGATAATTCGCTTTATACCGTAAGCAAGGATGAGGAGCTCAAGGCACCTGTTCTTGTAGACATCGGTCAGGTGGAAAAGTTCTTCGGCACAGGTGCAACCAAGTTCTATATCGATACTGACTATCACCTCTACACCTACGGAAGCAATAAGTATTCGCAGATGCCCAACATCAAGTCGGATAAGACAGACAAGACTGTTCCGCCGACAAGGATCTATGCAAACGTCAAGTAAATAAATGCCTTTTTCAAGGCTTTATTATACAGTAAGAAAATTATAAATAAATCCAAAGGAGATAAAACAACTATGGGAAACTGTAACTGCGGCTGTGAACATAACGGCCCAACACTCGAGGGACTCGGACACATCGCCCTCTACACAAAAGACATTGAAAAGACGGTAGCTTTCTACACAGACATCCTCGGCTTCCAGAAGATCGAGGAATTCGCACTCGAAAAGCCTGAGGGCACAATGAAGATCGTATTTCTTCTCTGCGTTGACATAATCATGGAAGTTATTCAGCAGCCCGGCGATATCTGCGAAGGTCAGGGTGACGGATGCTTCCAGCACCTCGCCATTCAGGTAACAGGTCTTGAGGAGCTCATCCCTCTTCTCAAGGAAGAAGGCATCAAGTTTGAAACAGAGGACTATATTCCTCTTCCTCACATGTTCAACGGCTCAAAGGCAATCTTCTTCAGAGGCCCGAGCGGTGAAAGACTTGAGCTTTTCGAATACGGTGATATCGGCGGCTGTGAAGGCGACTGCTGTGATTGTGAAAACGCTGATTCATGCGGTGGTTCAGACGATGAGTTTGAAGAAGAAGAGCATCACTGCAATGGTGACTGCTGCCACTGCCACTGATTCAATATGAAAAATTTAAGACGCATCGCTGCGGTTTTTTTCCCGTCGCTCTTTGCAAGAAGAAACGAGAAAATGCCCGGAGTAGCTCTTATCCTCGTCCTGATAATGTTCCTCTTTCTGTACACAAGTTCGGTAATATTTGTCAGGAATGCGGCAGGCGAAGCATACAGCGGTGTTGAGAAAATATTTGAAGAGACGGATGACTTTTATATGTCATCCGCCCGATTCAATTACAATGGTCATTATGAGGGCAGGATCGATGCATTGAAAATTGTCCTCATAATTGACGGCAGTTCTGATCTCGCTCCGGAAGCGACCGATAATTCATTTATCACTCTCTTTGTCGGTCCGAATGAAGGCTCTGTTATAACGTCCTTCGGAAGCTATGTCATCAATTACGCAGCACTTGAAAAAAGTCTCGGTGAAAGCATAGATTTCGACAAGAATATGGCAAGAGCCGAGCTTGGCTACGGAAAGTCAGTATTCATGAATCTGGTAGTAAGTGCTTCCGTGCTTATAGGAATATTGCTCTTTATCATTTTCCTTTTCTGTCTCGTGATCATTTCCATACCGGTTTATCTGATTTTCAGACTTTTAGGAGCAAAAATTGACTTTTCAAGAACGCTTGCCGTCGTAATGGGAAGTCTTGTATATCCGCTGTTGATTGCAGGATTATTCTTCTGGGTACCCGACGGGCTCAGGTTTGCTTTTACAAACGCAGTCAGGTGCGCAATATGCTTGTGTGCTGTTGCAGTTGTTTATATTGTACTTGCCATGATTCCGCTTCTTGTCCGTGCTTACAAAGATAAAGCACAGAATAAGAAGAAAGCAGTCCCCGAAGAAGCAATTTCCGAAGATAATCAGTCCGTTGCGATTGAAGAAATATCCGAAGAGACCGATCACGAAGTATCATCTGAAGAAGTTATTCAGCAAGGAGAAGCCGATGCCGAAGAAATATCTTCCGCTGAAAGTACTGCTTCCGCTGAAGAAAACGATTTGTCAGAAACATAATTATTTTTGGAGGAAAGAGAATTATGTCTGTATCTTTGCTTTCATTGACTATTCCCAGAGAAAGCGGCTCATACTTTGATATGAATATGCTCATTTTATGGATAGCTGTTCTCATCATTTTTCTTGTGATAGAGGCCATCACGACAAACCTTACCACAATATGGTTCGCCGTCGGCTCGGTTGCCGCAATAGTATGCTGTGCGGTAGGCTTTATGCCGATCGTTCAGTTTCTTGCGTTTGCGGTCTTCTCTGCGCTTTTCTTAATTCTTGCACATCCGTTCGTCAAAAAAATGCGCAAAAAGAAAAATGCAACCAATAAGGATTCACTCATAGGCGCCGTGTCCTGTGTTACCGAGGCAATCAGCAACACCGAACAGACAGGCTATATCAAAATCGGTGACGTATTCTGGGTCGCAAGAAGCGATGACGGTTCTGACATCCCCGTGGGCTCTTTTGTAACGGTAAAAGAGATACACGGAAACAAACTCATTGTGGTTTTGAAAAAATAATTAGCTCACGAATCATGACCTTTCCGGTCGGTTCTGATATAAAACCTACGTAAAATCAAAGAAAGGATCTTTTGTCAATCAAAAGAAGAGTATTTAATTATGCCTCCTATACTTATTGCATTGATCGTTATTGCGATAATAATAGTCATTATCCTTATCGTAAGCAACATCGTTATTGTTCCTCAGGCCAGTGAATTCATCATAGAGCGCCTTGGTAAATACAAGTGTGTTCTCAGCGCAGGAATTCACGTAAAAGTACCGTTTATCGAGCGAATCTCCAAAAAGGTTACCCTCAAGGAGCAGGTAGTTGACTTTCTGCCTCAGGCCGTTATCACAAAGGATAACGTTACTATGCAGATCGATACAGTCGTATTCTTTCAGGTAACAGATGCAAAGCTCTTTACTTACGGTATTCAGAATCCTATGGCTGCAATCGAGAACTTCACAGCCACAACTCTCAGAAATATTATCGGTGATCTCGAGCTCGACCAGACACTCACTTCACGTGACACGATAAACACAAAGATGCGTGCCATCATTGACGAAGCAACAGATGCCTGGGGCATCAAGGTCAATCGTGTTGAGCTGAAAAACATCATCCCTCCGGCAGCTATTCAGGATGCCATGGAAAAGCAGATGAAGGCAGAGCGTGAACGTCGAGAAGCCATCCTCCGTGCTGAAGGTGAAAAGCAGTCTGCTATTCTTGTTGCCGAAGGTCAGAAGGAAGCAAAAATCCGTGAAGCTGAAGCTGAAAAACAGTCCGCCATTCTCCGTGCCGAAGCCGCAAAGGAAGCTGCAATCCGTGAAGCTGAAGGTCAGTCAGAAGCTATCCTCCTCGTGCAGAAGGCAACAGCAGACGGTATCAGAATGCTCAACGAAGTTGCGCCCAACGAAAAGGTCATCCAGCTCAAGAGCCTTGAAGCATTTGCAAAGGCCGCTGACGGCAAAGCAACAAAAATCATTATTCCTTCGGAAATTCAGGGTCTTGCAGGTCTTGCAAAAGGAATAACAGAATCGGTAAAAGAAAACTGAAATTAATAAGAGCCTCGACATACGGGGCTCTTATGTTATATTAAATGTTAAAAAATTACAAAAATCATCATTTTCCTCATTGACAAAGTTCCGAATTTATCTTATAATATATATGTGGAATTTTGATCCGACAAAATATTTATCCAAAACAGGAGTTTTTTTCTATGCTTATTTCAAATGAAGACTACCGAGTATCACCTGTAGGTGAACTGGGAATAATCGCCCTTCCGGGCTGTGAGGCTTTTGCAGCAAAGATTGATGAATATATGCTCAAGTGGCATCATAACCGTCACATCAACCTTGTCAACGAAGGCTGCGAAGATCACATCGACACATTTATTCTTGAAGTTTCATGTCCACGTTTCGGTACAGGCGAAGCAAAGGCTTCAATCAAGGAGACAGTCAGAGGCAAGGACCTTTATCTTGTATGCGATCCGTTCAACTACGGCGTTGAATACACAATGTACGGCAGAAAAGTGCCTATGAGCCCTGACGATCACTTTCAGGATCTCAAGCGCGTTATTTCAGCTACTTCAGGTAAAGCAAGACGTCTTACAGTAATTATGCCTATGCTCTACGAAGGCAGACAGCACAAGCGTTCAGGCGGCCGTGAATCACTCGACTGCGCACATGCACTTCAGGAGCTCGTAAATATGGGTGTTACAAACATCATTACATTTGATGCTCACGATGCAAGAGTTCAGAACGCTATCCCGCTCGGAGGCTTCGAAACAATTTCTCCTGCTTATCAGATGGTTAAGGCACTCGTACATAGCATAGAGGACATTAAATTCGATAAGGATAAAATGCTTATCGTTTCTCCTGATGAGGGCGGTATGTCACGTTGTATGTACTATTCTTCAATTCTCGGACTCGACCTTGGTATGTTCTATAAGAGAAGAGATTACTCAGTTATCGTAAATGGCAGAAATCCTATCATCTCACACGACTTCCTCGGTAAGGATGTTGAAGGCAAGGACGTTATCGTTATCGACGATATGATTTCATCAGGTGAATCAATGCTTGACGTTGCCGCTCAGCTCAAGTCAAGAAAAGCACGCAGAATCTTCGTATTCTCTACATTTGGTCTCTTCTGCAACGGTCTTGAGAAGTTTGATGAGGCTTATGCAAATGGAACAATCGACAAGGTCTTCACAACAAACCTTATTTATACAACGGATGAGCTTCTCAAGAGAGAGTGGTATGTTTCAGTTGATATGTCAAAATATGTTGCACTCATCATTGATACTCTTGCTTATGACAAGTCTCTCGGAAAAATCCTCAGCTCAAGCGAAAGAATCCAGAAGCTTCTTGACGACATGAACAAGGAAATCAAGTTCTGATAAATATTTTAGAAAATAAAAAAGCGTGAATTCTTTAGTTCACGCTTTTTCTTTATCTTTTTTCAGGCAGAATCAGGTGTTCTCTGCTGATGATCCTGTATTTCTTTTTCCTATGAACTCTCTTAGCAAAGAATCGTCAGGCACAATATCATCATCCGCATCAAGAACGTATTTCATTATTCTGCGGATCTTGTTTGCCATTGAATAGTAACGGCTGTCTGCGCTCAGCGAATCAACAAGCGGCATTACGTGCTTCTTTATTACCGCAAGCTCATACGAGAGCTCTGAATTGAATATGAAATCTGCCTGCTCCTGGAATGGATATATCCATCTGAACTCGCCTCGTCTTACCGATGCCCACATATCAAGCGTTGCTTCGATATTCGTTCCTCTCGTTCTGTCATCGCGGATTATCCGGCGCATCATACGGCAGGTAGTGGTTGAAACAGGCGTATGAAGGTCGATATTTATATGAGTAAGAGCGCTGATATAAATCTTGTATTTATTCTTTCTTGGGATAAGTGATGTAAGTCTCTCGTTCAGACCGTGCGTACCCTCAATCACTATTACTTCATCGGAAGAAAGCTTTATTGTTTTGCCTTTTTCTCTTCTGTCCATCGCAAAGTTATAAACGGGGAGTGTGATCTCTTCTCCGTTTATGAGTGCCCTCAAGTCCTTATTGAAGAGGTCAAGGTCGATGACCTCAATATCCTCAAGATCAATTTCTCCGTTTTCATCGGGAATCAGCTCATCCTTGCACTTAAAATAGTTATCCGTGGAAATCTGAACGATTTTGAGTCCGTTACGATTCAGCTGTTTTGTGAGCTTATCGGAAAGTGTTGTCTTGCCCGAAGAAGAAGGTCCTGCGATAAGAACGAGACGGATCTGCTGATTTGCCGCAATTGCGTCTGCCATCTTTTTTATTTCGGCATTCTGATGATCCTCACACTTCCTGACGAACTCGGGGAATCTGCCGCTCTCAATCACTTCGTTGAGCGAATTGATATCGGTTACGCCTACCGACTTTCCGAACCTCTCTGCCTCACGCATTACCCTGTTGAACTTCTTTGTCTCCTCATATTCGGGCATCATGCCGTTGAGGTCATGTCTCGGATAAAGCATTACAATTCCTTTGCCGTGACAGTACAGCGCAAACTCCTTTATATAGCCCGTATCAGGGAGCATATTTCCATACAGATAATTTATCTCATCACCGCATTCATAAGCGTGTGCAAAGCTTTCAGGGCGGTACGAAATTAGTTTTGCCTTGTCAGGATAAGTCTTTTCATATACGGAAATCATTTCTTCTTTTGTGTAAGTCACACGCCTGATTGGAATGCACTCGCTGACTATTTTCTTTATCTCTTCCTCGAGCTGCTCCGTGGTTTCCTCCGTCATTTTCATGCCGTGAAGCTCACAGTACTGTCCCTTTGAAAGGCTGTACATAAACTCGACCTCAGCATCCGGGAACAGTCTTCTTGCCGCCATGATGAACACGAATTTCAGCGTTCTGAGGTACGTTCTCATGCCCTCTTCGGTTGTCAGACCGACAGGCACTATGTCGCAGTCATAATCTATAGTTTTTGTAAGCTCATACGTTCTGCCGTCAACAATCGCCACCGCACAATAAGACTTTGAGTGCGCTTTCAATATCTCGGCAAGCGTTGCAGGTGAATCATATGAAAATGATTTATCGTTTATTTTTACTGTATACATCTGATTTCTCCGTTTCATTACGCATTCTGTCCTGCGGCAAAGCCCGTTGAGAACGCAATTTGCAGATTGAAGCCGCCTGTGTAGGCATCAACGTCGATCACTTCTCCGGCAAAGAACAGTCCCGGAACAAGCTTGGATTCCATCGTAGAAGGATTTATTTCCTTGACAGACACCCCACCGGATGTGACTATCGCTTCGTTTATCGGTCTCGGACCCTTAACCGTAAATGTGAAATGTTTCAAAGCGGCAATAAGCTTCTTTCTGTCTTCCTTCGTGAGCTGATTTACCTTTTTCTCCTCGGGGATACCCGAAAGCATCACAACAGCAGGAATCATGCCTGAAGGAAGCAGATCAACAAGTGCGTTTGAAATGTTTTTATTGACATACATTTTGAAATCACGGAGGATCCTCTCCTCAAGCTTTTCTTCATCTAGTGCAGGCTTCAAGTCAAGCTCGATCTTCTTTCCTCTCACCTCACGCACAAATGCCGAAGCTGAAAGTATCATTGGGCCTGTTACTCCGAAATGAGTAAACATCAGCTCTCCGAAGTCTTCATATATCACTTTATTCTTCTGCGGATCAATTACCTTGAGGCCTGTATTTCTGAGTGAAATTCCCTGAAGGTCAAAAATCCATTTTTCCTCTGTTTCAAGCGGAACAAGTGAAGGCTTCGGCGGAACGATCGTATGTCCGAGATCCTGCGCCATAAGGTAGCCGTCGCCGGTTGAGCCTGTCAGCGGATATGATTTGCCGCCGGTTGCAATTATTACAGAATATGCTTTGTATTTTTTTCCTTCGTCATCCGTGACCTCAAAAATACCGTCATCATTCTTCTTTATATTCTTTGCTCTCGCTTCGGCAAACTGCACTCCGTCTGTTCGAAGTGCTTTTACGAGTGCCTGCTGAATATCCTCCGCCTTATCCGAAACAGGAAATATTCTGCCACCTCTCTCTTCCTTCAGCTTAACGCCTCTGTTCTCGAAAAATTCCATAAGATCCGTATTCGTAAAATTTCTGAATGCCGAAAAAAGGAATCTTCCGTTCACGGGTGTATTCTTTATGAATTCCTCCATTGCGGCCGAATTCGTCAGATTGCATCTGCCCTTTCCCGTAATCATAAGCTTTCTTCCGGGAGTGCGGTTCCTTTCAAGTATAAGCACGCTTTTTGAGTTTTTTGATGCAGTGTGCGCCGCCATCATTCCTGCCGGGCCGCCGCCTATTATCAAGACATCTGTCATTTTATTTTCTCCGTAATTTTGATTTTAATGTTTCAGTTACTTTTTTTCTTTCTTCGCCCGTCAGACCTGTAAAATATACCAATGCAAGGTAGATTGCAGCAGTTATCAGTCCTTTGATTGCAACGCCTGCCCAGCCGGAAATATATATGAGCCTGTTCATGCCCATTCCCAGTATTATCGTAATCAGTATCGGAGGAAGCATTCCGAGATAGCATTTCTTTGCAAACTGTGGGATATCAAACTTCATATATTTATAATATACAACGTTGAACGCAATATCTCTCAGCATATATGCAATGAAAATTGAAATGCACGATCCGAGAACTCCCCAGGCTCTTGACATGAAGTATGAGCAGACAATGTTTACAAGACCTGTTCCGACCGCAATATATGCCTGAATATTGACCTTTTTCTTTACTATCATTGCCGTATTTGCAATCTGAAGCGAATTGAAAAAGAGTCCAGGGATGATTACGAGAAGTATTCCCGTATAGGCAAGCGAATACGTCTCATCCATCCACACTTCAATGAACTGCTTTCCGACAACGGCAAATCCTGCTATGATCAAGCCGTTCAACGCGTACTGGAATCTGCCTACCTTCATCATAAGCGGCATAATATCGGTATCGGAATCCGTTCCCGAATAAATTCTTGCGATTTTCGGCATAAACATACCGTTGATCGCGCTTGTGATATTATACGAATATCCCTCAATGGTCGCAATTACTCCGAATACCGCAATAGCCACAGAATCCGCAACCATACCTAGCACGGAAGGAGTGATTGAGAAAATAAGTCTTTGTGCAAGCGAATTTATCGTTACCCACAGTGAAAATCCGAATATATCCTTCAGAAGCTCCTTGTCAAAATACTTGAAATTGACTTTTATGGGAGTTTTCGTTTTGACAACGGAGAGCTTGTATATGATCGAAATAATACCGGCAATGGCATTCACCGTGACAAGAGAATAAAGTCCGAAGCCGAGAAGCAATGCCGCAACCATCATTCCTATCATCAGCAGTCTGTACATCAGATCGGCAAGCTTCAGCTGGATGAACTTTTCATAAGCGGTCATAATGCCGTTCATTGTCACAAACGGAAAGCTGATAAGCGAATAAGAGCCTGCTATTACGTAAACCACCTTGAACTTTTCGATTTCTTCGGGAGTAAGCTTCACATATATGTCTTCAATGAAAAAGAATACAACAGTAAGTGCAATAAAAATTACCGCATCTACTATAAAGTAAAGCTTGTATATCATACCGAGGAAAGCATTCACCTTCCCGGTGTTGCCTTCTGCCCTGTACTTTGATACATATCTTGCCGCCGCAGAGCTCAAGCCAAAGTCGACCATAAAAAGAGTGATCAGCGTATTGGCAAGTGTGAAAAGACCGTAACTGCTGTCACCTATCTGCTTTATCATCCACGGAGTGTAAATCAGTCCCGCAAGGATGTTGACCGCTATTGATATATAAGAAAGAACTGCACCGAGTTTTACCTGATTTTTTTCAAGTGTTTCGTTTATCTTCATTTTTGTTTTCTGAACCAGTTTTTATTTAATACTTCTGCCTTACTGCAAACACCGTCCTCAAAAGGAAAAACAGGTTTGCCGCTTTTCTGTATTGCTTCTGCAAGAACAAGAAGCCTTGATACTGCATTTTCGGCATTCCAGACAGTTGAAATGCTTTCGATCGCTTTTCTGCCCATTCGCTCCTGCTTTTCACTGTCAATGACAAGTGACTTCAGGCTAGAATAAAGCTCATCCTCGTTTCCGTTTCTGAAAATAACGCCGTTTTCGCCGTTTTTTATCAGGAAAGCGGCAGATCCCGGCTGATCTCCGACAACAACTGCGCATCCGCTGCTCATTGCTTCGTTCACAACGGCGCCCCAGCCCTCATTCTGATCCGAGGTCAGAACGAATATTGCGGATTTCTCCATTCTGTCCCTGACTTTATCAGTAGACATCGAGCCTGAAAGAAAAACCGTATCATCAAGATGATTTGCCTTTACATATTCACGGATGCCTTCCTCAAGTGGGCCTGTTCCTATCATTTCAAGCTGAACGGGACAGCCCTCTTCCTTCAGCCTTTTTACCGCAATCACTGCGCTTAACGGATGCTTCCATTCTATGAACCTTGCGACCCAAAGGATACTGTTTTCCTTCTTTTCCGAAAAAAGCTTATCCTTGTCGGCATATTTTCTCACCATAGGGAAATATCCCCATTTATACGCTCTGTTCCTGAATGCTCCCGTCAATGCATAATCCCTTGCGGCAAAAGCACTCGCCGTCAGAAGATATGTATTCTTCATGATCTTCCTGTTTCGGAGATTATTCAGCATATGATACGGTATTTTCAGCATTTCCTTGCCGGACTTATAAATTCGCTCCGAAATACGGAATGTGAGCTTTCCTGACTCAAGTCTTTCCTTTGCAAGCTCAAACGGTGCAGAGCCCCAGATAAGTATGTCGGCACAAAGGCAAAGTGCTTTTGCTTTTTCCATCTCTTCCGCATTCTCAAACGCCCTGACAACAAACGGATATGAATAATTCATGTCCTCATAGCCAAGCTTCAACCGTTCCTGCCTAGTGGGCATTGTTGCTATGTATGTAAAATCAACATTCTCCGTATTTTTGAGTACAAGACAAGTCGGAAGCTGATGATGATTAAGATAATCAGCAAGAAATACTATTTTCATTTTTTCTCCGATGCAATATATAACTTTTCATTATATAATTATATCACCCCGAGACGTAATTGTCAAATAAAAAAGCCATAACAATTCCGATAAAATTTTTATTCTCTCAGATTGAAAAACGGGCGCTTTTATGCTATAATTGAAAGTAAGAATCGCAATAATTCGGAAAGGAACTATTATGCAGATAAAATCAAAAAAATACGGTTACAGTGACTATTTTTCCGCCGTTTACAGCTGTGCGCCGCTTGAAGCGACAATTCACCTGATCCTGACCGTTCTGTCCGGCTTTCTTCCTGCGCTCACGGTATTCGCAACTGCGGATTTTGTTGATACCGCAATAGCAATATTCAACGGAGCCGCCGAAACAAACGAAATCATAATGCCGCTTCTCGGGATAATCGGTGTCAATGCTTACGGATACATAATGTCGGCCATAAACAGTTTTATCTGGAGCCGCTTCAGCAGTAAGGTCGAAATGGGCATATCCATCGCATTCTTCGAAAAGAAAGCTAAAATACAGTACAAATGCATCGAGGATAACGATACCTATGATCTGATAGCAATGGCAAGCGCCGAAAACACCACAAGATTCATGTCACGCTTCAATCTTGTAGCCAGCATTATTTCCGTGGTGATAAGCATTGTATCCATAGTAGTCATTATCGTTTCCGAGATTTGGTGGGTATCGATCATCACCGTTGCAATAGGCATACCGATTATGCTCATCAATATAAAAAACAGCCGATTGCGCTACAAAGCATCCGAAGAAGCCGAAAGGTATCAGAGATTCGCAGGTAATTTAGGTTCAATGCTCTGTGCTAAGGATTTTCTTGAGGAAAGAAACACCTTCAAATACACACCTTTCATAAAAGAAAAATGGCACGAGCACCATCAGAAGGCACAAAAAATCAACTTTGATGCCACCACCAAGCAGAACAGAAGAAATATCCTGACAAGTCTTCTCTCCTATATAGCAAGCTTTATCGTCAGCTTGTGTCTTATCTTTCCTTTGGGAAAAGGCGAAATCACGATTGGTATGTTCATCGGCTTGTCAACCGCAATAGGAAACTTCATTCATACAGTTTCAAACTTTGCAGGCAGTACCGCCTCAACTCTCACCGCAATGAAAATATACAACGGCTATATGTCCGGCTTCGCCCAGCTTGAAGAGACTCCGGATGCCCTTGAAAAGCCGAAGGATATGACGGACTTTGATTTCAGAACTCTTGAATTCAGGAACGTAACATTTGCTTACCCCGGAACGGAAAGAGAAATTCTGAAGAACTGCTCCTTCACGCTCGAAGCCGGAAAGCATTATGCGTTTGTCGGCATAAACGGCGCAGGCAAAACCACGATCACAAAGCTGATAACAGGTCTTTACGGCAATTACACCGGTGAAATCCTGATAAACGGCAAAGAAATAAAAGAATACAGCTTTGCGGAGCTGAAAGGACTTTACTCGGTAGTATGGCAGGATTTTGCTTCATATTACATAAAGCTCAAGGATGCGATCAAGCTCGGCAATATTAACAAGGATTCCGATGAGGATATGTACGCTGCCATCAGTAAAATTGAGCTTGACAGGGTGGTAAAGAATCTCCCCGACGGAATTGAATCTTACCTCGGCAAAATCAATGAAGGCGGAGTCGATCTCTCCGGAGGCGAATGGCAGAGAGTTGCCATTGCAAGATGTCTTTACAGAAATGCACCTATTACAATTCTCGACGAGCCAACGGCAGCACTTGACCCTGTTTCCGAAAGCAATATATATAATATCTTCAAGACCATATCCGAGGGCAAGTCCGTTATATTCATAACTCACAGACTCGGTGCGGCAAGGATAGCCGACGAAATACTCGTAATACACGCCGGAAAGGTTCTTGAACGCGGCTCACACAGCGAGTTGATTGAAAAAGGTGGAATGTATGCAGATATGTTCAATACGCAGAAAGAGTGGTACGAATAATGTCAAATAAAGATAATAATAAAAAAAGATTCAGTATTATTAAAACACTCAGATTCCTCGTGCCTGAATTCTGGAAAACATCAAAGCTTTTCTTTATTATCAGCTGTCTCGGTATGCTTACTGCCAGTCTTCTGAGTGCAGGAACAACGCTGCTCAATCAGAGGTTCCTTGAGAATGCAACAGACTTCGCCTCAGGAAGCACCGTCATAAGAACGGTAATCCTCTCGCTTATAGCCCTTTCTGCCGTAGAAATAGGCATTATGCTGATAAATCACGGTTTAATGTACTGCGACAGACTATATAATGATAAGCTTGATCTTCATTTCAGAGAGCTTTTCTATGACAAGATAGCAAAGGTGTCTGCAATAAACTTTGAAGACACCGAAAAGCTTGATACTATAAACAAAGCAGAATTCGGAATATACAATATCAAGCAATTCGTGCTCCAGACAGTTGGTGAAATGGTTCTTTACCAGATTCCGTACCTGATTTTTATTTCATGGTACGTTATAACGCTTTCTCCGCTTCTTGTGCTTGCGCTTCTTGCCGCTTTCATACCGGCTCTCCTGTCCCAGATAGTAAGGCTGAAAATGTATTCAAGAACCGAGGATGCTTCAGCACCTTACAGAAGACAGCAGAATTATTATGACAGCTGTATAACCGACAGAAAGTACTTCAAGGAAACGAGACTTCTCGGTGCATTCTCTTTTTTCAGAGAGAAATACGTTGAGACAATAGAAATATTGAGAAAGCTTTCAATAAAGCTCTGCACAAAAGACGATATAATCACGCTTGTTATAAATATCGTTACAATCATCTCTTATACAGGCGTACTTATTCTGCTTTTTATGCTTCTGATGTCAAAGAAGATTACAGTAGGCGCATTTTCTGCCGTATACATTTCGATAGGAAGAATTTTTTCGGCAATGAACGCTGTTTTCAACTGGTCTTTGTCAAGCATCATGAAATCTCTCCCTTATGTCGGAAATTACGTTGATTTCTTTGACTTTGAGGACGATTCGGGTAAAGATATTGAACTTTCGAACGATTTTCTTATCAATGTGGAAAATATGTCCTTCTGTTATCCTTCTGCATCAAGGGATTCGCTTTCAGACGTCTCATTCACGGTAAAAAAAGGTGAAACAATAGCCATCGTCGGAGAAAACGGTTCAGGAAAATCAACTCTCATAAAGCTTCTGATAGGCTTTTATAAGCCTACCGGCGGCGATATCAAGTATAACGGAGTATCGACAAAGGATATTTCATTCTCCTGTCTGACGGAAAAGTCCTCTGCCGTTTTCCAGAAATACTGTCAGTATCAGATGTCATTGAGAGATAACATAATTATCGGAGATATCCGAAAAGAGGCAACAGATGAAGAAATGCGGCGGGCCTGTGCGATGTCCGGCTTCACACCCGAAGAAGCATGGCTTCCTGACGGATTTGACACTATGCTTTCACGTGAATTCAAGGGCATTCAGCTTTCCGGCGGTCAGGCGCAAAGAGTTGCCATTGCAAGAGCCTTCTACCGTGACAGTGAAATAGTGATTCTCGATGAACCCACTGCCGCTATCGATCCTTTTGAAGAAACTAAGATTTATAACAGATTCGCAAATCTTTCAAAAGGAAAAACCGCTTTTCTAATCACGCACAGACTCGGCTCCGTCAAGCTTGCTGACAGAATTATCGTCATGAACGACGGCAAGGTCGATGACATAGGAACGCACGAAGAGCTTATGGCAAGAGGCGGCGAGTACAGAAGAATGTTTGAAGCACAGAGTCAGTGGTACAAAAGTGACGAATAATTGTTCCGGAAATGTGATATTTATTAAAAAAGGGTATTGACAAATACATAATTCAGTGCTATAATACGCATATAAACCGATGAGAAAGAGGAAGTAGCTTAGGTAATCTCCGTTTCAGGGAGCCGTTGATAATGGAAATACGGTACGGGTGGCAGAAGTGAATGGGCTTTCGAGGGCGAACCGAACCTTTTTGAGGTAGGCAAGACGGAGCGGCACTCCGTAAACAACGGAAAAGATATGTTAGTATCTTGAATGAGTGAGCGAATTATTCGCTAAGCAGGGTGGCACCGCAGAGATTATATCCTCTGTCCCGGCAGATTTGCAGGGACAGAGTTTTTTTGTCCCAAGGCATATTTTATTCATTCACAAAATACAAAAGAAAGGAAGTATAAAACAATGAATGAACAGACAATCCCTTACAAAATTTATCTTGAAGAAAACGAGATGCCTAAATATTGGTATAACGTTCGTGCCGATATGCAGAATAAACCTGCTCCCCTCCTCAATCCCGGCACAGGCAAGCCAATGTCGGCAGAAGAGCTTTCACAGGTATTCTGTGAAGAGCTTGTAAAGCAGGAGCTTGATGATACAACAAGACTCATTGCAATTCCTGAAAAGATCCGTGCATTCTACAAGATGTACCGTCCTTCTTCGCTCGTAAGAGCTTACTGTCTTGAAGAAAAGCTCCAGACACCGGCTAAAATTTACTATAAATTCGAAGGAAACAACACTTCAGGAAGCCACAAGCTCAATTCAGCCATTGCACAGGCTTATTACGCAAAGGAGCAGGGTCTCAAGGGCGTTACTACTGAAACCGGCGCAGGTCAGTGGGGCACAGCTCTCTCAATGGCATGTGCTTATCTCGGACTTGACTGTCACGTTTTCATGGTCAAGTGCTCATATGAACAGAAGCCCTTCAGACGTGAAGTTATGAGAACCTACGGCGCAGACGTTACACCTTCCCCGTCAATGACAACAGCTGTCGGCAGAAAAATCCTCGAAGAGAATCCAGGAACAACAGGTAGCCTCGGTTGTGCTATTTCAGAAGCCGTTGAATGTGCAGTATCACAAGAAGGATACAGATACGTTCTCGGCAGCGTGCTCAATCAGGTTCTTCTCCACCAGTCAGTAATCGGTCTTGAAGCTAAAGCTGCTCTTGACAAATATGGCATCACACCTGATATAATCATCGGTTGTGCAGGCGGCGGCTCAAACCTCGGCGGTCTCATCTCACCTTTCATGGGAGAAAAGCTCCGCGGTGAAAAGGATTACCGCTTCATCGCAGTTGAGCCTGCATCTTGTCCTTCACTCACAAGAGGTAAATTCGCATACGACTTCTGCGACACAGGCAGAGTTTGCCCGCTCGCAAAGATGTATACACTCGGCTCAAGCTTCATCCCGTCAGCAAACCACGCAGGCGGCTTGAGATACCATGGCATGAGCTCAACGCTTTCACAGCTTTATGAAGACGGCTACATGGAAGCTACTTCAGTTGAGCAGACAGCAGTATTTGAAGCAGCTGAGTATTTCGCAAAATGTGAAGGTATCCTTCCGGCACCTGAATCCTCTCATGCTATCAAAGTGGCTATGGACGAAGCTATCAAGTGCAGGGAAACAGGCGAAGAAAAGACTATTCTCTTCGGTCTTACAGGCACAGGCTACTTTGATATGGTCGCTTACCAGAAGTTCAACGACGGAATTATGACTGATTTGATTCCGACAGATGCAGATATTGAAGCTTCTCTCGCAAAGCTTCCGAAGATCGACTGATAACTGAATCAGATGTTCATAACGGCGCAGGCTCAGTAATGAGTTCTGCGCTTTTTAATTATTTTATTCGGAAAAGCCCGTATTATTGCAAAAAAGGTGTTGCAATATTGCGGGTTTTGTGGTATAATATACGGCGAAATGACACACATTCCTTTATGCTCGTCGTTGCCGCGCTCACAAAGTGTTCACGGTATGAGCTGAAAATGAGGAATGGAGGAACAAACGAGGAGGTTTTATTATGTCAGTTATTTCAATGAAACAGTTGTTGGAAGCAGGCGTACATTTCGGTCACTTGACAAAGAGATGGAACCCTAAGATGAAGCCTTACATCTTCACAGACAGAGGCGGTATTTATATTATCGACCTTCAGAAGACTGCAAAGCTTGTTGAGAAGGCTTATGAGTTCGTAAGAGAACAGGCTGCAAACGGCGGCAAGGTTCTTTTCGTAGGAACAAAGAAGCAGGCTCAGGAATCAGTTGAAGAAGAAGCAAAGCGTTGCGGTATGTACTACGTTAACCAGAGATGGCTCGGTGGTATGCTCACAAACTTCAAGACTATTTCTACAAGA